>CADADV010000004.1 GCA_902786815.1 uncultured Eubacteriales bacterium
GACCGCTTCGATCAGCTCAGGATGTGAGTATCCGATGTTCAGTACGCCTACGCCTGCGATCCAGTCGAGGAAGATGTTTCCGTCTACGTCCTCGAACATAGCGCCTTCGCCTCTTTCGATGACTGCTTTGTACGCAGTTCCGATGGCCTTAGGGGTGGACTTTGCTCTTCTTTCGATCAGAGCTGCAGCCTTAGGACCTGGAAGCGGAGTCGAGATCTTAGGTAATGCTGTTCTTAATTCTGACATGATTTTTCCTCCTTGAATAATAATTCTCGTGCCTGAATTGAAAATAAAAGTTGTTAATTATTTGTCGAACAATATTAACTTTTTAAAGTTTAACATACTAATAATTGAGTGTATAGCAAATCAAACTAAAAAATGCAGATTCTTTCTGCATTTTTGCATAAAAATTCGTTCACGTCACACGAATCGTTTTATCAAAGCTTGTTAATGAAATAACGACACCATCGATTTATCTGTTTAAAACGGTATCACACGAACTCTGCCATGACTTGGTTGGAAACGTCCAGACCTTTGTCAGTCAGTTTCATAACAAAGCCGTCCATCTTGATCAGACCCCTCAGTTTGGTGATCAGCATGGGATCATACACATAGAAGAAATCAGTGCCGAAAGTCTCTTCGAAATCTCTGATATCGAACCCTTCTCTCTTCCGGAGCGCGGTGAATACATAAATGCCCATTTCATCCCGTAAGGAATAATTCTCAACATCCTCCTTCTTGACCGGAGGAAGCCCCTGCTTAATGAAATTGACATATTCCAGCATGGAAGACGTGTTTTTGAACCGGTATCCGCCGATAAATGAACTGGCGCCCAGTCCCATCCCAAGATACTCCTTGTAAGACCAGTATTTGAGATTGTGTCTGCTTTCAAATCCGGGGAGCGCGGCATTGGAGATCTCATAATGATGGTATCCGGCATTCTCCAGCATATCCAGTGCGTCATGGTACATCGTTCTGTCTACATTTTCGCTTACCGGGTCGATCGTTCCCTTTTCCATCATCTGATAAAATGGCGTTCCCTCTTCGATCTGAAGACTATACAGAGAAATATGCTCCGGTCTGAGGAAGATGCACTGCCGCAGAGAATCCCTCCACATCTTCAGTGTCTGTCCCGGAATACCGAACATCATATCCACATTGATATTTTTGAAACCTGCTTTCTTCGCCAGTCGGATAGCGTTGAGCGCGTCATTCTTGTTGTGGACGCGCCCCAGCATGTTCAGGATCGAATTATCGAAGGACTGGGTCCCGATGCTGATTCTGTTGATGCCGGCAGCAAGATATGTTTCGAGTTTTTTCTCATCGATGGTCGCAGGGTTCACTTCGATGGTGATTTCGCTCCCGTCAACAACAGTGAAGTTATCTGTGATACATTCCATGATATGCTTCATATCCGTTTCAGACAGGATCGAAGGAGTGCCCCCGCCGATATAAACAGTGTCAACCACTTTATACGGCCACTCTTCATAACGGGTCTCGATCTCACGCATCAGCGCATTCGCATACTGGTGGAGCGCACGGTCATCACGGCATTCAAAGGACAGGAAATCGCAGTATCTGCACTTCCTGAGACAAAACGGAACGTGGACATACAATCCTATGTTGTTGTCGCTACTTGTTATCGTCATATTTCAGCACCGCTGTGAACGCTTCCTGCGGAACTTCTACAGTTCCGAACTGGCGCATCCGCTTCTTTCCTTCTTTCTGTTTTTCCAGAAGCTTCTTTTTTCGCGAGATATCGCCGCCGTAGCATTTGGCGATAACATCCTTTCTGTATGCTCTGACAGTCTCACGGGCGATGATTTTCTGCCCGATGCTGGCCTGGATCGGCACTTCAAACTGATGCTTCGGTATGATCTCCTTCAGCTTTTCACAGACGAAACGGCCCCTTGCGTAAGCTTTGGACTCGTGAACGATCATGCTGAAGGCGTCAACGATTTCTTTATTCAGCAGGATATCCAGTTTCACGACCTTGCTTGGTTCATACTTGGTAAACTCGTAATCCAGCGACCCGTAACCGCGTGTCTTGGATTTCAGCGCATCGAAGAAATCGTAGATGACTTCGTTCAAAGGCATATCATAGTGCAGGTTCACCCTTGTTTTCGTGATATATTCCATGTGGATCATGCGTCCTCTGCGTTCCTGGCAGATTTCCATGATACTGCCGACATATTCCTTCGGCACCATGATGTCCGCGCGGACCATGGGTTCCTCCACGTGATCGATTTCCATCGGGTCAGGCAGGTTGGATGGGTTTTGCACCATGACTACCGTCCCGTCGTTCTTCACGACCCTGTAGATAACGCTCGGCGACGTGGTGATGACGCTCAGGTCGAATTCCCGCTCAAGCCGTTCGACGATGATTTCCATATGCAAAAGCCCCAAAAACCCGCATCGGAAACCGTATCCGAGGGCTGTGGATGTCTCCGGCTCGAAATGGAAGGCCGCGTCGTTCACCTGCAGTTTTTCCAACGCATCCTTGACGTTCTCGTACTTTTCCCCCTCCGCCGGGTAGATCCCGCAGTAAACCATGGACGGAACCTTTTTGTAGCCTGGCAGAGGTTCGTCTGCCGGCGCATCATCCAATGTGATCGTATCGCCCACTCTGGCGTCTGCGACATGCTTGATGCTGGCGCAGATATAGCCGACTTCCCCTGCTCTGAGGCAGTTGCACTCGACAGGTCCCGGAGAATACACACCAACTTCAGTGACCTCGTATTTTTTGTTTGTATTCATCAGACGGATCATGTCACCTTCTTTGACCTGACCGTCGAAAATGCGCGTATAGATAACAACGCCTTTATAGTTGTCATAGTAGGAATCAAAGATGAGCGCCTTCAGGCGTGCGTTCTCATCACCGGATGGCGCCGGGATCTTCTGCACGATCTCTTCCAGAAGCTCATCCACGCCGGTTCCCTCTTTCGCGGAAACAAGCGGCGCATCCTGCGCTTCCACGCCTATGACTTCTTCGATCTCATCGCGCACCTCATCCGGTCTGGCGCTTGGCAGATCGATTTTGTTGAGCACCGGCATGATCTCCAGATCCTCGTCCATCGCCAGATATACGTTGGCAAGGGTCTGTGCTTCCACGCCCTGTGTGGCATCCACGACGAGAACAGCGCCTTCGCAGGCGGCCAGCGAACGGGATACCTCGTATGTGAAGTCAACGTGTCCCGGCGTATCGATGAGGTTGAAGATGTATTCATTGCCGTCTTTGCTGTGAAAGACCATTCTGGTCGTCTGCAGTTTGATCGTAATGCCCCTCTCCCGTTCCAGTTCCATGTTGTCCAGATACTGATCCCGCATATCGCGGTGACTGACCGTTCCGGTCATTTCGATCATTCTGTCAGCAAGTGTGGATTTGCCGTGGTCGATGTGGGCTATAATGCTGAAATTTCTGATGTATTGTTTATAATCGCTCATATACTACTTAAGATACTCTTCTTTGTGGGCTGTATACGCTCTCTTGATACTTTCAAATGTCTCTTCGCTCAGGTCATGTTCGATCTTGCAGGCATCCTCCCTGGCAGTTTCCGGGTTCACGCCCAGTCTGACGAAAATGTCAGTCAGCAGATTGTGGCGTTCATAGATCATCCGCGCGATTTCTTCTCCGCTCTCCGTCAGGCAGATATAGCCGTCGCCGTCTCTTCTGATCAGGTCGTCAGCTTCCAGATGTTTCATGGCAACGCTCACACTGGGTTTGCTGAAGCCCAGATGATTGACAACATCGATTGATCTCACGGCACCCTTTTCTTCCCGGCCCATAAGTATCGCTTCCAGATAGTTTTCTGCAGATTCAAGTATTTTCATTTTATTCACTCCTTGATTCCGAACACAGAACCGCTGTTTCAAGGGCCAGCTTCATCATATTCGTAAAACTGTTTTGTCTCTCTTCAACTGTGGACTTTGCGCCCGTTACAAAGTTGTCGCTGATGCTCATGATGGCCAGGGCATTCACTCCTGCTGCTGCGCAGTTCATATACAGTGCTGCAGCTTCCATTTCAACGCCGAGTACGCCGACTGCCGCCCATGACTTCCACCAGTCCGGATCGCTTTCGTAGAACACGTCACATGACACCAGATTTCCTGCGGCAAATTCAATGCCGGTCGCGTCTGATGCATCTCTGACCTTGGAAAGCAGTTCGTAGCTTGCCGTCGGTGCATAGGTTCCATTCAGCTTGTATGTATGCGCGAAATTGGAGTCCGTTGACGCACCTACCGCGACAACGATCTTACCCAGATCCAGATCTTCCAGGAATGCCCCTGCAGTCCCGATCCGGATCAGATTCTTGCATTTGTATTCATGGATCAGCTCATAGGAATAGATGCCCATGGACGGCATTCCCATGCCGGTTCCCTGCACGGAGACAGGGACGCCCTTATAGGTTCCTGTAAAGCCCAGCATATTGCGGACATCCGTATAGCATCCGGCGTTTTCCAGAAAATTCTCCGCAATAAACTTTGCCCTCAGCGGATCGCCCGGCAGAAGAACTGTTTCCGCAATATCGCCTACATTCGCTGCATTGATATGTGTACTCATGATATTACCTCGGTCAAAACCCTGCAAACTACAAATTTCCGGATACTAATTATAACACAAAATCACGCATTGCATACCAATTATCCATAACAAGTCGCGGCGACAATAAAAAACCACTCCGCTGAGACAATCCGGAGTGGTTCGTCTTCTCTGGCGCTGTGCGCCGCACATTTAACTTATGTGCCGGTGGGGACGGGTGAGAATTAGGCGTTCGCCTTGTTGAATCTCTGTGTCAGTCTTGAAACTTTTCTTGAAGCAGCGTTCTTATGGATCGTGCCCTTAGCTGCAGCCTGCATCAGCTTCTTCTCAGCCAGTGCCAGATCTGCCTTTGCCTGTTCCATATCGCCAGCTGTGATAGCTGCGTCGAATGACTTCAGGACATCCTTCAGGTGACCCTTGACTCTTCTGTTTCTAGCAGTTTTCTTGTCGATTACACGGATTCTTTTCTTTGCGGATTTAATATTAGCCATTAAATTACCCCACTTTCCTAATTTACAGCTCGCGCAGCCTTATTGCCGCGCCTAAACACGCAAGCAGTATTATATACTAAGCATCAAAGGCTTTCAAGCACTTTCTTGAAGCTTTCTGAAGCTTTTGCTCTTGTCTCTTCTTCGTCGACAAAAAGTACTTCGCCGTCCTTATAAATGATTTCTCCGTCGCATACTGTCATCACGATATCCGAACTCTGCGCCGCGAAGACAATATTGGCAAGTGTATCATAGTCCGGCGTCAGATGCTCCCGGTCGAGATCGAACAAGATGAAGTCCGCACGGAAGCCTTCCTTGATGAGGCCGCAGTCGGTTCTCCCCTGAGCCAGAGCGCCGTCTCTTGTAGCAGCCTTGATCAGATCCGCCGCGGAGATCGCATTCGCGTCCAGGGTGCTTCCTCTGCAGAGAAGCGCAGCCAGATGAAGTTCTTCCATCACATTGAGGTTGTTGTTGGAAGACGCCCCGTCCGTTCCGATGGTGATCTTCATGCCTTTATCATAAAACTCCTTGATCGGTGCGATCCCGCTGCCCAGTTTCAGGTTCGAAGAAGGATTGTGAGACACGACTGCACCGTGTTCCGTCATAATATCAATGTCTTCTGCTTCAAGCCATACGCAATGGGCGGCCAGAACCTGTGATTGGAATGCTCCGAGTTTTTGGAAATAGGCGACCGGAGTCATGCCATGCCGCTGTTTGCATTCCTCATGCTCCAGCTTGGTCTCTGAGACATGCACCTGTGTGATCATTTTATTCTCCGCTGCAAATTCAAAAGCTTCCCTCAGGGCTTTTTCTTTATTTGCGTATTCCGAATGGACAGAAGCGTCGGCTGCGAGACGTCCGTCGTTTTCCTTCTCGTTGTCCTTGATCCACTGCATCAGCCGGAGTGTGTCTTTATAAGCGTTATCCGTATAGTATGACGCGTCATCATCGAAAGTCACAAGGCCGTTGCACAGATTCGCTTTCATGCCTGCCTCAAAGAGCGCCCTGCCGTAATCCACTAGATCAAAATACATATCGGAAATGGAAACGCAGCCGGATTTGATCAGTTCCAGCGCACCAAGTTTCGCGCCCCAGTACTTATACTCCGGGCTGAACTTCGCCTCGAATGGGAAAATCCTTTCGTTCAGCCACCGCTGGAGCGGAAGTCCTTCACCGTATCCACGCAGCAGCGTCATCGGGACATGGCAATGGGTGTTGTAGAACGCCGGCATCATGAACTTGCCTCTGCCGTCTATGATCTCCCGTCCTTCCGGATCCGGCATGCCCTTTGTAATGGACAAAAACCTGCCGCCTTCTACGACAACATTCATATGATCCTTTACCTGAAACTGCTCATCGAGAATTTTAATGTCTTTGATAATCATTTGCGCCTCCGCTGTCCTTTACGGTTCGTGTCTGTGTCCTGCTAAATCTTCTAATATTGTAGCATAAACGTCAAGAAAAATAACACAACTAAACGCATACGAAACTGCTAAACACAGATATAATCCTTTAACTTCTCGAAGGTCTTGTCTCCGATGCCGGAAACATTCTTCAGGTCTTCAATGGTTGTGAAACGTCCGCTGGAATCCCTGTAATCGATAATTTTCTGGGCAGTAGCTGGACCGACCCCGTTCAAGGTCTGCAGCTGGGTCGAATCGGCGGTGTTGATATTGACTTTACCGGATGCATCGACAGTACCTGCTCCGGCGGACGTTCCGCTGCCTGAAGCAGATTCGCCGGAAGCGCTGCTCTCGATGATATTCCCTTTTTCATCCAGTGCGTAAGAAGGAATGAACACCTTCTGTCCATCTACCAGAAATTCAGCCCTGTTGACATTCGTCATATCTGCCTCTTTCCTAAGGCCGCCGGCGGCTTCGATCGCGTCGTCCACGCGGCTGCCGTCAGGAAGCTCTGCAAGCATAGGCGTTTTGACAGCCCCGCCGATATCAACAAAAATAGTACCGTCCAGAGGCGTACCGGTACTATCAGATACCTGTGCATCATCACCGGAAACAGCAGAACTGCCTGACTGCCCGGAGCCGCCCGAACTTCTCTCATACACCTGCAGATCCGGCTCATTGTTGTCATGAACCAGTGCGTAACCTGCGAAAATCACAAGCCCCAGAAGGCAGATCACTGTCATCTTCCGTAGCTGCGGTCCGTATTCATCCAGGAAATCCCGAACCGCTTTGTTGTTTTTGATCGCATCAAAAAAACTCTTCATCTCTATTCACCTTTCCGCCCCTTAAAAAATACCAATCATGCGTTCATTATCACATGATTGGTATTTTATGTCAATATTTCCTTGAAATGTATTTTCTTTCGGGTAACACTGATTTCGTTTCTCGGGATTTCCATTCCGAATGTATCCAGAATGGTGGTGATCACAAGCTCCGGGCTCAGGTTGGAATCACTGCCTGAATCCAGGCATGCTTCGATGCGGAGCATCGCATCCGGCGTTCCTGTATCGATCAGATAGAACGTGATCTCACGGATCTTAGGACGGATATTCACAGGAACAAGATCCTTTTTCTTTTTCTGTTTTTTGAGAGTGATGATCTCGTCCCGGTCCATGTATATATGCCAGATTTCACCGGCGTCTGCAGGCAAAGAACCGGTCCTGCCTTCCGGCAGCGGTATCTCGATCTGATAATCCGCCGCAACCGTATTGGCTGCCAGGGTCTTTGGATGAGTCGCTTCTTTGATCGAGATCAGTTCCAGGCCCTCAGGCATCAGTGCGCGCATTTTGTCCAGAATCATCTGCTTGTCGCCGTTGACCTGGGCGCCGTCCTCCGCCACATCGACAGTTTCGAACTCGATATACTCATCCATGCTCTCGTATCCCAGCGAAAGCGGCTGGGCGAACCCCATCTTCGGATGGGGATTGAACCCCTGCGAATAAGCAAGACGGATCCCGGCCCTCTTGAAGGACCGCTTGAACACTTTCATGATGTCGAGATGTGAGGTATAGCAGATCACACCTGTCTTTTGGAATCGAATCACGTATTTCATTTAAACAAAACACTCCGTGTGTTCATTGACGCCGCACAGATTGCATCCGAGCCGGCAGTCCGGTGTCGTCTGCGCCGCTTCTGCCTTATGCTTTTCTGTCAGCAGGAACTGACGGTCAATAAAGGAATCGATATGATCCCACGGAAGGATCTCGTCCTCCCGGCGTTTTCTGTAATTATAAAAGGCCTCCAGGCTTTTGCCGTCGGCGAATCCCAGTTCCGCAGCGCAACGAGCAAAAGCATCTTCCCACAGCTCCGGCCGGAAGTGCTCCGTCCATGCGTCGAATGTGCATCCGTTCTTCCAGGCTTCCTCGAGGATCCTGCCCGTCCTCCGATCACCCCTGGCAAATACAGCTTCCAGGTTGCTGGTATGCGTCTCGTGGTAGTTAAAGGTCACGCCTTTGATGCGGAGTTTGCCGGACAGATAGTTGTGCTTCTCTATGAAGTCCTCCGGTCTGTCCTGGGCCTCCCACTGGAACGGCGTGTGCGGCTTCGGTACGAAGTTGGACACGCTGACAGTTACGCGGAATCTGCCGCCCTTCCGCCCGCGGATCTCGTAGTTGATATCCATGATCCGCCGCGCGATCTCCGCGATGCCGTCCAGATCCTCATAGGTCTCTCCGGGAAGCCCTATCATGAAGTACAGTTTGATGTGCTCCCAGCCAAGTTCCACCGCCTGACGTACTGCACTATAGATATCGTCCTCTGTGATGTTTTTGTTGATCACGTCACGCAGTCTCTGAGTCCCTGCTTCCGGCGCAAAGGTCAGCCCGGACTTGCGGTAGCCCTGGATCTCATCCAGCACCTTGAAGGAAAAGGAATCCAGCCTGAGGGACGGGAGAGAAAGCGCCACATTCTGCGCCTTGCAAAGACCCATCAGATCGACGGCCAATTCCTCGAACTGTGAATAATCACTGGTGGACAGGGATAACAGGGAGAGTTCTTCGTGCCCCGTATTGGCAAGCTGTTCCATCGCCAGGTGCTTGATCGTTTCAGGCTTTCTTTCCCGGACCGGCCGGTAGATCATGCCTGCCTGACAGAACCGGCATCCGCGGGTACATCCCCGGAAGGTCTCTACAACGGATCTGTCGTGGACCGTATCGATGAACGGAACGATATTGCACGTCGGAAACGCCGCTTTATCGATGTCCGGGACGACTGCACGGATGACCCGTTCCGGCGCCATTTCATGCACCGGCTTGATGGCTTTCACCGTACTTGCCAGATCTCCTGCTTCACTGTCATAGTATTCCACTTCATAGAATTCCGGGATATAGACGCCGTCCCAGCCGGCGATTTTCCCGAGGAACGCGCTGCGGACATCATGCGCCGCATCACAGGCAGCAGCATCTGCAGCCGCAGCCTTTGCATCAGCATAAGCCTCACAGACTTTCTCCAGAAGTTCCTCTCCGTCTCCGATCAGGAACACATCAATAAAGTCGGCCAAAGGCTCCGGATTGAACGCGCACGGTCCGCCGGCGAGAATGACCGGCATATGCTCGCCGCGGGCAGCAGCCTCCAGACGGTCGCTTCTGCGCACAGGCAAACCTGCCAGATCCAGCATGTTCAGCACATTGGTATAAGACATCTCATACTGCAGCGTGAACCCAAGCAAATCAAGTTCCCCTGCCGGTGTGAATGTCTCAAGCGTGAAGAGCTTCCTGCCCCTATCCCGCATGAGTTTCTCCATGTCGCCAGCCGGCGCGAACAGACGCTCGCAGTATATCCTGTCGTTGTTGTTCAGAATAGAATAAAGGATCTGCATCCCCATATAGGACATTCCTATCTCATAGGTGTCCGGGAAAGCAAATCCCATGCGAACATCAACACTGCCAATATCCTTCCTGGCAATGTTGACCTCTCCTCCTGTATAACGCGCAGGTTTTTCCACGCATTTCAAAATACTGTCAAGTTCTCTGTCAATCATATTCTGAGTCCGGCACGATTCATCAGTCAGCCATCAGCTCGTCCAGTGTCATACCGATCCTGTCCTCGATCTGTCTCAGGAGGACCTTTGTTTCTTCTTTTTTCTTAAGTATGATCGGCCTGGCCGCCATGTTCCCCTGCCGTTCTGCCTTTGCAATAATGTATTCCATGCGTTTATCGATGCCCGCATAATAGTCTTCCAGTACGACCCGGTCACCGATGCATACCAGATCCGCCTCCGTCAGATGCATGGCGTCCGTAGTGAACTCATACATCATGTGCACGCGGATGATTTTCGCTTCCTCCGGCAACCCTTCGCGCAGGCAAAAGTCAGCAGCTACATCCCAGTGATTCTCCTCAACTCTGGCCATATCATGCAAAAGCCCCGCAGCCAGCGTGAGATCCAAATCTAATGATCTCGCTTCGCCTGCGTCGATACAGGTCAGATCGTGGTCGATCCTGTATCCAATGCGCCCGCCGTCTCTTTCAAAACTCTCAAAAGTCACTTCAGAAATGGGCGGCGCCAATGTTCCGCCTGCTTCATTGAGTACCTTGCCGATCCTGCAGGCTACATCTGCGACTGCCTCGCAGTGCCCTATGACATGGACTGGCGAGTTATAGTCATGCAGATACTTCATGCATCTTTCTCTGTCAGGATGTTCATATGTCATAATCGTATTCTTCGTCATAATACTCAAATTCCATGTCGAAGAGTTTGATCGTATCGCCCTCTTCAATGCCCATCTCTCTGAGTTCATCATATACACCGCTGTTTTCGATGTATTTAAAGAGGTATCTTCTCGATCCGGCGTCGTTGAAGTTCGTGGAGTTGAAGATCTTCTCCAGCTGACGGCCGGTAATGATATAGTTTTCGCCGTCGTACTCCGCAAAGACCTTTCTGTAGTCTTCGTCGACATCATCGATAGCGAAATCGAAATACTCTAATTCATTATACTCTTCCGGCGGATTTGCTTCCACCTCAAGAAGCTGTCTGTACGCTTCTTCGATCACTTCTTTGACGCCGAATCCGGATGCTGCTGACATCGGCATGACCTTGTAGCCTTTGCTTTCTGCGTATTCTTTGAACTCGATGTATTCATCGCAGATTTCCAGGTCCTCCGGGTCCGTACAGCCGAGGATATCGATCTTGTTCGCGGCAACGATCTGGGGCTTCTTCATCAGTTTCCTGCTGTACTGCTCCAGTTCGCTGTTGATTTTATCAAAATCCTCTTTTGGATCCCGTCCTTCGCTTCCCGACACATCAACGATATGGATCAGCACCTTGGTGCGTTCGATGTGCTTGAGGAAATAATGACCAAGGCCTGCACCTTCATGCGCACCTTCGATAATGCCCGCGATGTCCGCCATGACGAAGCTGTTGTCATAGATGCTGACGACACCAAGGTTCGGATCAATGGTCGTGAAATGATAATTCGCGATTTTGGGCCGGGCGCTGGTTGCCACAGAAAGCAGAGAAGACTTGCCTACATTCGGGAATCCTACGAGTCCCACATCGGCAATGAGTTTCATCTCGAGGATGACCTGCCGCTCCTTGGCGAAACCGCCGGCCTCCGCAAAGTTCGGCGCCTGCCGTGTAGGCGTGGCAAATCTGGCGTTGCCTCTGCCGCCTCTGCCGCCTTTGGCTGCAACGAAAGACTGGCCGTGCTCCGTCATATCCGCCATGATCTTGCCGCTTGCTTCATCGATGACCATCGTGCCAACCGGCACCTTGATCACAAGGTCCTCTCCGTTCTTACCGAAACGTTTTTTCTTCATGCCGTTCTGGCCGCTTTCGGCTTCGTACTTTCTCTTGTAGCGGAAGTCCATGAGTGTTCTGAGATTCTCATCAGCCGTGAACACCACATCTCCGCCTTTGCCGCCGTCGCCGCCGTCCGGGCCGCCTTCCGGCACGAAGGGTTCCCGGCGGAAGGTAACCGCGCCATTGCCGCCTTTGCCTGATTTAATTGTAATTTTCGCTCTGTCTACAAACATTTGCTCAAAAACCTAAAAGCCCCTAACAGGGTTAGGGGCTCGAAATAGCTTACGCTTCCTTAGGATATACACTTACCTGCTTACGTTTCTTGTCTTTTCTTTCGAATTTGACATTTCCGTCAACTGTAGCAAATAATGTATCGTCTCCGCCTTTGCCTACATTGTTGCCAGGGTGGAACTTTGTTCCTCTCTGTCTGACAAGAATGCTGCCGGCACTTACGAACTGACCATCCCCGGTCTTAACGCCCAGACGTTTCGACTCAGAATCACGACCGTTCTTCGAGCTACCTACACCTTTTTTACTTGCCATGATATACCTCCTTGTATGATTATATCACCAATCTAAACTCTAATTTCCGTTTCTTTGCGCTGTATGCTTATTTAGCTGCGTTGATAGCTTCGAGGATCTCAGCCTTCGTAGCCTTAGCGTCGATTTCGATGCCGTTCTTCTCAGCATATTCAACCAGTTCTGCCTTCAGCATCTTGTCCAGCGGCTTTTCTTCTGTCTCTGCTGCAACTTCTTCTACTGCTTCTTCAACAGCTTCTTCTGCAGGCTCTTCTACCTTCTTCGGTTCAGCCTTGACACCCGCTACGGATGTGATTTCAACCAGTGTGTACGGCTGTCTGTGACCCTGTTTCTTTCTGTAATCCTTCTTAGCCTTGTACTTGAAGATGATTACCTTGTCACCCTTGCCGGATTCTACAACGTCTGCTTCTACAGTAAGTCCGTCAAGATACGGAGTTCCGACTTTAATATCAGAACCTTCTCCTGCGGCGAGGACTTTGTCAAATACTACAGTGCTTCCGATTTCAGCGTCCAGTTTCTCAACTCTGATCTGATCACCGTTCTGTACCTTGTACTGTTTTCCGCCTGTTTCAATAATTGCGTACATTTAATTCTTTCCTCCTCTAACCAGTCTCGCCTACCGGGGCAGCGCGGCTGAATTGCGCGCATTTAAATAGCCCTGTTCGAGCGGCTCATACTCTGATACTATACAACACTCGCCATTACTTGTAAAGCACTTTTTTCCGAATTCCGCGAGAATACGTCGAAAATCCGAGATGATAGAAACAGCACCGGACATGAGACCCGGTGCTGTTATTTGTCTTTCATCAACTAGTCTGCCGCTTACTCAATGATCACGCCGTCTTCATCGACGAGAATCCCGTCAGGACCAGCTGCGCCGGCGGGATCGTCTGCGCCGTCTCCTTCCCCTCCTGTGCGGGATGCACGGAGCATATCCAGGAGCTGGGTCTGGATCTCATCCATGACCTGCGGATTGGTTTCGAGATATGATTTGACATTCTCACGGCCCTGGCCGATGCGGTCTCCCTTGTAGCTGTACCAGGAGCCGGCCTTCTCGATCAGTCCGCCGTCAACAGCACAGTCAAGGATGTCACCGGATCTGGAAATGCCTTTGCCGTACATGATATCGAATTCAGCCTGCTTGAACGGCGGCGCCACCTTGTTCTTGACGATCTTGGCCTTGGTCCTGTTGCCGAGAACCTGATCGCCCGCCTTGATGGAATCGATTCTTCTGACATCGATTCTCATGGAAGAGAAGAACTTCAGCGCGCGACCGCCGGTCGTTGTCTCCGGGTTGCCGAACATAACGCCGATCTTCTCTCTGAGCTGATTGATAAAGATAATAGTCGTATTAGTCTTATTGATCACGCCTGCAAGCTTTCTGAGCGCCTGAGACATGAGTCTGGCCTGGAGTCCTACTGCTGCGTCACCCATAGCGCCGTCGATCTCGTGCTTCGGAACAAGAGCTGCGACAGAGTCGACTACAACGACATCAAGCGCGCCGCTCCTGACGAGCGTTTCTGCGATTTCCAGAGCCTGTTCGCCGTAATCCGGCTGCGCTACCAGCAGTTCATCCACATCGACGCCGAGATTGCGCGCATATTCCGGATCCAGTGCATGCTCAGCATCGATAAAAGCTGCTTTGCCGCCGTTCTTCTGCGCTTCTGCTATGATATGCAGTGTCAGCGTTGTCTTACCGGACGATTCAGGTCCGTATATCTCTACGATACGTCCGCGCGGAACGCCGCCGATTCCGGTTGCCATATCCAGACTCATGGAACCAGTGGAAATTGCTTCTATATTCAGCCTGGCACTGTCATCACCAAGTTTCATCACTGCGCCCTTGCCGAACTGTTTCTGTATCTGCGCCATCGCGCTGGCCAATGCCTTCTCACGGTCCGCATCGCTTGCAAAACCGGGATGATATCCGTTGTCATTTTTTGTTGCCATGATTTCTCCTCCGTTAACCCATGTTAATCCATGTCTAACCCATGTTCAATTCGTGAACATCTGTTCTTTAGTTATAATACCCTTCAATGCAACGTTTGTCAATATAGAAATTGAACATCTGTTCTTAATGTTTTGTTGCTGTATATTATTGACACTATTTACATTTTATGTAATTTAATCACACTTGCCCGATTCTGTCAACCCTATTCATCAAACATAGTCAAACAGAATCAAACATTTCTGTAAATCATGTCAAACATACTCAGTACGGCATGCCGTCTGTTCCGCTGACGATCCTTGATCCTCCGGTCGATTTTACGGCAAAGGGTCATGCCGTCCTTCTCACCGCAAACGGATTCGCTCAGCGACAGACCGATATACACCAGTCCGACAGGCTTCTCTTCTGTTCCGCCATCCGGCCCTGCTATGCCGGTAACCGAAACACCGATATCCGTTCCGGCTTTTAAACGGACACCTTCTGCCATCTCGATCGCAGTCTGCTCACTGACCGCCCCGTACTTCTCGAGCGTCTCAGCCTTGACATCAAGTTCATCCATCTTCGCCTGATTGCTGTATGTCACCAGGCTCCGGTCGAATACAGCTGAAATCCCCGGAACATCTGTCAATGAAGCGCCAAACAGGCCGCCGGTGCAGGACTCTGCAGCTGCAATGGTTATATTGCGTGACATAAGCATATTACCGACAACCACCGGGAATTCTTCTCCCTCGGTGCTGTAGATATACTGGCCGATGTATTCTTTGGCCTTTGCGATCATTTCATCAACAGCAGAGGCGGCTTCTTCCCTGCTCGACCGTTTCGAAGCGATTCTTACAGAGCATTCTCCGTTCTTCGCATATGTCGCGATCGTAGGATCCGTCTGCCCGTCGATCAAAGGCAAAAGCACCGTTTCCAGATCTGATTCGCCGATGCCGAACGTCCTGATTTCTTTATAGACCAGGCAGCCCTCCGTCAGTTCCTCCAGCCATGGCATTACGGAGCGTTCAAACATCCGTGTCATCTCCTTCGGAGGCCCCGGCAGGCAAGCGATCCACTGCCTGCGGTCCGAACCGGATCCGTCTTCACAAACCTTTCTGTCAAGAGCGAATCCCGGCGCTGTCCCTGCATCATTATAAAAAACACGGCACCGCGATGGCAGCAGCGCCTGTTTGATGTTGTTATCCGTCATCACGGCTTTATACGCAAGCATACGGCTGCGTATGCTCTCCAGGATGTCGTCATGCATCACGAGTTCATCACCCATGACCTGACAGGCGATTTCCTTCGTCATGTCATCCTGCGTCGGTCCAAGCCCGCCTGTTGTGATCACGATATCACAGTCCCTGAGGGATGTTTCGATCATCTCAGCAAGCCGTCCGGGGTTGTCGCCCACTGTATAGTGGTACATGACATCGATCCCGATATCGTTCAGTCTGCGCGACAGATATACCGTATTCGTATTTGTGATCTCACCGAAAAGAATCTCAGTTCCAACAGTAAGAATAGCTGCTTTCATGCAAAATCTCCAGATTCCGGCTGAATGTCCGGCTTTGCGCCTGCGGGGACATCAGCCCTTATTCTTCATTGAAAAGACTTGTTTGTTCTTGATGATATACTCTGCACCGGACCAGATGGTCATTACCAGAGCCGCCCAAAGCATGATCTGATCCAGCGGGCAGTAGAACGGCAGCAGGCTGCACGGCCAGTTTTTCAGCATGAGCAGCGGAATCGCGACCATCTGGCAGACGGTCTTGATTTTGCCTGACCATCCGGCGGCGATGACGATGCCTTCCGCTGCGGCTACCTGCCGCATACCTGTGATAATAAACTCACGGCCGAGAATAACGATGACCATCCATCCTGGGATGTCTCCAAGCTCCACAAGACAGACAAAAGCCGACATGGTCAGCAGCTTGTCCGCGAGCGGATCCATCAGTTTGCCGAAATTCGTCACCAGATTGTACTTACGGGCAATTTTGCCGTCCAGCATGTCTGTAAGCGCAGCTGCCAGGAATACGATGGTTGCAGCTACCCGGAACCCCATCAGCAGCAGGACGATAAAGAGCGGAATCGCGCAGACCCTCGCGATCGTCAGCTGATTCGGCAGATTTTTGAACTTAAAATCCTGTTTTTCCATGATAATTTATCCTTTCTCTCTTACCGCAGTCCCCACAAGGTCATAGTCAAATGCATCTTCTATCAGGACCGGGACAAATTCACCCGGTTCAAATCTTCTCTCGGCGATGGGAACCTTGAAAATCACGGTCCCGTCGATTTCCGGGGCGTCATACTCGCTCCTGCCGATGTATGTTACAAATTCTGCGTCCTCCGCATCGATGCCCTCAACAAGCACATCCATCACGCGACCGATTTTATCCTCGTTCCGTTCTCTGGAAATATCGACCTGCATACGCATGATGCTGTCCGCCCTGGCCTGTTTCACATCTTCATCGATTTGATTGTCCATCTCGCCGGCCGGAGTACCTTCCTCCTGGGAATAAGCGAACACGCCCAGTCTCTCGAATCTGGTTTCCCATGCAAAATCAGCAAGTTCCTCGAAGTCTTCTTCGGTTTCCCCCGGAAAGCCGGTAATAAACGTTGTCCGGATGTGGATATCGGGAACCGCTTCCCGCAGCTTGCTGATCGTGGCGCGGATGGATTCCGAAGTGGAACGGCGCCGCATGGTGTGCAGCACGTGATCAGCGCTGTGCTGGAGCGGGATATCGATATACTTGCAGATCCGTTCTTCGGAGGCCATGACGTCGATCAGCTCGTCTGTGATCTTATCCTCATAACAATACATAAGACGGATCCAGCGGAATCCCTTGCTTAAGTCATCTCCGCCGATACGGCACAGTTTCCGCAGCAATTCCGGAAGGCTGAGTCTGCCGTACAGATCGCGGCCGTATTCTGTCAGATCCTGTGCAATCAGGATCAGTTCCCGAACACCTGCCTTTGCGAGCAGTTCAGCTTCCTCAAGAATGTTTTCCATCGGTCTGCTTCTGTAAGATCCGCGGATATCCGGGATCACGCAGTAGGCACAGCGGTTGTTGCAGCCTTCTGCAATGCGCATAGTCGCAGAGTAATGAACGTCTTCGAGCCTGCGGCTGCTGAACTCGTTGAAACATTCAGGCGCATCGCTTCTATACACCCGCTGCCTTCCGCCGATGATTTCCGGAAGTTTCTCGTAGTCATTGACCCCGAGGATATAATCGATCTCAGGGATCTCTTCTGCCAGTTCATCCCCATACCGCTGGCTGAGACAGCCGCTCACGACGAGTTTCGGCTTGTTTGGCAGCCTGGTCATATCGAAGACCGCATCGATAGACTCGCGTTTGGCGTCGTTGATAAAGCCGCAGGTGTTCACAATAACGACCTCAGCTTCCTCAGGGCTTGCGACGATCTCGCCGCCGGCCGCTTCCCATATGCCTCCGATGCCTTCGGAATCATTGAAGTTCTTCGGGCATCCAAGTGTTTCTATGTATAATCTTTTGTATTTCATCACATATCCGATGTTGTATTCTTCATGTTCTCCAGGTCCTCCATTGAAATGAGCACCTGTCTAGGCCGGCTTCCGTCAGGCGGCCCGACGATCTGCCGCTCCTCCATCATATCGATGATGCGGGCGGATCTGTTATAGCCGATACGGAATCGTCTCTGCAGCATCGAAACGGATGCAGATCCATGATCCACGACGAATTCAATAGCATCCGGCAGAAGCTCATCCTCGTATTCCGATTTATCACCTTTTTCGGCGTCCGGCATATTTGCCTTTTCGATCGTGTCGAGGACATCAGCCTCCGCAGCCTCATCAGCTTCCCCCTGCTGCTGGACGAACTGGATCAGTTTCTTGACTTCGTCCTCCGAAATGAACGTGCCCTGGATTCTCGTCGGTTTGTTGCTGCCGATCGGCGCAAAGAGCATATCGCCCTTTCCGACCAGCTTTTCGGCGCCGACGCCGTCCAGAATCGTTCTGGAATCGACCTGTGAGGTCACTGCAAAGGCAATTCTCGACGGAATATTGGCTTTGATCAGACCAGTGATCACGTTGACCGACGGTCTCTGCGTGGCTACGATGAGGTGCATGCCGGCGGCCCTTGCCTTCTGGGCGAGCCTGCAGATAGACTCTTCAACCTGTGAAGAGGATACCATCATCAGATCAGCCAGCTCGTCGATGATGATGACGATCTGCGTCATCGGTCCGTCAACTTCGCCGTTTCTCACACTGTTCTTCTGTTTCGCCTTCAGCTTGTTGAATCCATGGATGTCTTTGACACCGTTTTCAGCGAACCGCTTGTATCGTTCATCCATTTCGGCGACAGCCCAGTTGAGAGCAGCCGCAGCCTTCGCGGCGTCGGTGACGACAGGGATCAGCAGGTGCGGTACGCCGTTATAATGTGATAGTTCGACGATTTTCGGGTCGATGAGCACCATCTTGACCTCGTCAGGCCGCGCTTTGTACAGGATACTAGCGATGATGCTGTTGATACAGACTGACTTACCTGAACCTGTAGCGCCTGCAATCAGCAGATGCGGCATTTCTGCCAGATCCGCAACAATGGATTTGCCGCCGATGTCTCTGCCCACAGCAAATGTGAGTTTCGACTTCGCTGTCTGGAACTCATTGGATTCGATGATCTCACGCACAGTGACTGCATTGGGGTGTTCGTTTTCGATTTCTACGCCCACTGCGTCTTTACCCGGAATCGGTGCTTCGATCCTGACGCTCTTTGCCTTCATGTTCAGCGCGATATCATTGTGGAGATTCAGGATCCTGGAGACCCTGACACCGCTGTTCGGATGTACTTCGAACCGTGTGACGGTAGGTCCCTGTATTACATCTGTGACAGTCGTCGCAATTCCGAAGCTGTTCAGCGTGTCTTCCAAAAGCTGTGCTTTGTACCGGAGTTCACTCTCGCTTGACGCAGACTGTGTCCTGGACGGTTTCTTCAGCAGATCGAACGATGGGAACTCGTAGTCAGCATAGTTGTCAGAAGGCAGGAAATCGCCATCATCCAGTCTGCTCTGTGCCGCTTCGCTCTTTGTCATTGGCTTCGGGGTATCATGGGCCATTCCTGACTGAGAAGAACCGTTCGATGTGCCTGCCCCGATGATATTCGGACCTTCCGGATCAGAAAACATACTCCTGCTCCGCGGCCGGGCGCCCGGCTTCTTCCCGGGCGATCCGCCTGCAGGGTCCTCGTGCATATAGTCAAGGATCTTTCGCTGCCCTTCCGTCATGTTCCCGGCACCGAGTCCGGGTGCCTGGATACGCGGACCCGACGACACAGGTGCGCCGCCGATTTCCTGTTCTTCGGCTTCCTTGAGCGCCCGTTCCTTCTCTCGTTCTTCTCTTTCAAGACGTTTTCTTACCCTGCGTTCTTTGAATCCTTCAAAGAACCTGGAAATCGGTGTGTTGATCAGCAAAAGCAGGAATATGAAGATGATGCAGAACGCAGCGAGATATAACCCGGCGATCCCGATCAGCTGGGTAATGAGTCCGCCTACACCCATGCCAAAGACACCGCCGCCGTCCAGGGCAATGCCGTCATTGTAACATTTGGAGAATCCTCCCCATGATCCGCCTGCTGCGATCTTATCCATGAATCTGGCTGCATTCACAAGGTCAATAGCCAGATAGATAATGACCAGATAAATGATCGACTTGATGCTGATGTGAATCGTCTTCTTCAGGAACAGAAGGATACCGTATACGATAAAATAATACGGCAAAAAATAGGCGATCAGGCCAAACATTCCTTTGAGACCATGGCTGATAGCTTCTCCTGCCATTCCGGAAGCATGCGTCTGGAGCGCTATGATCAGGAATACCCCGAGTGCGATCACAAGGATCCCCAGGATCTCGTCTTTGATCTGCGCTTTGGACTCAAGCCTCAGTTCCATCTTCTCAACCGCTTTCTGCACTTCTGGTGAAGCTTCTGTCTTGCGTTTGGAAGAGGATCGGGCAGGCGTATCTGCTTTTGCTTTTGCTTTAGTTTTTTTGTTTTTGCTTCCCGGAGGTCTTCCGGGTCCCCTTTTCTTTTCTGCCATTACTACCTCGTTACGCAGTCAGCAGTGAATAACCAAGTACACATGCTGCTACGATCCAAACATATATTGTAAAACCTATCAGTCTCTTATTTGATACGACCTTGATCATCGCCTTGATGGCAAATATACCGGACAGAGCCGCCAGAATGACGCCGACGATGAGAGGCCCCGCCATAGACGCATCCATTCCCTCTGCGAGAGCTTTTGGCATCTCCAGGACAACAGAGCCCAGAATAGAAGGAATCGAGATGAGGAATACGAATTCAACGGCGAATTCCCTCTTCAGCCCGGAAATCAGGCTGCCGAACAGCGTTGATCCGGATCTGGATACGCCCGGACAGATGGCTATGCCCTGCATGATCCCGATGAAAATGGCGTGTCTCCATTTCATCTCCATCGGACCTTTGTCGCTTTTGCCCATTCTTTCAGCGACAAACAGAATGATACCGGTGAAAATCAGACCGATCGCAATCGATACGATAGACGCGTATAAGCTTTCAAAGAAATCTTCAAACAGCAGACCGATCAAAGCTGTCGGGATCGTCGCGACAATGATCATGAAACCCATGCGCCGCATGGGGCTGGAATTGATCCTGGGTCCTTTCCCGGTGCAGAGATCTTTGATCGTGTCGATCAGCTCAAGAATCAGCGCCCAGATGTCTTTGCGGTAGATAATAAAGACTGATACCAGTGTTCCGACGTGCATCATAACAGTGAACAGAAGCACACTGTCTGCTTCCACTCCAAAGAAGTATTGCAGCAGAGCCAGATGTCCGCTGCTGCTGATGGGCAGAAACTCTGCTAAACCCTGTACAATACCAAGTATGGCGGCCTGTATATATGTCATAATCTTCTCCTGTCAATTGATTTGATTCCATTCGAATACATTCGAATACAGAATAGATTATAGCACAAGACCACTAGAATTTGTATATATAATTATTAAGCCACACATGATTTGGTGCATGTGTGGCTTATCTTCACTCTTCCAGGACCCCCATGATCTGCCGCTTGTATTGCATGAACTCATCGGTAAGGTCGTACCCCTGCCGCTGACTTCGCGGCGTATCGATCCGGATCTCGTATCGTATTCCGCCGGGCTTTCCTGTCATGATGTAGATGCGGTCTGACAGCAGGATCGCCTCATTGATGTCATGGGTAATGAAAACTGTCGTCAGGTTGATCTTCTCCATGACATCCAGATACCAATTGTGGATCTTGCCTTTGGTGATCGTATCAAGGGCGGAAAACGGCTCATCCAGGAGCGCTACGTTGTCTGAGAACAGATAGGTCCGCAGCAGCGCCGCCCTCTGCCGCATGCCGCCTGACAGCTGCTTCGGGTACTTCTTCTGTGTTCCCTCCAGACCAAACTCTTCGAAATGCTCCGATGCCTGTTTTCTGGCTGCTTCTTTGGACATGCCTTGGATCACCAGCGGAAGTCCAACATTGTCTTCGATCGTCTTATACGGCAAAAGCAGGTCCTTCTGGAGCATATAACTGATATGTCCCGTCGTACCTGTGATATCCGCACCGTCCAGAAGCACTCTGCCTGCAGTCGGCTGGTATATCCCGGAAATGCAGTTAAAGAGCGTGGTCTTGCCGCTTCCGGATACGCCGAGCAGGCTGACCAGTTCCCCCTGATCCACAGCAATGGAAATATCGCGGATGATCGTTTCGTCTCCGAATTTCATTGAGATATTCTGTGTTTCAAGTTTATGGGTACTCATTGGCTTTTACTTCTGCGGCAGATAATCGTTGGTGAATCCGATGTCCATCGGGATTTCCTGCTCGGAAAGGCCCTTGTCATTGATGAACTGATAAAATTTGTTCCATCTTGCAGCGTCGATAACGCCCCACTGGTCCGCCTCAGCCTGATACTGATCCGACAGATACTTCTGGCTTGCCTTAGCGAGTTCGGCGTCGACTTCCGGATTTGCTTCTACGAGAATGTCCGCTGCCTCGTCAGGGTTTTCAATGGCGTATTCATAACCCTTGGCAACAGCTGCCAGGAAAGCTTTTGCAGTGTCCGGATTGTCTGCCAGGAAATCATCGTTGGCGATGATGACCGGTGAATAGTAATCAAAGACATCGTCGATATCCTTGAACGCGAAGTAGTTGATGTCGAAATCCTGCACCTGTGCGCTGATGCCTGCCCACCCGTAGTAGACCCAGATGGTATCGACCTGCTTGGCCTTAAGGGCTGCGACCTCGTCATCGATGGTTTCCGGAATCATCTCAACCTTGTCGAAATCTCCGCCGTCAGCCTCTACGCATTCTTTGAGGATGGCCTGCTCGATCGGCAGTTCCCAAGTGGCGTAAGTGTGGTTTTCCATTTTTGCAGGGCTTGTAATGCCCAGATCCTTAGCCGACATGATGCCGGACAGATTGTGCTGCAGGATCGCTGCGACCGCCGTGATCGGCATGGTCTTCTCCTCTCCTGCAAGGGCCGGTACCATGTAATCCTGGAAAGATACGCCGAACTGCGCCTTGCCGGAAGCAACCATTGCTTCTGCGCCGTTGTCAGGCGGCTGTACGATCTCGACATCGAGACCTGCCTCATCGAAGTATCCCAGTTTTTCTGCTACATAGACGCCGGTGTGGTTCGTGTTCGGCGTCCAGTCAAGAACGAATGTCACAGGTGTGGAGTCGGTCGGACCGTCCGCATCGCTTTGTTCTTCACTTCCTCCGCAGCCGGCCAGCACAAGTGTGAATGCAGCCATCATTGATATGAGCATAACTATAGTCAGTTTCTTTTTCATTGTTTTATCCTTTCGCAACTTTGTTTTGGTCTCTTTTTCTAACCGGTACGTCCACCTGATCCCAAGGCATGCATTTTTTCTGCAGTACGCTGACCAGCCAGATCAGAATCAGGCTGATAATGGAAATCAGGAAGATGACCGCGAACATCTTGTCATAGGCGAATGATTTCTTGACTCTGGTCATGTAAACGCCAAGTCCTGCGAAGCCTCCCAGCCACTCTGCGAGGACCGCGCCGACGACAGAATACGCGACGGTGATCCGCAGTCCTGAGAAGAAATTCGGCAATGCGTTCGGGAATTTGATATGGCGGAAGATCTGCCATCTGCTCGCTCCCATGGAACGCAGCAGATTGATGGCATCTTTGTCAGCGCTCCGGAATCCGTCCAATACGCCGACCACAATCGGAAAGAATGTGATCAGCACGATGAGTACGACCTTCGGCATCATCTTGTATCCGAACCAGAGCACCAAAAGCGGCGCGATCGCCACAGCCGGGATCGTCTGTGTCAGTACGATGATCGGATACATGGCCTTGTACGCCGGATCCCATCTGTCCATCAAAACGGCAGACAAAAATCCGATGCTGACACCCATCAGAGTTCCAATGACAGTCTCCAGAAGGGTCACCTTCAGGTGCGACATCAGCAGCCAGAAATCGCCGATAAAGGCCTGCACCGTCTGCTGCGGTGACGGGAGCATGAAATTCGGAACGATTTCAAAGAACGACAGCGCCTCCCACAGAGCCAGAATCGCCAGAATCGAGATGAACGGGTAGATTTTGTTTGAAAACCAGCCCGTTTTATTCATGGTACTTTCCGATCTTCCTTTCAATGGAAAGGACCTCGCCTTCCGGCTTGTAACTGATCTTGACATAGGATGCCACCGACGGTGCTCCCGCCCGGATCGCGATATGCTGGCATTCCTTCACGATGTCCATCAGTTCCTCATAGGGCCCTTCGATCGTCGTCTCAAACGGCCCTACGTAATAGTTGTACCCCTGCTCCGCAATGTATGCGATGACTTCATCGACAATGCGGCACAGTTCTTCGTCATTTGGTGCTTCAGGCAGCACCTGGATCGCTACACTTGCTTCCATTTCGCTATTCTCCTTTCTTCCATGCGCTGCTTTTTGCCTTTGATATAAGTCTTTGCCGGCAATAAAACAACGCTCCACACAAAAGGAGCGTTCAGAATCGGTCTTATTCTGCTTCCCTACGCCGGTATGATCCGGATCAGGTTATGAGGGTATCCGGGACGAACCCGGGCTCTCAGCTTTCGCTCCCCTAGCTTTGTACCTATTTTAGCTTATATCCGCTTAATATGCAAATCAATTAAGCTCATTTTTCCAGTTTATTTCACGGTGACTTTGATTTTGGCGAAGACGCCGTTCTGTGTGTAGGCGTAAACATAGCATGTGCCTTTGCCAACTGCCTTGATAACTCCCTTTGAGGTAACTTTCGCAATCTTGTTATTTGAAGTCTCGTAAGCCATCTTGCGGTGCCGCTGGACTTTGAGTTTCTTGGATGCCGGAACTGCCTTCGCCTTCAGTTTGAAAGTTTTGCCCTTCTTTAGTGTTACCTTATTCTTTTTTGCCGCAGTTTTTACACTTTTGTCATTGCCGACTTTGCCGCCCGGGGTGGCAACGTGTACAGTCTTTGAAGTCGATAATGTCTTTCCGTTTTTACCGACTGCGTAGATGATAAATTTGTAATAAGTCCCTTTCTTGACTTTTTTCCCAGCGACTTTTTTGAATGTAAGCTTCGTTCCGGTAATTGTTTTCAGCTTTTTGTACTTGTTTTTAGTGCCGCACTTGTTGCCGTAAATGACATATTTCTTTGCACCGGATACCTTCTTCCATTTAATGAGAACAGATGTCTTCGTTATTTTACCGGATCTTGCTTGCAGGAGATTGAATTTCGTTCCTGAAGGGTCGTCCTTTTTCGGAGGTTTGATGGATGCTGTTGAGACTGCGATATTGCTGTTCTTCCCTTTGAACGTTCCGGCCGCAGTCGTTCGGATCGGTACCAGCATGTAATTATAAACCGTGTAAATATCCGCAGATGTATCAGTATACGATGTCACGGTTCCAGTTGTAGTAAGCAGCGTCCTGCTTCCGGAAGCCCCCTTCCCGCGCCAAATTTCATAACCTGTGGCGCCGTCTGTCCTATCCCAGCTCAGTACATATTTGCCGGTATTTTTTACACTAAGTTTCGTGGTGCCGCTGAATACCGGCGCCGCTTTTATTACATTGCTCGCGTCGCTGTAAAAATCATAATCAGGAATCGCGGACCTCACATAGTAGGAATATTCTCTGCCGGTGACAAGCCCGGAATCCTTAAATGAGGTATTCGTTACATAGGATATTTTATCGTAGTGTTCGCCATCCTCGGATCTGTAAATTTCATAACCGGATGCTCCGGAAACTCTATTCCAGGAAAATCCGGACGAGTCATAGCCGACACCTCCCTCCTGGATCGCAGGAGGCTCCAGCATATGGGCCAGTTTGATGATATTGCTTCTTTCTCCGTGAGCTTCCGCTCCAGAGGAACAGTTTCTTACAGGCTCGATGGTGTATTCCCAGGGCTCGCATGGAATAAGCTCGTTATGATCGAATGAAGTCGTACTTGTAGTTGTAAGAAGCGTGAAACTGCTTTCTCCTTGTTTCTTTCCGTACACTTTGTAGCTGGTTGCGCCATCTGATTGTGTCCAATTCAGATGATGGCTGTAGGTGTCGGCCGTTCCGGAAAGCGTAACCATCCCCAGTTCTTTGACGTTAATATCAAATGCGGTCGTCTTTGTAAGACATTTCACCTGTACCTGGTTTACATCAGAAGATAGATTAACATCAGGCGACGGGTTCAGCGTGAACATATCCCTATGGGTTTTATAGGATAGGGGTGCAACGGAACCGTCAGCGAACTTCACGTTGAGAACGAGATTTGCCGGATCATAACGGTCCCCAACGTACAGTTCTCCGGTCGGAGCAGATTTGATGCTGATTGAATCGGCTTTCTGGAGCACGGCTTTTGATGATTTTGTACCATCCTTGCTACAAATATATCCTTCTCTTTGATTGAAATGGATATTACCATCCGCAGGTGCGGAGAGCCAGATATCGCCGGCTACCTGCGCAGGGTTTTCAGAATAAACAATGTCCAAGCAGGATTCACTGTCCAAAATAAGCTCTCCACCCTTCATCTGCAGCTTATCTTCTGTACAAATGGAATATCTGCTCTGTGAAGAAGCTGTGACAGTGCCGCTGTTGAGAGTGAATGAACCGAGTGTATGGATTCCATGACCTGTCCCGCCGGACGCTTTCAAAACAGCATTGTTGTTTACTTGTATGTACTTTTGACAGGATATACCTGTGGATTTCGGACCGGCAGTTGCAGTAAACTGACCACCCTGTAAATATACGGTATTATCAAATTGTGCTGCTGAATAATTGGTCTCAGAATTGTTGATTTCTGCCGTGATGGTACCTCCATTTACGATAGCTTCGCCGGATACGGAAATTGCATTCCCCGCAGAGCCATTTTGAAATGCCTGCAATGTTCCGCCATCTACAATGAATTTGCCAACCGCTTGTAATGAGGCCTTATAATAACCTGTACCATCTTCCTCTGCAGTCGTTCTTATTCTTCCGGACCCGGAAAGTCTCAGATCGTTTCCTACGTACAGACCGCCTTTATCCACAGTCAGGCTGCCAGCAGATACATTTAAGTTTCCGCTGATGTGTGCTTTACCGGATTCTGCCCTTACAGTAGTTCCTTTCAGTGTCATATCACCTTTGCGAACGATAATATCTGTCTTTGCAGACAGCGAGCCGCCGCTGCCAACATAATCCCCATCGTAGAGAGTAACTGCACCATTTAGTGTCGAAATGAGACCGTTGCTTTGTGTAAGGTCATTAGAGCAATTGATCTCTCCTCCCGTAAGAGAGGCGTTGTCTTTGATTTCAAGCGGATTAAATATATTAACAGAATCGTACGCAATCACCTGACTTCGACTGATAGAAGAAGTTCCCGTCGATGCGTTTGCATAAAGGTATCTCGCAGCCCTTACACTGCTGTCCTTGATCTCAAATGTGCCTGCCGACAGTGAAGATGCATTAACTGTGCTGTTAGTTATGGCAAGATCACCGGTATAGAATACCCCGTATTCATCATTTTGACATGTTGATGTGAGTTTTATCGAATCGAACGAACCGCTGGATGCCATTATTGCCTGGCCGCTATCATATGTGGTTGTTGTAATGGTCAGGGATGAATCTCCGTTCCCCGAAACGGATAATGATCTAAAATCCCCTCCTTGTAAAACAATAATGCCTTCCGTCTTAGCCGTTATACTGTTAGTTCCTGTAGCAATAATTGTCAGCGGAGCATCAGAATAAAGACCTCTCACACCTTCCCTATCCGATGAAAACTTCAACCCATTAATATGAAGCGTTGAAGAATCCTGTGATAGTACATAACTTCCTGATGTCCATCCGCTGATGGATGCTCCGCTATCGTTCCATCTGTGCTCTTGGTTATCGTTGATCAGCGTCTGTCCTCCAAGCTGGACATGTGAAGAAGCTGCATTGGCAGCCTGCGGAAATACAACGATCAAAAAACAAAAAAACAAGAATACTGCAAATATCCTTGAAATGTGCCTGCAAATGATTCTGTCCATCTGTGTCCGCCCCTATTCGTTGTCTGACTCAGCTGTAAAACTTAATGTCACTTGCATTGTAGCATAAATTTCAGTATGTATCAAAACAGGGCTGCTGACGCAGCCCTGCCTGAATCATTGTGTCGTTATATTACTTGCCTGCGTGTCCGCAGCAGGATGCGGATGCATTCTCTGCTGCAATCCCTGCAGAGATCTCTGCTGCTATTTCATCCAGCTCTTTCGAGGAATACTTGCAGCATTCTCCTGCATAGGGACAGCCGACGCATTTGTTCCCCTTTTTCTTCTCTTTTATGATGTACCACAGCGCCAGACCGACAATGATGATCAGTGCCAGCGATGCGATTACAGTTGCAAGATTCATATTTCTACCCCTTTCTGCTGCAAATGCTGTTTCAGCATGATAAGCAGCACTTTATGCAGCGCTTGCTGCTGCCGCGTGCAGGTTGTACTTCTCGTTGAAGTGTGCGCGGATCTTTCTGGAGATCATGATGACTGCGAAGATCATCACGAGGATCGCGATGGCTCCGGGAACAAATCCTGCTGCGAAGTGACCGGCAGTGACCAGTGTTCCGATCTGGTTGATCAGGAATGCGAGGGTGTAACCGACGCACATCTGCAGTCCGATCGCGCACCACAGCCAGCCTTTGCTCTGCATCTCGGAGTTCATGGCGCCGATCGCAGCGAAGCACGGCGGTGTGAACAGGTTGAAGAACAGGAATGCCATTGCGCTGATTCCGGTCAGTCCCATGGTCATAGCGATATCGCTCGCGCCGCCTGTCATAGCCAGTTCATCCGTATCGATGAATCTGGTGAGTCCGTATACGACGGCCAGTGTACCAACAACGTTTTCCTTCGCGATGAAGCCTGTTACGGCTGCTGCCGCCAGCTGCCATACGCCGAATCCCAGCGGAATCAGCAGGAATGCGAACGGTGTAGCGATGGTTGCAAGGATCGATGTATCCTCCATTCCTTCCGGTACGACCTGGAATCTCCAGTTGAATGTCTGCATGAGTGTTACGATCAGGTTGCAGACCAGGATAATGGTCGCAGCCTTGATGATGTATGCCTTTGCACGTTCCATCATGGACCAGAACGCTCTCTTAAGGCTCGGCGTCTTCCACTTCGGCAGTTCCATGATGAAGAATGATTTTCTGAATTTCGCTCCTGTAACTGCCTTGATCAGAAGTGCGCACAGGAAGATGAGCATCAGTCCGGAGAAGTAACTAACAAATGTTACCCAGCCGGCGCCTGCGAAGAATGCTCCCGCGAAAAGCGCGATAACAGGGATTTTGGCACCGCAAGGAATAAATGTGGTCAGCATCGCTGTCGCTCTTCTCTCACGTTCATCGCGGATGGTTCTGGAAGCCATGATGCCCGGAACGCCGCAGCCTGTTCCGACGATGATCGGAATGATGGACTTGCCGGAGAGGCCGACACGCTTGAAGATCGGGTCAAGCAGCGCCGTGACACGTGCCATATATCCGCAGTCTTCCAGAAGCGCAATCAGGAAGAACATGACCATGATCAGAGGCAGGAAGCCTACGACAGCGCCAACGCCGCCGATGATTCCGCTTCCGATGATCGTTGACAGTAATGCCGGGCTGTTTTCCATAGCGCCTTCCACAAATCCCTGGAAGGCCTCGATCCATCCTACAAGCCAGTCTGCGATCCATGTTCCCAGATAGGTCTGTGAAATCGCAAACACGCACCACATAACTGCCGCGAAGATGATGATGCCGGCGATCGGATTCGTCAGCACGTTGTCCAGTTTGTCAGCCTTTGTCGTTTCACTGGATGCGATTTTCCGTGTTTCTACTGCCTTTACAATATCGTTTACAAAAGCAAAACGTTTCCTGTCTTCGGCGTCAACTGCATTCTTATCGTGCAGATCGATATCCGCCTGCAGATACGGGGCCTTCTGGCCTTTGCCTTCAAGTGATGCCGCTGCTTCGACGACTGCTTTCACTCCGCTGTCTTTTTTATCCGTCGAAACGGTTTTGATGACCGGACAGTTGAGCTTGGCCGAAAGCGCGTCTACATCGATCGTGGTTCCTTCCTTTTCATTGATGTCGCTCTTGTTCAATGCGACGATGACCGGAATCCCGAGTTCCAGCAGCTGTGTAGTGAAGAACAGGCTTCTGCTCAGGTTCGTTGCGTCCACGATATTGATGATTGCGTCCGGATGCTCGTCGCGGACGAATTCACTGGTGATGCTCTCTTCCGGTGTGAACGGGGACATGGAGTATGCTCCCGGCAGGTCTACTGCAATCAGTTCCTTTCCTCCGGTAAACGCCTCGTCAAAGGGAGCTTCCTTCTTACCGACGGTAACGCCTCCCCAGTTGCCCACGCGCTCATTTTCGCCGGTGATCACGTTGTACATTGTTGTCTTACCGCTGTTCGGATTTCCCGCAAAAGCGATTCTCATAGTGTTTCCTCCTTCAGTTGAATTCTATCTAGTTGATATATGATTTTGGATATTTGACGAATTTAGTTCTAGTTGTTTGCTTCAACCAATACTGCTGAAGCCAGCTGTTTGTCCAGGCTGTATCTTCCGTCTTTGATTGCAACCACACATCCCTTCCGCTTCTTTGATATGAGCGTTACCGGTTCCCCCTCGTAACATCCGAGCCGGAACAGGAATGCAGTCATTTCATCATCGTTCGTGTTGATTTCACTGACGATGTATGTCTTTCCTTCTTCTGCCTCTAAAAGATTCATTTTCTAAGCCTCCATAAGCATCATGCAAAACCTTACGTCCTTGTTTTGTAGTTAGTTTTTTCTAATTTTTGTTAGTCTTTCCTAACTCATAGATATTATAGTTAGACAATGCTAACCTGTCAACCATTTTTTTAGAGAAGCGGTGCGATGAGTTTCGCAATAGGTCCCATGATCTTGTAGAAAGTTCCCATTTCACGGACCGATTCTTCCGTGATTTCTTTGCACTTCGCCAGTGTCTCCTGGAAATCGCGTTCGATCAAAGGAATGCAGTCCGTCTTATACATATAAGTCGCGCATTCGAAGTGGTGGTACAGGCTCCGGTAATCCAGATTGATTGTGCCGACCACGGCCTTTTCGTCATCGCTAGTCCACACCTTGGCATGCACGAATCCCGGCGTATATTCATAGATTTTCACGCCTGCTGCTAGTAAACTGCGATAGTGGGATTTTGCCAGGGAAAACGCGATCTTCTTGTCCGGTATGCCGGGCAGGATCAGTTTGACATCAATGCCCCTCTGACCAGCATACTTCAGAGCAGTCTCCAGTTCCCCATCCAGGATCAGGTACGGTGACATAATGTGAACATAGTGACCAGAACGGTTCAGAATATCCATGTAAACGGCTTCGCCCACCTTATCATCATCCAGCGGATTGTCGCAGTACGGGATAACAAAACCGGACGGATGGATCTCCGCGCTGACATCCGGAGCCGGCTCAAGCGCCTCCTTGTAATCCGGATGATCTTCGAGTGTGTTCCACATCTGCAGGAACATCAAGGTAAAGCTTCGAACCGCATCACCCTTCAGCATAACAGCCGTATCCTTCCAATGCCCGAACCGTTCGATTTTATTGATGTATTCATCTGCCAGATTGACGCCGCCGTTGAACGCGACCTTTCCGTCGATAACACAGATCTTGCGGTGGTCTCTGTAGTTGTAGTGGGACGAGAGGAAAGGCGTGATCGGAGCATAGGATTTCGCCTTGATTCCCTGCTTTTCCAACAGATCCGTGTAATTGGACGGCAGCGTCGAGATTTCACACATGCCGTCATACATCACGCGGACATCCACGCCTGCTTTTGCTTTTGCGATCAGGATATCAAGGATCTTGCCCCACATATAACCTTCTTCGATGATGAAGTACTCCATGAAGATATACTTTTCCGCCTTTTCCAGCTCGGTCAGCATTGCCTTGAACTTCTCCTCACCGATCGGAAAATATGTCGTTTCCGTTCCAGCAAAGGCAGGAAAGCAGCCGCTGCGGTTCAGGTAAGTCACCAGATCATCCGTATAACTGTCCTCTTCCCGCAAATGCGCGAGAACCTGCGGATCCTGCGGAACCGCGTCCTTTGTTTCCTTGATCCGCTCGTTCGCTCTCTCCTTGACCATGCGGTGGCCGAAATTGACCTGTGTGAACAAAAGCATAAGAGCCCCTGCGACCTGGAACGCAGATATGATCAGCATCCACGTGAGTTTCGCCGTGGAGTCCATCTTGCTGTTGAACAGGTAAAGCATAATGATCAGCGTGAAGACCAGCAACGCTATAATATAATGGTGCAACCAATCCTGCAGCAAAATGATCGGCAGTATCAGGACCGCCAGTTCCAGCAGAATCAGCAAAACGATAATAAAGAATCTGCTGAAAATCAGGCCTAAGATCCCCTTGCGCTTTGGCTTTGCCAGGCGTGTAACTGCTTCCTGTGTGTCCATTTCTTGTATCCTCTCTTCACTCATTGACTACTCTGGTTCAGTACCCCAGTTTCTCTCTTATTTCGTTCGCCGTTTCGTTGATTACATGATTCTCGACTGTGAGATCCTGCCAGCCTTCGTACCTTTCCCTGCGTCTTTCGAAGATGTTTTGTACGCCCTCTGCCCTGCTAATCGGGCGGCCGCCTGCCGGAAGCTTGTCCAGGTCTCTTCTGATGTACACGATCCGGCCGTTGCTTCGGAGCAGATTTCTGTTTTCCTCGCGTTCGACAACGCCGCCTCCTGTGGCTATGACCTGCCCGCCCTCCTTGGCGAGGGATTCGATGACCGCGGTCTCATATGTTCGAAACACATCCTCTCCCTCGGATAAGATGAGTTCTTCAGCAGTCTTCCCATAGGTTTCCTGCAGGCACGCATCCGAATCCCTGAACTGTTTGCCCGTAAGCTCCGCCAGCTTTCTTCCAATAACGGTCTTTCCGGATCCGGGCATGCCGATGAGGACGATGTTTTCCTGCTCGCGCCGGATCATTTCGCAGACAGCATCGATGATGTCTGTATGGTCTTCTCCGGTGAAGAGCAGGCCCGCGTACGCTGCCTGAGCAACCAGCATTTCCAGACCGGAAGCTGCCGGGATTCCCAGTCTTTCGGCTTCCAGGATCAGCTCGCTGCGCAGGGGGTTATAGATAAGGTCGAATACGCCGCAGCACGCTTCGAACTGCTCCGGATGGACAGGACTGACCCCGTTGTTCGGATACATTCCTACAGGCGTGGCGTTCACCAGTATTTGCGCGTCAAAATGTTTATCGAGATTCTCATAATTGTCAGGACCCTTTCGCGAAATGATCCTGATTTCGACTGCTCCGCAGTCCTCCAAGACTTTTCTCACTGTGCCCGAAACGCCCCCGCTGCCAAAGATAAGACACTTTTTCCCTTTGATATCCACTCCTGATTTCTCAACGGTGTATTTGAACCCGTCATAATCTGTATTGTATCCTGCGAGAGTTCCATCCGTTCGCTTTACAATGGTATTGACGCTGTTTACGGCCTTTGCTGTTTCGGAGACTTCATCCAGGTACTTCATGACGGAACGCTTGTACGGCATCGTGACGCTGGCGCCTTTCAGCGGGAATGCCGAAAAGAAACCATCCAGGTCATCCGGCTCAAGATCGATCAGTCCATATGCATATCCGCCCAGAGCCTCGTGGACCTCCGGCGAAAGACTGTGTCTCAGCCCCCTGCCTAAAAGCGCGTACTCGAATCTCCTGTCTTGCTGGTAGTTCCTGCTGCCTTCCATAATGGCTTCGATCACTCCGATGACATAGTTTCTTCTGTCTTCCTCAAAAAGGCCGGCAAAAGAATCAATCTTCTTTTTTTCTCTCGCCGCATCCAGTACCGGAAGTCCTCTTTCCTGCTTGTACTTTCCGATTTCCGCAGCGACATCCAGCCGCTCGTCAAGCAGCCTGGCGATTTCCGCGTCGATCCGGTCTATTTCTTTCCTGTACTGATCCATTACGACCTCCATTCCAGCAACGCATCGTAAACAGCAATCGCTACCGCAGCCTCAATACACGGCACCGCTCTCGGCACGATGCACGGATCATGTCTTCCCTTCACGATCAGTTCTGTGTTCTCCATCGTCTCAAGATCTACCGATTCCTGCCTGATCCCGATCGACGGTGTAGGTTTCATTGCCGTTCTCACAACGATCGGCATCCCGCTGCTGAGTCCGCCCAGGATCCCGCCGTGATGGTTGGTCCTGGTGACGATCCTGCCATCCTGAACGAGGAACGGGTCATTGTTCTCCGACCCCTTCATACCTGCCGATGCGAAACCGTTTCCGAACTCGATTCCCTTGACAGCCGGCACCGCGAAAACAGCTTGGCTGATCAAACCTTCCAGACTTCCGAATATAGGCTCTCCCACACCGACGGGCATTCCAAACACCTTGCACTCAATGACTCCGCCAATGGAATCTCCAGCGCTTCGGACCTCTTCAATGACAGCCTTCATTGTTTCTGCAGCCTCTTCCGATACTGTTGCAAAATCAATCCCTACCAGGCTGTCCGCTTCCATATACGCATCCTTTACGTCCCCGATGCGTTCAATATGGGCTTTGACCGAAATCCCCTCTGCAGCCAGCCATTCGCAGCAAAGCGCTCCGGCAATGCAAAGCGCTGCGGTCATCCGCCCTGAGAACGGACCTCCTCCCGACGGGATTTCCCCGTATTTCACCCACGCGGGATAATCTGCGTGAGATGGTCTGGGAACGCTCTTGATGTTCTTGTAATCAGCCGGTCTGATGTTCTTGTTGTATATCACCGCTTCGATGGTTTCCCCCGTCGTGCTCCCGTCCTTGACGCCGCTGATAAAAACAGGTTCATCCGTTTCTTTTCTCGGCGTTGACCAGGGGTTTTTGCCGGGTGCTCGTCGCGCCATGAAAGCGTCCAGAAATTCCCTGTCCACAGGCATGCCCTGTTTGATTCCGCTGATTCTCACACCGATTTTCTCTGCGTGGGATTCCCCGTAGATCTGTACTTTGATGCTTCGTCCGAATTGTATTCCGTCGTTTGCGTTCATCATTCTGTCAAAACCCTTCCTCCCAGGCTCTTGTAATCTTCAAAAAATCCCGGATATGATTTTCTCACCGCCTGACTGCCGATGATCTCAACGGGACCGTCACAGAGCAGTGCCCCGATGGAGGCCATCATGACGATCCGGTGATCATTGAACGAATCGATCGGCGCCAGGGGCCTGCGTTTCCTGTCTCCCGTACCAACAATGTGGATTTCGTCTTCTGTTGCTTTTGCATTGCCTCCCAGATGATTGACTGTCGTCACCACGGATTCGATTCTGTCGCTTTCTTTCATTCTGAGTCTCTTCCCGTTGGTGATCTTCGTCAGTTCTCCGTCTTTTCTGGCCATCGCGAGGAGCGCGATCTCCGGGACCAGATCCGGCGTCTGGCCCACATCGACGATCCATTCGCCGGGTCTGCTGTATGTATCGATGAGCTCTTTTATTTTCCTGTCCCCCTGGACAGAATCCTCTTTCAGGCCAATGCAGCTGATCTTCGCTCCGAGCGCGTCTGCAACCAGCCAAAACGCACCGTTCGACCAGTCGCCTTCTATATCCTCAAGCCCGAATGAACCGAGCTCGTATTTCTGGTTCCCTTTGATTCTGAAGATGCTCTCAGTCTCACCGCAATTCGCTTCAACAATAATGTTAGCCTGTTTGAGAGCTTCCGTTGTCATCTCCACATAAGGTCTCGACTGGAGTCCGCCGCTCACACAGATCTCGCTGTCCTCATGCAGGAGCGGCAGCGCAAAAAGCAGTCCCGAAATATACTGGGAAGATACGTCGCCGGGCAGCGTGAACTTACCGCCGCGGAGCCTCCCTGAAATATGAATCTTGCCGTTTTCTTTATCGATCGTGCATCCATGTCCACGGAGTTGTTCTTCCAGCTCCTTCAGCGGCCGGTTCATCAACCGTTCGGAGCCCTCGAGACAGGCTTCGGAAGAAAGCACAGCGCTCAACGGCAATAAAAACCGCAGGGTCGATCCGCTTTCCCTGCAGTTCAAAACCGGCGTTCCTGCCGCATCCCGTTCTGAAACATCGCGCAGCGCGAGCAGGCATTCAGTTGTGGCTTTCAGATCCTCAGACAGATTCTCGCAGACACCCTGGATATCCAGTCCTGACAGGCAGGCACAGATCAGCAGCCTGTGAGCCGCGGATTTTGAAGGGATTGCTTTGATCGTTCCGCCTGAAGGCGGACGGGTTATGATCGTCTTCATAGAAACTCCTCAAGTCTTGCCATACTCATTTTTTCAATTGCGCATTTTCCGATGCGCTCCGGGATCACGACATAGATCCCGTCGTCTGTGCTTTTCTTGTCCATGGCGATGTTCTCCATCAAAGCATCCTTGTCCGGAAGATTCGCCTGATTGCTGTCTTTGCCTGTGGGCAGGCCGAAGATTTTCAGTGCCTGCTCCAGTTTTCCGGATGCTCCCGCATCACACCTGCCGGCTCGTTCGGCGGCCTGTGTCATCCTCATCATGCCGATGGCAACCGCCTCTCCGTGATATAAACGGTAGTTTGTAGCCTTTTCCACTGCATGCCCGACTGTATGCCCGAAGTTCAAAAGCCGCCGCTTTCCTCCTTCGAATTCATCCTCAGCAACCACATCCGCTTTGATTTCGACGCAGCGTGAAATCAGTTCCTCCAGTTCCTGCTGGATGGCGCTGCTATATTCGCCGAGGTCTTTGATCTGTTCCAGTATCTGCGGATCCTCGATCATCCCGTATTTTATGATCTCTGCGAACCCGCTGCAGTAGTCTCTCATGGGCAGTGTTCCAAACACCTCCGTGTCGATGATGACCAGTGCAGGCTGGTGAAATGCTCCTGCCAGATTCTTTCCCTGCGGAAGATCTATGGCGGTTTTACCTCCAACAGAGCTGTCCACTGCTGCCAGAATGCTCGTAGGCACCTGCACATAATCGATGCCCCGCATATATATGGCGGCAGCAAGGCCTGCCATATCCCCGGTTACTCCGCCGCCCAGGGCGATCACAAGATCTTCTCTGGTGAGTCTGCAGTCCGCAATAAATCCAAGTATATCAAATAAAGTCCTTGCGTTCTTGTTTTCCTCACCTGCCGTGAAGACAAATGTTGCCGTTTCAAATCCTGAACGGCTGAGTGATTCTGCCAGTTGATCCCCGTAATATCCGCCGACATTGCTGTCAGTTACGATGACGGCTCTTCTTCCCGGGCGAGCCTTGGCGATCAGTTCACCTGCATCGGCAAGCAATCCCCCGCCGATCAGCACGTCGTATTCCTTCCCTGTCCTTACCTTGATTCGTTTCATCTCTCTATTCCGGTTCATTTTAGTTTTCGCCGGTCCCGTCTATCTCAACCTTTATTCTGCTGCCTTCTGCCAGGATTTCCTCGAGCTTTTCTCTGTCGCCCCTGCGGATGCAGTCCCTGTACTCCTGCAGACTCTCAATCAGGTGATCCAGTTCCTCCGCCAGATTGTCCCCGTTGTCCAGGAACAGTTCGCTCCACATCACCTCATTCAGCCGGGCAACCCTGGTCAGATCCCGGTAGCTTCCGGCACTGAATCCTTTGTGTTTCTTCGCTCTGGGGCTCTTCATATAGGCGTTGGATACCACATGGGCAAGCTGCGATGTGAATGCAATCACCTGATCGTGTTTCTCAGCAGTGGTAATGCTGATGCTCCCGAACCCCGCGGGAGAAAGCATCTCCTTGATCCTGGAGAATTCATCGATATCATCGTATCTCTCCGGCACGATCACCATAGGCTGGCCGTCGAAGAGGTCTTCCCTGCTGAATTTGTATCCCGAGCTGTGTCTTCCTGCCATGGGATGTCCCCCGACATAGGTAAAGCCATATTCTTTCGCGATCTTGAAACAGGGTTCGCACACCGAGCGCTTCACGCCGCAGCAGTCGATCACCAGTGTGTCCTTCGAAATGTATTTTGCCATTTCCTGCAAGTATTCTACCGCTGCCTGCGGATAGACGGCCAAAAGCAGGAGATCTACGTCCCCAATGTTATCTGCGGTGAGTTCCTCCTCTATGTCCTCTGCAAGCAGGGCAAGCTGTGTGATCCGGCTGTCCCTGTCGTATCCGTAGATTTTCCAGTCTTCCGACCGTTCATAGGATTTCACAAGAGAGCCTCCTATCAGACCAAGGCCCACGACACCAAGTGTTTTCATATTAATCCTCCAACGCGATGCTTCTGATCTTCATCACTTTTTTCGCAACTGTATCGAACTGCTCCGGTGTGATAGACTGTGCCCCGTCACACAGAGCCCTTGCCGGATCGTTGTGCACCTCGATCATGACCCCGTCTGCTCCGGCAGCCGCGGCGGCCATCGCCATAGGTTCCACGTATCTGGCCCGCCCAGTGGCGTGGCTCGGATCAATGACGACAGGCAGGTGGGTCAGTTCCCGGAGTGCCGGAATTGCCGACAGATCCAGCGTGTTCCTTGTAAACGTTTCAAATGTGCGGATGCCCCGCTCACAGAGAATGACATTTTCATTTCCTTCAGACATGATATACTCTGCGCTCATGAGCAGTTCCTTGAAAGTGTTGGCAAGTCCCCGTTTGAGGAGAATCGGTTTCCTGGTTTTGCCCACTTCTTTCAGAAGTTCGAAATTCTGCATGTTTCTGGCGCCGATCTGGATCATGTCCACATCCTCAAACAGCGGCAGGTGGCTCGCATTCATGATTTCGGTAACGATCGGCATGCCGGTTTCCTTCTTCGCTTCTGCCAGCAGTTCCAGTCCTTCTGCCCGCATCCCCTGGAAATCATACGGTGATGTCCTTGGCTTAAATGCTCCGCCTCTCAAAATGGATGCTCCGGATGCCTTGACTGCTTTGGCGATTCCTTTGATCTGACTCTCAGATTCCACCGAACATGGTCCGGCGATCAATGCGAAATGTCCGCCACCTACCTTCACATTTCCAACTTCTATGACCGAATTTTCAGGATGGAACTTCCTGTTTGCCTTCTTGAATGATTCACTGACCCTTGTGACGGATTCTACGATATCAAGAGCCATGACCAGCTCTTCATCTACTTCTGATGTGTCTCCCACGAGCCCGAGAACTGTCTGGTACTTTCCCTTGGAGATATGGACTTGAAGACCCTGATTCTCGAACCATTTGATCAGTTTGTCCTGTTGTTCCTTTGTCGCGTTCTGTTTCAGTACTGTAATCATTTTTATCCTGCTCCCTATCTATATTGTTTCGCTATATTTTCTCGCTGTAGCTTCCCAGATACTCCATTCTATCACATAAACCGTCCACTCTTTCAATCACGTCTATAAAATCTTCTCGGTAGACGGAACTTTCGAAGTCAAAATAGAACATGAATTCGAACTCTGTGTTCGGTAAAGGCCTGCTTTCAAGCTTAGTAAGGTTGTATCCTGCCTCTGCAAACTCCTTGATGACAGCGTAGAGACTCCCTGCCTTGTGCGGAAGGACTGCCATCAAACTGGTCCTGTCTGAGCCCGGGTATATTTCCAGCTCCTTGCTGATGCAGATAAATCTGGTGTAATTACTGTCGTTATCCTGAATGTTCCTGTCCAGCAATTCAAGCCCGTACAATGCGCCGCATTCTCTTGATGCGATCGCTGCCTTCCCTCCGCTGTCAGATTCAGCCACTAGCTTTGCCGCTGCCGCTGTGTTTGAACATATGATGCGTTCCGCCCCGGGATAATGGTCCAGGTACTTTTCACATTGTGCCAGTGCCTGTTCATGGGAGTATACCTCGCTGATATCTTCTCTGCGCGTCCCGCTTTTGACCAGCATGCTGTGATCTATTTTGACCCTCACGCTTCGCACGATATAGAATCTATGCTCTTTCATCAAATCGTAAATCTGATTGACCGATCCGGCGGTGCTGTTTTCTATCGGCAGGATCCCATATCTGCAAAGGCCTTTTTCGATTGCACTGAAGACCCCTTCGAAATTCTTAAAGAACAGTATGCTTGGGTTCCTGAAGATCCTGTTTGCAGCCTCCTGGGAATAGGACCCCTCTGTTCCCTGACACGCAACATTTGAACCATCCTCAAGGAGCCTGGGTGAGTTCTCGATTGCTTCTTCAATGTGCATTCTGATATTTTCCATTTGATCCGCCTCCTGTTAAAAACGAAAAAACATGGTGTCTGCCGGGCAAACACCATGTTATCAACCTTTGTTATCTATCTAACCCAGATCACCAACAATCGTTTACCTCAGCACAAATCACCAGCGCTATAATAAAAGCCCTGGAACGTAAAGCCGAAGTATGCTGTTGTCAGTTCTCTTCTGATCATTTTCTTCTCCTCAAATAACTGTAACCATTTTATACCTTACTGTGTAAAAGTCAAGATGATTTCTTTGATTATCTATGTGCTCTTTCTTTATCAACACTCCACTTATCGTTCCAGATCGCATGTATCTCTGCTCTCTTTGCGGGGCGGAGAAGATACAGTCCCCAAATGCCGGCTATTACGTCAACTAATACTGCAAGCATCAATGCGCTCGTAGCTATTTCATTGGCCATGATTCCGTTTACCAATGAAGGGTCCGTTGTAAAGCACATATAGTCATATATACCGTGCATGAAGATCGGAATCAATATGTTTCCGGTCCTGAGATATGCAGCTATAAAAAATATTCCTGCGAAGATCGTGGCGATGCCCTGCGCAATTCCCATCTGGATGCTCGCACCGTTCGCAATGTTTCCAATGTGCATAAGACCGAATACCAGGGCTGATAGGAGCACAAGAATGCCCACTCTTTTTTCGCTCTTGAAATATCTCATTCCGATAGGAACAGTAACTCCTCGGAATATCGTCTCTTCGTAAAAACCTGCTGCAATTGCCATGGCAAAAGCTGCTATGGTAGGTTTGAAATAAAAGCCGCTGCCTGCAAGATTCACGAAATATGCTCCGAAGAACTTAAATGCAAAAGCTAACCATACGAACGCGAGTCCTGTCGCAAGATGACTTGTCTTGAATACACCTTTGAACTCAGGAGCAAACCACCTTGTGAAGGCAAGCATAAACAGTACAGCGAGAACGCTGGATACCAGGTTAGATACTGCATCTGAAAGACCGATCAGCCCGGGTATGGATAAAACTACTAAAGCGAGAGCTGCTGCCAGGATCATAGCGACAAGCGGCGCTTTCTCGCATAATGTGTGTTTTCTTGATTTTGCTTTCTTTCTCATTTTGATATTTCCTCTCCTTCAAAGCAATTATACGATAAACAGCGTGCCAAATGGGCATTTTTTTGGATGTATGTGGAGATGACGGGAACGCGTATGCTTCGCATCCGCCGTCCTCCGATGAAATGAAAAACCGCCTGTTTGGCGGTTTTCATTTCATGGTGGAGATGACGGGAATTGAACCCGTGTCCGAAAGCATTTTCACCGGAATTTCTCCGAGCGCAGTTTCCGATTTATAATTCGCCCTTCTGCCCGTCCGGAAACGAACTGACCGAAAGACTATCCCGTTAGTCCCTTATGCGGCCGGGATCACGCATAAGGTTTTCCTGCATGTTTGACGTCCGGCACTGGGCCTGCAGGTGAACTCAGGCGGACGCGCGGGGCAGAACTAAGCTGCCAGTGCGAAATTATTGTTAGTTTTTGCGTTTATCTTTAACGGCCCTTTTTTACGAAGACTGGGCGACTTCGGCTCGCTTATCCAGTTTCCACACCCCCGTCGAAACCAGTGCATCCCCATATTTTAACGCGCTGTGCGCGGCGTTATCTGATTCTGTCTTCCGACCTTTCAGCAGCTTTCTGTTCGTATTCCTCCCTGACGGCTTCGATTTCTTCTCCAAGTTCATCGATCTCGTCCCTGAGGTTCTGCATCTTATCGCAGAACTCGATCAGCGCGCTGTCTTCCAGTTTTCCTTCCTGATACTGCTTGAAGACGTATTCCGCAAGTTTTCTCTTCGTAACGGTGTATTCATTCTTCAACTCGCTCCGTTCGCCCTTGAGCTTGTTGATTTCTCTCATCTCATCAGCCTTATGCGCTGCGTTTGTCGCTGCCGATGTTGCTGCCTTTCCTAACTTGTCGAATAAACTCTGCATTATTTTCTCCTTGCCTGCTGCATTCTACGCTCCGCATCCCGCTTCGCGATATCATGCCGTTTGTCGTAGTTTTTCTTTCCTCTGGCTACAGCCAGTTCGACCTTGGCTCTGCCCCGGTCGTTAATATACATCCGCAAAGGCACTAAAGTCAAGCCGTCCAGTGTCTGATACCCGATCAGTTTCCGGATCTCCCGCTTATGAAGCAAAAGCCTTCTGGGCCTTACAGGATCGACGTTGAACCGGTTTCCCTGTTCGTACGGGCTGATATTCATCCCCAGGATGAATACTTCGCCGTTCCTGATTCTGGCGTAACTCTCCTTGATGCTGACCTTGCCCTGCCGCACGGACTTGATTTCCGTTCCGGTCAGTTCGATGCCTGCCTCATAGGTCTCTTCAATGAAGTAGTCATGCCTTGCTTTTTTGTTATTTGCAACTAATTTCATCTTTATAATAACCCGATTTCATTGAACGGGAACAGTCTTACAAAAGCCTTCCCCACGACGCTGTCTTCCTGGACCATCCCGACATCCGGGCTCCGGCTGTCCAGACTCACGGACCTGTGATCGCCCATGGCGAAAATCTCATCCTCACCAACTGTGAACGTGCTGCCGTTCGGATAACCTCTGTATTCCGGCTCTTCCTGGAAGATATAGTCTTCTGCGATCGGCTCACCGTTTCTGTATACCTGGTCGTTCTCAAAAGAAATCTCATCGCCTTCGACGCCGATGACCCTCTTGATCAGGAGTTTCTTGGAACCGTCTTCGTCATTTGTCAGATCTGACCGGAACACGATAATGTCACCCCTCTCAGGATGATCCTTGAACTTATACGCCAGTTTGTTTACAAAGAGATAATTGTTCTCCTGCAGCGTATCCAGCATGGATGATTCCTTGACAATCGTCGGTTTGATCACCGCCGTAACCGCAAGCACGATGACGACAGCGATGATAATGTCTTTGATCAGATCCTTGATAAAACTTGATTTTCCGGATGTTTCATTACTCATTATGTGTCTTTCCTTTTAGTTTCTCCCATGCCCTTTCGAATCCGGAGGGCAGCGGAGCTTGTATTTCTTTATTTTTAAGGCCCTGCAGGACCGTAAACTCTTCCGGTATGTCTCCGAAGACGAGTCTTCCGGCATGAAGGAGCTGCGTGGTCACGCCGTAATGCTTCAGTCGCTCATTCGCAGCGCGCCCTGCTTTTGTCACGGCATACTTGGAATCACCCGCCAGCGGGAAGCCTTTGCTGGCCAGATGCACTCTGATCTGATGCGTACGTCCGGTTACCAGTTTGACTTCGGCGAGCGTGAACCGTCTGTCCGCGCTGTGGGCAAGCGGTCTGACCTCGGAATGCGCCGACTGTCCTGATTCAGATACGCGCACTCTGTTTCTGCGCTCGTCTTTTTCCAGGCTGCCTGTGATGGTCATCTCTTTCGTCAAATCACCAATCACGATCGTCTGATAGAATTTCGAAACATGATCCCTGTCCCGGATCAGTTTTGTCAGCTGCCTGAGACCTTCCGCGGTCTTGCCGAATATGACCAGTCCTGTTGTGTTCCGATCCAGCCGGTTCACCGGCGAGGGTGTAAATGACTTCTCTCTGGAAGGATCATACTCCCCTTTATCCTGCAGGTACCCGCAGACCTGATTCATCAGGGTGTTCTTCTTCTCGTGGGAATCGCCGTGTGTCAGCAGACCCCATGGCTTGCAGACGATGAGAACGTCATCGTCTTCATAGGCGATGGTAAACTGCCGTTTCGCTCTGTGCTTTCCCGGATCCCGGGTCAGTTCCATCAGCCTGTCTTCGTCCATATAAAGACTGAGCACATCGCCCTCTTTCAGGACAGTGTCCTCTTTGGCGCGTTTGCCGTTGATTTTGAGGTCTTTGCGTATGATTTTATAAACAGCTGACAGACTTGCTTTCTTCAGATATTTTCTGAGAAACCTGTCCAGCCGCTGACCTGCGTCATTGGAACCGATTTCGACTTTGACCATGATCCGTTTCTGCTACCCCTCCCATCGCGTTATTATACATAATATTGTACGCTATTACAAGTTGAACCGCATATATTACAAGTTGAACGGTACTATATTTTGTGGTATTGTATACATGGCAATTTAGAAAGACACAAAAGATTCAATTGGACTCACTATAATTCATAATAAAATGAAAGATTTTTTCTACAAAAACAATGATATCATCGTCGTTCTGATCATTCTGATCGCCGCGGGATTCCTGATCTACAACCGGATCGGCATCATCATGGACTACCCTGCCAAACTTGCAGAGCAGCAGCAGGCAAAGGCGCAGGCGGCACAGGAAATCGAGGACGGCGAAGCATTAGAAGACACCGAAAACGTCAAAGAAACTGACAAAGCTCAATAAGCAACATACAAGGAGGAAATAATATGGCTTTAGTTACAACAACAGAAATGTTCAAAAAAGCGTATGACGGAGGATATGCTGTTGGCGCGTTCAATGTCAACAACATGGAAATCGTACAGGGCATAACGGAAGCAGCCGGCGAGCTGAACAGTCCGGTCATTCTTCAGGTTTCAAAGGGCGCCCGCGCATATGCCAACCATACGTATCTCGTGAAGCTGGTCGAGGCGGCAGTTAAAGAAAACCCTGATATTCCTATGGCCCTTCATCTCGACCACGGCGACAGTTTCGAAACATGCAAATCCTGCATAGACGGTGGTTTCACTTCCGTCATGATCGATTGCTCTTCCATGCCTTTTGAAGACAATATCAAGATCACCAAACAGGTCGTTGATTACGCGCACGATCACGGTGTCGTAGTCGAAGCTGAACTTGGTACTCTGGCAGGAGTCGAAGACGAAGTATCTGTTGAGGCCGGCAGCGAAAGCTATACACATCCGGATGAGGTCGAGGAGTTTGTAACAAGAACCGGCTGCGACTCTCTGGCAATTGCGATCGGAACATCACACGGTGCGTATAAGTTCAAGGCTTCACAGTGCACCCGCAACGAGGAAGGTATTCTGGTACCGCCTCCACTTCGCTTTGATATCCTTGAGGAATGCATCAAGAGACTCCCTGGCTTCCCGATCGTACTCCACGGTTCATCATCCGTTCCGCAGGAATTCGTGAAAATCGTAAACCAGTACGGAGGCAACATGCCTGATGCCATCGGCATTCCGGAAGAACAGCTTCGTCACGCTGCAGAACTGGCCGTTTGCAAAATCAACATCGACTCAGATATCAGACTTGCAATGACAGCCACGATCCGTAAGTATATGGCCGAGCATCCTGATCACTTCGATCCGCGCCAGTATCTGAAACCTGCCCGCCAGGCAGTCAAGGACATGGTCGCTCACAAGATCAAGAACGTACTCGGATCCGTCGACAAGGCATAATTTGCCGTGAATTGTCTGCTGCGTTTTCCGCAGAGGCGATTGAAATAGACTGTGACGGCCGTTGTCACCGGCGTATTCCGCAGGAGCAGCTGCAATCACATGCGAAATGAATAAAGAAAACAGCAAAACCCGAAGATGTTTGAGCCGTTAGGCGAGTTTCTTCGGGTTTCTGTTTTCTATGAATGAGCATCTGTGATTGCCTGCGACGAGGACCTCGCCGTGATAACAGCCGTCAACAGACTATTTCGCATCGTTGATCATCTTCTTCTTGAGATCCCACAGCTTATCTGACAGGTCTACATAGTAGGTCTGCGGGTTCTCGAAACGTTTCATCTCGTCCCACATCAGATCCATCTGCTCTGAGCAGTATTTCTTGATTTCCTTGATGTCAGGGCTCTCATAGACTTTCTTGCCGCCGTCGAAGATGCGCTCACGCAGGTGCTTGGCGTAGAAGTTCGTGATTGTCTTCTTCTTCCAGGTCGCGTTCGGATCGAAGATCACGATGGAATCGCCGGATGGTGCTTCCTCTTCATCCAGTGCGATGATATCCGCCAGCATCCTGTCGGTGTCTTTGTCGAAGAGTCTCCAGATCGTCTTGAATCCCGGGTTTGTGATCTTCTCAACGTTTTCGCTGATCTTGATCTTCGGGATCATCTTGCCCTCTGTCTCCAGTGCAGCCAGCTTGTATACTCCGCCGAATACAGGTTCGGACTTGGATGTGATCAGACGCTCGCCTACGCCGAAGGAATCGATGCAGGCGCCCTCATCCAGGACATCTCTGATGATGTACTCATCCAGGGAGTTGGAGATGACGATCTTGCATTCTTCCAGTCCTGCGTCATCCAGCATTTTACGCGCTTTCTTCGTCAGGAAGGAAATGTCGCCGCTGTCGATTCTGATTCCCTTGTTCGGCGGATCCAGTTCCTTGAACACCTTGATCGCCGCCGGAACGCCGGATTTGAGAACATTATAGGTATCGACCAACAGCGTAGCGTTTGTCGGATAGATTTCAGTGTATGTTTTGAATGCCTCATATTCATTGTCAAACATCTGGACCCAGCTGTGTGCCATTGTTCCGAGTGCCGGAGTTCCGAATGTTTCATCCGCGATCGTACATGCTGTTCCCGCGCAGCCGCCGATATAGGACGCTCTTGCTCCGTAGATGGCTGCTGTCGTACTGTGGGAACGGCGGGTGCCGAATTCCATGATCGGTCTGCCCTTGGCTGCACGTACGATCCTGCTTGCCTTGGTCGCGATCAGGCTCTGGTGGTTGACCAGCAGCAGAATCATGGTTTCCACGAACTGCGCCTGCATCACAGGGCCTCTGACCGTGATCAGCGGCTCATATGGGAATATAGGCGTTCCTTCCGGTACTGCCCAGACATCACAGGAGAACTCAAAGTTCTTAAGATAATCGAGGAATTCCTCACAGAAGATTCCTTTTCCTCTCAGATACTCGATGTCCTCATCTGTGAACTCCAGATTGTCCAGATATTCGATGACTTGCTCCAGTCCTGCCATGATCGCATATCCGCCGTCATCAGGGATCTTGCGGAAGAACATATCGAAGTACGCGATATCGTCCTTCATGTTCGCTTCGAAATACCCATTTGCCATGGTCAGCTCATAGAAGTCTGTGAGCATCGTCAGATTGATTTTTTCTATCATTTTGTTTTTCCTCCCGGCATTTTATGTTAGCCAAGCGGCCTCAGCAGCCCTTTGCTGTGCCGGCCGCAACTATTATTATAGCAATTTGCTCAGGAACTGTCCAGTATACGACCCCTTGGTCTTCGCGACTTCCTCCGGCGTTCCCTGGGCAACGATCTGCCCTCCGCGGAATCCGCCGTCAGGTCCCAGGTCGATGATATGGTCTGCGCATTTGATCACATCCAGATTGTGTTCAATGACGATGACCGTATTGCCCTGGTCTGTGAGACGTCCCAGAATATCCAGCAGTTTCTCCACATCTGCGAAATGGAGACCGGTCGTAGGTTCATCCAGTATATACAGAGTTTTTCCCGTGCTCCGCTTCGACAGCTCTGAAGCCAGTTTGATACGCTGCGCCTCTCCTCCTGACAGCTGCGTGCTCGGCTGCCCCAGTTTGATGTATCCGAGGCCGACATCCTCGAGGGTCTGCAGGTGCCGCTTGATCGGCGGATGGTTCTTGAAGAATTCCAGCGCCTCGCTCACGTTCATGTCGAGCACATCGTAGATGCTCTTGCCCTTGTACTTGACTTCCAGCGTTTCCCTGTTGTACCGCTTGCCTTTGCAGACTTCACAAGGCACATAGACATCCGGCAGGAACAGCATCTCTATTTTGATAATGCCGTCTCCGCTGCAGGCTTCGCACCGGCCGCCCTTGACATTAAAGCTGAACCGACCTTTGCCGTAGCCGCGGAGTTTGGCCTCCGGCAGCTGGGCGAACAGATCGCGGATATTTGTGAAAACTCCTGTATAAGTCGCCGGGTTCGACCGCGGCGTCTTGCCGATGGGCTTCTGGTCGATGTTGATGATCTTGTCGATGTTCTGCACGCCGGTGATGCTCTTGTGTTTGCCGGGACGGTCCTTTGCGTTGTACATCTCGGCTGCGACCGCCTTGTATAGGATCTCGCCGACGAGGCTGCTTTTGCCTGAACCGGAAACCCCCGTGACGCAGATGAACTTGCCGAGCGGGAATTTCACGTCGATATTCTTCAGATTGTTCTGGGCGGCGCCTTTGACAGTAAGGAACTTCCCTGTGCCCTTGCGTCTCACATCCGGTATTTGGATGCTCCGCCGGCCGCTCAGGTACTGCCCGGTGATAGAACGCTCGCTCGCCTTGATGTCGTCAACAGTGCCCTGGGCGATCAGTTCACCGCCGTTCACACCCGCGCCGGGTCCGATATCGATGATCTGATCCGCCGCGTACATCGTCTCTTCATCGTGTTCTACAACAATCAGCGTATTGCCGATATCCGTCAGCTCGCGCAAAGACTTCAAAAGCTTCTCGTTATCCTTCTGGTGCAGTCCGATGCTCGGCTCATCCAGAATGTAGGAAACTCCTACCAGTCCGGAGCCGATCTGGGTCGCCAGCCGGATCCTCTGGGACTCGCCGCCGGACAGCGTCATCGCCGCACGGCTCAGAGTCAGATAATCAAGGCCCACATCGGCAAGGAACTGCAGTCTGCCCTTGATTTCCTTGATGATCTCGGCGGATATCTTTTCTTCTGTCGGTGAAAGATCCAGACTGTTAAGGAACTCCAGCGCCTCAGAAACAGAAAGATCGCAGAATTCCATGATATTCTTGCCGCCGATGGTCACCGCCAGGAGTTCCTCACGGAGTCTGCGGCCGTGGCACGACGGGCATTCCGAGACATTCATATACTGCTCGATCTTGCCTTTGATCCATTCAGAACCGGTTTCCTGATACCGCCGCTCGAGATTCGGGATGATGCCTTCATATGTGTGGCTCCTGTGCTGCACGAATCCGCTGCGGTTGGTGTAGTCGTAAGTCAGTTCCTCATCACCCGAGCCGTAGAGCAGAACTTCCCGGAACCGTTTGGGCAGCTTGCCGAAGGGTTTCGACAGATCCGCCTTGTATTTGTCCGCAAGCGCCCGGATCACCTGCCAGTAATAGCTGGTGAACTCCATGGTCGCAAAGGCATTCACGAGGGCTTTATCCATGATGCTTTTGGTCTGATCCGGAATGAGAAGATCCGGATCCACCTTCTGCATATAACCGAGGCCTTTGCACTCCGGGCAGGCGCCAAGTGGGTTGTTGAAAGAAAACATGCGCGGTTCGATCTCATCGATACTCACGCCGTGCTCCGGACAGGCAAGCGAGGTGCTGAAAGTCCGCTCTGTTTCTTCTCCGCCCGGCGGTTTCACAATGACCTGCACCAGACCCTCGCCGTGTTCGATGGCAAGCTCGCAGGCTTCCGCCAGACGGCTCAGGATCCCGTCCTTTACCTTGATCCTGTCTACCACGATCTCGATGGTGTGTTTGAAGTTCTTATCAAGAGTGATCTCGTCTTCTTCGATATGCCTGACTTCCCCGTCAACGCGCACACGTGTGAAGCCTTCTCTCCTCACCCGGTCGATGATCTTCTCATGGCGTCCCTTGCGCTGACGTACCACCGGCGCGAGAATCGTGAGACGTGTTCCCTCTTCCTCCAGCATCAGCGTTCCGACGATCTGGTCCACAGACTGGCTGGAGATCTCTCTGCCGCAGATCGGACAATGCGGGATGCCGATGCGCGCGTACATGAGACGGAGATAGTCGTAGATCTCCGTCACAGTCCCCACTGTGGATCTCGGGTTGTGGTTCGTGGACTTCTGGTCGATGCTGATGGCCGGACTGAGCCCCTCGATAGACTCCACGTCGGGCTTTTCCATCTGCCCCAGGAACTGGCGCGCATAAGATGAGAGGGATTCCATATACTTTCTCTGGCCCTCTGCATAGATCGTATCAAAGGCAAGAGACGACTTGCCGCTCCCCGAAAGGCCGGTCAGAACCACCAGCTTGTTTCTGGGAATGGTCACGTCCATGCTCTTGAGATTGTTCTCTCTGGCGCCCTTTATTACAATATCTTTACTGAATTCTGTCATAATACTATCCTTGATTCTGAATGATTGCTTTTGCCTCTACATTCTTGCTCTGTATTCAAATACCAGATCACGCAGTTCGGCAGCCCGTTCGAACTGAAGATCTGCAGCGGCCTGCTTCATTTCCTTCTCGAGCTTGCCAACGTAATCCCTCAGTTCCTTCTTGGTCAGTTCGTCCGGTTTCCGTCCCTTCAGGAAGGAATCGTATCCTTCTGCATCTTCTGCCTTTGCCGTAGCCTCGATGACCTGTCGGATGCCTTTGTGTACGCTGGCCGGCGTGATACCGTTGGCTTTGTTGTATTCGTCCTGTTTTTTGCGCCGCCGTTCTGTTTCCTTCATGGCAGCATTCATGGCTTTGCTAATCGTGTCGCAGTACATAATGACCTTACTGTCAACATTACGGGCAGCCCTGCCGATCGTCTGTATCAGTGATGTTTCAGTTCTCAGGAAGCCCTCTTTGTCCGCATCAAGTATCGCGACAAGGGAAACCTCAGGGATATCAAGGCCTTCCCGGAGCAGATTGATACCCACGAGCACGTCAAATACGCCCATGCGCAGATCCCGGATGATCTCCATACGTTCCAGCGTATCCACCTCGGAGTGGAGATATCTGACCTTGATGCCGTTGCTCCTCAGATAATCTGTCAGGCTTTCGGCCATTTTCTTGGTAAGTGTCGTAACAAGGACTCGTTCCCCCTTGGCTGTGACCTTGTTGATTTCCCCGATCAGGTGATCGATCTGGCCTTCGCTCGGATGGGTCTCGATCACCGGATCCAGAAGACCTGTCGGTCGGATGATCTGTTCCGCACTGATTCCTCCGGACTGTTCCTTCTCGTATTCAGCCGGCGTTGCGCTGACATAGACGATCTGCTGGACCAGTTCGTTGAACTCCTCGAACTTCAGCGGACGGTTGTCCAGCGCTGACGGCAGTCGGAATCCGTAATCCACAAGAGACTGTTTCCTCGCCCGGTCGCCGTTGTACATTGCCCTGAGCTGGGGCAGCATGACGTGGGATTCATCGATCATAATGAGAAAATCGTCCGGGATATAGTCGATCAGTGTATAGGGCCGGCTTCCCGGAGGCAGACCCACCAGATGCCGGGAGTAGTTCTCAACACCTTTGCAGGTTCCGATTTCACGGAGCATCTCCACATCGTACCGGGTCCTCTGTTCGATACGCTGGGCCTCGATGAGCTTGCCCCTGTCCTTAAACCAGGTGATCCGCTCCTTCAGTTCTTCATTGATAGTCTGCGTGGCGCGCTCGATTTTCTCCGGACTGGTCACATAGTGGGATGCCGGGTAGATGGCAACGTGCTTCCGCAGTCCCAGGATCTCTCCTGTCACCGGATTGATTTCCTTGATAGTCTCCACCTCGTCTCCGAAGAGTTCGATGCGGACAGCATTCTCCGCGCCTGCAGGATAGATGTCGATCGTATCGCCCCGCACGCGGAACATCCCGCGCTCGAACGCCATATCATTTCTCGTGTATTGGATGTCCACCAGCTTGCGGAGCAGTTCATGACGGTCCTTCTCCATGCCCGGACGGATGGAGATCACCTGGTTTTCATAGTCGATCGGGCTGCCCAGCCCGTAGATGCAGGATACGGAAGCCACGATGATAACATCCCGGCGCTCGCTGAGCGCTGCTGTTGCAGAGTGCCGCAGTTTCTCGATTTCGGCGTTGATGTCCGAATCTTTCTCAATATAGGTATCCGTGGAAGCAACATACGCTTCAGGCTGGTAATAGTCATAGTAGGACACGAAATACTCCACCGCATTGTCCGGGAAGAACTCCTTGAACTCCCCGTGTAGCTGCGCAGCCAGTGTCTTGTTATGTGAAATGACAAGAGTCGGCTTCTGGACCTTCTCGATGATCTTCGCCATCGTAAAGGTTTTGCCGCTTCCTGTGACGCCCATCAGCGTCTGGGAACGTTTCCCGTCCATGATCCCTCTGGCGATCGCATCGATTGCTTCAGGCTGGTCTCCCATCGGTTCAAATTCTGAATACACCTTGAAATCAGGCATAGTTGCTATTCCTCCTCAGTATGCGGATCTGAGTCGACTGATTCGCCGTCAAACGGCTCATACCGCACATTCCGATTGATTATACCACAATCGGACTCTACTTCCTTCTCTTTTTGGCGAAGGGCTTCCTCTAATCCTGTGACTGCCGCAAAAGGCATAAACTGTTTGGCTCTATCGCTTCTGTCCACTCTTATGACCCCCGATCTGCATGTTGCGTTCCCGCGTCGTCGCCTCCGCTTTGAAATTCACGCCTTTCAGAATAGCGTTCTTTCCGAATTTATCTTTGATGGCCAGTTCTGCCTCCTGCAGTTTCCTGTCCTTCTCCAGCACCTCTTCCTGCGGTCTGCTTTTGCTTTCTTCCTTGATCATATCGAACAGGTTCATCTGCCGGGTGCCCTTGTCTTCCTGTACATTGTTGCAGGAAATGTTCACTCTGCGGATCATCCTGCTGCGGTCCATGATCCTCTCATAAAGAGCAACGACTTCCGGCACCATCACGGATTCTTCGTTGCTGCCTCCCTCGAAGCGCACCGTACCTCCTTCCCGGTGTCCGTACCGGCCGAACCTTCCGCCTGCCGCATCCGCTCCGCCGCCCTGCTGCGACGACTTGGCGTATCCTACGGATATCGTCACCGATTCGGCTGTAACGCCTTTTTTGACAAGGTCCAGACACATGAGATCCATCATCTCACGGATGATCGTCCGGCCTTCTTCAAAGGTATAGTCCCGCATGAGCACCTGTCCGCTGGTCATGCTGTGATCCTTCGGCTTATATGCCTTGATATCTGCCATCGTCACCGGCTCCCTGCCCCATGCGTGGTCGATCAGCAGTTCTGCATCTACGCCGAATATCTTATACAGAAGCGCTTCATCTGTCTGGGATGCTTTTGCCAATTCTCCCATTGTATAGATCCCGATTCTCTCCAGCTTCCGCGCCGTTCCCGCACCGATCCTCCAGAAATCTGTCAAAGGTCTGTGATCCCACAGTGTCTGCCGATACTTCTCCTCATCCAGTTCCCCGATGAAATCCTCCGCGTGCTTGGCCGTAATATCCAGGGCGATCTTAGTCAGATACAGATTCGTTCCGATCCCGCACGTAGCTCTGACGCCGATCCCGGTGGTGATCTCGTTCATGACTTTGACGGCAAGCTCGCGCGGCGTACATCCGTAGACATGCAGATAGTGCGTCACATCGATGAACGCCTCATCGATAGAATAAACGTGGATATCATCCTTCGAGAACCATTTCAGGTAGATGCCGTAGATTTCCGCAGCGTAGTCGATGTACTTCTGCATCCGCGGCTGTGCCATGATGTAGTCGATGCCGTCCGGGATCTCGAAGACCCTGCACCGGTTCTTCACACCCAGCTTCTTCATGGACGGCGAGACCGCAAGACAGATCGTCTTATCGCTGCGCTCCGGGTCCGCCACGACCAGGTTCGTCGTCATCGGATCCAGCCCCCGCTCCACGCACTCCACCGAAGCGTAGAAGGATTTCAGATCTATGCAGATGTAGGTGTTTTCTTCGCTCATGCTTACATTATACGAACATGTGTTCCTGTAGTCAAGTGCGTTATGCCGGCATGTTTCGGAGACAACAAAACGACCCGGTAGTCCGGGTCGTCATGATTTGCGATTCTTATGCAGGTTCTACAGAACACTTACGATTGCCTCATACAGGTCGTCGAACTCTTCAAAGGCCGGATACTGCGGATAATCCTTCTTGATCTGCTCCGTGGTTCTGAAGAGGAATCCTGCTTTGCTTGCCTGGATCATTGCCAGGTCGTTGAAACTGTCCCCAGAAGCGATGGTGTTGTAGCCGATGGTCTGCAGGGCCTTGACAGTGCTGAGTTTTGATTTCTCAACACGCATGTGGTGCTTCAGGACTTCACCGTCCTCTGCGACTTCAAGGGTATTGCACATCAGTGTCGGCCATCCCAGCTTTCTCATCAGCGGCTGGGCGAACTGCTCGAATGTATCGCTCAGAATGAGGACTTGCGTCTTTTCGCGGAGCTTGTCGAGGAATTCCTTCGCACCCGGAAGCGGGTCGATCTTGGCGATGACAGCCTGTATCTCATTCAGGCCCAATCCGTGCTCCTTGAGGATGGCGATCCTGTATTCCATCAGCTTGTCATAATTCGGCTCATCACGGGTCGTTCTCTTCAGTTCCGGGATTCCCGACTCTTCTGCAAAAGCAATCCATATTTCCGGTACAAGTACGCCTTCCATATCCAGGCATACGATATTCATTCTGTTTTCGCTCATTGATCGTTCTCCTTCAGATAATGAATAAAGTTATAATGATGTAAAGGATTATAGCAAATAAATCCAGCTAGTACAATGTCTTACTTGATCTTGATCCTGTTTCCTTTGTGCTTCACACTGTATTCACCGAATTTCATGAGTGCTTTCTGTGAAGACACGAGTTTGCTATGTGAAGAAGCTCCCATCACGATGGAGATGTAGAGCCTGTCATTGTACTTCCAGGCGTTTGCATAACAGTAGCCTGCAGGTGGATTATAACCGCTCTTGATGCCGATCGATTTGCCGTTTTTGATCAAATCAGTGGACATGCCACCCATCTTGACAATGTATTTCTTCTTTTTCTTCAAGGTTTTGAAGGTATAGGATTCTTTTTTGACGATCGCACGCAGATTGTCATACTTCGGGTTCGTCATGAATTCCCGGCCGATCAGCGCCTGGTCATAGGCTGTCGAATGGGTATCGCAGTGCCAGTCGCCGAATGCGTACTGGAACGTAGTCTCTGTTGCGCCGAGGCTCTTGGCTTTTGCTTCCATCAAAGGCGCAAATTTTTTCTGCGTCCCGCTGACGCCGCATGCCGCGGCAGCGGCTGCGTCATTGGCTGATTCCATCAGTGTCGCGTGTTCCAGATCCTTCATGTAGACCACATCACCCTTGACCAGTCCCATGCCGCTGCTCATCTTTCTCGCGTCTACAGCTTCCTGCGTGATCGTGACCTTTGTCTTGTCCTTCGCGCGGTCATCTGCCAACATCATGGTCACCATTTTCGTCATACTGGCGATTTTCAGGTGTTTGCGGGCATTCTTCGCATAGAGAACCTCTCCTGTCTTCCCATCCATGATAATGGCGGCTTTTGCATTGACGATCGTGTTGCTGATTTTTACTGTCTTATAAGCCTTTTTATATTTTTTGTAGGTCGGACAATAAACTTGCCATTTGGATGTGGAATAGGACTTCCAGAGTTTCGGATAACTGATCGTGATCTTCGCCGTCTTCTTGTTCTCCGTCTTATAAGTTTTCTTCACAGCCCATTTGCCTTTGTACGGATCATAAAAATACAGTTTTACGATCCTGCCGTACGCCGGCGAAACGGTGATCGTGTCCGTAATGGATTTCGTATAAGACTTGCTGTATTTCGTTTTGACGGAATCCAGCGTTGTTTTGACGGTTGCCTTAGGTGCGGCAGTCGTGGTCTCCGGCTGTGGGGCTTCCGTCTTCTGCGCAGCATCAAAAAGCTGTACTGCATGCTCCGGCTGTGATTCTTCAGGGGGCTGTGTTTCCCCAATTTCCGGGAGCATCGTCTCAGCGGGCTGCTCCGGTATGATCGGTTGTGTGGGGTCGTACTCGTTTTCCGGATCCCCGACTGTCAAAGGATCTTCCGACTGCGGATCGTTTTCCGATGCAAAAGCACCCCAGGGCGCTGCAGGAACGGCAGCGGTGATCAGAAACAGTGACAGTATTAAGATGATTGTAAGATTCTTTTTCATGGGCTCATTATAACAAACAACCTGCCGGGTCGGCAGGTTGCTTAACAATCTTTCAGAATTCTGTTGTGTGCAGGACTGCATTAGAGGACTGCATTAGAGCGGCTCGACCGGTGTGATCGTCGGGCCATCCCACCATGGCTCAAATTCCTTGGCAGGCTCTTGCTTCTCGTAATACGGGTCATCCCAAACGATTCTTCTCTCGATGGTGATGTCCAGTTCCTTCGCGTATTCCAGGTACCTGTCGTTTGCTTCCTCTGTCAGTTCAGCGGATGAAATGAATCCTGTCTGATCCAGTTCATCATTGACAAAGAGCTTGGTGAAGAGGAATCCGCCCTGTCCTGTCAGATACTGCTCGCCTGTAACGCCGAACTTCTCAAAGGATTCTACGAATCCCGGTGCGAAGAGGTGTGATTCCACGCGGACATCCTTACCGTCCTTCTTACCCATTGCTTCGCAGACGAATGCGCCGGTATCGGATACGAGTCCTTCGTCGATGATTTCCTTGATCTCACGCTCAAACCTTGGCGGATGCGGAAGTGCCTTCAGGATCACTTCGTGCGGATCTACCATCTGACCATTGACTTCGACAGGATCGTGCTTGAGCAGGCCGGCTCTTGCCAGCGGCTCCGCGAATTCGATGCCTACGCCGCCGTATTTGAAGTATGCATTCTTGCAGCCCTTGAAGAGCTCATTCGCTCTGACGCCTACATAGAACGGCTCATCGTGTGCGTGTTCTACGAATCTGACCGGATATCCCACGTAATCGATGTTTCTTACGATCGGAAGTGAGAACGGTTTCGTGTTGACCATCTTACCGTCGATCCATGCAACAGGCAGGTCATCCATGTCAGCCAGTGCTGTGACCGGTGACCACCAGTACGGCTGGAATCTCTTGGCTTCCACGCCTTCATATACCATCATGTAGAGGGAATCGCACTCATCGATATCCTTCATGGTGTCTCTGGCGACAACGCACATGGTTCCCGGTGCAGAGCCTGTTCCCATGATGCCCAGGATACCTGCTTCCTTGAACTTCTCGTTATAGTCGCCGAGCAGTCTGTACATGCACTTTTCCCAAGTGTCCTCGAAACCTTCCGGTGCTGCGAAGTCCTGGTAGTTTACCTTAGCTTCCAGGCATGCGTCGATTACGTTCTTTCCGAATGCCAGCGGCAGCGCGTTGACAACGAGGTCACAGCCTTCTACCAGCTTGACGACCTGGTCCTTCTTGGACGCGTCGCAGAAGTATCCCTCTGCCTTATTCAACTCGCCCGCCAGTTCCTTTGCTGCGGCCTCATCATAGTCTGCGCAGATGATCTTATCTACATTTGGTTCCAGATCCAGTCTCTTCGCAACTGTCGTTCCCTGTGCACCTGTTCCTAATACTAATACTTTCTTACCCATAAAATCATATCTCCTTGTGTCTTCAAAACATTGGTTTCTATTATCTACAAAAATTATCGCCTACACTCCGCACAAAGGCTATAGCCGTTTTTTATTAGTATTTAATGTTTTTAACTAAAATTTGACTATACTTGTTATGTGTGTTACATTGGATCCACCAAACAGGAAGGAATACTCTGTCTATGATACTCAAAGAATACAAGTTGAAATATAAGGGCGGTCTGCCCTTTCAGGCGGAGCTTTCAAGAGTCTCGAACCTGATTCCCCACCGGCACGACAAAGAACTGGAACTTGTGTATTGTCTGGAAGGCACGGTACATCTGGAAGCTGCAGAACAGAAACAGACGCTGCACGCCGGTCAGCTCCATTCCATCGATTTCGGCGACATACACTGCCTTTGGTCTGAAGACGACAACACGACGCTTATCTTCCATCTGGATCTGACGCGTATGCCGAATTGGGAATATCTTAAAAACATTTTCTTTTCCTGCGAAGACAATCATCTATACCCTTACCAGAAGGCGGCCATGGCCAGCGTCAAAGACATTGTTCTCTCCCTTTCACATGAATATTTCACGGGGAACCTGGACGATGCGGAACGCTTCTCCAGGCCGCTTAAGGAACTGGTCGATCTGCTTCTCAAATACTTCAACTGGTTCAATTATGAAAACCACGATGAGCATATGAACGTGGACTTGTTCGAACGCTTCTACCGCGTGCTCAGTTACTGCATCAACAATTACGAGAAGAAGATCACCGTGTCCCAACTTGCCGCGCAGGAAAATATCAACCGGAACTATTTCTCCCAGTTCATTGGCAAAAGCATTTTCTCCAGTTTCAGCAATATGGTGAATTATATCCGTTGCTGGCATGCTGAAGACCTGCTCCTGACAACAGACATGCCGAACGCCGAGATTTCCTATGCCTGCGGCTTCAGCGATCCGAAATACTTCTATGCCGCCTTTAAGGATCTATGGGGATGCACGCCTTCCGAACACCGCCAGCAATATGAAGAATACTATCAGGAATGTCTTCGTGATCCGGTCAACAGAAAAAACGAAACGACATTGGACGACAGCACTGCCGCTATGATCCTGAAAGACTTTATGATCCGGTGGCATCTTGACAAAACCTTCGATTCTGTTCAATAATAGTTTCAATACTATTTGATTTAGAGGCATTAATAGGAGGCAGTATGAAAATCTTTGAAAAATGGAATTCTATCAGTCTGATCATTAGAATAGTATGCGGACTGATCATTGGCGTGATTCTCGGTCTTCTGATTCCAAAGGCGACCGGGATCGCTATTCTCGGAGAACTGTTTGTCGGTGCTCTGAAAGCGATCGCTCCTATTTTGGTACTGGTACTTGTAGCATCCTCTCTTGCCAACGCCAGAGGCGGGCATGCCCACAAGTTCCGCACCGTTATCCTTTTGTACCTGCTTAGCACCATGGCGGCGTCTGTACTGGCAGTCATTATTAACTTCATTTTCCCGACATCTGTCCCGGTGGAAGGTGTCACCACCTCGGATGAGTTTGTGGCTCCAAGCGGCATGGCTGAGGTCATCACCAATCTGCTGAAGAACGTCGTCGCGAATCCGGTAGACGCGGTCCTCAACGCCAACTACATCGGCATCCTCTTCTGGGCAGTCATTCTCGGTCTGGCACTCAAGCGCTCCTCCGACGGAACGAAGCGCTTCCTGGACGATCTGGCAGATGCCATTTCGAAGATCGTACGTTGGATCATCAGTTTCGCACCGTTCGGCATCCTCGGACTTGTGTTCAATTCCGTTTCCACAAGCGGTCTGGATATCTTCGTTACTTACGGGCATCTGGTTGCTGTGCTTGTGTGCACCATGCTGCTGGTTGCCTTTGCAATGAATCCGCTGATCGTCGGACTGATACTGCGGCATAACCCTTATCCTCTGATCTGGAAATGCATCCGTACCAGCGGCGTCACGGCATTCTTCACAAGAAGCTCTGCTGCGAATATCCCTGTCAACATGGAACTGTGCGAGGATCTGGGGCTTGATGAAGATATGTACTCTGTTTCGATTCCTCTCGGTGCCACCATCAATATGAGCGGTGCGGCAGTCACTATCACAACATTTTCACTTTCGGCAGCCTATACGATGGATATTCCTGTCTCAGTCGGCATGGCCATCGTACTCAGCTTCGTGGGAGCATTCTCAGCCTGCGGCGCATCCGGCGTTGCCGGCGGATCCCTTCTGCTGATTCCGCTTGGATGCTCGCTGTTCGGCGTATCACCGGATGTTGCCATGGCATTCGTCGGTGTCGGATTCATCATCGGCGTGATCCAGGACTCCATGGAGACAGCGCTGAACTCCTCCGGAGATGCGATTTTCACCGCGACCGCCGAGTTCAGAGAATGGAAAAAAGAGGGGCGTGCGCTCCCTCTCTGATAATGATCTGACATCTGATTGTTATTACAGCCGGGAAAATCATTTGGTTTTCCCGGTTTTTTTATCCTGTTTTACTTTCTTCTTTGTTTTTTCCCTTCTTTTGACTCTTTGAATTCCTTTTGTATTTCTTCCCACTTTATTTCAAACTTATGCGCCAGTTCGCCCCTGTGGGTGAGTCTGTAATGGCCGAGTTTTCTATGGGCAGACCGAACCTTGCCAATGCCTCGGTTATAGAACTTGTATCCCAGGACGCCCGTCCAATGCTCCTTGGCTTTGCCGCTCCTGGTCTCTTCCCTCTCCGTTCCGGAAGCATTGATTTTTGCTCCGCTGATTACTGCATTGATGAAGTCATTGTTGCATCTGATCTCCGCGTCGATTTCCGTGCAGGCCATGCCCAGATACTCCGCTTTGTGTGCATCGGTCCCTGCAATGCCCGGCAGTTCGTATTTCGCCGCCAGTTCGCCCGCCAGCTGATTGGATACGGGGGACTCGCAGGTGTTGAAGGTCTCAATAAAATCCAGCTCATCGATCAGATCGTAATTCATGATCGTAAATCCCATTGCTGAAGATGACGCGGCCCCGAAAGGATGCGCCAGCCCCAGTACTCCGCCGCAGGAATGTACAACATGGATGAGTTTGCGCAGGCGCATTCCCCTGATGTGGAAGAGCCTGATATACATGTCGTCCGGCATGACGATCAGAACATGCCCGGCGTCCTTCGTGTCATATTCTATTCCCCGGATCACCGTAAAGTTCTCAAACTCTTCCTGCAGTTCCGGCATTGCACGGAGTTTATCAAAAGCTTTGCATCCCTTATATGAGTTGTGGTCGGAGATCATGAACCCGTCATAACCCAGTTTCCTGTATTCGCTGATGTATTTCAGTATGGATACTTTTGAATCCAGTGATCCCTCTCTTGTGTGACAATGTAAATCGAATTTCATTTCATTTACACCCTTTCTATATGAATGACTGATCGAAATTGATAACGATCTCGTACTGGCTGCCTTCTCTTTTGACGGCGTCCTCCAGCTGCTTGCGGATCTCTTCTCTTGATACCTTCATCCCCGGTGTGAGCACCAAATCAAATATGATGTTTGTATGGGTCGTTCCCGGCACAACACGCAGATCATGATAACTCTCAACGCCGTCGATGTCCATGATGGTCTGCGCGACCACTTCCTGCATTCTGATTCTCACAGGATCGTCAAGCACGATCGGGTCCATATGACATGCTGCGTTGATGTTCATTTTCTCGTCCAGTTCCCGCTCGATCCGATCGATCACATCGTGTATCTCCAGAATATCACCGCGCGAATCCACTTCCGCATGGAAAGACGCGAAAGTCCTTCCCGGTCCGTAGTTGTAGATGACCAGATCATGTACGCCGATGACCTCAGGATGTGACATGATGATATTGTGCATCTCGTCAACGACTTCCCTGTCCGGCGGCTCCCCGAGCAGCGGATTGATGGTCTCTCGGATCAGACTGACGCCGGAATACAGGATGAACAGGGAAACGATGCATCCCATGTACCCGTCCAGATCATAACCTGTGAAGTGATGCACCAGCATGCCGATCACAATGATAATGCTGGTGATCACATCGTTCCGATTATCTGTTCCTGCCGCAATGACCGGCAGGGAATTGATATGTCTTCCGGTCGCAATGGTGAACAGCGCCTGAGACCCCTTCAGCAGGATCGCAAACACCATAAAACCCACCATGAGCCACGAAAAGTCCGTAGGCTGAGGGTGGATGCATTTGTCGACAGAGTTCTTCAGAAGCTCGAATCCGACGATCAGAACGATCGCTGAGACCACAAGACTGCATAGGTATTCCACCCGGGCGTGCCCATAGGGGTGATTTTTGTCGGCAGGCTTTCTGGCGATCCGCGCGCCAATCAGCGTGATCAGCGCAGCAACTGAATCCGCCATATCGTGAGCACCGTCAGCGACCACTGCAATCGAATGGATCCCCAGGCCCAAAATGATCTTCACAACACAAAGAACACTGTTCACAACAATGCCCAGCGTTCCCGTCAGCTTCGTATACCGACCCCTTACCTCCGGATCCTTGTAATTCTCATAGTCCTTAACGAACTTCCTCCACAAAAACTCTTTCATACGCCCCCATTATACCCCATCCCCGACCAAGTTGCATTCATTAAAGTCGCATTCATCATATAAAAAGACCGATAGGCAGTGAACGAGGCGACTTCCGCAGGAGCATTTACAGCCAAAGGTGATACAGTAGCGTTCAAGTACTAAAAAAGACCGATAGGCAGTGAGCGAGGCGGCTTCCGCAAGAGCTGCTACGATCACAGGCAAAATGAACATAGAGAATAGTAAAATCCCGGACATGTTTGAGAGCGTTAGCTCGAGTTTGTCCGGGATTCTATTCTCTGTAAATGAGCCGTAGTGATCGTCAGCGATGAGGACTTAGCCTCGCTTACTTCCTATCGGCCTTTTATTGCTTTTGCATGCTACTTGCTCAGGTACTCATCCATGGACGCCGCGGCAACTTTGCCCGCACCCATCGCCTTGATAACAGTAGCTGCACCTGTTACAGCGTCGCCGCCTGCGAAGATGCCGTCACGGTTTGTAGCAGCCGCATCATCCGTTCCGATGCCGCCTCTCTTGTTGGCTTCCAGCTGATCCGTTGTGTCGAGGATCAGTGTGTTCAGCTTAGTTCCGATGGACATGATGACCATGTCGACAGGAACTTCGAAGTTGGAGCCTTCGATCGGAATCGGTCTTCTTCTTCCGGAAGCATCCGGTTCGCCCAGTTCCATCTGAACGCATTCGATGGCCTTTACATTACCGTCCTCGTCTCCAAGGATCTGAACAGGATTGTGCAGCAATTTGAAGATGCATCCTTCCTCAATCGCGTGGTGAACTTCTTCTGCTCTTGCAGGCAGTTCTTCCATGCTTCTTCTGTAGATGACATATACTTCGCTTGCACCCATTCTCTTAGCACATCTGGCAGCGTCCATTGCAACGTTTCCGCCGCCGACAACTGCGATTCTGTCACCGTGCATGATCGGAGTATCGTATTCAGGCAGGTATGCCTTCATCAGGTTGATTCTTGTCAGATACTCGTTCGCTGAGCAAACGCCGATCAGGTTCTCGCCCGGGATGTTCATGAAGGAAGGAAGTCCTGCACCGGTTCCGATGAATACGGATTCGAATCCTTCTTCTTTCATGAGTTCATCGACTGTGATCGCTCTGCCGACAACTGCGTCTGTGACGAACTTGACGCCTTTGGCTTCCAGTTTGGATACTTCTGCAGCTACGATTTCCTTCGGAAGTCTGAACTGCGGGATTCCGTAAACCAGTACGCCTCCTGTCTTATGCAGTGCTTCGAATACTGTAACTTCATAGCCTTTGTTGACCAGATCTCCGGCACAGGCCAGCCCTGCCGGACCGGCTCCGATGATTGCAACCTTGTGGCCGTTGGACTCTACAGGAGGAATCTCCTCGTCACCGTAGTGTGCCGCATGCCAGTCAGCAGCAAATCTTTCAAGTCTTCCGATGGCAACAGGCTCACCCTTTGCACAGCGTGTGCAGACACCCTGGCACTGGTTCTCCTGCGGGCAGACTCTTCCGCAGATAGCAGGAAGTGAACTGTCTTCGGAAATGATCTGATATGCTTCTTCGAACTCGCCGATTGCGATCTGTGCGATGAAGTCAGGAATCTTGATATTTACAGGGCATCCTGAAACGCAAGGCTTTTTGCGGCACTTGAGGCATCTCATGGCCTCTCTGATCGCCATTTCTTCAGTATAGCCTTCTGCGACCTCCAGGAAGTTTTTGTTTCTAACGTCTGGTGCCTGTTCAGGCATCGGGTTCTGTTCTTTTACGAGATTAATCATGGTAACGAACACCTCCTGTCAATCTGCATACATGTGCTCTGTCCTCAGCTTCCTGATCCTTGTAGTAGTTGGATCTCTTGATGAGGTCGTCCCAGTCTACCAGTGATCCGTCAAATTCAGGACCGTCAACACATACGAACTTGTCTTCTCCGCCGATCTTGCATCTGCAGCCGCCGCACATTCCTGTGCCGTCGATCATATATGCTGTCAGGGATGCGATCGAGTGGATGCCGTAGTCAGCTGCCATCTTGCAGGTGAACTTCATCATCATCGGAGGTCCTACTGCAACGATTTCATCATATTCTTTGCCGGATTCGATGAGCTCCTTCAGCTTATCTGTAGTGAATCCCTTTTCGCCGTATGTACCGTCGTCTGTCATCATGTAGAGGTTGTCGACGCCGGCTCTGAATTCATCTTCCAGGATTACGAGGTCTTTGCTCTTGTATCCGCAGATCATGTCAACTTCCACACCGTGATCGTGCATGCCGCATGCGAGCGGATATGCCAGGGCGTTTCCAGTACCGCCGCCTACGACGCAGACCTTCTTGAGGCCGTCCATGTTGGTCGGCTTGCCGAGTGGTCCGACAACGTCCAGAAGGTATTCACCCTCCTGAAGCTGTGACATGAGCATTGTTGTTCTGCCTACTGCCGCGAAAATCAGGTCGATCGTTCCGGCTTCGGAATCGTGTCCCGCCATGGTGAGCGGAATTCTTTCACCGTATTCATCGGTGATCAGGATAACGAACTGTCCCGGTTTTGCCTTGCGAGCTACGAGAGGAGCTTCAATTACAAGCCAGAACATGTTATCGTTCAACTGTCTTCTTTTTACTACTTTAAACATTGAATCTACTCCTTTCTCTAGTTATTCTCAAGGCTCTTCTTCTGCTCAACCAGTTTCCTGTATCTATCCATAGCGAATCTCTCGGATTCTGTGAAGAGTTTTTCAGCTCTTTCCGGATTCTTGAGCTTCAGTGAGTTGTATCTTACTTCGCCCATCAGGAAGTCTTCATAGTTGTCTGTTGGAGGAGCACTGTCGACGGACAGCGGATTCTTCTTCTCAGCAACAGCTGCCGGGTTGTATCTCAGCAGGTTCCAGTATCCGGCTCTGACCGCATCCTTCATCTCGAGCATTGCCTTGTTCATACCCTTCTTGACGCCGTGGTTGATACATGGAGCGTAGCAGATGATCAGGGATGGACCATCGTATGCTTCTGCTTCCTTGATTGCCTTCAGTGTCTGTGCCGGGTTCGCACCCATCGCTACCTGAGCTACATATACGTAACCGTATGCGATCGCGATCTGTGCCAGATTCTTCTTTGTGACAGCCTTTCCTGCTGCTGCGAACTGTGCAACGGCTCCGATCGGAGTGGACTTGGAGGACTGTCCGCCGGTGTTGGAGTATACTTCTGTATCGAATACGAGCACGTTTACATTCTCGCCTGATGCCAGTACGTGGTCGAGTCCGCCGTAACCGATATCGTAAGCCCATCCGTCACCGCCGAAGATCCACATGGACGGCTTCGGCAGCATATCCTTGTTCTCTACTACGTATACAGCGTCTTCGTCAGACTTGCCTTCACAAGCGGCTGCGAGTGCATCGCCCATCTTGCCTGCGCAGTCTGCACAGTCCATATTGTCGAGCCATGCCTTAGCCGGCTCAGCAAATTCAGGCTTCTCGGCCAGTCTTTCGACGACGTGCTTCATTTCTTCTCTTCTGGTCTTGACTGCGATCGCCATGCCGTATCCGAACTCAGCGTTGTCTTCGAAGAGTGAGTTGCCCCATGCAGGACCCTTACCCTCTGCGTTCACTGTGTATGGACAGGATGGTGCTGACAGACCCCAAATGGAGGAACATCCGGTTGCGTTCGCAATGAACATTCTCTCACCAAAGAGCTGTGTGACCAGCTTAGCGTACGGAGTTTCTCCGCATCCCGGGCATGCGCCTGAGAACTCAAGCAGCGGCTGCAGGAACTGTGACTTCTTGACATTTTCGTCGCTTCCCAGTTCCTTCTTCGTTCCAACTTCGTGGAAGAGGAAGTCGAAGTCTTTCTGTGCAGCATCCTGGTTGGTTTCTCCGTCGACCATTTCCAGAGCCTTGTTTCTGGCAGGACATACGTCTGCGCAGGAACCGCATCCGGTACAGTCAAGTGCACTGACGCCGATGGAGAAGAACTTGCTCTTGTCATCCTTGAACGGAACAGCGATGCCATCGAACTTCTCAGCTTCGTCTGCGTCCATTACGAACGGTCTGATGACTGCGTGCGGACATACATAGGAGCACCAGTTGCACTGCATGCACTTGGTGGCATCCCACTTCGGAATATCGATAGCGATGCCTCTCTTCTCGAATGCAGCAGTTCCTGATGGAACAGCACCGTCAGCCAGATCCTTGAAGACGGATACCGGAACATCATCTCCGTACATACCGTTTGTCGGCTTCAGTACCTTGTTGATGTAATCTGTGTGTTTCTGGTCTCTGCCTTCTGCCAGTACCTTCAGGATGTCGCCTTCTGCGTCAGCCCACTCTGCAGGAACTTCTACTTTGTGAACACTGTTTACGCCGGCGTCAACAGCAGCGCAGTTCATATCTACGATGTTCTGGCCTTTGCGTCCGTATGTCTTCTTGATAGCGTCCTTCATGTATCCTACTGCATCATCGATCGGCAGGATGTTCGCCAGTTTGAAGAATGCAGCCTGCAGAACGGTATTGGTTCTGCTGCCGAGACCCAGATCCTTCGCGATCGTTACTGCGTCGCAGGTGTAGAAGTTGATATCATTCTGAGCGATGAATCTCTTGACGTTTCCAGGCAGTTTCTCTGAAAGCTCTTCATCGGACCATGGACAGTTGAGCAGGAATGTTCCGCCCTTCTTGACGTCCTCGACCATGTAGTATCTTTCAAGATACGCAGCCTTGTGACAGGCAACGAAATCAGCCTGCTTGACATAATATGTTGAACGTATAGGCTCGTCTCCGAATCTCAGATGTGAGATCGTAACGCCGCCTGACTTCTTGGAGTCATACTGGAAGTATGCCTGTGCGTACTTATCCGTATTGTCGCCGATGATCTTGACGCTGTTCTTGTTGGCTCCTACGGTACCGTCAGCACCGAGTCCCCAGAACTTGCACGCTACTGTGCTGTGCGGAGCAACGTCAGGATTCTCGCTTCCCTGGATGGAGAGGTTCGTTACATCGTCTTCGATGGACAGTGTGAATTCCGGCTTCGGATCATCTGCCCAAAGGTTTTCATAAACGGCCAGTACATCACCTGGCTGTACGTCCTTGGAACCAAGTCCGTATCTTCCTCTTGCGACGAACTTGTCTTCGAATTCTGTTCCCTTGATTGCGGAAAGAACGTCCAGATACAGCGGCTCGCCGATTGCACCCGGCTCCTTTGTTCTGTCCAGAACGGCCAGTTTCTTCACTGTTGACGGAATCTCAGCAACGAAGTGTTTCGCGGAGAACGGTCTGTACAGTCTGACGGAGAGGAGTCCGACCTTTTTGCCCTTAGCTGTCAGGTAATCAACAACTTCCTCTGCACAGTCACAGACGGAACCCATTGCGATAATGACTTCTTCTGCATCAGGTGCACCATAGTATTCATATGGCTTGTACGGTCTGTCTCTTTCGACTCTTTCGCTGACTCTGTTCATGCAGTCGATAATGACGTCGATCTGTTCTTCGTAATTCTGATTGCATGCTTCTCTGTGCTGGAAGAATGTCTCAGGCTGTTCCGCTGATCCGATGGCGTGCGGGTGATTCGGGTTCAGAGCGTTTGCCTTGAATCTCTTGACCGCATCCATGTCCAGCATATCCTTCAGCACATCATAGTCCCATGTGTAGATTTTCTGCTGCTCATGGGAAGTTCTGAATCCGTCGAAGAAGTGCAGTACAGGAACCTTGCCTTCAATTGCGGAAAGATGTGCGACAGCAGCCAGGTCCATGACCTCCTGCGGGCTTCTGGAGCACAGCATCGCGAAACCGGTCTGTCTGCATGCCATGACGTCGGAGTGATCTCCGAAGATGTTCAGTGCGTGTGTTGAAATAGTTCTTGCTGCAACGTGGATGACCGTAGGTGTTTCCTCTGCAGCCAGTTTATACATATTCGGGATCATCAGGAGCAGACCCTGTGATGCGGTGAATGTCGTTGTCAGCGCACCTGCAGCAACAGCACCGTGTACAGCACCTGCTGCGCCGCCTTCTGATTCCATTTCTACGACTTTGACTTCTTCGCCAAAGATGTTTTTCCTATTCACGGATGCCCATGCATCTACGTTTTCAGCCATGACAGATGATGGTGTGATAGGATAGATTGCTGCTACTTCTGAGAACGCATATGCAACATGTGCAGCTGCAGTGTTGCCGTCCATTGTTTTTCTAGCTCTCATTCTGCTATCTCCTTTCATCTTAATTCTCTGCTGCCAGTGCTTCGCGCTGGACGTAGTTATACTCAGGTACCTGTCTTTCTGCGAGGAGTCCTCTGGAGCAGACATACTGGCATACGCCGCAGTTCACGCACTTGTCGTGATCGATTTCCGGATGTCCGTCGACCATTTCGATAGCACCCTGCGGGCAGTTGTCTGCGCAGTCTCCGCAGCCGATGCAGCCCTTGAAGCAGACTTCCATTCTTCTTTCCGGATCAGCTTCTGACTGGCATGCCGCCTGCTTGACGCCGATATACGGAACCATCTGGATCTTGCCCTTCGGGCATGCTCTGTAGCAGTCTCCGCATCCAACGCACTTGTCAGTGTCGACCTTCGCGATCCCGAATTCGACCTTGATTGCATCGTATCTGCAGACCTTGGTGCAGTCGCCGAATCCCAGGCATCCGTATTCGCATACGTCCATGCCGTCCAGATCGATCTTGGCATCAACGATTTCCGAGCAGCTCTCATATCCGGCTTTCTCGAGTTTGTTGTGTCCAACGCCGCCGCCTGTGCATCTGACGAGGGCTACTGTTTCCTTCTCTTTTGTGAGATCGTGCAGTGTGTCGACGATGATCTTCTTTCTGCACTTGACCGCGCAAGTCACGCATCCGTCGCACTTGCTGTAGTCGATGCGGGCAAATCTGCCGTCGATCTTATCGCCGTATACCATCTCGATGGCATCCTTCGGGCATGCCAAAGCGCAGTCTCCACATCCGATACATCCGTATCCGCAGGCTGCGAGCGTTTCCTTTTCGTCTGCTTTTGATGAACATGGGATGAAGTTTGTTGCGTCTGCAGGAATCATCTCGATGATTTCCTGGATACAACCGGAGATACATGCCTCGCATCCGGAGCATTTCTCTTTGTCGATGATGATCTCACCATCTTCCAGAGACATAGCCTCGAACTTACATCTGTCGATGCAGGTTCCCAGACCAATGCATCCGTACTGGCATTCATCTTTCGCAAAGCCTGCTTTTTTAGCTGCATCACAGCTTTCACAAGCAGCCGCTGCGAAACGTTCCTTTCCTGCTGAGCATCCTGCACATTTGACGTGAGCGATCATCGGCTCAACTTCTACAGGCTCTACTCCCAGGATCTGGGCAATTCCCGCTACTGCCTCACTATCTGCTGCAGGACACAGCGTGATGTTTCCGCTCTCCGCAATCGCCTCGGCGCAAGCCTGGCAAGTCGGACAACCGCATCCGCCGAATCCGCCGCAATCCACGCCCGGCAGGAGCGCGAGAATCTGCTTAGCTGATTCCATTGTCATAGTTGTTATCCTCCACTTATTGATGATTTAACTTCTGATTGTATTTTGTATACATGTTAGAACAAAATATAAAGCGCTTTCGATAGTTCGTTAAATTTTTAACGCCTCTGAACTATTTCAGCGCTTAGATTATTTTACCACTTCAACCGTTGGAGTCAAGCCATTTAAGGCTATTTCTTTTGTTCTTTTTTTTGTCCAAAACCAGAAACTTTGTTAAGGAATTAACGAGTCCTCTCTTTTCGTTTTTCATCCATCAGTCCGCTTCTGATGAGCTTGTTCAGCATGGTCGACCCGCCGATTAACCACAGGATGTCATCCTTCGCCAAAATCGTGTCAATATCAGGACTCACGATCGGCAGCGCTCCCCTCTCGATTCCTACAATCGTAGCACCAAAGGCCTGTCTGAGGCCGCAGTTACGTATGGATTTCCGGGTGAATCTGGAGTTGCCGTCCAGTTGGATCGGCACACAGACCAGCTCGCCCTCCTCCGGGACGCCTTCAAACCGCTGACCGTACATAAAGTCCTTCAGAGTCTTTGTCTCTGACTCCGTATATTCGATGGCGTCGTCTTTCTCTAAAATCATTGTGCACGCATCCAGCTCATCCCTTGTGCCAAGCATCTGCAGTATGTCGCCGTACCGGATCGTTTCATCTGCCGACGGCATATTCACATACCCGTCTTTGCGGATGATACGGATAATCGTCACGTTAAAGTCCCGCCGCTTTGTGAATTCAACGATGGTCTTGCTGAAATCCGGATCTATGATTTCAAATTCATCCACATACAGTGACTCGTTCAGCCACCGGTAGCTTTTGCTTCTCGTCCTGTCTTTCTTGGCCTTATCCAGCGTCCTTTCGGAGAAATTGGCGACGAAACGTTTCTCCATCGCGATGGTAACGCCGTTCAGCCACGCGGACCGGATGATGAAGATAATCGGCACTGCAGCGATGATCACCAGGATCACGTACGGTATATGGAATATTTTACGCAAAACCAGAGCAATGAAGCATGCACCAATCAGTGCCCGCAGGGCTCTCATCGTAATCAGCGGAAGATGGTTTGAGCGGTGCTTGACCCAGAGTTTATAGAACAGCGTCGTATTCGAATCGAACATGACATTGATAACCGGCAGCATCGCCAGAATGATTACCGCAGCGGAAAGAACATTACCGGCAAAAACCGATCCGCTAATTCCTGCGATATATGGAATCAGGTGTCTTGTTCCCGCCCAGTAGAGCAGGAACAGAATCGAGGAACAGATCCCCGTCCTGATGCAGACTCGTTTGATGTACTGGTTCCAGTCGCTGTCCTGAGCGTCCCGCGTCTGATTCTCTGATGTGTTCCGCCGCAAAGCCATCCGCGCCTTCTTTGGGAGTCTTTTATCCAGGAACTTATAGGCTTTTTCGGCGTTCTTGATAAACAGAGGGGTCAGGAACGATGTGATCACGGACACGCAGACGATGATCGGATAAAGATAATGACTGATGACGCCGAAGCTCATGCCGAGCGTCGCAACGATAAATGAAAACTCACCAATCTGCACCATGCTGAAGCCTCCCCGGATGGCTGTGTGCAGCGACTGTCCTGACAGGAGTATTCCGATGACGGAGAATGTCATCTGACCCAGGATCACCACGATCGTAACAATGATGATCGGAACGATGTATTCCAAAAGCAGACTCGGTATGATCATCATCCCGACAGAAACGAAAAAAATCGCTCCGAAGAGATCCTTGACCGGCTTCACAAGGTACCGGATTCTGTCGGACTGCACGGTTCCGGCAAGGATCGATCCGGCAAGGAATGCGCCCAGGGCTGACGAAAACCCGATAAGATTGGCGATCACGACCATGAGAAGGCAAAGTCCCGCAGATACAATGAGCACAAGTTCATCGTTGAGCAGTCCCGTGATTTTTTTCAGAACGGAAGGAATTACATACACGCCAATGAGGATCCACGCCACCAGGTAGATCAACATGATGAAGACCTGCTGTGCAAGCGCAACACCGGAGACGTTACGCCCGATGGAAATGGTCGACAGGACGACCAGCATGAAAATACCGGCCACATCCTCAATGACAAGCGCCCCCAGAACCATCTGTGCGAAGGGTTCCCTCTTCATATTGAATTCTTCATAGGACTTCATTATGATCATCGTCGAAGACATGGAAATCATGCCTCCAAGAAAGATGCAGTCCATCTTGCCCCATCCCAGCAGCGATCCCACGCCTGCGCCGACGAGCATCATCATTGCCATGACAGTCGTCGCTACCGTAAACGCGCTGCCGCCCACCTGAGCGAGTTTTTTGAAACTGAACTCCAGGCCGAGACCGAACATCAGGAAGATGACACCCAGATCCGCCCATGTGGAAATATCCTCCTGTTCAACGACTGTGGGCAGGTAATCGAAATGCGGGCTGATCAGAAAACCCGCGACAATAAACCCAAGTACAACGGGCTGCTTGAGTTTCCTGAATATGATTGTGACGATTGCGCTAGCCACGAGTATGAGCGCCAGATCGGCTACCAATGGTTCGAGATGCAAATACTCCCCTCCTCAGTTGCTTTATTGTATTATTGTACCACATCAAAGAGGCGCTCTGTCAGTTTACTTATCTGTTGTCCGAAATTTCCTTCCAGTGACGCGACCGGTGAAGGGAGTCGTTCCTCAACAGGCACCGTTCTCACGATCCTGTTTGCGATTTCATCCCCGCAGCTGCTTTCCAACTGGCGCAGATAATGCTTCTCACGCATCCCGGGTTCTTCTGCCTTCGCAATCAGGCAGATCAGGTCAGCCGCCCTGCAGACCGTCATTGCACCCTCACCCAGACTGGTTGAAAGATCAACGGCAACCACATCGAACGCCCCGCTGTCCATCAGCGATGCCAAAAGCCTCTGCATTTCCTCATCGGACAGCTCACGCATTGGATTCTTCCCGGCAGTCGGCGCGAAACTGCACACGCCAAAAGGATCTTTCATAAGATACGACTCCAAAAACGGCACGGTGCTTTTTCCCAGAAGGCGGTACAGATATTCTCCTTCCGTTTTGATACTTCCGGATGCACCGCCCTCCTGCAAAGGCAGGAACTCTGCTGATGATGTTACATCTTCAAGGCTGATATACATGACCCTCCGGCCGCGGAAACGCGCAAGTTCCTGGGTGACGGCACGGCAGATCGCAGTGCACCCTGCCCCTCCGCAGTACGATGCAAAAGCAATCAGCCTCACATCGTTTCTCTTCACCAGCAGCGCCTGCCTGCCGGTCAGATGCGCGTAAATATCATAAACAGCCGCTGCGATCGCATCTGCTCCGCTGTATTTATACAGTGCATAACGGCTGTTTCCGTGATCGATATTCACTTGTGATGCTCTGTCCGTCAGATAGACTACACGGCCGCCGTAAGAATCACTGACCTCGCTGCCTGCCCACAGAATCAAATCGTAGTGTTCATCATATGAACCATCATCACGATCTGTCCACTGCAGCACAAACTCTTTCGTAGTGTATGCTGTCACACTGATCTGTCTGCATGCATCGAGAAGTGACATACAAAAAACTCTGTTGAACGCCTCATCCGGCGAGACAACAGCAATATTCAGATTCTCCATCTCTATTCCCTGCCCTAAGTATAGATATTGTAAATTATAGAATTTGTAAATTTATGTAATTATTGTATATTAATTACTGTTTTGTGTCAAGATTCGTTTCCTATCGTTCGTCTCTCATCTGTGCAGCCAGGCTCTCAGTATACGGATATCGGCAGATGCCCTTTTCCGTGATTATTCCGCTGATCAGCTCTGCCTCAGTGACGTCAAATGCCGGATTGAAACACTCCACACCTTCCGGAGCCATCGGCTTCTCATAATACTTGCTTTTGATTTCCTCCGGATCCCGTTCTTCAATGGGAATGTCTCTTCCGGAGGCGCACTCCAAATCGATCGAAGAAGATGGTCCCAGCACATAGAACGGGATGCCGAAGTGTTTTGCCAGGATCGCAACGCCGAAAGTTCCGATTTTGTTTGCCGTATCCCCGTTGGCTGCCACTCTGTCGCAGCCGACGAATACCGCCTGAACAGCGCCGGTCCTCATAACAGATGCAGCCATGTTATCGCATATAAGCGTCACGTCAACACCCGCCTTCTGCAGTTCAAATGTAGTGAGACGCGCACCCTGCAGCAAAGGCCTCGTTTCATCTGCAAAGACTCGGAACTGCACGCCTTGCTCCGTGCCCAGCAGGATCGGCCCCAGTGCGGTCCCGTATTCGGACGTCGCCAGCGGGCCGGCATTACAGTGAGTCAGGATCCCGATCGGCCCTACGTGACCGGCTGCAGCACAGATGTTATGGACCTCTTCCAGCCCGTACTGCGCAATCGACCTGCACATTTGTATGTCTTCCTCGTGGATTGCTTTTGCTTCCCGTTCGGCTGCGTCTGACAGTCTGCGTGCTCCGGCGTTGGCGTTCAGCCTCAAAGAGTCTTCCTGCCGCGCGCGAAACATCTCCACACGGACTGCTTTGATGACACGGTCGACAGCCCAGGCAAGATTGACAGCAGTAGGTCGTGCTCCCTTCAAAGCTTCACCCTGGGCCTGGATCTCCTGCATGAAAATTTCATCGGAAGTACCGCTGGCACCGCAGCAGCTGCGGATGGGCTTCGGCCTGCATTGCTGCTTCGAGAGTGCAGCCAGCGCATATCCGGCAAATATTCCAATTGCAGGTGCACCCCGCACCTGCAGCTTTTGGATTGCCTCCACCATCTCTTCCAGGGTCTTCAGTTCTATGTATTTTTCCTCGCCCGGAAGCAGACTCTGATCCAATATGATCACGCTGGTTCCGGATTCGCTTAATCTGACATGGTCCATGATATCCCTCCTTGCCCCAATTATAACACAAGACCGGGCTGCGGTGGCCACCGGCCCGGTCTGTGATCGATACTGTGTTTTCAGTCCTTGTTCTTACAAGTTCTGCTGCGTTTCAGATACGCGGCAGCTGCTCATAATATAGACTGCTAATACAGCCTACTGGAGCGCATTGGCTACATCACCCATGTAGGTGATCTCTGCAGCAAGGGCTTTCCCCAGATAATCAATGAGCTCACCTCTTGCTTTATTATATGCTTCCTTCGCAGCATCTACGTCAATATCCTCGACGGTTTCTGCACGCTGGATCTGAGCAGATACATCGCCGACATGCACGACAGGATTCTGGTGGTGATATCCCCACTGTGCCTGATCCTTGCTGGAATAGTAAGCGTCGGTGTACATGTCGATGCCTCTTTCTGCAATGTCAGCGCTGAAGTTGCAGTAGTTATAGTCGTGGATGCAGTTGAGCTGATAAGCGTAGTCGGCGATTCCGTCACCGTTCTCGCCCCAGACGGCAGCGCCATTGTCGAGGCCTTCCAGAACGCCGTCAATGTATGACAGATTGTTGAATGTCTGCACCTGACCATAGTCTGCGGTGAAGTCGCTGTCATAGAAGAACTTGTCCTGTGTGAGCTGGAATGCTTCAAGCGCCCGCTTGTTCAGTTCCGCGCCCTGGGTTCTGAGTTCTGCTGCAGTTTCTTCTTCGCCTGCAGCAACTGCTTCCTCGTAAGATTTATTGAGCGCGACAGCCGCGTCATAATGAGCCTTCGCTGCAGTCTTCAGTTCTTCAACGGCTGCGAGGTAGCCCTCTGTATCAACGCCGGCTTCCTTCGCATATTCTTCATTGAATCCCTTCTTCAGATCGTTAGCGAGAGCTGCGGAATTCAGTTCCAGAGCAGGCTCTGTATCCATGTAGATCGCGAATGCGCCGTACCAGTCGATGTTATTCTGGAAGCACTCAGCGTCATAAGTCTCAGCGTTGTCTGCAATTGTATGATAACACTGGCTCATGAAGTCCGTTCCTTCGAATCCGTTCAGGAAGTAAGGAACGCCGTGGACTCTGTACGTAATACCGTCTTCCATCGTCGTCGCATCTGCCGGCTTGGTCACGTATGGTGTGTCACCGTTCGTGATCACGAGACCTGAATCAAACATTGTCTTGGTCAGTGCTCTGAATTCAGGAACACAGACGATGTTCATCTTATCCATCTTGACTGCAGGCAGTTCGCAGTTGATCAGGGCCAGTGCTCCGTCAGTCATGTCAGAGTGTTCTTCGCATACGCCCCATGCACCTGTAGTCCAGTCAAACTGGGAATCTGAAGCACCCCACTCTTCCGCGCCGTGCGCGATAAAGTAGATGTCATTTTCAGGTTCATACCCGGAATCGACCATAGCCTTCGCGATGGTCGCAACCAGTGCAATCGCGCAGCAGTCATCCTGGAATCCATACCAGTACTTGTCATAGTGTCCTGCGATGATGATCTTCTGATCGTGATTCTTGCCCGGAATCATGCCGTAAACATTATACGTCGTTCCGCCGTTGTCGACCATTTCCGCATCTACGTTCAGGGTGCAGTCGGTGTGACCGTCCTTGATTGCCTGCTGGATCTTCTTCGCCTGATCTGCACTGACCGCTACGGTCGGCAGAAGGTCACCGGAACATACGTCCTGCACGTTTGTCGTGAACGTTCCGGCTTCACCGTAACCGCTGTCCGCCCATGTGACGATCGCAGCTGCTCCGGCCTTATGCGCCTGTTCCATGTAAACATCGATCCATGCTTCATTGGACTGGTCGACCTTGACGAAGGCAATCTTATCCTTTACGTCCTTACCGTCATAGTCTGCTTCGAAACCTGTTCCGCAGTCTACGATTTCCGCTTTCAGATCGCCATCGGTACCGTTGACCTGATAGGACGCAGGTCCGTTAGTTCCTGCTTCGACGGCTTTTGCATCATTTCCGTGGAAATCGACATCTGAATCGGCAATTTTCAAGGATGAACTGTTGAACTGGAACTTGTCGCACGTACTGCCCAGTTTGTCAACATTCTGCAGTCCGATTTCTTTCCATTCGTTCATCAGATAGTCAGCAGTTGCGTGCTCCGCGTCTGATCCGGCGGATCTCCAGCCGTTCGCTTCAGCCAGGTTTTCCCAGTCATACGCCAGCTCATAAGCCAGTTCATAACCGTAATCCATGTCCACCTTGTCATAGAACGCCTTGACTTCATCAGCCATTGACAGATCCGACTTGACTTCAGGGTTCAGATAACCGTCCGGAGCTTCTTCAGCAGCTTCCGGTTCTTCCGCAGGTGCTTCCGCATCACCGCCGGACTCACCGCATGCAGACAGTGTCCATACGCACATTGCCAGAACAAGCAGCATCGCCAGCAGCATGCTCAGTTTGTTCTTTTTCATTCAGTCACCTCTTTCCTTTCTAACGTTAAATCAATAATAATGCTGTTTTCATTATACACCGAACCAGGATAAACAAATATGTTTTTTTGAGTTTTTCTATGCTATAATGAAAGCCACGTTTACAAATATTAGTAGCTTTTATTGCGATCACCACGGGTGATCTGAAACACCGCATGATTACTTGGTTAACGACTACATACGCTGGTAAAATACTGGTCACATTTCTGATTTCCATGGTGCCGATCATCGAGCTCCGCGGGGCGCTTCCTATCGGCGTCGGCATGGGGCTTCCCCCGCTCACCGCGCTGATCGTCAGCATCATCGGCAACATGGTCCCTGTACCGTTCATCATCATTTTCATCCGCCGCATCCTCGACTGGATGCACCGGTTTGAGAAGTTCGACCGTATCGCCACCAAAATGGAAGAAAAAGCAGCCCGCGGCGGCGAGAAACTCGTCAAGTACGAGATGTTTGGACTGTTCCTGCTGGTCGCGGTTCCGCTCCCCGGAACAGGCGCCTGGACAGGATCGCTCGTCGCAGCGTTCTTTGATCTGCGCCTGCGCAATGCAGTCCCTGTTATCTTCGCCGGTGTCGTCGCAGCAGGCATCGTCGTATTCCTCATTACGTACGGCGTTGTCGCTGTAGCGTAATATCTCGCAGTCCCCTGGGAGCGAAGTCCCGCAGAATATTAACATTTCCTACTCAAAAACTGCGGCTTTATTGCTGTCAGCACTTCATGCAAAAGCAAAACCCACAGAAATCAATGCGTTTCGCACTGAAATCTGTGGGTTTGATTTTTGTTTAGCGCTCTATCCGGCAAATTCCCACACATTTATACCTGTTTTCACCAGTTTTCTGCGGGAGTTCGCTCGTGGCCCATTATTTATTTCTGATTGCTGCCTGTGCTGCGGACAGTCTTGCAATCGGTACTCTGAACGGTGAGCAGGATACATACTGCAGACCGGTTCTGTGGCAGAAGTCGATGGACTTCGGATCGCCGCCGTGCTCGCCGCAGATTCCAAGGTGGATGTCAGGTCTTGTCTTCTTGCCGAGTTCAACAGCCATCTTGACCAGCTTGCCGATGCCGTTCTGGTCGAGGCTCTGGAACGGATCGTCCTCGAAGATGCCCTTTTCTCTGTATTCCTTGATGATGTTGCCTGTGTCGTCTCTGGAGAAACCGAATCCCATCTGTGTCAGGTCGTTGGTTCCGAATGAGAAGAATTCAGCTTCTTCTGCGATCTCGTCTGCTGTCAGAGCAGCTCTCGGAATCTCGATCATGGTACCTACCAGATACGGGAATTCAACGCCTTCTCTTTCGAAGACTCTGCTGATCGTATCGACAACAGTCTTCTTCACGTTGGTCAGCTCTGCCTTGCTTCCTACTAGCGGAACCATGATTTCAGGAACGATATCATAGCCCTTCTCTTTTCTCACTTCGATGGCAGCTGTGATGATTGCCTCAGCCTGCATCTCTGCGATTTCCGGATATGTGACAGCAAGTCTGCAGCCTCTGTGTCCGAGCATCGGGTTGAACTCGTGGAGCTCTTCCGCCTTCTTAGCGACCTGCTCATACGGCTTGCCGATGAACTCTGCCAGTTCGTGCAGTTCTTCATCTGTGTGCGGGATGAACTCATGGAGCGGCGGGTCAAGGAGTCTGATCGTAACAGGTCTTTCTTCCATTGCTTCGTAGATGCCCTTGAAGTCGCCCTTCTGGTACGGGAGCAGGAAGCTCAGCGCTTCTCTTCTCTCTTCTTCTGAATCAGCCAGGATCATTCTTCTGATTGCCGGGATTCTCTCTTCCTCGAAGAACATGTGCTCAGTTCTGCAGAGGCCGATGCCCTGTGCTCCGAATTCGACTGCCTGCTTCGCGTCTCTCGGGTTATCAGCGTTTGTTCTTACCTTGAGTGTTCTGATGTCATCAGCCCAGTTCATGATCGTTCCGAAGTCGCCGGACAGTTCTGGCGGAACAGTCTTGACTTCGCCCTTGAGGACGTCGCCTGTGGTTCCGTTCAGGGAGATGAAGTCGCCTTCGCCGAAGGTGTACTCACCGATTCCCAGGGATTTGGCAGCTTCGTCGACCTTGATCTCGGAACATCCTGATACGCAGCATTTGCCCATGCCTCTGGCAACTACTGCAGCGTGGGATGTCATGCCGCCTCTTGCTGTCAGGATACCTTCAGCAGCAACCATGCCGGCCAGGTCTTCCGGTGATGTTTCCAGTCTGACGAGGATGACCTTCTTGCCTTCTGCTACAGCTGCTTCAGCGTCTGCTGCGTTGAAGTAGATCTGTCCGCATGCTGCGCCCGGTGATGCCGGAAGTCCCTTTGTCAGCTTCTCTGCTGCTTCCAGCTCACCCGCATCGAACATCGGGTGGAGCAGCTGATCGATCTGACCAGGCTCGATTCTCATGATAGCTTCTTCCTTGGTAATGAGACCTTCGTCTACCATATCGACAGCGATCTTTACTGCGGAAGGAGCAGTTCTCTTGCCGTTTCTTGTCTGGAGCATGAAGAGCTTGCCTCTTTCAACAGTGAACTCCATGTCCTGCATGTCTTTGTAGTGGTTCTCCAGTACATCGGCGATTCTCACGAAGTCACCGTATACTTCCGGGAACGCCTCTGCCATCTCTGCGATCGGCTGCGGTGTTCTGATGCCGGCTACAACGTCTTCGCCCTGTGCGTTGACCAGGAATTCACCGAAGATCGCCTTCTCGCCGTTTACCGGGGATCTTGTGAAGGCTACGCCTGTACCGGACGTGTCACCCATGTTTCCGAATACCATGGACTGTACGTTTACAGCTGTACCGATGTCATCAGGAATCTCATTGAGCTGTCTGTAGAGGATCGCTCTTTCTGTATTCCATGATCTGAATACAGCCTTGATAGCCTCCATCAGCTGTTCTTTTGGCTCCTGCGGGAAATCTGAACCGATTTCCTCTTTGTACATTGCCTTGTATCCGGCAATGATTTCCTTCAGGTCGTCTGTATCGAGGTCAACATCGAACATAACGCCCTTCTTGTCTTTCTGACCATCGAAGATCTCGTCGAACTTGCTCTTGCTGATGCCCATTACGACGTCACCGAACATCTGGATGAATCTTCTGTAGGAATCATATGCGAAACGAGGATTTCCTGTCAGTGCAGAAAGGCCTTCTACAGTCTCGTCATTCAATCCCAGATTCAGGATCGTGTCCATCATGCCCGGCATTGAGATCTTAGCTCCGGAACGAACAGATACGAGAAGCGGATTTGACGCATCGCCGAATTTCTTCTCTGTCACTGCTTCCAGATCTGCCAGCTTGACGTAGATATCATCAACGATGTCTTGACCGATGGTCTGGCCTTCCTGATAATATCTTGTGCAGGCTTCTGTTGTTACTGTGAAGCCAAACGGTACCGGCAGGCCGATCTTTGTCATTTCAGCCAGATTGGCACCCTTGCCGCCCAGCAGGTCTCTCATGTCCTTTGAGCCTTCATTGAATGAATAAACAAACTTTTCCATCTTCTTTAACTCTCCTCATTTATTATTTTGATTTTAATGAATGCCTTAACTAAAACTCGAGTCTCTCCTCGATGTATGCCCTCACGTCCCCGATCGGGATCCTTACCTGTTCCATGGTGTCGCGGTCTCTGATGGTCACGCATCCATCCTCCGCTGTATCGAAGTCCACGCAGATGCAGAACGGGGTTCCGATCTCATCTTCACGGCGATACCGCTTGCCGATGGATCCTGCAGTATCATAGTCTACCATGAAGTGCTTCTTGAGTTCGTGGTAAACCGGCTCTGCCACTTCGCCCAGTTTTTTGCTCAAAGGCAATACAGCTGCCTTGAACGGCGCGAGCGCAGGATGCAGATGCAGCACCTTGCGTACGTCCTCTTTGCCTTTGCTGTCAACCAGGACTTCTTCATCGTATGCATCGACCAGGAACGCCAGCAGCATTCTTTCGACACCGACGGAAGGCTCGATGCAGTAAGGCACGAACTTCTCGTTAGTCTCAGGATCAAGATACAGCATATCCTCGCCGGAATGGGTCTGATGGGCCATCAGGTCAAAGTCTGTTCTGGACGCAACTCCCCACAGTTCGCCCCAGCCAAACGGGAAGAGGAACTCAATATCTGTTGTCGCGTTACTGTAATGAGACAGTTCCTCAGGGTCGTGATCACGCAGACGCATGTGGTCTTCTTTGATGCCCAGATTTCTGAGGAAATCAGCGCAATAGTCTTTCCAATATGCGAACCAGTCAAGCTCCGTTCCCGGCTTGCAGAAGAATTCCAGTTCCATCTGCTCGAATTCTCTGGTACGGAAGATGAAGTTGCCCGGTGTGATCTCGTTTCGGAAGGACTTGCCGACCTGTGCGATACCAAACGGGAGCTTCTTCCTCGCCGTTCTCTGTACATTCTTGAAGTTGACGAAGATGCCCTGTGCTGTCTCCGGTCTGAGATAGATCTCGGCCTTGGAATCCTCGGTAACGCCCTGGAACGTCTTGAACATCAGATTGAACTGGCGGATACCTGTGAAATCAGACTTACCGCATTCCGGGCACTTGACGCCGTTTTCTGCGATGAACTGTTCCAGTTTCTCATTGGACCACCCGTCAACCTGAACATCCATCTGACCCTGCGCGTGGAGATGATCCTCAATAAGTTTATCCGCACGGAAACGAGCCTTGCATGCTTTGCAGTCGATGAGCGGATCGGCAAATCCGCCGACATGCCCTGATGCGACCCATGTCTCCGGGTTCATCAGAATCGCTGCGTCAAGGCCCACATTATATTCAGATTCACGAACAAACTTCCTGCGCCAGGCGTCTTTGATATTATTTTTGAGTTCTACACCCAGGGGACCGTAATCCCATGTATTTGCCAGCCCGCCGTAAATTTCAGAACCGGGGAAAATGAATCCCCTGTTCTTGGCCAGGGCTGTGATTTTTTCCATAGTTACTTCTGTTGAAACACCTTCTGTCATTATTCTTCGTCGTCCTTTTCTGCTTCTTCTTCGTCGATCTCAGCATCAAACTCAGCATTGGCGATTTCTTCTTCGACCTCTTCTTTGGTCTCTTCGATCACGTCCTCTGCCTCTTCTGCTTCCTTGCTGACTCTCTCTTTGATATCATCTCTGAGGTCCTCTGCCTTGTCTTTCAGGTCCATCGCAGCGTCCTTGGCCTTATCATAGAGGTCGCTTTCCTTTGCCTTATCGTAAATATCCTCTGCCTTATCCTTCAGATCCTGTGCAGCGTCCTTAGCCTTATCGTAGATGTCGCTTTCTTTAGCCTTATCATAGAAGTCCATGCCTTTGCCTTTGAATGCTTCGAATTTATCGCTTCCGAACTCAGCTGCCTGTGATACCTTGTCAGCAACCGCATCACTTACATCGATGATTGTTCCGTCTGTCTTCACAACTTCGATCGTGCACTTGAAACCAAATGCAGCAACGATTGCTACTACGGAAGCAAGCGGTGCGATGCAGATTCCCAGGATTCCGGCGTTCAAAGGAACGTTGAGAACGACATCCTCATCCTTCTTGACCAGGATCTTGGCAACATTTCCTTTCTTAACCAGGCTCTTGAGACTTGAGAACAGCGCTTCGCCCCTCTCTCCGAATGCTCTCTTCTTATCCCCTGAGTTGACGGTTTCCTCGATTGCGATGATTGCGTCTACGACACTGCCGTCTGCATCTTCAAGCGCTTTCTTAGCTTCTGCGTATGTCACGCCTGTTCTGTCCTTTACGAGTTCGATTTTTTCGAGTGTGATTTCCATTGTGTTCCTCCCTCATTACATCATACTTTCAATACTTTCACTTTTAAGGTTTGAGATGTCCAGATGATACGCTGCGTACTCTCTGATAATCCTCTGCAGTTTTTTGCCTGTAGTCTCATTGAGTGCAATATTATCAAGCTTTTTCAGTGAATTATTGTTAAAATATTTTAATGCATTGATTATATCAAAACTTGCAGGGTAAATCAATGCACTGCGGACTGAATTATCACTCTCTTCTTTCATGATTTTGCTTCTGCAGTCATCGCAGATCAGCCCGCCGTCTGCGACGCTGAACCACTCTCCCGGAGGCGCCCCGCATACAGCGCATCTGTCCAGGACCGGCGGGATACCCAGCATCCTGAAGAGCCGCGTCTGATAGGCAAGGACCAGAGTCCCGTATCCCTTATTCCTGGATTCCAGCATATCGAAGAAATCCAGGAGCATATCGAACGCCGCCGGCATGCGCGCCTCGGGATGCAGCGCTTTCGCCGTAAACTCCAGAACGTACGAACCCCTGAAAAACTTGTCCAGATCCTCGCTCAGCCCGTAAAAGCTCCTGATCACTTCCGCTCTGTCGATATTGTAATTGGTGCCGCTCATATGCACCTCATATCTGCCGAAGGTGAAATGCTGCAGGGCCAGGGTGCTTTTGCTTTTGCCCCGTTCGCTGATATTCGTGCCCGCACTGATCACGCCGTACTCTCTCGTGAAGAGCAAAAGCATTCTGCGCCCGTATGAAGTTTTCGTTTCTCTCAGGACGATGCCCAACGTGTCCGTCTTCATCCAATCAATCCCTGTATCCGAAATTGGTCAGCGCGATATCGCTGTCGCGCCAGTTCTCTCTTACTTTGACCCATGTCTCCAGGAACACCTTGGTTCCCAGCAGCGCCTCGATCTCCTGCCGCGCGCTCTTGCCGATGCCTTTGAGCTTACGTCCGCCTTTGCCGATGATCATCCCCTTGTGGGACTTCCGCTCGCAGTAAATGACCGCCCCGATCCTTGTGATGTCCTCTGCCTCTTCGTAAGTCTCGATTTCCACGGCAACGCCATGGGGCACCTCATCCTGCAGATAGAGCAGGATTTTCTCCCGGATGATCTCACTCACGATGAATCTAGCCGGGTCCTCTGTCACGATGTCATCCGGATAGTACATGGGACCTTCTTCCAGAAATCCCGCCGCCGCGCGGATGACCTCGTCCACATGGGTCCCGTCTTTAGCCGATGTCCCGAGAATCTCCGCAAACATCCCGGTTTCCTCATACTCCCGGTATATCTGTGCAAAAGCATCCGGTTCCATCTGATCGATTTTGTTGATCACGAGGATCTTCGGTGTGTCTGTTTCTTCCAGCAGTTTCAGGATATATTTGTCCCCCGGACCCTTGCTGAGCGCATCGTCCACGATAAAAATAATGGCGTCCACTTCACTGAAGGTGGCGATGGCCGAGTCGGTCATGTATTCGCCCAGCTTGTTTCGCGGCTTATGGATCCCCGGGGTATCAATAAAGACGATCTGCACATCGTCCTCGTCCTCCGTTTCAGCGTAGTGGGTATAGATGCCTCGGATCGTGTTCCTTGTGGTCTGCGGCTTCTCCGTCGTGATCGCGATCTTTTCTCCAAGCATCGCATTCAGCAGCGTCGATTTGCCGACATTCGGTCTGCCTATGATTCCTACAAATCCTGATTTCACTTTACTCTGTCTCCTTCAAGTCTGATGCTGCGGTGTCTCTGCCTATGCCGAGCGTTTCCATGATTTCTTCTTCCCGCGCCCGCATGACGCGCTTGTCTTCTTCTGTCTCGTGATCATACCCGAGCAGATGGAGCACGCTGTGGGTGAACAGATAGACTGTTTCCCTCTCTGTGGAATGGCCAAATTCCTCAGCCTGTTCCTTGATCTTATCCATACAGATGACTACATCGCCGAGAGGGACCACCTGTCCGTCTTCCCCATCCTGCAGTGCGCACGCCTCTTCCAGTTCCTCGATGCTCCCAAACATGGGAAATGACAAAACGTCCGTCGGCCTGTCGACTTCGCGGTATTCCCTGTTCAGCGTATGGATCTCGTCCAGAGAAACAAAGGAAAGGCTGATTTCCACATCCAGCTGCGTGCATGCAGAAGCCGCCTTCCTGAGCATATCCATCGTCCGTTCGTCCAATATCCCTTCTTCGTTTACGATTATTTCCATTAAGACTCCTCTTCTAAGACTCCTCTTCCTGCTTTCGGTTCCTGTCCTGCTTAGTCGTCCTCATCCTTAGGCGGATGGGCTTTGTAGTATTTATCGTATGCGCTGATGACCTTCTTGACCAGCTGGTGTCTCACGACGTCGACTTCCTTGAGGTAGCAGAAACCAATATCATCCACATCTCTGAGGACTTTGCGCGCTTCGATGAGACCGGATTTCTTCCCTCGCGGCAGGTCGATCTGTGTAATATCTCCGGTGACGACCACCTTGGAGCCGAATCCCATTCTGGTCAGGAACATCTTCATCTGCTCCGGCGTTGTGTTCTGCGCTTCGTCAAGAATGATAAAGGAATTATCCAGCGTCCTTCCTCTCATGTACGCCAGCGGAACGACCTCGATGATTTCTTTTTCCTTCAGCCTGAGCGCGCTCTCTCTGCCGAGCACATCGTACAGCGCATCGTAGAGCGGTCTGAGATACGGATCAACCTTTTCCTGCAGGTCACCCGGCAGGAATCCCAGTCGTTCCCCTGCTTCGACCGCAGGTCTGGCCAGAATGATCTTCTGCACATCTTTGTTTTTGAACGCCTGAACCGCCATCGCAACAGCGATGTAGGTTTTGCCTGTTCCCGCAGGTCCGATGCCGAACACGATGTCCTTGTTTCTTATGGTTTTGACGTAATCCCTCTGTCCGATCGTCTTCGGCCGGAGCGGCTTGCCGTCATGGGTGAAACAAATGATTTCTTTATCCAGCTTGCCGCCTTGGGTCTGGCTGCTGTATGAGATCCCGCTCTCCGTCAGATCCGTGATATATCCTACCTTCTGCTGATCCAATACTTCTCCCTTTCTGATCGTTTCAATCATTTCGTTCATTATTGCAGCCGCGTGCTGCACACCGTCAGTCTCGCCGGTTCCACCCGCGTCCTTGATCAGCAGGCCGTCGCCGCGCTGAATGGTGATCACTCCGAATCTGTCCTCAATGCTTCGGAGATTCTGATCCATTCCACCAAAAAGCTCCCGCCTGTCGACACTGTCATCCAGGGGGATCATGATTGTTTTCTCATTGTTCCGACTTCTATCCATAGTCTTATTATACGGAACCTGACAGGTAATTTCCACTAAATATTGTGTTTCGCGATGATCTGTTCCGCCGCTTTGATTCCGTCTACCGCCGCCGACATGATGCCGCCTGCATATCCCGGTCCCTCGCCTGCCGGTATGACCCCGCGGAATCCCGCTGCCTGCATCCTTTCATCCCGCAGCACGCGTACCGGTGAGGAGCTCCTCGATTCCACTGCCGTCAGGCGCGCATCTTCACGGTCAAAACCTTTGATTCTCCTGCTGAACACGGGCATCGCCTCCAATATGGCTTCCGATGCAAAAGCAGGAATGCTGTTTCTGACAGGATCCGTCTGTCCGTCTGCGGAGGCTGCACGAAACCGGCCGTATGCAGAACGCGCCATGCCTTCTGCAGTCCTGTTCTCCCAGGCAAGTCTCTCATACTTCTTCTGGAATTCGATTCCCGCCAGCGGATGATCGCCGGGGAAATCTGCCGTGCGCACATCCACCAGCAGACCGCTGTTGGCGTATCCGCTGTCACGCCTGCTTTCGCTCATGCCGTTGGTGACCGATGTCCCAGCTTCCGTGGACGCATTGATGACCTGCCCTCCCGGGCACATGCAGAATGTATAGACTCCGCGTCCGCGGGAGTCTTCTGTATCTTTGCCATCGCACCGGTAACTCAGTTTATAATCCGCCGGTCCGAGGATCTCCGCCAGAGAAGCGTCTCCGTACTGGCTCTCGTTGATCATCTTCTGCGGATGTTCGATCCGCACGCCGATGGAGAACGGTTTCTGTTCCATCTGAAAACCTTGCTCGTACATCATCCGGAACGTGTCGCGGGCGCTGTGGCCGATGGCCAGAATGACGCAGTCTGTCTCGATCATCTCCTCGCCGGATGGCAAGTTCACCCGAAGCCCTGTAAGTTGTCTTCCGGTTTCTCCCGACTCATCCGAGGCGCAGGCGGCAAACTCCAGGCCTGTAAGGCGTGTGCTGAAGCGCACCTCTCCGCCGAGGCTTTCGATCTTATGTCTGATTGCAGGAACGATCCGCCGCAGCTGATCTGTTCCTATGTGCGGCTTTTGCTTGTACAGGATTTCCGGACTCGCGCCTGCTTCCACGAATTCCTCCAGCACCTTCCGGATGCGGATATCCCTGATGCCGGTGGTCAGCTTCCCATCCGAAAATGTTCCCGCACCGCCTTCTCCGAACTGGACATTCGATTCCGGATCAGGCTTCGCTTCTCCATCTGTCTTCGCAGCGGCCCAGAAGCGTTCCACGTCAGCCACGCGCTCCTCCACACACTTGCCGCGCTCGATCACGATCGGTCTGCACCCGGCCTCTGCCAGTATCAGCGCAGCGAAGATTCCGCATGGTCCGAACCCGACAATGACAGGCCGTTTGCCTTCGGCTCCTGCCGCAGGCTCTGCCTCCCAAGCCGGCACGGTGTAGCATTCGCGCCTTGCTTCATCGAGGGGGAGATTCTCTTTACAATCAAAATCCACCGTATAGACCAGCTTCACGTCAGGCTTTCTGCGCGCGTCGATCGATTCCCGGATGATTTCGAGATTGCTGATCTGTACACTGCCGCGCCGGAACCTGCGCCGGATCTCCTTGCGGACTGCCTGCTCCAGCAGCGCATTCAGAGTATGCGCTTCATCCTGTGATTTCACGTTCACCGCTCTCGGATCTATCTTCAGTTGTCCCAGTCTGTATCTCACAGTTTGATATCCTCTATAACTCAGTCCAGTTTGCCGGCAATCGCGCGGGCTGCCTTGATACCTGTTTCCCATGCGTTCTGCAGGTTGAATCCGCCGCAGGGTCCCTGCGCGTCAATGATTTCCCCGGCGAAGTACAGGCCCGGCACCTGGCGTGACTCCATGGTGTCCATGTCGATCTCATCCAGTGCGACGCCGCCGAAGGTGGCCTGGGCATCACGCCAGCCTTTGATGCCGGTGATGGAGATGTCCCAATGCTTGATTCCTGCAGCGCCAGAACCTTCGTTCCACACTCCTGCCCCTGCCAGCGCTGCAGCAAGTTTCTCCGTCAGTATCCCGAACGCGCTCTGACGTGCGCTCAGCTGTTCCTCTGTGAAATCCGGCGCCAGATCGACTGTTATGGTATAGCGCTTTAGTGCGTCCGTGAAGTTTTCGCGCTTGTCTGATTTGATGTGCGGCGTCAGGTTGAACACGCAGATCCCGGAAATACCGTCTTCCGTAAACTGGATTTCCCCCGTGTCACGGACGATGGGTTTTCCGTCTTTGTTCAGAATGACCGTGCCCTTTGCACGCACTCCCTTCAGTGATGCAAAGTCAATACCCTCTGCCCGGCATTCGATTCCTGTCAGAATCGGAAACACCCTTGTCACGGTGTGCCCCAAAGTCCTGGCAATGGTATAGCCGTCGCCGGTCGTCCCGTACTGGGGCCCGGCTTTGCCGCCCATGGCGAGCAGGATCCGGTTGGCGAAGATCATTTCCATTGTCGCAGACGCTTCTGATTGGTCAGCTTTTGCATCGGTCTTCTGCATTCCGGTGATCATGAAACAGCCCTCGCTGCCGTCATCCGGCTTGATGCGGGAAACGACCTTGACCGTGAATCCGCACTTCACATCGACGGGTTGCTCGTCAGATCCCCCCATCACAGCATCGGCCAGCGCTTTGGTCACATCCGACGCCTTGTTCGTGTAGGGGTAGTAACGTCCTTCGCTGTCCTCCCATGTCTCAATGCCGAGACCGCGGAAGAAATCAAGTGTCATGTCCTTTTCGGGGCATGCCTTGTTGGTCAGGTTGCACCTGCCGCCGCCGGTCGCGTTTATTTTACGGCCGAGTATGCTGTTCTTCTCCAGAATGCACACACTGCCGTGTCCTGTTTCTTTAATAAAAGAAGCAGCTGCAGCCAATCCGGCTGCGCCGCCTCCTGCTATGACAAGGTCGTACGTCATCATCTTAATACAACTACTCCTTCTTCAGATCCTGCACTGCCTTCTCGACCTCTTCCTTTGTGAGCCCGAAATTGCCCTCGCCGAACGCCATGGTCATTTCTTTTTTCTGTTCGAATTCCTTCTGCGCCTGGATCCTTTCGGCGACAGCTTCATCGCTTTCGTTCTCATCATCGCCGATCTTCACAGGAGTATGAGACGGCGCAAACACCACTGCGTCCTCCTTGACCTGGTGCGGCATGTTGATGCCGAGCTCGATGGAATTCGCGCCCTGTACAATAAGGAAAATTCCCAGAAGAACGATAACAGACACATAGGTCACCAACGGATTGATGAACCCGAACAAGCCGACCGCGATCGTCCCTAAGCCTGAAATAAACGCCGCCTTAAAGTTTTTCATCTTTTTCTGGCGGTTGATTCTTGTGGATGCTTCAAATCTGAGCAGACCTGAAACCAGGACCCACATGCCGAAGATCATCGGGATCGCGATATCGACAGTAAGTTGATTGCACAGAATCAGAATACCCAAGAGCAAAGTCAGGATCGCATCGATCAGGATCCATCCGTTGTTGTCGCCGATTCCGAAATTGCCTCTGGAAAGCACGAAACCAACTGCGTGGATCAATCCGTTGATGACCATGACAGCGCCGATCAGGAACGCCATCGTCATGAACGTCTGTCCCGGATTTATAAAACAGAAAGCTCCGGTGGCAATCATAAGAATGCCGCCGGCTATCGTAAGTACTCGCATTCAATACTCCTCTATCTACCAAATATCATCAAACTCTTCGTTGTCGAAGCCTTCCTTGTGATCCTTGTGATCCTGAAGCACCTTTTTAGGCAAAAGCCCCGTGAGCAGGTAAAAAGCTCCGAACACAACAAAGAGCGCTCTCAAAAAGCTGTTTAATTTCTTGATCATTTCCGTCCATTCTCCTTATCCGGTGCGTTAGGGAAAATGTACAATAACTAAAGTCTTTGTAATTTTACCACAATTATCTGCCTTTGCCCAGTACATTGGAAAGTTCATACAGATCCCTGTTGAACTCACCTTTGACTTCGAGCGCTTCCTGCAGATCCAGTGCGACAACCTTACCGTTGAAAACACCGATTGCCTTGCTGTCTTCGTCGTCATACAGCAGATCGACTGCTTTCGCCGCGGTCGTTGTCGCTATAAGTCTGTCTTTTTCGGTCGGGCTGCCGCCTCTCTGAATGTATCCCGGAACCACTGTACGCGCTTCGCGTCCGGTCATTTCTTCCAGGGTTTTGGCAAGCTCGGAAGAATCCATGTCAAAGCCTTCCGCCATAACGATCAGGCTGTGTCCTTTGCCTGTCGCCTGCCCTTCGAGAACTCTGCGGCAGATTTCATTGATATCACATTCCACCTCCGGGACCAGGATCACGTCAGCACCGCCGGAAATACCGGAGTGAAGCGCCAGGTCTCCGCAATGTCTGCCCATGACTTCGATGATCGTTGAACGCTCATGGGACGAGGATGTGTCTCTGATGTTCGTGATCAGTCCGAGGATGGTATTCACAGCCGTGTCGAAACCGATCGTGTAATCTGTATAGCCAAGGTCATTGTCGATGGTGCCCGGAACGCCCATCACTGTAATACCTCTCTTCGCCAGTTCCACGCCGCCGCGGAAAGAACCGTCGCCGCCGATGACAACCACTCCTTCGATACCAAACGCACCCAGAATACGTGCACCGTGATCAATCCAGTTGTCCTCGTGGAATCTGGGGCTGCGGGCCGTCCTGAGGATCGTTCCTCCCCTCTGCAGGATATCACCTACAGAATGCCATTCCATCTTCGTGATCTCACCGTCAAGGAGACCTTCATAACCTCTCTTGATGCCGTACACTTCCATACCCTTGTCGATACCGCATCTGACTGCGGCTCTGACAGCTGCGTTCATTCCCGGCGCGTCTCCGCCACTTGTAAGTACACCAATTTTTTTCATGATTTATAATTGTCCTTTCCTACTATTTCCTCTATCTCTCTCGCAAAAGCATCACATGGCGTTACCCACAATCCTTCGCCGGTTCTCCGGCTGCCTCCCTGCGGGTAGTAAATGATTGCCTGATACTTTCCCGGATATTTCTTCATGACGCGGCTCACGGCATCCAGATTCCGCTCGTTCTGCGCGTCGATATTGTGGACCCCGTCGCCCTCAGGCAGGCGGATCTTGACCAGACCCTCCGGCTGCGCCTGCGATGGCTGCTGATGATGCGGCGGCTGCGGATCTGCGGTCTGCTGCGGCGCCTGCTGCGCGGCATCCCGTATGTCGATGATGCCGTCAGCCAACAGCTTTGGCATCTCGCCCTCTTTGAAATTGATCTTGCCGCTGACGGCGACGATCTTATCTTCTTCGATCAGGGAACTGCAGAGCTCATATACATTGGGGAACACAACGACCTCTACAGCACCGAGCATATCCTCCATATCCACAAAGGCCATCATCTTGCCGTTTTTTGTGATCAGGGTTTTCTTGCCGGTGATGATACCGGCCATCACGGCTTTCATCCCATCCGTGATGCTCCCGGTATAGCCTTCTTCTTCATTGGCGAGCACCTCAGCCAGATCACCGCTCGTAACGGTTACGCTTCGCTCGATCACATCCGTATACTCATCCAGCGGGTGGGCCGTCAGATAGACGCCGAGGACTTCCTTCTCCTGCGCCAGTAGTTCATCCGGCGGGAAATTCTTCACATCGGGAAGTCTTTTGCTCACAGATTTATCCAGTGTTTCCGCATTCGTCTGGAACAGCGTCAGCTGCCCGTCAATGTTGTTCTTTGCCGCGCGCTGCGCTGCATCGATCAGCGACTCATAGATCCCGAAATGCGCAGCTCTGTTCGGGCTCAGGCAGTCCAGTGCGCCCGATTTGATCAGGCTTTCTACCGCCTTCTTGTTGATGCGGTGGATATCCAGGTTCTCGATGAACCGGAAGATATCGTTCGGCTTGCCCTTCTGCTCCCGTGCTTCTATGATGGCTTCTGACGGGCCTTCGCCCATGTTCTTGATACCCAGAAGACCGAACCGGATGCTCCCGTGCTCCCTCTTCGTGTCCGCAGGATCATAGACCACCGTGAACTTCTTGCCGCTTTCGTTGATATCGGGCGGCAGAACATCGATTCCCATATCCTTGCAGTTTCTGATATACAGGGACATGGATTTGGTATCGCCCATGACTGAGGTCATCAGGGCAGCCATGAATTCCACAGGATAGTGGGTCTTCAGGTATGCAGTCTCGTAAGCCAGCACGGCGTAAGCCGCCGCATGGGATTTGTTAAAAGCGTACTCAGCGAAGGAGATCATCTGATTGAAGATCTCTTCTGCTGCCTGCCGCGGAACACCGTTCCGCACGCAGCCGGCGATCTCGATGTTTCCTGCATCGTCGGTCTTGCCGTTGATGAAGTATTCTTTCTCCTGGAGCATGACGTCCATTTTCTTCTTGGACATGGCGCGCCGCACCAGGTCAGATCGTCCGTAGGAATAGCCGCCCAGATCCCGTACGATCTGCATGACCTGTTCCTGGTAGACCATGCATCCGTAGGTGACGCCGAGGATCGGCTGCAGGGACTCGTGCACATACTGCACATGCCCCGGGTTCCTCTTATTGTCGATATATGTTGGAATCGAAGCCATCGGGCCCGGTCTGTACAGCGCGATGCCCGCCACGATATCTTCGAAGCAGTCAGGCTTCAGATTTTTCATAAAGGATGTCATCCCGCCGCTTTCCAGCTGGAAGATGCCCTGGGTGTTGCCCTTCGAAATGGTCTCATACACTGCCGGATCATCGTATTCCATGGACGCGAAATCGATTTCAACGCCGTGGTTTTCCTTGATCATCTCCAGGGCGTCCCGGATGATGGTCAGATTCCGCAGCCCCAGAAAGTCCATCTTCAGAAGTCCCAGCTCCTCGATGGTGGTCATGTTGAACTGGGTCGAAAGGCCTTTGTCCGTCCGGTACAGCGGCACATACTCGTCCAGCGGCAGTCTGGAGATCACCACTCCTGCGGCGTGGGTGGAAGCGTGACGCGGCATGCCTTCAATGGCTCTTGCCATATCCACCACCTGGTGGGTCGTCTCATCCTCGTCGTACATCTTCTTGAAATCCGGGCTGGTCTGCAGCGCTTTATCGATCGTCATCTTCAATGCGAACGGGATTGCCTTTGCAATGGCATCCGTATCCTGGTAGCTGACATTGAGCACGCGGCCGACATCCCGGACTGCCTGCTTAGCCTTCATCGTACCGAAGGTTATGATCTGGGATACGTTGTCTTTGCCGTATTTCTCTGTGACGTAATCGATGACCTCCCCGCGCCGTTCGTAGCAGAAGTCAATGTCGATATCCGGCATGCTGACGCGCTCCGGATTCAGGAACCGCTCGAAAATCAGTCCGTACTTAAGTGGGTCTACGTCAGTGATCCGCAGCGTGTAAGCTACGATGGATCCTGCCGCCGAGCCTCTGCCCGGACCGACTACGATGCCCTGGCTTTTGGCGTAATTGATGAAATCCCATACGATCAGGAAGTACTCCACGTACCCCATATTCTCGATAGTATCCAGCTCATAGTCCAGGCGTTCCTGGTGGGTCTGCCAGTCCTGCGGATACCGCTCTTCCAGTCCCTTCTGGCAGAGCATCCGCAGATACGTTTTATTATCCAACCCGTCCGGCGCCGTGAACTCAGGCAGATGCAGCTCGCCAAAAGTGAACTCCACGTTGCAGCGCTCTGCGATCTTCGCCGTGTTGTCAATGGCCTCCGGTGTATTGGAAAAAATCTTGCGCATTTCATCCTCAGACTTCAGATAAAACTGGTCGTTGGCAAAACGCATTCTGTTTTCTTCGTCTATAGTAGTCGCCGTCTGGATGCACATTAGCACGTCCTGTGCCTGCGCGTCCTCCCGGTTCACGTAATGTACGTCGTTGGTCGCGATGAACGGAATGCCTGTCTCCTCATGGAGCCGTTTCATATCAGGCAAAATCCTCGCTTCCTCTTCGAGTCCCTGGTCCTGCAGTTCCAGGAAGTAGTTCCCCTCGCCGAAGATCTCCAGCATTTCCAGAGCCTCTTGTTTGGCGCTTGCGTAGTCACCATTGAGCAGATTCCGCTGTACTGCTCCGGCGAGACAAGCGGATGTCGCTATGATACCCTCACTGTGCTGACGCAAAACCTCCTTGTCGATCCTGGGCTTATAATAGAACCCGTTTCGGAAACCTTCCGATACGATCTTCATGAGATTCTTGTATCCGGTGTTGTTCTCGGCAAGCAGAATCAGATGGCTCATGACCTTGTCCTTCTCGGGATCCTTGTCAAATCTGGTCCTGGCCGCAGCGTAGACCTCGCAGCCGATGATCGGCTTGATTCCCTCCGCCTTGCATGCGCGGTAGAAATCGATCACGCCAAACATGACCCCGTGGTCCGTGATGGCCAGGGAGTCCATGCCGAGTTCCTTTGCCCGAGCAACCAGCGTATTGATCCTGGATGCGCCGTCGAGCAGGCTGTATTCAGTGTGTACATGCAAATGAGTAAAAGCCATGGGGAAATTATACCACATTTTCACTTTATTTTTCCTTCGGATTGAAATATACTGTATTTATTGTGAGCAAGCATGCAACCTGTTGTTGCATCATCAGATATATCACCGAACACTAATATCACCGGACACTATCGGGACAGATGTGGGATAGATACGGGATTAATAATAGCTAGAAAGAATTTTTTGAAATAGATGATTATGAAAAGAGTATTGATTATTATCGCTGCTGCTCTGGTATTCCTATTTGCAGCAGCCAGCGTTGCCACAGCGGCATACACACATTCTGAAGACAGCTCAGCCGACAGACTGCCGGACAACATTTCGATCAACGGAGTGGATGTTTCCGGTATGAGTTATGAAGAGGCAGCCAAAGTTCTTACAGAGGCGCAGAATGCGAAACATCTGCAGGTCGTAGGTAAACTCGGCGAGACGCTGGCCGACTATACGGATTTCGGCTGCACTTATGATATTGAAGATCAACTGAAGAATCTTAAAAAGGATCATAGGATCGCGTCGGCTCTCGGACACTACCTTCACATTCCTATCAATGCGCAGATTGCCATGAATATCAAAGACTGCGGCGACGACTTTGCTGACCGTGTGAAGAATTCCAAGTTCCTTGACCACGGCACGATCGTAGAAACCCAGGACGCCTATGTCGATATGGACGATCCGACCTTCCCGATCATTCCTGAGGTTTACGGAAACAAAACCGATGGAGATGCTTATCTTGCAGACATACTCCATGCGATCACTATGAACATGTCGAGATTCGAGTTCGATGAAAACGCCTACAGGTCCATGCCTAAGGTCAAGAGCGATGATCCGAAGCTTCTCAGATACCAGAAATTCTGCCGCGCTTACCTGAACCAGAAAATCACCTACGAACTTGGCAAAGACACCTTTACCCTCTCGGTCAAGGAACTGCTTGGTCTCATGAAAGACGACCTCTCCGGAGAAGCCGATTCAGACAAGGTTAAAAAATATGTCAAGAAACTGAAAAAAGAATATGATATCGTCGGCGGCGAGCACAAGTTCACTTCCCTGACCGGAAAGACTTTCACAGTCAACGGCGGAAGCTACGGATGGATCATCGATGAGGAAGGCGAAGCGAAAAAACTTAAGAAAAATATCAATTCGCACGAAGATGTGAGTCGTTCGCCGGTCTTCTCCCAGAAAGGAAACGGAGAATACTCCAAGACCCTCGATCTTGGAAACACATATATCGACGTAGACCTGTCGAAACAACATGTCGTCTACTTCGAAAACGGCAAGAAGAAATTCGAAAGCGACTGTGTATCCGGCTGCGTAGCAGCAGGTCACAGCACGCCGACCGGCATCTTCTCCATCAACAACAAAGCCAGAAACATCAAGCTTGTAGGAGGCGGCCCGAAGAAGAGCAAGACCCACTATGAAAGCTTCGTCAGCTACTGGATGTGTTTCCTCGGTTACGGATACGGACTCCACGACGCCACCTGGAGATCCAACTTCGGCGGCGACATCTACAAGTACAGCGGCAGCCACGGATGCGTAAACCTGCCGCCAGCCAAAGCCGGTGAACTCTACGACCTCATCAGCGTCGGAACCATCGTCATCGTCCACAACTAAAAATGTGTCAAAAGGGACGGTTCTTTTGACACATTCGGCGAAACCAGAAGACGCCTGGATATTCGGGCGGCGAGACCGGAGGACGGCGTGCGGGCGATTCCGCAGGAGTAGGATCACTATCGACCGGCGGAAACAGCGGATAGTGACCGTGCGGTTTCCGCAGGAGCAGGCACAACCATATGCGAAATGAACATAGAGAATAGTAAAATCCCAGGCACTGTCTGAGCTGCACCGCAGCGAGTTTGCCTGGGATTCTATTCTCTGTGAATGAGCATGCATGGTTGTCTGCGACGAGGACTTAGCCAGGTCACTATTCGCTGTTTTCACCGGTCAGCGATTTTACCGGCGTTTCTTCCCGCCCTTCTTCGCAGCCTTCGCCTGCATCGCCGCCCACTCCTGCTCCTCGCGGCGCCGAGCGGCCAGTGATCGGCCTAACGTCCAGACGATGAAAACGAGGGCAGCTGCAACCAGAATGATGATCGTCGTCTTCGTATCGTCCATAAATCCGAAAAGCTTTCCGAAAATGATGACGCCGATCATAAAGGCCCAGAAATATATGATTTTGCCTATGATTCCTCCATCCATGGGGAATGTGCCTCCTTATTCTTCTTCTGTTTCTTCTCTCAGTCTTGCAATCAATTCGCCTGCTTCGACCTGCTGGCCCTGGCTGACGAAAATCTTGTCAATGACGCCGCCGGTGGTCGCGAGAATATTCGTCTCCATCTTCATGGCTTCGATGACTGCGATCGGCTGTTTCTCTTCGACGGTTTCTCCTTCAGAGACAAGCAGCTTCACGATACTGCCCGGAATGTTGGCGCCGACTTCCATCGGATCATCCGGATCGGCGAAGACCACATGCGTGCTGGCGGAAGCGTAATCAGCCGCCGCCTTGTCTTTGATCTTGACGAAGCTTCTGTTGCCGTTGACTTCGAATATAACATTACGGAAGCCCTCAGCATCCGGCTCGCGGATATCGACCAGTCTGATGACAAGCTCTCTTCCTTCACGTACCTTGACCTCGCAGGTCTCGTCCTCAGACAGTCCGTGGAAGAAGATATCCGAACCCATATACCGGAAGTAACCTTCATCCCGCATGCTCTTGCGGAAGTCGTCGTATACTTTCGGATACAGCGCATAGGCCAGGCACTGCTGCTCGTCCGCATCGATGTCATATGTCTCGTCAAGGTATTTCTTGATAGCGTCAAAGTCTTCATCCGGCAGGAGTTCGCCAGGTCTGCAGGTAATCGGTTCTCTTCCGTGGAGAACGAGCTTCTGCAGTTTTTCCGGGAATCCGCCTTCCGGCTGTCCCATCATACCTTCGAAGAAGGATACGATCGAGTCAGGGAAGTCCATATTAGCTGCCTTCTCATAAATGTTTTCAGGCGTCAGGTCGTTCTGCACCATGAAGATCGCCATGTCGCCGACTGCCTTTGAGGAAGGCGTTACCTTGACGATATCTCCCAGCATCTCGTTGACCGTCTTGTACATTTCCTTGACTTCCTTGAACTTGTGTCCAAGTCCGAAGGATTCCACCTGGGACTTCAGGTTCGAATACTGGCCTCCCGGCATCTCATACTTGTAGATTTCCGCAGAGCCCGTCATCATATCAGACTCGAACTGCTTATATACAGGACGTACTGCTGCCCAGTAATCTGAGATTTCCTGAATGCCGTCCAGATCCAGTCCTGTATCCCTCTGCGCGCCTTCCAGCGCTGCAGCGATGGAATTCAGAGCCGGCTGTGAGGTCAGTCCTGACATGCTGTTGAACGCAGCGTCTACGATATCGCATCCGGCGTTTGCCGCCATCATCAGGCTGGCGACGCCGTTTCCGGAAGTATCGTGGGTATGCAGATGGATCGGAATGCTGATTTCGTTCTTCAGCGCCTCGATCAGAACCTTGGCGGCCATCGGCTTCAGCAGTCCTGACATGTCCTTGATACCCAGGATGTGCGTGCCGCGGCGTTCTAGTTCCTTCGCCATCTTCACATAGTAATCAAGATTGTATTTCGTTCTGGATTTGTCCAGAATATCGCCTGTATAGCAGATGCAAGCTTCTGCGACCTTTCCCTGATTGAGTGTTTCATCCAGCGCCACTTCCATGCCCTGGATCCAGTTCAGGGAGTCAAAGATCCTGAACACATCGATACCGGAACGTGCGCTCTCCTTGACGAAACGCCGGATGACGTTGTCCGGATAGTTTTTGTATCCGACTGCGTTGGCGCCGCGGATGAGCATCTGGAACATGATGTTCGGAATCAGTTCCCGCAGCGTTGACAGTCTCTCCCATGGAGATTCCTTCAGGAACCGGTACGCGGTATCGAATGTCGCGCCGCCCCACATCTCAATGGAGAACAGATCCTTGCCGTACTTGGCGACGGCAGGAGCGATTTTCTCCATGTCGACAGTACGTACGCGCGTTGCCATCAGCGACTGCTGCGCGTCACGCATGGATGTATCGGTCAGCAGCAGCTTGTTCTGCGATTTGACCCATTCTACGACGCCTTCCGGGCCCTTCTCATCCAGCAGCTGCTTCGTACCGCGAAGGATCGCCACATCCCCTGCCTTGATGTCCGGAATGACCGGCTTATCGAAATTCGGCTTGATGCCTTTGTTGCCGTTGACATATTTCTCTCCCAAGAATCTGAGGACCTTCGTTTCGGACTCAGCACGCGGCTTGCTGTGCAGAAGCTGCGGATTGTCTGCTATAAATCCGGTATCGCACTCTCCTGCCCGGAAAATCGGGTGGTTCAGTACGTTCATGAGGAAGTTCCGGTTCGTCTTGACGCCCTGGACTTTCAGCTCACGGAGCGCTCTTCTGGCTTTGTTGGCCGCATCGTCCCATGTTCTTGACCATGCGGTGACCTTGACCAGCAGGCTGTCATAGTACGGCGAGATCACAGCCCCCGCCTGGGCGTTGCCCGCGTCGAGTCGGATGCCGTAGCCGCCAGGTGAAATATACCGGGTGATCTGCCCCGTATCCGGCGCGAATCCGTTCTCCGGATCTTCTGTCGTCACACGGCACTGGATCGCGTATCCGGTAGGTTTGATCTGGCTTTGCTTGATATTGACTTCCTTAGAGTCAAGTTTATAGCCTTCCGCAATGAGGATCTGTGCCTGCACGATATCGATGCCCGTTGTCATTTCAGTGACAGTGTGCTCTACCTGGATCCTCGGGTTCATCTCGATGAAATAATGGTTTCCGTCTTTGTCGATGAGGAATTCCACTGTTCCTGCGCTCTTGTAGTTGACAGCTTTTGCGATCTTGATCGCGTCTGCACAGAGTTTCTTGCGAAGCTCGTCGGAAATGCTCAGCGCCGGCGTAAATTCGATGACCTTCTGATGACGTCTCTGGATCGAGCAGTCACGTTCACCGAGATGCACGATGTTGCCATAGTTGTCACCAAGGATCTGCACCTCAATGTGCTTCGGCCGTTCAATGTATTTCTCAATGAAGATATCTTCTGATCCAAAAGCTTTCAACGCCTCTGATCTGGCGCTCTCGAACTGGGACGGGAGCTCCTCTGCGCTGCGCACGATACGCATGCCGCGTCCGCCGCCGCCTGCTGCCGCCTTGAGCATGACAGGATAGCCGCACTCCTCCGCGAACTCCAGCGCGGTCTTTACGTCGGGGATCTTCTCCGCAATGCCCGGAATCGTCGGTACACCGACAGACTTGGCGACGATCTTCGACTGGACTTTATCGCCCAGCTGATCCATCATGTCACCGGACGGACCGATGAACACGATGCCGTTCGCCTCGCAGGCACGGGCAAAATCCGAATTCTCTGCCAGGAATCCGTATCCCGGATGGATGGCGTCAATACCCTTGGTCTTCGCCAGTTCAATGATTTCATCTATTCCCAGATAAGCGTCAACAGGCGCTTTGCCCTGGCCTATCTGATAGGATCGGTCGGACTTTGTTCTGAACAGCGTTTCCTTGTCTTCTTCTGAATAGATCGCGATGCTCCGGATATCCAGTTCCTTGCAGGCTCTGAATATTCTGATGGCGATCTCTCCGCGGTTAGCAACTAGTACACGCTTGAATTTTTTCTGTTCTGCCATAATGTAATACCTCTTTCAAAAAAACTATGTATATCAAAAAATATACATAGTAATTTTACCACATATCGACTTGATTTACCACACTAAAGTTGGCGAATTCTGCCTTCGGCCGGTTACGCTTCCGGCTCTCCTCCGCGCACTGTAACATCCATGTGCGGATACGGGATCTCGATGCCTGCTTCTGCAAAAGCATCCTTGACTCTTTTGCCCAGATCATAGCCGGCATTCCAGTAGTCTTCCACCTTGCAGTACGCCAGGCAGTCGATATTGATGCCGCTTTCTTCATACTTGCCTGCCCCGATGATCGGCGCCGGATCGGAAATGATGAATTCGGAATCCTCACAGACCTTCTTCAGTACTTCTATGGCCTTTGGAATATCCGCTTCATAGGAGATGCTGTAAGTACGGTCCACTCTCCGGATCTCCCGGTTGCTTTCGTTGAACACGACGGAGGTGTTGATGATGCCGTTCGGGATGGTCACCGTCCTGCGGTCAAAGGTACGCAGTTTGGTGAGGAACAGATCGATGGATTCCACGTATCCTCTCGTTTCGCCCACGCTGATCAGATCGCCCGCCCCGAACGGATGGGTAATGATGATCATGATCCCGCCGGCTACGTTGGCAAGGGAATCCTTCAGAGCCAGAGCGATCGCCGCTCCCGCAGCTCCCAGCACTGCTACGATTGTCGTCATGCTGACCCCGAACAGCTGCAGGACGATCGTGACGATGATGACGATGCAGATGACTTTGACCGCGTTGACAATGAACGTTATGATCGCATTATCGATTTTCTCGCTTTTACGGAGGACTTTGCGCAGCGCCTTCACGATTATGGCTGTAACGATAAAGCCTCCCAATATAACGCATGCCAGATTGATGATAAACACCCATCCGGGTCCTAGACTGGAGATTGGTTCAAATATGCCCATAGTGATTTCCTTTCCTACTCATACCGCTCTCTGCGCGCGTTCCTGCGCCGGTCCAGTTCGCTCAGGATCTTTTTCCTGAGACGGATATCCCCCGGCACGATCTCCACCAGCTCATCGTCGTCGATGAATTCCAGGGCTTCTTCCAGGGTGAACACTCTCGGCGGCGTGAGGCGCACATTATCGTCACTGCCTGCCGCCCGCATATTCGTCTGCTTCTTTTCCTTGCACGGGTTCACCACCATATCGTCTGAGCGGGCGTTCATGCCGACGATCATTCCCTCGTAGACCTTCACCTGCGGTCCGACGAACATCTGCACTCTCTCCTGTATATTGAAGATCGCATAGGGCGTTGTGACGCCGGCTTCCTGGGCGATGGCGACGCCGTTGATCCTCTGCGGGATCTCTCCGGTGAATTCATCAAAGCGGTCGAACCGCCGGACCATAGTTCCCTCACCGTGGGTGTCGTTGATGAACTCGCTCCGGTATCCCAGCAGTCCTCTGGTCGGCACCAGGTATTCCAGCCTTGTGTATCCGTTCTCGCTCTTCATCTGCTGCATGAGGCCTTTGCGCACGTTGAGTTTGCTGATCACAGAACCGGAGTAGATGTCCGGCACGCTCAGCACGACCTCTTCAAAAGGCTCCAGGGTCCGTCCGCGCTCGTCCTTGCGCATGATGACTTCAGGCTTTGATACGGCCAGTTCGTACCCTTCCCGCCGCATGTTCTCGATCAGAATCGACAGGTGCAGCTCGCCTCTGCCGCTGACCTTGAAGCTGTCAGTGGAATCCGTCTCCTCGACCTTCAGCCCTACATTGACTTCCAGTTCCTTATTCAGACGCTCCCGGATATGGCGGGAGGTGACATATTTGCCTGCTTTGCCTGCGAACGGCGACTTGTTGACCATGAAGTACATGGACAAAGTCGGCTCTTCGATGGAAATCATCGGCATCGGGTCTTCCTTGCCTTCCTCGCAGATGGTCTCCCCGATGGAGATGTCCGGAATACCCGACAGCACCACGATATCGCCGGCAACGGCTTCATCTACCGGGACTCTCTTCAGTCCTCTGTAGACGAAGACCTGATTGATTTTGCGCTGTTCTACTGCACCGCCTTCTCTGCATACAGAGACAGTCGATGCTTCGCGGACTTTGCCCTTGGTGACGCGTCCGATGCCCAGGCGGCCGATGTAATCGTCATAAGCCAGCGCCGAGATCTGCAGCTGCAGCGGTTCCTCTGCAAGCTCTGCCGGATAAGGGTCGCAGTGCTCTACGATCGTCTCGAACAAAGGCTTGATATCCAGTCCGTTCATGCCTTTGGCTGACTTCTTCAGTTTCATGGGCTTGCCTTCATTGTCGGTATATCCGCCGGCCATTTCCACGGAAAGACCTTCCACTTCCGCCGGATCCCGCACGACGATGCCCTGACGTGCGATTCCGTAGAGAATCGGGAAGTCCAGCTGCGCATCGCTTGCCTCCAGATCCATGAACAGTTCATAGACCTCGTCGACGACTTCATCGATTCGGGCGTCCTTCTTATCGATCTTGTTGATCAGCAGGATCGGCACGATGCCCTGCTCCAGGGATTTCTTGAGCACGAACCTTGTCTGGGGCATGGGCCCTTCACTGGAATCCACGAGCAAAATCACCGTATCCACGGTGCGCATGATGCGTTCGACCTCCGAGCTGAAATCTGCGTGTCCCGGCGTGTCGACGATGTTGATTTTCGTGTTCCCGTACATGACGGAGCAGTTCTTCGAGTAGATGGTGATGCCCCGCTCCCGTTCTATGTCATCGCTGTCCATGACGCAGTCCACCACCTGCTGGTTTTCCCGGAACACCCCGCTCTGATTGAGGAATGCGTCCACCAGGGTGGATTTGCCCGCGTCGACATGGGCGATCACTGCGATATTGATGATGTTCTGTCCTTGTTTGTCTGTCACTTTATGCCCTCTTTTCTTATTAATATTATTCTAAACTCCCATAATGAGCGGTACGCCCAGGGATGTTACGATACACATGATAACGCCTGTTGCAAAAGCATACACGACGAGGTTGGGTCCGCACGACCGTTCCACAATCGGCAGACACACGTCCATGGCTGCGATTCCCGGCACCCCGGTGGATTCCAGATAGCCGATCTTCTTTGCCACAAGCGGGATGAAAATGATGCCCGTCACTTCCCGGATGACGTTGTGCATGAAGGAAATGGCGCTGGCGATCATATACTGCTGACCGGCGCTGGCGATCACGATCGGCGCGTAGGAATACCAGCCGAATCCGACGCAGATGGCGGAACCCTCTTTCAACGTGAGCCCCATAAGCAGGCACACTGCGACGCCGGCGACCATAGTCCCGATCATCGTTGCGAAGGGGAACACCAATACGCGGAATCCTGCCCGCCGGATGCTCCGGATCACTTCCTCTGATCCGCCGAGATCCAGTCCCACAAAGAACATGAGGATGCAAAGCAGAACAATCAGGGCGTCATTGGATGCCACGTCGAACAGCTGCAGGACCTCAGGCGTTTGCCGCAGTATGAAGAATGCCCCGATGAGCATGCCTGCGGCAACGATTCCCAGGATCATGAACGTGCTCTTCAGATCCATGCTGCCCTGCTCTTCTGCCTGGTTCGGCTGTCCCGTTCCTTCTGAATCCGTTCCGCCTGCCAAAGTTCCGCCTCCTGCCTTTGCTTCTGCCGCAGCCAGATCGGCAATGAAACGGCCTTTCCGGTCCATGCCGAAAATCTTCCGCGTCAAGAAGATCGCTCCGAGACTGCCGGCGATGCAGCAGATTGTGATCACAAGGGACATGAGACCGATCGTCCCCAGGTTCTCGATAACCTGCTCATTGGCTCCCATCCGAAGGCCCATGATCAGGCAAAGCCCGTACACGGTCACCATCATGGCCTTCGCAAGACCCGGGAAGGTCTTTCCCTTTTTTGCCGATCTCCAGGCAATGATATACCCTATGATCAAAAAACTCCAGTATAGCGCAAGCAGTTTCATTAGACGGGGATCCTCCAGTTGATCGGCTCGTACCCCCGCTCCTCCAGAAACTCGTTGGCCCTGGAAAAGTACTTTCCGCCCCAGAATCCGTTGTGGGCGGACAGCGGGCTCGGATGCGCCCCTGTGAGGATGCAGTGCCGGTCATTCGTGATCAGGGATGCTTTTGCTTTCGCGTTGGCGCCCCAGAGAATGAACACAACAGGATCTTCTCTGTCATTGAGCAGGCTGATGACCCGGTCCGTAAACTGCTCCCAGCCTTTGTTCTTATGGGAATTGGCCTCATGCTCGCGCACCGTGAGCACAGCGTTGAGCAGAAGCACGCCCTGATGCGCCCAGGTCAGAAGGTTCCCGTGGGACGGCGGCCTGACGCCCAGATCCGCTTGCATCTCCTTGAAGATATTCACCAGCGACGGCGGCTGTTTAACCCCTTCAGGCACAGAAAAACAAAGCCCTTGGGCCTGCCCCGGCTCGTGATATGGGTCCTGCCCGAGGATCACCGCTTTGACTTTGTCATAAGGTGTCTCCTTCAGCGCTCGGAAGATGTGTTCCATGGGCGGATACACTTGATGGGTGCCGTACTCGGACTTCAGAAACTCCCGGAGTTTCAGATAGTATTCTTTTTCAAATTCTCCTGCCAGGACATCGTCCCAGCTGTTGCCTAGTTTGACCATGGAAACAGTATAGCACAGATTTGCAAAGGCCGCCCGATGAATCTATAATATATGCATGAAGAAAGTATATGTATCTCGCCTTGCCGGGCGCTCCATGGTCACGTTTCTGATGGAGCAAGGCTACGAAATCAATACCGTCACGGAATTCGGGGTCATCAACGAGCATACGTCGGATATCAATGAGGCGCTGGGACTCGCCCGCGGCGAGGACGGGCGTCTGCACCCGACGCGGCAAACCCATGTGGACCCGCGGATCGCGACACATCCGGATCTTTATATGTGCCAGCTGGGGCTTTGGAGCGAAGCGGGCATCTTTTTTGGCGACCCCGAAAAGCTTGGGCCTGAATACCCGCAGGATATCATCTACAACGCCGTCTGCACCCGAAACTATGTAGTGCATCTGGCGGATCAAACGGATCCCGAACTGCGCGACGCCATCGTGATGTGGCACCGGACTCTGCGCAGGCTGCCTGGAGAAGGCGATCACCGGGATATCAAGGTCCTCGGCGTGCGCCAGGGCTACACGAGATGCATGTGCCTGCCGGTTGACGATAATTCTTTTATTGTATCTGACGAATCCATTGCAAGACCCTTGGAAGCACAGGGGGCCAGCGTGCTCCGGATCCGGGAAGGCAGCATCAAACTGAACGGTTTCAAGCACGGTTTCATCGGCGGTACTGCCGGGAGCATCTACGTCAATGTTGATGAAATGATCGACCAGCGAGCGATCGTCTTCAACGGTGATCTCACCGTCCATCCGGATTTTGCAGCGATCACAGAATTCATCAGAAGCCGTAACATCCTGCCTGTGTGGTTTGAGGACTACGCCCTGGAGGATATCGGCAGCATCCTGGCTGTAGAGTAGAGTCTGCGGAGCATTATTTATGAAGAAACACGCGATCATCCCCATCTTCATACCCCACCGCGGCTGTCCCAATGACTGCGTCTTCTGTAATCAGAAAGCCATCACTGCCCGCCAGCCGGACGTGACGCCCTCTGATGTGCGCGACGTCATTGAGACATACCTGCCCACCCTGACCGGACGCGGCCTCGAGACCATCGAAGTCGCCTTCTTCGGCGGCAGTTTCACCGGACTTCCCATGGACGAGCAGTCCGCGTTCCTCGACGTTGCCGCAGAATACAAACGCAAAGGCCTCATCGACAAGATCCATATGTCTACAAGACCTGACTATATCGATACTGCCATTCTGGACAATCTCCGTTCCTACGGTGCGGATACCATCGAACTGGGCGTCCAGAGCTTTGATGACGGTGTCCTTGCTGCCGCCGGGCGCGGCCACACGGCTTCCGCAGTGTACGAGGCCTGTTCTATGATTCACTCGTACGGCTTCGAGCTGGGGATCCAGCTCATGATCGGGCTGCCCGGAGATTCCCTGGAGAAATGTCTGTACTCTGCCCGGGAGACCGTCCGGATGCGGCCTTCCATTGCACGCCTCTATCCGACCATCGTCCTGCAGGATACCGCACTCTATGACATGGCCCAGGCAGGTCTCTACCATCCCCTGACGACACCGGAAGCTGTCGCCATCACCAAAGAAATGTACCGGATCCTCGCCGGCGCCGGCATCAACATCATCCGCGTCGGTCTCAAATCCACCGATTTGATCAGCGGCTCCGGACAGGATTCAGACAAGACCTGGGGGCACACCTATCACCCTGCCTTCCGCCATCTCGTCGAAGGCGAGATCGCGCGGGAGGACATCGAAGCGCAGATGCAGTCGCTGCAGGCTGATCCGCATGCTGCAGGGTTCTCCGTACCGGTCGACGATTCCCGCGTGGCTGACGATCTGCACGTTCCCGGCGACCGCCCTGCCGCAACGAAAAAACGCCGTATCACTGTTTCCAGCAACGGCGTTTCCTTTTCTAATATGATCGGCAACCGCGCCTGCAACCGCAGGTACTTCGAATCTGCCTATCCGGACCTGTCCATCCGTTTCACAGTCGATGACAGTCTTCCGGACATGACCTTCCGGGTCAGTGAGCAGTAGGCACTCCGATTTTCAGGTCCTGCAGGTTTTACAGTTCCCCGCAGGTTCCGACCGGGCAAGCTCCTCCGACCGCTTCGATAACCAGTTCAGTCTTCGCCTTATCGAACCAGCTGCACAGTTCAACATCATGCACGCCTTCATCCGCCAGTTTTTTCGCTGCGGCGTTTGCCTGCTCCTGATCCTTGACGAAGATCACCTTCGTATAAAGCTCCGGTTTGTCAATGACGACTTCCGTCGGTTCTTCGACGCCGCGCATGACGATCACGATACCGTACTTGGTGAATTCCGGCAGCGCCTCGACAGCTGCCAGCTGTTCCGGCAGATAGTCCGCATGCCTGATTTTCACATCCGGTCCAGCGATCTCGCACATCGCAGCCGTGACTTCATCATCGAAATCCCCGCACAGGTTCAGCAGCGTGAACCCGTCCGCAGCGAGCTTTCCGACATATTCCTTCGCCATCTCCATGTTGTCCGTTCCGGCGATCACATTGTAGCTCTCGCTGTTTTCATAAACTCCGCAGTACCCTTCCGGTGTCTGTCCCGGCACATTGATCAGAAAAGCATACTTCAGCATTCTGTTTCCTCCCTTATATTCATTGTTCTTAACACATTCCGGCATTCCTGCCTTTGCCGTTATCCCGGCATTCCTGCCTTTGCTTTATCCTATCACTATGTACGCTTTAGCGCAATGAAATCATTTCAGCCGTTCGCCCGTATCGCGTCCATGAATACTCCGGCGCACTCCGCCTGATCCTTCAGCCGCGTGATTCCCCTCGTCTTCGGAATGATAAGCATTACTTCCTCGTTTTCTGTCTTCAGCCGGATCTTATTATGAAAAGCCCCTTCACTGACCACTTCCAGCTCCGTCTCGCTGCGCGGGATCGTGACACGCTTCCGCACAAGTTCCGGATTGTAGGAATTCAGGATACAGAAATGCAGATTCTCTTCCGTGAGGCACAGGTAGAAGTTCGATTCGTTCATCCCTGCCGTCGCATCATCCGTGACGGACCAGAGCTTCGGACCCCCACTCACCAGCTTCAGAAGCGGCTTTTGCGCGGGGATGTTCCCTCCCACCGTCGTGATGATTTCTTCCTCGACCTCCTTGAAGGCACCCCACTTGTCTTTCGTGTTCATGTCGCTGTGCATAGTCATTCTCCTTTCGTTGCTTCTGCATCATTATAGCATGAGTTTGTGCCGGATGTCTGCAGATTCGGAGTTGCAGGGGTGTTTCCGCTGTCGGAGTTATAGGGGTGCACACTGGCATTTGTCCAGTGCAACAAGGCAGAGATTGCCATAGTACAAATAGTCAGCGCCAGAACCGTTGCAACCTCGTAGATCATTTGTACTTTTGCGCTGGCGAGTTCGGCAAAGTACAAAAGCCAAGCGCCGGGAACGTTGATGTGTCATAGATTATTTGTACTTTTGACTAAGACGGGCGAAATAAGGAACCAGAAGTCTTTCTTGAGTTGCAATTGGTCCACATCTTCGAGCATCGGCCACCGGCCTAACACAGTATCAAGGGTTCCAGGAGGCGACCAATGGTTGTGACAGCCATTGTCGAGCGACCTAACCACTGGCTCAACGCAGTATCAAGGGTTCCAGGAGGCGATCAGTGGTTGTGACAGCCATTGTCGAGCGAGTTGTGACAGCCATTGTCGAGCGACCTAACCACTGGCTCAACGCAGTATCAAGGGTTTCAGGAGGTGACCAGTGGTTATGACAGCCATTGTCAAGCGACCTAACCACTGGCTCAACGCAGTATCAAGGGTTTCAGCCATCCACTAGTGGTTGCGAAGAGAACGATGAGGGCCGCATACCCCAGGGACACACCTTGCTCTTCATCGAATCATTCCCCGAAACCATTTGACGTTTCTGAAATCGGTGGTATAATACTGCTTGTGGTTTAAGCAAAAGCAAAAGCCACAGATACGAAGCCAACTGAATACGAAAAGGCTGTGACCGGAAAGAAGTAGATCCGCAGGTAACCGCGCAGAGAAATGCCGGGTGGTGCGAGGCAAAGGCGAAAGCAGATTGAATACATTCCGCGAGCCGCACACTGAAAAGGTGTGACGGGTGCGCCCGTGACAGCGCGAAGGTATAAGCAAGTATGCCGTACCTGATGAGGCTGCTGCTGTGAGGCAGTATGCGAAGTAGAGGTGGTACCGCGAAGAATCGCCCTCTATCCTATGAGGACAGGATCCGATAGGGACAGAGGGCTTTTATTATTGAAGAAAGGAATCTAGCAACATGCCAATTACTGAATTACTGGAACGAAATGCGAGGGAATTCCCATTTGACGTCAGTCTTGTGGAATTGAATCCGGAGATCATCGAACGCGACAGGAGAACGTGGAAAGATTATGAACTCATCGAGTCCAATCCCCACGAGGCCGGCCGCCGGGAGATGACCTGGAAACAGTTCGATGACCGGGCGAACAAGACCGCCAATCTGCTCCTTACGAGAGGCGTCAAGAAAGGCGATAAGATCGCGATTCTGATGATGAACTGCCTGGAGTGGCTGCCGGTGTACTTCGGAATACTCAGGACAGGTGCTCTGGCCGTTCCGCTCAACTTCAGATATACTGCAGACGAGATCAAGTACTGCCTGAAGAAGGCAGACTGTTCCGGTCTGGTTTTCGGCTCCGAGTTTGTCGGAAGAATGGAAAACATCTGCGACTCCATTCCTAAGGTGCGTACACTCCTGTATGTGGGAGATGACTGCCCGTCCTTTGCGGACAGCTATGACCAGTACATTGAATACTGTTCTGACAAGAAACCGGACATCAAGATCACCGATAATGATTATGGTGCGATCTATTTCTCATCCGGAACGACTGGCTTCCCGAAAGCCATCCTCCACAAACACCGCTCCCTTTCCCACTCTGCCAGATGTGAGCAGAACCACCATGGGCAGACGAAGAGCGACGTGTTCCTCTGCATTCCGCCGTTCTATCACACAGGCGCCAAGATGCACTGGTTCGGCAGCCTGTTCTCCGGCAGCAAGGCCGTGGTTCTCAAAGGCACCAAACCGGAGTTCATCCTGAAGGCTGTTTCAGAGGAACGCTGCACCATCGTTTGGCTTCTTGTTCCGTGGGCACAGGATATCCTGGACGCCATCGAGAGCGGTGAGGTCAACCTTTCGGAATATGAACTGGATCAGTGGAGACTGATGCACATCGGCGCGCAGCCGGTACCGCCCAGCCTGATCAAGCGCTGGAAGGAAGTCTTCCCTCACCACGACTATGATACAAACTACGGTCTGTCCGAATCCATCGGACCGGGCTGCGTCCACCTGGGCGTAGAGAACATCCATAAGGTCGGTGCCATCGGCAAGGCCGGTTACGGATGGCATACCCGCATCGTCGGTCCTGACAGAGAAGATGTACCGCAGGGAACTGTCGGAGAGCTTGCGGTCGCAGGCCCGGGCGTCATGGAATGCTATTACAACGATCCGGAGGCGACAGCCGAAGTGCTGGATGACCAGGGCTGGCTCTACACGGGCGACATGGCTGAGATGGACGAAGACGGATTCATCTATCTGGTCGACAGAAAAAAGGACGTCATCATTTCCGGCGGCGAGAACATCTACCCTGTACAGATCGAGGACTTCCTCCGTACCAACGAAGACATCAAGGACGTTGCCGTCATCGGGCTGCCTGATCCGCGTCTCGGCGAGATTGCCGCAGCCATCATCGAACTCAAGGAAGGCCATGACGTTTACGAAGAGGCCATTGAAGACTTCTGCGTGGAACTGCCTCGTTACAAGCGCCCCCGCAAGATCATCTTCGCCGAAGTTCCCCGTAACCCGACAGGCAAAATCGAGAAACCCCTCCTGCGCAAAATGTACAACGCGGAAGGCATCGTAGCCAGAGAAAACGAAATCGAAAAAGAAGATTGATGTAAATTACAAAGCAAAAGCAAAAAACCGGAGAAACGCCATCAAGCGGGTGTTCTCCGGTTTTCTTTTATCTTTGGTTCAGGATTTGGGTCTATACCTGTCTTATGCCAGTGCTGCTGTGATGATTGCCATGGTGTAGACTTCTTCAGCGTTGCAGCCTCTGGAGAGGTCGTTGATCGGCGCGTTCAGTCCCTGAAGGATCGGGCCGTAAGCATCGAATCCGCCCAGTCTCTGTGCGATCTTGTATCCAATGTTTCCTGCGTTGATGTCCGGGAAGATGAATACGTTAGCCTGACCGGCAACCTTGGAGTCCTTGCACTTGGTCTGTGCTACGACCGGTGATACGGAAGCGTCGAACTGCAGCTCGCCGTCGATGTCCAGTTCCGGAGCAGCTTCCTGCGCCAGCTTGGTTGCTTCAACCATCTTGTCGACGTCTTCGCCGGCACCGGATCCCTTTGTGGAGTATGACAGCAGCGCTACCTTAGGATCTACGCCAAAAATCTTCGCTGTTCTTGCGGATTCGACCGCGCACTCTGCGATTTCCTCTACGGACGGCTTGATGTTGATCGCGCAGTCGCCCATGCCCAGGATCTCAGGAGCACTTCCGTCTTCGTGCTCTCTGACCATAATAAATACGGAAGATACGCTCTTGTTGCCAGGTTTTGTCTTGATCAGCTGCAGAGCCGGTCTGACTGTGTCAGCTGTGGAATAGGTTGCGCCGCCCAGAAGAGCGTCAGCATATCCCATCTTGACCAGCATGGTTCCGAAGTAGTTGCCCTTTGAAAGAGCTGCTCTGCACTGCTCTTCGTCCATCTTGCCTTTTCTCAGCTCGACCATCTTGGCTACCATAGCATCCATATCTTCATATGTCGCAGGATCGAGGATCTCCAGCCCTTCGATATCGAAGCCGCCAGCCTTTGCAGCTGCCTGTACTTCTTCAACGTTACCAATCAGGACCGGTGTCAGGAATCCGCCCTTCTTCAGTCTGTCAGCGGCTTCCAGGATTCTTGCATCCGGACCCTCTGTAAACACGATTTTTCTTGGGTTTGCTTTTAAGATCTCAATCAAGTTTTCAAACATTTTTCATTCGTTCCTTTCCATTGTTTTTTTCTGTTGTGTTTTCTGTTGTATTTTCCGTGTTTTCACTTCTGCAGTGTTTTCACTTCTTGTCCTTTTGAAAATGGACCATACACATTTATTATACCCCTGTCACAAAAAAGAGCAAGTCTTGAACTTGCTCTTTTCGATGCAAAAGCCATAGTTTCTGTCTATCCCCAGTATCCGCCGAAACGAATGAGCAGATAGATCGTCGCCAGAATGATGGACATGATCATCATCGGTCCGCCGATTTTCAGGAAGTCGATGAAGGTGATCGGATATCCTCTTCTGCCGGCGATACCGGTCAGAACAACGTTAGCAGATGCGCCGATGATCGTTCCGTTTCCGCCGAAGCATGCGCCGATGGATACGGCCCACCAGAGCGGCCATACGTCGATGCCCTCGGAAGCCATTGTCTGAATCAGCGGGATCAGCGTTGCAACGAATGGGATGTTATCGAGTACTGCGGAGCAAATCGCGGATACCCACAGGATGACGATCATCAGGATCACATAGTGGGATCCTGTCGCGTTGATCATGCCTTCCGCCATCATGTGGATGATGCCGACCTTCTCAAGTCCGCCGACAACGATGAACAGGAAGGCGAAGAATACGATCGTCGGCCATTCCACGTCGTGGACGGTCTCTTCTACGTCCTGTCCGCCGATCATAATCATAAGTGCTGCGCAGGACAGTGCGATGACGCTTGTCTTCAGTCCGAGATTGTCGTGCAGGATGAACGCCAGAGCTACCAGGCAGATCATGACGATGCTCTTGTAGAACAGCACCTGATCCCTGATTTCCTTCTTTTCATCCATCTGCATGATCAGTTCCATCTTCTCCGGCGTAACGGTCAGTCCCTTATGATAGAGAAGCCGAAAACCCAGGATGGTCGCGATCATGACGATCGCAACGATCGGTCCGTCATAGAGAATGAACTGCAGGAATGTGATATCGGCCGCGCTTCCCAGCATGATGTTCGGTGGGTCGCCGATCAGGGTCGCCGTGCCGCCCACGTTCGAGGAGATGATCTGCGTCATCAGGAACGGGATCGGATTCAGTTCCAGCGTCTTGCAGATGCTGAACGTCATCGGGCCGATCAGAAGTACGGTCGTGACGTTGTCCAGAAATGCTGAAAGTACAGCTGTGATGATCATGAAATACACCATGATCCTCCAGGGGTTGCCCTTCGCGACTCTCGCAGCTTTCACGGCCAGGTATTCGAATATGCCGGAATTCTTGACGACTGCGACGAACATCATCATGCCGATGAGTACGCCGATGGTGTTGAAGTCTATGAATCCGAGTGCCTCTTTCGGTTCCAGTATCCCAATCAAAATGAGCAGCATCGCGCCGATAAGAGCGCAGGCTGCCCTGTGCAGTTTTTCGGATACTATGACCCCGATCACGGCTACGAAAATAGCAAGTGCGATAATTTGTGATGCGGTCATTTGTTTGCCTCCATATATGATAATATCACTATTTTTTATCACGTGATGTCACCGCCGATACGTTGTGTATACAGTGTGCACCACACAAGAACAATTATACTCCGCAGCAAAAAAAGAACAAGTCGAAGACCTGTTCTTTTTTTGAATAATTATGTATTTTTGCAATGTCCGAATTGCCTTTGCGGCAGGTTACTTCCAATATCCTCCGAAGAGTACCAGCAGATAGACGGTTGCCAGAATGATCGAAAGGAACATCATTGGCGCGCCGATCTTCAGGAAGTCGATAAATGTGATCGGATACCCTCTCCTGTTGGCGATACCTGTCAGAACGACGTTGGCGGATGCGCCGATGATCGTTCCGTTTCCGCCGAAGCAAGCGCCGATGGAGACAGCCCACCAGAGCGGCCATACATCCAGTCCTGCTTCCTGCATCTGCTGGATCAGCGGGATCAGGGTCGCAACGAACGGAATGTTGTCCAGTACAGCGGAGCAGATCGCGGATACCCACAGAAGCACGATCATGAGAACCACGTAGTGTGTTCCCGTTGCGTCCATGAGCGAAACAGCCAGCATGTGGATCAGGCCTACCTTCTCCAATCCGCCGACAACGATGAACAGGAAGGCGAAGAATACGATCGTCGGCCATTCTACATCGTGTACAGTTTCTTCCACATCCTGCTTGCCGATGAGGATCATCAGTGCGGCGCAGGACAGCGCGATCACGCTTGTCTTCAGTTCCAGCGTATCGTGAAGGATGAATGCCAGCGCGACCAGGCAGATCATGATGATGCTCTTGTAGAAGAGCACCTGGTCTCTGATCTCCGCTTTTTCATCCATTTTCATGATCAGTTCCATCTTTTCAGGCGCTACCGACAGCCCCTTCTTATAGATGAACTTGAACGCCATGATCGTAGCTACCATGGTGATGACAACGATCGGTCCGTCATAGATGATGAATGAAATGAACGGGATGTCCGCAGCGCTGCCGATCATGATGTTCGGTGGGTCTCCGATCAGTGTGCCGGTTCCTCCAACGTTGGATGCGATGATCTGCGTCATCAGGAACGGGATCGGATTCAGTTCCAGCGTCTTGCAGATGCTGAATGTCATCGGTCCGATGAGCAATACAGTTGTTACATTATCCAGGAATGCTGAGAGTACAGCGGTGATGATCATGAAATAGACCATGATCTTCCATGGATTTCCCTTCGCGATCTTCGCCGATTTGACGGCCAGATACTCGAATATTCCGGAATTTTTAACGACCGCGACGAACATCATCATACCGATGAGTACGCCGATGGTGTTAAAGTCGATAAAGCCGAGGGCTTCGTGCGGTTCCAGTATCCCGATGAGAATCAGAAGCACAGCACCAATCAGGGCGCAGGCTGCTCTGTGCAGTTTCTCGGACACGATTACCGCAATTACGGCCACAAAAATAGCCAGTGCAATGATTTGCGTTGCAGTCATAAGAAAAGTCCTCCTCTAAATAACAGTAGCCATGCACACTAAAAATCTGACAATTGCGTGCATTTGGATAAGTATCTCATACTTACCCGTTTTCGTCAACCTATCACGTCGAACATCGTGTAGGAACCGGGCTCCCCTGCCGACTTGCGCGCGCCCAGATACAGGATCGCGTCGCAGGCGCCGATGGCGTAGCAGCGCCAGTCGTAAGCGTCGTGGGTGATCTGGAACATCTCCCCCTGGCATCCGAAGAGCACGTGGTGGCTGCTCGGTGTGTTTCCGGCGCGCACGGAATGGAATGTGATATCCTCATATCCGCCCTCTTTCATGCCGGTGGCCATTTCCTCTGCCATTTCGATTGCCGTGCCGCTGGGCGCATCCAGTTTCGTATCCGAGTGCAGTTCGATGATCTCCATGCCTGCTTTGCCTTCGAGCAGTTCCGCCGCCTCACGCAGGAGTTTCTTCATAACGGTTACTACATACGAAGTGTTCGCCGTCTGCATCAGCGCGATGGAATCGGATGCTTTTGCAAAAGCTTCAAGCTGTTCTTCCGAAAATCCTGTCGTACCGCAGAGGTAAGCCTTGCCGTGGGCAACGCACTTATCCAGCACGTCCATGCTGACCTCGATGCGGGAGTAGTCGACGACGACATCGCACAGGTCGATGAGAATTCCTTTGTCGGTCTTTGCTTCGAGATCATCGTAGACAAGGGCGCCGATATCCTGCCCCAGGCCGCAGACCTGGCCTGCGTCCTTGCCGATATAGTCCGCGCCCGGCGTGCCTACGCACCCGACGACCTCGATATTGTCATTTTTGAATGCTTCCTGGACGATCAGACTGTCCATCGCGCCGCGGGGCGCTGTGATCACAACTTTAACCATGCAAATGCCTCCTTATTTTCCTCTTGCAACTTTGAAAAACTGTTCAAGTTCTTTCAGTATCTTTTGTGTATAATCTCCTGACGGCGGTTTACCTTCTCCGCTTGCGCGGACGCCCGCAGTCAGTCTGATAAACGGCTTCGCGCCGCCGTTGAACCGGATGCGCTCTCCGTATTCCGCGACCAGATTCGGGATCACGTCCGGTCCGAAGCGCACATCGGGGATCAGTGAAAACTTGAGTTTGAATCCGTCCTGTGAGATCTCGGTCACGCCGAGGGTTCTTGCTTTTGCCCGGATCACGGCGAGCCGTATGAGATTCTGCGTCTGCATCGGAGGATCGCCGAACCGGTCGATGAATTCATCGATCAGATCCGACGCGTCTTCGTCCGTCTCGATCATCGCGATTTTCTTGTACATCTGCAGTTTCAGCACTTCGTCATCGATATATCTGGCCGGAATGATTGCCTGCACGGGGATGTTGACGGCGGTGTTTTCAGCCTGCGGTCCGTCCGCAGCCGCACTTCCTGCTGCGGCGCCCGGCCCCGCCGCGTCGCCTTCTCCGTCTGCTGCGCCGGCTCTCCGCATGGCGTCATCCAGCAGCTTGCAGTAGAGTTCGTAGCCGATGTCGAGCATATGCCCGGACTGCTCCCTGCCCAGGATATTTCCGGCGCCGCGCAGTTCAAGATCCCGCATGGCGATCTTGAACCCCGATCCGAACTCCGTGAAATCGCGGATGGCTTTGAGACGCTTCTCGGCGATCTCGGTGAGCACCTTGTCCTTGTGGTACATCAGGTAGGTGTACGCGATGCGGCCTGCCCGGCCCACGCGCCCGCGCAGCTGGTACAGCTGTGCCAGACCGAACCGGTCCGCATCCAGAACGATCATCGTATTGACGTTGGGGATATCCGTTCCGGATTCGATGATCGTCGTTGACACGAGGATATCATACTCTCCCGCTGCGAAATCCATGATGATGTTCTCCAGCTCCGCTTCCTTCATCTGTCCGTGGCCAACGGCGACGCTCGCATGCGGAACCAGATCCTGAATGGTCTGCGCGACCGTATTGATGGATTTGACACGGTTGCTGAGCACATAGACCTGCCCGCCTCTGGCCAGTTCCTTCTCGATGGCCTCCCGAATCAGGAAGGAGTCTTCCTCCATAACGTAGGTCTGGACCGGATACCGCCCTTCCGGCGGCTCTTCAATGGTGCTCATATCCTTCATACCCGACAGTGACATGTGCAAAGTTCTCGGGATCGGTGTCGCAGACAGCGTGAGCACGTCCACATTTTCCCTGAGCTGCTTGATCCGCTCCTTGTGGCGCACGCCGAACCGCTGCTCCTCATCGATGACGAGCAGTCCCAGGTCATGGAATTTCATATCCTTTGAAAGCAGCCGGTGTGTCCCGATCACCAGGTCCACATCGCCCTTTCCGATGTCTTTGATGATCTTTTTCTGCTGGGTGGGTGTGCGGAAACGGGACAGCATCTCCACCCGCACAGGGAACTTCTCGAATCGTTCTTTCAATGTATAGTAATGCTGGTTGGCCAGGAGCGTCGTCGGAACGAGGACCGCAGCCTGTTTTCCCTCGATGACGCATTTGAACAGGGCTCTGGCTGCGACTTCCGTCTTGCCGAATCCTACATCGCCGCACAGCAGCCGATCCATAGGATAGGGCTTTTCCATATCTTCCTTGATTTCACTGACACAGCGCAGCTGATCGTCCGTCTCAGTATACGGGAAGCTGTCTTCGAATTCCTTTTGCCAGGGAGTATCTTCTGCAAAAGCATACCCGCCCCGGTTGCGCCTGACATTGGCGACCCGGATCAGTTCTTCCGCCAGATCCGAGACTGCTGCCTGGGCGCGAGCCTTGGTGGCCTTCCACTCAGTTCCGGACAGTTTGTTGAGACGCGGCGTGATCCCGTCTCCGCCGATGTATTTCTGCAGACTGTCCAACTGGTCCACAGGAATGTACAGCATGTCCGTTCCGGCGTATTCCACCTTGAGGAAATCCTGTTTCATGCCCTGCACGATAAGCTGCTGGATGCCGGTGAACTTGCCGATACCGTGACTTTCGTGGACGACATAATCCCCTTTCTGTACATCAGCGAAGCTTTTGATCGGATTGCCGCCCCGCGCGGATCTGGACTTCTTCCGGCGTCTCTTGCTGCCGCCGAAAATATCTCCTTCCCATATGTAACAGAGTTTCCGGTCGGTCAGTTCCATGCCGGCAGTGATCACGCCTTCCGTAACCTGCACATGGCCTGCTTCATATCTGCCCGGGAGCACCCGTTCATTGAATGTCTCATGCTGGACGAATTCCAGCATGTTCTTTCTTCTCTCTTCTGTGCTGCAGACGATATGGACATCAAAACCGCGTGCGATGTAACCCTCCAGATCAGCGCGAAGCTGGTCCATATGTCCGTCGTACTGCGGCATCTGCCTGGTCTGCACCTGGCGCAGCTCATGCAGGAACGGACCTTCCGCCGAGTCTTTGCCACCTTTGACCGTCATGACAAAAGGCGTGAAGATCGTACAGTCGATTCCTTTCTCTGCTGCCATCCTGTAGATGCCGAAGAAATCCTCCTGGTCGGATAAAGCCGCAAAATCCTCACGGATCCCTCTGCCGCTCTCCAGGATGCCCACGATTTCGCTGTGACGCTCCGCCGCATTCGCTTCGATCGTCTCCAGGATCCTGGATGGATCATCGATCATGATCTGCAGATCCGTCATATAATCCCAGATATACGTTGTCTCATCATAAAAGTAACTGAGAAACCGCTCCAGGTACTGAAGGTTTGTCATCGTAGACGCGAACTCCAGCAGCTGATCTCTGCGTTTCGACAGTTCCTTTCCCAGATCCGGGCTTTCTTCATTCTTTTGCGCTCGTTTTATGGCCCTGTCATAGGCGCGGCGGATGCGTCCTGACGCTTTCTCAAAAAGCGCGGGATCCCGCGGCAACTGGGAACAAGGATAGATCGTCAGACTGTTCAGCGTCTCAACGGAACGCTGTGTCTCGAGATCGAACGCTCTGATGGAATCGATTTCCGTGTCGAACAGCTCGATGCGGTAAGGGTCCTCCCCTTCCGGCGTGTAGATATCGATGATGCCGCCCCGGATGCTGTACTCACCCCGCGCTTCCACCATGGAAGCCCGGTCGTAGCCCAGAAGCGACAGACGGCTGCGAAGCTGCCCCAGATCCAGGTCCTGCCCCAGTTCCAGTTCGATCGTGTTTTCGGTAAAAATCTCCTTCGGCGGCATCTTCCGGATGGCGCCCGTGACCGGTGCGATGACGGTGCACTGTTCGTCCCCAGTCAGAGCCTTCAGCACGCGTATACGTTCCAGAAGCGCGTCATTGCTCTTGGCTTCGTAGGCGATGGTGCTGTCCTCATCCGGCGGAAGTACGTAGACCGGCTCGCCACCATTAAAAAAAGAGAGGTCAGTCTGAAGCCGCTGCGCCCTGCTCAAAGTGGGCACAACGATCAGACACTGACCGTGATTCTCCTGTCTTTTTTCAGCTATGAACGGCGCGACGCGTCCTTCTGACGCACCGGCGATGTTAATCGTCGTCATGCTTTTCTTCTTGTTTTTCTTCTTTCTTTTCTTCTTTTTCTTTTTTCTTACTTGTATTGAACCGGTTCATGGCGATATCGATCCCATCGGTGATGATGCAGTCGATCGCAGCAGCCGCCTGCCGGATCGCTTCGGCCAGCACCGGCGCTTCCTTTTCAGTGACCTGCCCTGTGACATAGTCTTTCCATTCATCGCCTGCGGTGCCGCCAATACCGATGCGGATACGCGGGAACGCATCATCCTGGAGCTGGTAAATGACCGACTTCATCCCGTTATGGCTCCCGGCGCTACCCTTCTTCCGGATGCGCAGGGTCCCCGCTGCCAGATCCATATCGTCATAGATGACGATCAGATTCTCAATGGGGACGTCATAATACCGCATGACCTCGCGCAGGGACTCCCCGCTCAGGTTCATATAGGTTTGCGGTTTCACAAGCAAAACCTTCTCCCCCGCGATCCTTCCCTCGCCGATGAGCGCCTTGTGCTTGATCCTGCGCACGTCGATCCCATGGGCTGCCGCGAATTCATCCACGGTCAGAAATCCCATGTTGTGACGTGTTCTTTCATATTGTCTGCCCGGATTTCCCAGACCTGCGATAACGTACATACCGGAATCTGCTTCCTGCTAGAATCTGTTTCCTACAAACAGTTTGCTGATGGATTCGTTATTGTGGATTCTCACCAGCGACTCTGCGAACATCGGGCCAACAGACAGCATCTTGATCTTGTCGATCTTCTTCTCTTCCGGAATCGGCATGGTGTTCAGGAGCACCAGTTCCTCAATAGCCGAATCCTGTATCCTCTGGATGGCAGGTCCGGAAAGCACTGCGTGTGTCGCGCATGCTCTGACGCTCTTTGCGCCCAGGTCTTTCAGCGCATTGGCAGCGTTGGTGATCGTGCCGGCTGTATCGATCATGTCGTCAAGAAGTACGCAGTTTTTGCCCTCGATGTCGCCGATGATGTTCATGATCTCGCTGACGTTCGGTTTCGGACGTCTCTTGTCGACGATGGCGATCGGGCAGTTGAGCGGTTCCGCCATGTTCCTGGCTCTCGGCACACTTCCGTGATCCGGGGAAACGATGACAAGATCATCGATATTCTGTTTTCCGTAATATTCGGTAAGAAGAGGCTGTCCGATCAGATGATCCACAGGAATCGTGAAGAAGCCCATGATCTGGGCAGCATGGAGGTCCATGGTAATAACTCTATCAGCTCCGGCGGCAACGATCATGTCCGCTACCAGCTTGGCTGTGATCGGATCTCTTGCTTTTGCCTTACGATCCTGGCGCGCATATCCGTAATACGGCATTACTGCGGTGATTCTCCCGGCTGATGCCCGCTTCATCGCATCGATCGTGATGAGCAGTTCCATAAGGTTGTCGTTGACCGGCTTTGATGTTGATTGGATCACGAAACAGTCAACGCCTCTGACGGATTCTCCCAGATTCACGCAAATCTCTCCGTCGCTGAACTGTTTTACCTCGAGATCTCCCAAAGGCTTGCCCATGATTGCGGCGATTTCCTCTGCCAGTTCAGGATGCGAGTTGCATGCAAATACCTTGTAGCCTGAGAATAAGCTCTTCTTCATCTGACCTTCTCCTTCCTAGTCCTCGATCTTCTTGTACTCTCTTTCCTTTGTCTTTCTTATTAACTCGATTCTGGCTGCGTCCATATCCAGAATCATTTTTCCGACTTTGTTGATATCTCCTGCTCCCATGGTGAGCACCAGGTCCCCGGCGCCCGCCCGTTCATATACGAAACTGGCGATGTCCTCGAAGTCCTCGATATAGAAGACGTGCTTGGACGGGTCGTGTTCGTGGATCTTCTCCATGATCGACCGGGAACTGATTTTGTATATATTCGTCTCTCTCGCTGCGTAGATCTCAGCGAGGATGATCTCGTCCGCGTTATCGAACGCTGCGCCGAAATCATCCAGAAGCGCCATGGTCCTCGTGTATGTGTGGGGCTGGAATAGGCACCACAGTGTCCTGTGCTTCATGTTCCGGATTGCCTTAAGCGTCGCCTTGATCTCGGTCGGATGATGTGCGTAATCGTCGATGATCTTCACGTCCGTGCTTGTCCTGCCCAGATAATCGAATCTCCGGTGCGTGCCGTGATAGTTTTCAAGCGTATTGACGATGTCGCTGATCTCCACCCCGAGGATATGGCTGCATGCAAAGGCAGCCAGAGCGTTGAGAATATTATGCTCGCCCGGGATCTTGAGCTTGATCGTGCAAAGGCATTCTCCACCGTGGTTCACATTGAAATACGGCATGCCTTCTGTATCGAACCCGATGTTGCTGGCGTAGTAATCACAGCCCCTTGATATACCGAACGTAACGACATTGGGAAGACCTTCCGTGGCGCTGCTGACATACGCGTTCGCATCGTAAGCGATCACGACGCCGTCCTCCGGCACGAGACGGGCAAACCTCTGGAACGATCTGGCGATATGTCCTACGTCCTTGAAATAATCCAGGTGGTCGGAATCGATGTTCAGTATGATTTCGATATTCGGCCGCAGTTCCAGGAAGCTGTCTCTGTACTCGCAGGCTTCCGTTACGAAATAATTGCTGTCGCCCACATAACAGTTTCCGCCGATCTCCTCCAGATTGCCTCCTACCAGGATCGTCGGTTCCTTGTTCGCGTTTTTCAGGATGAGTGAAACCATGGATGTGGTCGTCGTCTTGCCGTGGGTGCCGGAGATGGCAATACTCTTCTCATACTCCCCCATCAGCGCGCCCAGTGCCTGGGCTCTCGTGACAGTCGGAATGCCCAATTCTCTGGCTCTCACCAGTTCCGGGTTATCGTTTCCGACAGCAACGGTGTATACGACGAGATCAGCAGATTCTACGTTCTTGGCTCTGTGCCCGAGGAAGATCTTCGCACCCTGTTTCATGAGTTTTTCCGTGATATCGCTCTCGCGCATATCCGAACCGGATACTTCAAAACCTCTGGACATGAAAACTTCGGCAACGGCGGATAAACCTATGCCTCCGATGCCTATGCAATGCACTTTTTTATATTCAGATAAATTGATCATTTATTTCCCCCTGTTGATGCATGACTAGTATACCATAAAACATCAAGCAAGACGAAAAAAAATCGAGTAGTAAATTTGTCAGATTTTTTGCATAATTCATCATAATTACTTGAATTTTTGAAATAATATGTGTATACTCACTTTATAATGCAGGAGAGGGGTATGAAAGGCGGTACTAAGATGAATATTACAGATGTTCGAATCCGCAAGGTCAGCGATGAAGGCAAGATGAAAGCCGTAGTATCCATTACCTTTGATGACGAATTCGTAGTACACGACATCAAGATCATCGAAGGACAGAACGGTCTCTTTATCGCAATGCCAAGCAGGAAAATGGGAGAAGGCGATTTCAGAGATATCGCTCACCCGCTGGTATCTGAGACCAGGAACAAAATCAGAGACGCCATCTTTGAGGAGTATGACAAAGTGCTTGCTGAAAAAGCTGCCGAAGAAGCAGAATAATCAGCGAAGGCCTCACGTTAGGCTGATATATAATTCAATTATGGTAAGTAAAAAAAAAGAAACCGAGAGGTTTCTTTTTTCGTGGTATAATTTGCAGCGTTGCTACTGTCTGTCGAAATATCGTTTGCCGCCGTCCGGCAGGAAGTACGTCCGGATGTATCCATCCGTTGAAAGCACAACGAACTCGTTGGTGGCTTCCACATAGAACACTGTATCCCCGTCCTCCTTCTCCGTCTTGGTCAGGGCGTCGGGATTGGCGATCACAGCGTTTGCCGCAGCCAGATACTCTTCCGGCGAGTCGAATCCCATGTCGATGCCGTGCTTGTAGTAGTGGCTCTCCAGCATGCTGTACTTGCGGAACTGGTAGTCGGCCCGCGGCGTCTGCGCGGCCGTTGTCGTCCATGTTGTCTCCTGCGTTGTGGTTGTCTGTGTTGTAGTTGTGGTCTGCTGCGTTTCGGCTGCTTCTGTCGGAAGTGATGCCGTGGTCTCCTCCTGTGCATCGGAGGATTTCTTGCCGCATCCGGACAGAACCGGCATCACAGCCAGCATCAGGCTCAGCACTATGATCAGCAGTGTCCGGACTGTTTTTGCATTATTTCTCATCATCATGATAGTACCTTCTTGCTTCATTCAGGCTGAGTGTGTTTGCGCCGCCTGCGAAATCCGGATTGCGCCTCTGGTAAGGATCGTCCTCCCAGCCGCAGACAGGACAGATCTCATAAGCTCCCTTCTCTTCGAACGCATACTTGCCGCAGCACGGGCAGAGGAGCTCCGGATCGCATGCGGCCTCGCCGTCCCCGCCGCACAGTTTCTCTGCAAAAGCAACCGCCTGCTGCTTTTTCTCTTCGTCCATGAAATCCTGTGTATATCCCGTATGGCGTCCCCACAACATGCCTTCATACTGCAGTTTTGAGTGCCTGCAGTAGCGTTTGATGCCTTCCTCCAGCAGATCAGGACCCTTCTCGGCAGGATATCCGCTGGTGGTGATGAGCGCGACGCGTTTGCCTTCCCACAGGGACGGACCGCGTTCTTCGCTGTCTCCGTAATACATGTTCATTGCATAGACCAGCCGGTCCAGCATGGCCACGGTGCACTGTTCCGGAT
>CADADV010000005.1 GCA_902786815.1 uncultured Eubacteriales bacterium
GAGAAATGGACATTTAATGGTCATTGGCTTTTTTTACTTGACTATTATTGGTCTTTTTCGCCTGACTCTAAGTGGTTAATATCGCCTGACTCTAACAACGGTTTTCCTCATTTGGGATTTTACCTCAGAAAAGGTGTCAAAAATCTGCGTTGTGATCTCTGTGTTAGTTTGGTCCATCCACCATTCAACGTCCATCGCTTCTTTTCTTATTTCTGTAATCAATACAAACTGCTTCATGAAACAATCCCCCTCTTGAATATATATGTGTTTTCAATTACGGTCATTTCGCGCGAACCTTTCGTATGATATTTTCCGCAAGGAACCACGAAAATCAAATCCCAGCCTTTTGCTGTAATTTCCGGAAGCGTTGACTCATATTCCACGCCGGACCCATCTCTGAACTTTGCGTGTTTTCTCAGTCCAAGTTCGTCGATCAAAACCTGTTCGGGTTCTCCTGTATAGTATAATTTCCCCTTTTTTGGGCAATATTTGAGCTCATGGCTGTGATCGGTAAATTCAATGTAAATGGACATTCTAATCACTCCCTTCTACCATGTTAATCCCAATCCTCTATGTAAAACTGCAGCCTGTGAATACCCCTGAATTCATATTGCATATCACCACAGTATTTCCACTTTGTGCCACTTGCTTCTTCAATGTTTTCTGTGTAAATACCCATGTCTCTCATGTAGTCTTCAAAGGATGTATCGTATGCGGCATCGAACTTCTCCTTATCTACGGTGAGATCGTACAGATACATGTCGCTTTCGTGCCAGAAACATATTTCAATTACCTGGCCATCTTTTAATGTCGCATACTGTTTGCCGAGTTCACTGTAATCATCCTCCTTGGCAAGGTCTTCGACCTTCTCCATGGTTACGATGTTTTTGTTAAAATCGGCAAAGATTGATTCGACTTTTCTATAAGTTTTCTCTTCGTTCATTTACCCATCTCCTTTCTCTCACACCCTCATTATACGAAATGGGTATGCGTCGAATTTGGAGCATTGCGGGATTACCAAGTATATTCTTTAGCTATTCTTTTATAAACTGCTGTTTCTGCATCCTTGTTTTCGATATGTTGGAAAACGCCAACGAACTCAACAATGCGGCTGTTAAATTCATTTCTTGTTTGCATAAACACAACCCGTATTTCCCCATCACTAACTGGCCCAATTATCAGTTTTTCGGTGCGTTTATCAGAGTACTCTTCGATTGTATCCATTTTGTCATTCATTACATTTGTCCATTTGGGGTCTCCAATTCTTTTTCCATTCACTTCAATTGTTAATTTCGGTACCCATAAATGGTATCCACCTGGTAACAGTTTTGTTTTATAATAGCACCTGCGGTGCTTCTTTTCTGGATCTTCTCCTTTTATTCTATTCCAGATTTCACTGAAGTTTTTATATCCAATATTATCTTCAACACATATCCTTTTGCGGTTAAACGCCTTGTCCTTAAGAGATTCATTACTTTCCCATTTTAGTGGAGTCGGCAAAGAATCAATTTTATTCTTAATATCTTTGACAATCTCATCTATTTGTTTATTTACTGATTCCAAGTCATAACTCTCATCAATTTCTACATGTTCTTCTTTGCAATCTATAGCATTAAGAATGTCTGAAGCCCGTTTAATATCATTTTCACTATATTCCGGTCTCTTATGAGCAGGCTCATCGATTTCAACACCATAATTGATTTCCGGAAAATATAAATCTAATAAATAATACTTTTTTTCTCCTTCCTTATAGACTATTTGTTGTGTAACCGGTCTTAATTCATAGTTGTTTACTTTACTATAGATAGACGTAATTACATAGTTTTCATAAATTTTGTTTTGTGCTCTAGAAAACATTTTTGCCAAATATTCTAATTTGCTCTTGCTTATGGTATTTGCCATTTTCAACTCCTTTCATTCACATATTTCCACCAACTTCTCCCATATCTTCACCATGGCGAAGGTATCCAACTCGCAGTACTTCAACAGATACCCGCGCCATTCTTCCAGTTCGTCTGGGGGCATGTCGGTCATGCGCTTAAACGTATCCATGGCTTCACCGCCGTGATGGACGCCTTCAAGGTTGTGATAATCTAGAGCTGGATCATCCGGGAACAGGGCCGGCAGGACGTACTTGATGGAATAGGATCCCTGCATTTCACGGCAGTAGTAATGCTTTTTCTGGAAAGGGATCATCAGGTCCACAGTGTTATCATGAATGTTCATCAGATGATCCGCCAAGTCCGGGTACAGGGCTGCGAGGCTTTTGATCCTGCCTTTCTCAAAACCCATGTTGTAGGCCATGGTGCACACATCCAGCGGAATATCCTCACAAAGCCTCTCAGCAAGTTCCCGCCGAGGGTCCGTACCCGGATACGCCAGGTACTCCTTGTGCTTTAGCTCACCGCCTTCACTCTCTATGTAGTGCAGCGAGTACTGGAACGGAATCTGCTCGTATGGTTTTGCATTATCATAGAGCGGAATCGCCGGCATGAAGGTCTCGAAGTCCAGGAAGTACAGCGGGTATGTGAGCGTATCAAGAAATGCCTTGATACATTCCTCGTGGATCTCCGGCGGCAGATTGTGAATCTCGAAATCGACCTGCTTCAGGTACTTCTCCCCAATCGCCTTACGATCCCAAAGATCCTCAAATGAAACGTGCCCTATGCAAAGGCATTCTATTTTCTTTTTCAGCCGCAGACCGGCAACATCGAAGACATTCGGTCTTGGAAGTTCCCGCGTGCAGTACCCAAAGAAGCCACAATCATAGGGATCGAAACATTGCAGCCCGATTTCCTTCTCCGGATCATCTGTCTGTTTCATATATTCATTGAGGAATGCGATTCTCTCTTCAACGTCTTCATACAGGTCGCTTGCGATTTTGGTCACATCCTCAATCACAAACAACTCCTGCAGATCCAGTTCTCCATGACGTACATATTCATTGTTGATATGAACCACACAGGCCCGCTCAATGGTATATCCCAGTTTACTGAGGACATAGCACTGATACGCTACATCGTGATAATAGATCTCCTTTACTTCCGTAGAGCTTTTCACTTCATAAAGTTCCACGTGTTTGTCCCCAAGGTTCTTCAGAATATCCACGCTGCAGAAGGCCCCATGATAAGAAAAGGAGGCCTCCGTAATGATTTTCGTGCCTCCATCCATCAGCCGTGTTGTTTCATCGATCATGCTCTGCAGATGCCGGTCAAACGGCACTTCCACAAAATCACCGAACAATCCCATCGCGAGATCGCCGACTTCGTTGCCGGTCTGCAGAACCGCTTCATTCATAACGGAATCATCGAATTCTTCCGGCTTGTTTGTTCTGAGCCAAAGCATCTTCGGACATTGTACTGCCGAGCAGTACCTGGATTTGCTTAAATACATATGTCGACTTCCCTTTTATCTGTTGTTCGCCTCATTCTCAGCCGCCGCCTCTGCGATTAGCCCTGTCAGAGTATTTCCGTTTGAAACCACTTTTCCATAAAAATCACGGGTCTTATCATCGTTTTTGTTATAGGTGCCCAAAATCTTGCCATAAAAATCTTCGGCTACGATTCGGTCTCCCTGGTCGTCCAGCCTGCCCAGAATCTTTCCGTAGAAATCCTTAATCAATTCCTTTGCCATAATTATCATTCCCTTTCTTACTTTTGGTCAGTTTTGTTGAAACCATCTTGTAACTTTTGTTCTATGTCATGTATCCAGTCAATCACATCAACAACGATCCTTTTGATTACTTCTTCTTTCCTATTATCATTTTCTACTATTTCTCCCGGCTTTTTCACGTCTACTGTTTTTGATTCTACGCACCACCATCGATATTTATCCCTCTCAGATGCGGGCTTTAAGACTTTCGCTACAGCTTCATGCTCATAGGCTGTCTGTTCGCTGATATTGTCACCAGCTAATGTCAAGCAAAATCTGACTTTCTCATTATTCATAAGATCTTTTAGAATTAACTCATAAGAATATGTGTCTTGTGTTCCCCAGGAACAGTCCTTTGCTTCATTTTGATGAATGATTTTGTCCATGTAATCACTTGTGAATCTGACATAGCTTATCTCGCTTCTATTATTGGCACATTTTAAGCCAGGAAGTTGGTTGGGAAGTTCATTGCGCAACGCTTCAGCAAGTATTCTCCTAGGATCATCTCTATTTTCAAGTATCAATTGTATTTCCCGCTTGCGCCTTTTATATAGTTCTTCACAAATGTCATGCACGTCCTTATCTTTTTCCTTCCCTTTGATTGTCTTTGCAATTAATTCGATTGCTTTGCTATGCTTGCTATATATTAAATTACAGTTTTGTACTAACGCGTCATCGTCATTAAATCTTTTTATCACTTCACAATAATCACGAATGATTTGCTTTGCCTCATCAGGCACATTTCCCCACTTTCTGCTGTTGTCCTCATCTATTATCGTTTGAATCGCTTCTAAAACATCTTTATATGAAAGAACACTCCAATATTTTTCGTCCTGTGGTGCATCATCACGTGCCGAAAGATAAACAAACATCACAGAGTATTCTTTTTCCGGATAATCATTAATAATAGCTTGTCTGTAATCATGTGTCTGTCCCTTATTCTCGATTGAATCAATTTTATTTTCAATAACAATTAGATGCTTTTTCCCTTTATTGGGGGTGTCATATTCTAAGAACAGGTCCAATCTCCCCCTTTTACCTGGTTGTCGCTCAACGTTCTTCTCTCTTACAGGCGAACCACAATAATAATCGATACCGGCCCATTCAATAACGTCATAACCTTTATTTGAGTTATATTTAATAATTGTTCGTACTATCTCACGAACAAGAGCGTCTCCAAGGTTATGACTAGCATTTGCATCAAGTAGCCATGCTAAAATGTCGCTATGTCTATTCTCATCTCTGTCAACACCTAGAATATCAAATACATTAACATCGTTAATGAATGGTCCAAGAGTATCAAGGCAAGATTCATCGAGTAGTAGTTGTCTTAATTCATTGGTTTGTTTTTCCATTTTGCTCACCTGTGCTATCTTCTCTCTTTTCCTTTAAATCCTTCTTTCGTAATAATTATATACCCGTACTTTGCCGTATTACTATACTTTCTGTCTATTTCATAATGCTGATTGCACACCAATGTGAACCAATGGTCTTCAAACAGGTTCTCCAATTTGTCAAAGGCCTCATCCTGCACGACTATCTCGAATGTTGGATCTGCGCTTGCCCACACGTATGGCCTTTGCAACTTAGGTTTTATTTTGGTGACACCCAGCAAATACAGCATGATACTGTTTTTCATTTCCGGACTGCAATACCAATGATAATGATTGTCCCTCAGCCACTCCGTTAATTCAAACAGAACGGCAACTTCATAGAGCCTATATGTCTGGCTCATTTCAGTAAGCTCTGCAGCAAGCTGCTCCGCTGCAGGCTCTGGAACATCATTTCCGTATTCTTCCGCCTGCCGCTTTACAAGTAAACTGAACAGACAAATATAGACATCTCTGGGCCGGATCATATCTAATGAGAAATCTGTGTATTCTATGAATTGATCAAAGATTGTTTTCATAGTTTGCCACCTCCACGCTCTCCCCTATTTCACGATTATCAGAAAACGAGAGTGTTTCCATTCGGTACAATGGGGAAATCATAACCATCATGCCTTCAGGGTATATGGATCCGTGTTTCACTGCTCCGGTCGCCCATTCACCTGCTTCATTTCTGTATAAAGCCTGTACGCCGCAGCAGTCGCTTCCTACTTCAAGAAGTTCTATTGTTTGTGGTTTTGCAAATGGCATGCTGTTGGCAATTACAACATCGCCCGGCTGAAATGGGATATCAATATTGAGATGTATAGTATCCCACGAATAGCGATCATCATAACAAAAGCCGCAGAGTCCAATCTCATCCATCTCTGTATTTTTTTCAAAATAGCAGACCTGATCGGCGATGAGATAATAAGTATATGGATTCCGGAATCCTCCTTTGTCATTGGGTTCATATAAATCCAGAACACCCCAACTTCGTGTGTCGAAACGATGTTCCCAAAGGTCTTCGTTTTCTGGAACGTCATACCAGTCTCTAGCGAGATTCAGCTTGACCTGCTCCAGACTTTTGCATGGTCCGATACCCCATTCGTTCGGCTCAAGCTGTCCATCTATCATCTCGTAACCGTACATGGAAAAATACAGAAACTGACTATCGTCCAGGTTTAGTGCATCGAGAGCAGCTTTCATATCCTGATAGCTTTGCTCATCAACGTCTTTCATAAGTTCTGCTTTTCTTGTAAGCGGAATCGGTGCGCCTCTTATGATATCCTCTGTTTGGGCCTGTGTGAGTCCTGCACCATGTTCTATGAGGTATGTCTGCATTTCCTCAGATTCAAAACAGGTCGTTATGATTTCCTCGATATTTGCCATATTTACAACACCCCCTCTAACAAACTACTTCCGTTTTAACAAGTCCGCATTCTGCCTTGATTCTTTGAACATCGGAAAACAGGAGACACTGCTTTTGCACGAGTTCTTCGGCCACTCGTTCGAGCAGTTCGGAGTTCCTCAGGAGAATGTCTCTAACTTCAATCGTATATCTTTCCAATTCGGCATTGACGGCTGATTCCATTCTCAGATAATAACTTTCGGAGGTTGCCAGTTTGTGTTGATCCAGCAATGAAAACCCTCTTGTAGCGTTATACATCAAACCATCGGTTATGGCGCCCACTGCCTCTCTCAAATCTTTACTGCATCCACCCGCAATTCCGCTGAAACGCATTTCAGTTGCCACCTTTCCAGCAAGAGAAATCATAATATGATGAGGTCTTCTTATTTCAGTTGACTTTCTTTGAACAAAACCGCCGCACTCGCCTCTGCTTTCCGGCCGTATTGACGCAAAGCCAATGCTTTCCGGCATCAGGCTTTCTGCCACAACAATATGTGCCGCTTCATGAAGTGCTTCTTTTTCAATTTCGATTTCTTTAACTTTGATCTCGTGCTCACTTGGCCCGCCATAATACCTTCTTAAAGTGGCTTCTACGAGATGTCGCATTTCAATTTTTTCGCATTGTTCATACCCTGCTATGATTGCCGCTTCATTTAAGACCATCTTTATCTCTGCGCTGGAGCTGGTGTTCACCATTTTGTAGATGTCCTGCACGTCAATATTCCCGGCTACTGGTTTATCTTCCAAATAGTGCTGTAAAATATTGATTGCCTCGTCGTCGGTGGGCGAGCCCATATGGATTTTGCGGTCGAACCTACCGGCTCGCGTTAGGGATCTTGGCAGCTTTCTGATATTGTTCACTGTTGCCATCACCAATACGTTTTTTGACTGCAGCTCGTCAATACATGTTTGAACAGTCACGTATTCCTCAGCATCGCTATGATCTTCATCCTCATTCGCGAACTTGTCCATGTCATCAAGCAGGATGATAGCAGGCGCATTGGCTTTTGCAAAATCAAATGCTTTGACAATGTCATCGACGATTTCCCCATCCTTTTTCGTTCTGCGCACTGTAATTGTCTTCACTCCAGCTTCGTCCATCAACGCGGTTGCCATCATCGTTTTCCCCATGCCGGGATTTCCATACAACAGAATGCCTTTCGGAATCTGTGCCCCTAACGCGGCGTATCTGTCGGGATTCTTCAGCATATCCACGATCTGCCGAAGTTCCAGTTTGATGCTCTCGTACCCAATTACCTTATCGAAATCTCCCATACACATACCTCCAATCTAAGCAATTTATCATTCGTCAATTACTATTATGCACATAGGCGTGCACCAAATTTGGGGCATGCTATTCAAGGCGAAAGACCTCCTGTCTGATCATCTGTGCAATATGTGCGCGTGGAAACAAATACATTACTTGTTCGCAGAAATCTATAACCCACTCTGCGACTCCTTGTTCCCTCATCTTCGTGGCCTGCTCTTCCGTAAGATGTCCCCCCATCATCACACGTTTAGTTATTTGGTATGCTTCTTTCCGTTCAAGACCTACACCCACCAAATATAAAAACAAATCGTCTCTGGAACCTATCATATCGGCAAGCGGAAGGCTGCCGTCTATAACCATCTGTTTTGCGTCACTTTCCCACGGTATCGAAGAATGCGCCATGCTTAGAGCGGTGATCAGTTCCTCATAAGTGCGTACTTTTAACGCCTTTATTAATGGATCAGCTATTTTTAGCTGAGTCCATATCTTCGGAACGTCTTTATCCGACCCCGCCTCGTTGAAATTAACTTTCTCTTCGTTATAAAACAAGTTATACCGCACCCGCTCCATCTTTTTTACACCTATCAAACTGATTTGTGGGAAGATATCATGAAACATACGATCCGGATACTTGTCCATATCGACGCCTTTTGTTTCAAGCGGATCTTTCTCAGGAAACGCACCATCCTTCATAAGGTAAATACGGATCCATCTTGCTTGCTTGCTGCCTCCAAGCGGATATGACAGACAGCGATAGTCGGGAAGTTCACGGAACAAGAATGCCTGCGCAAAGTAAATGAACGCCATCGAGCACTGAATCTCCAAGGCCGGTTCTTTCCCCTCATATTCTTCCCTTGTCATTTCAAACGGAAGATTCACACCGCCATATTCGGGTTCCATCGGATTCACGTCAGAAAAGCCGCTCGTATATGCGATCAGCGAAGAGGTTATCGTCCCTCTGAAAAAGGTCACGTGATGAAGACGCTTGGCTTCTTTCGCAATCAGGCTTGCGATCAGGTAGTATGCTGAATGCTTATTTCTTGCAACAACTTTCAATTCGTGGGCAAGTCGATCTTTCACTGCTTCTGGGGGTTTATCTCCAAACCGTTCCTTCAGCCCCTTTTGACAAATGCTATTCAGCTTCTGATCCGCGTCCGGCATTTCAAGCCTTTGTATATAATTTGGAGCGTTCCCTTTTCGATCGCTCTTATCTATGAATCTTAAAATGTTTTCATCCCACATCACCCTAACCGTTCCCGTCACACCGTTTTTTTGCTTGGCAATAATGACTTCGCATTCATCTGGTTTGTCTGTCTCTTCGTTGTAGTATTCATCTCTGTATAGGAAGATAACCATATCCACATACTTTTCGATTGCATCGGTATATAGAAAATCCGAAATAACAGGTCTGTGCTCAGCCCTAATCTCAGGTCTGCGTGAAAGCTGCGAAATTACCAATACGGGACATTCCAATTCTATTGCAAGCATTTTTAGTTTCGATGTTATTGCGACAATTTCTTGCTCTCTTGTCTTGAATCGGTCATCACACGCATTCAAAAGTTGCAAATAATCAACGATCACTAAATCAAGTCTTTTTTCACCCTTGAGCTCCAGACTCTTTTTTCTTATTTCCGTTACGTTTGCGAACGGCTTGTCATCAATGATGATATTCATCTTAGAAAGTCTTTTGGCTGCATTATTGATAACGCATTCTTCTTCTGCGTCGAGTTTTCCACTGCGAATCTTTTGAAGGCTAATCTGGGATTCCATAGCCAGCGGCCTCTGTTCTGCCTGTTCCTTGGACATCTCCAAACTAAAAAACATTACGGACGCATCGTTGTTTGCTGCCGCGTTCAGGGCCAATGACAGCGCAAAAGCCGTTTTGCCCATTGCGGGTCTTGCCGCCAACAAAATTAGATCGGACTTTTGAAGGCCCCCTGTCAGCTTATCGAGTTCATAAAACCCTGTCGTAACTCCTGTAAGTCCGCTCCCCGCCTTTGCTTCTTCATTTTTCAAATCTCTCAACATCTTTGTTCTAAACGGATGCCTCATTCTTCTGATCAGGATGCGAAATATCCCATCTTCCGTCTTTTTACCAGACACGACATTCATAACATGAATGATTTCATTTTCCTCAAAATCCTCCAGCATTTTCTCAAAAGCCTTCTCGAACTCAGCCGCCTTCTCCGGCTTCACATTGACCGGCTCGCCCAGAACAAGTTCAACGATCTGCTTTTTCACATCATCACTGATTGCAATCATGTTGGTAGTTTTCTTATTCATAACAACCTCCTTGTTCAATTACTTCAACAATTCAAATTATACGAATTGGTATGTGTCGAATTTGGAGCATACTCGGTACCGCTTGTTGAAATCTGTGGGAGTAATGTGAGAGTTATGTGGGAATAAAGCCCTTTTGGGGCCCTTTTTCAAAAAGAAAAAAGCTTGAAACCGTTGAAATTTCAAGCTTTCTGGCACCCCCAGCCGGAATCGAACCAGCAACTAATCTTTAGGAGAGATTTGTTATATCCATTTAACTATGAGGGCTTATTGAGGCGGCTGGTTGTCAGCCGCCTCGCATATAGTAACATACCGTCTGTGCGGTGTCAAAGCAAATCAGTAGATGACGATCTTCGTTCCGCTCTTGCAGTTCTTGTAGATCCACTTGGCGTTCTTCAGTTTCAGCCGGATGCATCCGTGGGATTTGTTCTTCCCGAGCGTCCCGCTCAGAACGGAGGATTTGCTCCAGGGTTTATAGAGGATCGAGTGGAAGTAGTACTCGTACTTGATCCTGGTCGCGTACCAGACGGAGTAGCCTTTCTGCTCACCGAAGTGGGATACCTTGCCGCAGACCTTGAACTTTCCTTTGATGGTCGGCGTGGACTTCTTGCCCGTGGTGCACTTCCAGTAGTCTTTCAGTTTCCAGTTCCCCTTCTTGCCTTTGTAAATGCAGGTCCTGTTCTTCGTGCAGTCCACTGCGATGAGATACTTGGTTTTGCTGCCGGTGTTCTTGACCTTGTCCCACATCTTCTCGCTGCAGCCGCTCTTCAGGCCGTCTTCATTATAGTAATAAGAGTCGCCGTCGATTTTGATGGTTTTGTCCTTGATGTAGGCTCCGTTCTTGCTGTATCTGTCGCCGACTTCTCCGGTTGTCTTTACCTTGCTGCTGTCTTTCTTCCAGGCGCCATATGTCGTCTTCCCGTTTTCGCTGTTGTAGGCACGGACGCGGAAATAATATTTCTTCTTGTCTTTCAGCTTCGGCACTTTCTTTGTGGCCGCCTTCAGTTTATACTTCGTCGCTTTGCTGAAATCACTGTTCAGTGACACCTGCAGCTCGTAGCCTGTGCAGGCGACCTTCGTCCAGGTCACATTGACATATGGTTTGTCGCTTTTGATCGTTTTGATCGGTGCGGCCTTTGGCTTTGCCGGGCTGATCGGGAATGTCTGGCTCTTGGAGCCTGCTGCGAATCTGCCGCCTGCCGCGAATACGACTGTCACCTTCGCCGTTCCGACCTTGATGTTATTGGAATACTTCAGCGTATAGTCTTTGTTGTTGCGCAGAGTCACACTCCCATACTGCACAAGCGGCTTGGGTGTGATCTGTGATCCGGTTTTGTAGCGAGTCTTTTTGGCGAGCGTCACCTTGACCTTGCTCAATGGGATAGCTGTGATCTGGAATTCGACGGGCTGGGATGTGCCAGTACATTTCGCGTTTTCTTTTTCCAGCGCCACAGCTGTTACCGCTGCCGTTCCGGGCTTGACGTTGTTCGTATATACCAGCTCGTAATCCACGCCCGGCGTAAGGCCTGTCAGTTCTGCTCCTTCAAATATCAGGGCCGGTTTCGGCTTGATCGCAGATCCTGTCGCCACATATGTTGTTTTCGCCAGCGTCAGTTCAACAGCGCTCAGATCGATCGGTTCCGTTGCTTCCGGCTCCGGCACATTTTGCTCCATCTGCGGATCATTCGGTCCGATTCCGTCTTCTGCCGCTGTATCCGGCACGATGTCTTCTCCCGCAAAAGCAACGCCTGTTGCCATCAAAAGCAAAAGCATGAAAACTACTATCTTCCTCATCTCGGCCTCCTTTTCTCAGTTGCTGCCTTTATTATATCAGCACATCGTAAAAAAACAACTTAAACGATGTATAGATACTGCGCTTCACGCCGCTGCAGCCGCCTTTAACTGGATAATTTTAGTCCAGATTGCATTTTTGATGTTTTTTTGGATTTTGCACTATACAATATGATGTGGTCTGTTATATAATCATCGTGCACGAAACCACCAAATAATGTGGTGGGGCTAGTGCGAAAAGGAGGTAATAATCATGTCAGTCGTAATCACAGGCAACGCAGATCCGCAGGAAGCTCAGGCTTACGTGGAATATCTTGAAGAGAAATATAACAGAAAGCTGAACAAACTGGACATTAACATCGATGGAGAATATGCTGATCTCAACTATGAGTTTGCACATGTTCCGTTCGAGCGCATCAGAAGAATCACCGGTTATCTAGTAGGCACGATGGATCACTGGAATGACGCCAAGACAGCTGAAGAAGCTGACCGCGTCAAGCACTCACTGGGTGATGAGAAGATGGAGACCCTGTCATAGGATCCCAGTGCATCTTGTGAGCCAAGAAGTATCACGATTCTTTCGAAAGCAAGTCGATTCGTGATACTTTTTGATGAAATATAAATCAGCAACGAAAAAAGTATCACTATTTCCGTTCATATGGCGGAGATAGTGATACTTTTATTTTTCAAACTCTCTTGCGAATTAGTACACGTACACCTTCGGCAGTCTCTGTCCGAACGCGCAGGCGATTTCGTAGTTGATCGTACCGGTCGCTTCTGCGATATCGTCAGCGGAGATCTCGTAGATGCCGTCCTTACCCATGATGGTGACTTCATCACCGATGCGTACGTACGGAACATGGGTGACGTCGATCATGCACTGGTCCATGCAGATGTTGCCGGTGATCGGCGCCTTGACGCCGTTAACGATGACCTGAGCCTTGGAAGAATACGGACGAGGATATCCGTCTGCGTAGCCAAGCGGAATCGTTGCGATGATGCTGTCCTTTTCGGCGGTCCACTTGCGGCCGTAACTGATGGATGTTCCTGCCGGAACTTTCTTCAGATGCACGATGTTGGCTTTGACGCTCATGACAGGTCTGATCTCGAACTTGCTTCTGTCCACTTCATCCGACGGGTAGAGTCCGTAGAGAATGATGCCCGGACGTACCTGATTGTAGTGCGCCGTCGGGATCTCCATGATCGCGGCGCTGTTCGCGAGCGCTCTCATCGGCAGGTTGATATCGGCTTTCTGCAGAGCTTTGTAGAATCCGGCGTATCTGTTCTCCTGCATGTGCGCGTAGTTCTTGTCCGCAGCGTCTGCTGTCGCGAAATGGGAGAAGAGCCCGATCAGCTTGATGTGCTGCAGGGTCGTGATCATCTTGACGTCTTCGACGGAGGCCGGATCTTCCGGGTTGTATCCGATACGGCCCATTCCTGTATCGACGGCAATGTAGCATTCGATGGTTTTGCCTGCCTTGCGTGCGGCGTTGTTGATCGCTTCCGCATTCGCATAGCTGCAGACGACCGGCGTCAGATCGTATTCAGCAAGGACGTCCGCATATGGTTCCGGCGTCAGTCCGAGAATCAGGATCTGCTCTGTCTTATATCCTGCGTTACGGAGCTTGATTGCTTCGGAAAGTGTTGCCACCCCGAAAGATTTCACACCGTTTGCCCGGAGAACAGATGCACATTTCACAGAACCGTGGCCGTAGCCGTCGGCCTTGATGATTCCTGTGATCTTCTTGTCAATGCCGACTTTGGATATGATCTGCTTGATGTTGAAATCCAAATTTGAAAGATTGATCTCTGCCCACGCGGCCCTCATTGCTTCCTTATACATGTTACTATTAGTCCTTTCAGTTTATAAAAATAATAATAAAAAAACAGTGCTATGATCCCAATGAAAATAACCCCACTAGGATTATAGCACTTTCGCGCTTGGTATGAAAGGGGAAACAGGACTTGAAGGATGCGGAGATGCATCAAAGATAATCACTGTATCTGTCAAACCTGCTGCAAAGGCTATCCGTACTGTGGCTGTCGCTGGACAGGATGAACCTGCCGCCGTGAGCCGCGATGTAGTCCACGATCGGCTTCGACGGATAGGTATCGGTCCGGTAGCCCCGTGTCATGCCGCCGGTGTTGATTTCAAAAAGCGCGACGGTCTGCAGCAGCTTGTCGACTGCCTTCTGCCAGGCCGCGATATAACGCGGATGGCCTTCGTCAAAGAGCGCGCCCTGCTTGCCGCCTTCTCCGCCGGCGTTGTATTTGGTGATCAGATCGAGGTGTCCGATGATGTCTGCGCCGGTCATCTCGACAACACGGCTTACGGTTTCGTAATACCGCTCGATCATGGCGTACACATCACCGCCGAAGTACTTCTCGGCGATTTCCAGCCAGATCTCTTTCGTTTCATCGATGACGACGATGCCGCCCCCTTCCGGGCTGCAGTCGATGTAGTGGACAGAGCCGATGACATAGTCCCAGTCTCTTGTGGGTGTCCCGGCCAGGCAGTCCTGCTCGACGCCGCAGAGGATCTCCATCCGGCCTGCGTACTCCGCAGCCAGTGCGCGGACCTCCGCTTCATAAGCGTCCTGATCGGACAGCAGCATGCAGTAGCTCTCGTCATAAGGGGTGTAGCCGTGACCGGAAAAACCGTAGACCTTCAGCCCCTGGGCGAACGCTGCAGCCGCCATCTCCGCCGCGGTGTTTCCTCCATCGCAGTATGATGTGTGGGTGTGGAAATCCGCCAGGCTGTTTTTGTTTAATTCCAAGTATCTGCTGAAGTTCATTTCGTCATCTTCTCCTGCTTGACCTTGTGGTCGATCACATGGCGTGACGCCAGCTCCTCTGTGATGTCATCCAGCGAGATCCCCGCTTCCACCATGAGCACCATCACGTGGTACGCCAGGTCCGCGATCTCGTAAATGGTCTCTGCTTTGTCTTCTGCCTTTGCCGCGATGATGACCTCTGTCGACTCCTCTCCCACCTTCTTCAGGATCTTATCCAGTCCCTTCTCGAAGAGGTATGTCGTATAGGAGCCCTCCTTCTTTTCGGTCTTCCTTCCGCGGATCAGTTCCATCAATCCTTCATAGGAAAATGTATCGTCGATAGGCGATGCGCCTTCTGCCGCAAGGGATTCGGCTGCTTCTTCTGCAGCGGATTCGTCCGCTTCCAGCATCGGATAGTCGAAGCACGACCAGGTCCCCAGGTGGCAGGCCGGACCGTCCGGCTTCACTTTCACCACCAGCGCGTCCCGGTCGCAGTCCGCCGTGATGGACACGATGTGCTGGTAGTTGCCGCTGGTTTCCCCCTTGAGCCAAAGCTCCTGCCGTGAGCGGCTCCAGAAACAGGTCAGTTTCTTTTCCAGCGAGATCCGCAGGCTCTCTTCATTCATATATGCCAGAGTCAGCACCTCGTTCGTGTCCACATCGACAACGATCGCCGGCACCAGCCCCTTCTCGTCAAATTTCACGTCTTCTATTTTTACCATTTCTCCCATCGCCTGTCTCCTTATATCTATCTCCTTATGTCTGTCTCTCCACTTCTATCTTCCTGTTGCTTACAAGGCTAGCGTCTTGCCGGTATTCCTGCTTTTGCCATTGCCTCTTTCAGGTCCGCGATCTCCACTTCTTTGAAATGGAAGATGCTCGCTGCCAGCCCCGCGTCGATGTCGGGGATCTCGGTGAACAGTTCGATGAAGTCTTCGATGCAGCCAGCCCCGCCGGAGGCGATGACCGGTACGTTGACCGCGTCGCAGACTGCTTTCAGCAGCGGAATGTCGAAGCCTTGTTTCACGCCGTCCGTATCGATGGAGTTGACGACGACCTCCCCGGCGCCTGCGTCGACGCAGCGTTTGATCCAGTCGATGGCCTCCATGCCGGTGTTCTCCCGGGCGCCCTTGGCGAAGACCCGGTAGACCCCGTCGATCAGGGAAACGTCCACGGACAGGACGACGCACTGGTCGCCGTAGAGTCTGGCCGCTTCACCGATGATGGACGGATTGCGGATGGCTCCTGAGTTGACGCTGACTTTGTCTGCGCCGCACTTGAGCACCCGGTCGAAGTCTTCGATGGTGCTGATGCCGCCGCCGACTGTCAGCGGGATGAAAACGTTGGACGCTGTCTCGGTCAGGATCTCCGTGAACAGCTTCCGTCCGTCGCTGGACGCGGTGATATCGTAGAACACCAACTCGTCCGCGCCGGCGTCTGTATAGAACTTCGCCAGTTCCACCGGCGATGAAACATCGTTCAGATCCTTGAACTTGGTTCCTTTGACGACCCTGCCGTCTTTTACATCCAGACAGGGGATGATTCTCTTTGTGATCATATTGCCTCCTCTATCGCGCAGCCTCTGCCGCCGCGATTGCTTCTTTCAGGTCAATGGCTCCTGTGTAGTACGCCTTGCCGATGATGGCGCCGTAAAGTCCCCGGGCGGCCAGCCGCTTCACATCGTCAATGGACGATACACCGCCGGACGCCACCAGCTGCATTCCGAGCCGTGCGGACAGTTCCTCGTAAAGCCCATGGTTCGTGCCTTTCATGGCGCCGTCCTTGGAAATGTCCGTCACGATGATGGTCGTCACGCCCAGCGCCTGCATCTGTTCACAGAAGTCAACCGCCGTCAGCTGGGTCTTCTCCGTCCAGCCCTTGATCGCCACATAGCCGTCCTTCAGGTCGATGCCGACGGCGATCTTCTCTCCGTACGCCGCTACAGCTTCCTCCAGAAACGCCCGGTCTGTCACCGCCGCTGTTCCCAGGATCACCCGGTCGATGCCGGCGTCCATGTAGCGGCGGATCACATCCATGCTTCGGATGCCGCCGCCGATCTCGCAAAAGCACCCGCTGGCTTCCTTGATCCGGCATACCGTATCGAAGTTCGGCGTGGTGCCGTCCTTGGCGCCCTCCAGATCGACGATGTGTATGTACTCTGCTCCTGCCGCCGCGAAGTCTCTTCCGATCTGCGGCGGATCGTCGCTGTATATGGTCATGTCCTCGTACCTGCCGCGCAAAAGCCGTACCGCTTTGCCGTCAAACAGGTCGATGGCAGGGAATATCTTCATTCGTATGTGCCTCCTATTCTACAGTTCGCAGAACGCCTGCAGGATCTTCAGTCCGACAGCGCCGCTCTTTTCGGGGTGGAACTGGCATCCGTAGACATTGCCGTCGGCAACAGCCGCCGTCAGCTCCGCTCCGTATTCGGTCACAGCAATCGTGCTGTCCGCACAGTCTGCCGCGTAGTAGGAATGTACGAAGTAAACGTGATCCCCTTCTTTGATGTACTTGAACAGAGGCTCTGCGCCTTCTGCCGCACGGCCCCGGAATTCGAGAGCGTTCCAGCCGATGTGCGGGATCTTATAAGAGTCCGGTGCCACGCCCTTGATAGGCACGACATTTCCTTTGATGAGGCCAAGGCCTTCATGCTCGCCGTACTCATAGCTTTTCTCCAGAAGAAGCTGCATGCCGAGGCAGATGCCCATCAGGGGCTTTCCTGCTTTTGCCTGGGCTGTTACGATGTCCGCCATTCCGGACTCGCGCAGTTTCTTCGCCGCGTCCTCATAGGCGCCGACGCCCGGCAGAATGATCTGGTCTGCCGCTTCGATCAGCGCAGGATCCGCTGTGACGACAGCCTCCTGCCCGATGTATTTGCATGAACTCTGCAGGGAAAACAGATTCCCCACGCCGTAATCAATGATCGCTATCACTATAGAACTCCTTTCGTGGACGGTATTTCATCTGCAAAAGCTTCCTCGACTCTGACTGCCTGCCGGGCGGACCGTGCCGCCGACTTGAATGCGCCCTCGATGATGTGGTGGGAATTGGTCCCGGCGAGTTTGCGGATATGCAGATTGCACGCCGCGCTTCTGGCAAAAGCCATCCAGAACTCTTCCACCAGCTCCGTGTCGAAGGTCCCGACCTTCGCCGTCGGGATGTCCAGATCGAACCCCAGATAACATCTGCCGGAAAAGTCGATGGCCGTCAGGATGAGGGACTCGTCCATGGGGATGATGGCGCTGCCGTAGCGGTTGATGCCCTTCTTGTCCCCAAGGGCCTGCGAGAAGGCATCCCCCAGGGCGATGCCGATGTCCTCGACAGTATGGTGATCATCCACATACGTGTCTCCCTCGCACTTCACAGTCAGGTCGAACCGGCCGTGTTTGGCAAACAGGGTCAGCATGTGATCGAGAAATCCCACTCCCGTGTCGATGTTTGACTCGCCTTTGCCGTCGAGCTCGAGCTTCAGCGCGATGTCCGTCTCTGCTGTTTTTCTGTTGATCTCTGCGTTTCTCATTTCAGTTCCTCTATTACCTCTCCGAGAACCTTCAGGAATACATCCATCTGTTCTCTGCTTCCGATGGTGACTCTGTTGTACTGGGCCATCCGCGGCTTCGTGAAGTGGCGGATCAGCACGCCGCGCCGCTTCATTTCCTCGTAGATCTGCCCGCCGTCCACCTGCGGATGCTTCATGAATATGAAGTTTGCAGACGAATCTGTGAGCGCAAAACCCATGGCGTTGAGCCGTTCCTGCGTATATCGCCTATTAGCGATGACCGATTCGCAGTTTCTGCGGATCATTTCCTCCTCCTCGAGGACGCCCAGGCCGGCTGCCTGTGTCATCGCATTGATATTGTACGGATTCGTTGAGTTCCGGATCGTGTTCAGATCCCGGATGATCTCAGCAGACGCGACGCCGAATCCAAGTCTGGCGCCTGCCAGCGAACGGGATTTGGAGAACGTCTGTATGATCAGAAGATTGTCGTACTTCTCAAGCAAAGGCAGGCAAGTCTCCGCACCGAAATCCACATAGGCCTCATCCACGACCACAAGGTCATCCGGATTGCCGCGGATGATCTCCTCGATCTGATCGCGGCTCAGTGCGATCCCGGTATGGGCGTTCGGATTGGCGATGAAGATCGTGCCGCCGGCACCGATGTAGCCTGCCGGGTCGATCCGGAGATCCTCATCGAGGGGGATCTCACGGTAGGGGACGCCGTTCATATCCGCGAATACCGGATAGAACCCGTAGGTGATGTCCGGAAATACGGCCGGTTTCTCACTGCTGCAGTATGCCATGAAAGCGAAGTTGAGCACTTCATCCGAGCCGTTGGTGATGATCACGTTCTCCCGCGTGAAGGCTGGTGCCTCTGCTGCGGCGCCCGCGCCCGCGCACTGGGCGGACAGCATCTCCGCCAGTTTTTCCGACAGGACCCGGCAGTCCGGGTCCGAATACAGCTGCAGGCGCTCTGCCGCCTGAGATGCTTTTGCTATAGCCGCGGGAGGCGGCGGGAAGGGAGATTCGTTGGTGTTGAGCTTCACATACTGCTGGTCCTGAGGCTGTTCCCCGGGAACGTATGGTTCAAGGTCTTTATATCTGTCGCTTAAAAATCTGCTCATTCGATGATCTCCTCCAGTTTCTGCGTGATAGTCTCGATCTGTTTTGTCTTGAATTTGAAACTGGACTTGTTCGCGATCAGACGGGCGCTGATCTTAGCGATCTCTTCCACGACCTCCAGGTGGTTTTCACGGAGGGTCGTGCCGGTTTCCACCAGATCCACGATGACATCCGAAAGCCCGAGGATCGGCGCCAGTTCGATGGAGCCGTTCAGGTGGATGATGTCGATGTCCGTACCGGAGGCCGCATAGAATTCCCTGGCTACGTTCACGAACTTGGTGGCGACTCTCAGCTCATTGTCCCGGTCGTACCGGAAACCCTCAGGGCCTGCGACCGCCATGCGGCACTTGCCCACGTTCAGATCCAGCAGCTCGTATACATTGGATCTGGCTTCCATCAGGATGTCTTTGCCGACTACGCCGATATCCGCCGCGCCGCGCTCGACATAGATGGCGACGTCGGAGGGCTTCACCCAGAAGTAGCGCACGCCGGCGTCGGGGTTTTCGAAGACGAGTTTACGGTTCTTTTCCTTGATCGACGGGCACTCGAAGCCGGCCTTTTCGAACATGTCGTAGACCTTGTCTCCCAGTCTGCCTTTCGGAAGTGCGATGTTGACCATTTTTACCTTTTTCGTGTCAGTCACTTGATCTCCACCTCCTCACCGTCGAATTTCGAGAGCTTGCCGAGGCTGTCGATATACACGCCGAAGCCGATGGCCTTCGAGGTCCGCTTCATGCTCTTCATCAGTTTATCGTACTGGCCGCCGGAAATAACGCCGTCCGGCACGCCGGCCGCAAAGCCTTTGAAGATGATTCCGTTGTAGTATTTCAGGTCTCCCACAACGGAAAAGTCGATGTTCAGCATTTCCTCAAGCCCCGCCTCGCGGAAGGCTTCGACGATTTCTCTCAATGCACCGATGCTTTTCGCAAAGGCACTCTTTTCTTCAGATGAGAAAATCGGGGTTTCCAGGAACGCCTGCTCCAGCTGCGGGATCACTTCTTCCGGATCGCCGTAGGTCGTCACCAGGGCGTTCAGGAGCTCGGCTCTTGCCGGACCCAGATCGACCTCTCTGCAGACCCTCTTCAGCCCGTGCGCGTTCTTGCTGCTGATGCATTCGGTGATCTGTTCCTCTGCGTCTCTGGACAGGCTGCAGCTTTCGAGGAGCTGGGTCAGGATGTCCAGATTGGAGACGTCCAGCTTCGGCTCGTCGCTTAAGACCTGCAGGCTCTCCGCAGCGAGCAGCAGCACCTCGCTGATGCACGCGCTGTCCACCGCACCCAGGCACTCCAGCCCGACCTGCATGATCTCCTTGAAATAGTGGGTCTTCGGAGAGACTCTATAAATATTTTCGTTGTAGTAAAGTTTGATGATCCGGTTTCCGATGTGCCGGTTGTTTTTGACGATGGACAGGGTGACGTCCGGTTTCAGTGCCATCAGCATGCCGTCTGTATCTGTGAAGGTTATGATCTGCCCGGAATCCAGGAAGTCCATATTAGAGGCATACAGCTCGAACTCTTCGAACTTACTCATCCTGTACATGGAAAAGCCATGACTTGCGTACAGCTGTCTGAGGGCAAACATGGCTTTTTCTTTGTTACTGAATATTTCCTGATTGATGATCATTCTTGTGCTCCCTAGCGGGGCGGGCGCGCCCGCCCCGTCCCGGTCTATTCAAATCGGCTCAGTATGGACCTGGCGTGTCCTTCGAGCCCCTCTTCTCTGGCCAGCAGCGCCACCTTATCCTTGGCGTATTCGAGAGCTGCCGGGTCATAGAAGGTCAGTGACATTTTCTTGGTGAAGTCGTCTACAGTCAGAGGACTTGCAAATCTCGCGGTGCCCGAAGTGGGCAGCGTATGGTTCGGTCCTGCGAAGTAGTCGCCAAGTGCTTCCGGACAGTTTTTGCCTACAAACACCGATCCGGCGTTTTCGATCTTGTCGGCGTACTTCTCCGCATCGTCCAGGAACAACTCCAGATGCTCCGGAGCCAGCTTGTTGGCAAGGTCGATCGCCTCATCGATCGTATCCGCGATGATGATCTTGCCGTTGACTTCGATGGACTCCTTGGCGATGTCCTGCCGCGGCAGATCCGCCAGCTGCATTTCAAGCTGCTCCGCGGTTCTTTCTGCCACGAATTGATCTGTTGTGATCAGCACGGCTGTCGCCATCCTGTCATGCTCTGCCTGTGACAGCATATCAGCTGCCACAATGCGCGCGTCGCTGCCTTTGTCCGCAATGACAAGTACTTCGCTCGGTCCTGCGATGAGATCGATTCCGACCTGTCCGAAGACCTGCCGCTTCGCTTCCGCTACATAGGCGTTTCCGGGTCCTACGATCTTGTCCACCATCGGAACAGACTCCGTCCCGTAGGCCAGCGCAGCTACTGCCTGGGCGCCGCCGATGCGGAACACTCTGTCAACGCCGGCGATCTTCGCCGCCGCCAGAATAACAGGCGCAATGCAGCCGTCCTTAGACGGTGGAGATACCATAACGATCTCCCCAACGCCGGCGATCTTCGCCGGGATCGCGTTCATCAGAACGGTCGACGGGTACGCCGCCGTGCCGCCCGGAATATAGATGCCGACTCTCTTCAGTGGAATCACCTTCTGGCAGAGCTTCACGCCGTCTTCCTCGAGGACATAGCCTTCCTTGAGCTGTGCTTTATGATAAAAGGCGATCCGGTCGGCTGCCTCCTGCAGTGTCTCTATGACCTCTGCCGGCACCTCCGCTACCGCTGCATCGATCTCCTCCTTCGTGAGTTCCAGATCCTTTATATCCGCGCCGTCCAGCGTCTTGGTGTAATTCTTCAGGGTCGGGTCCCCGCCCATCTTCACACCAAAAACGATCTCTGAAACGACCTGGCTGACATCTCTGCCGGATCTGTCTCTGATCAGTACGTCGTCCAATACGTATTCGCCTTTTTTCAGAATCTTGATCATCTATCTTTCTCCTTTAAATATAGTTTTACTGTGTTTGATTATTATTGCGCTCCTGTTGCTTCAGCGCTTTACCCAAATAAATAATTAAACAGCTACACTAATATAACGCTTCCGCCCTTATCTGTCAAGGGGCGCACGGGATTAAATACTGTTTAGGTACAATCCCCGTACAATCCGATGCAATATAAAACCCGCCCGCGAAAACGCGGACGGGTGCGATGTGTTTTCTCTACATCCAATGTTACAGCCACCTTGCTTCAGCTCTCTTGGCTGCAGCTTCCAGATGCCGTGCGACCGCCTCTTTCGCGGCATCTTCGTCGCCGGCGTCTACAGCCTCGTAAATGCATTTGTGTTCTTCCAGGATCTCCGGCAGATTCTCCCGTCTGGCAAGGATCCCCTGCCGGGCCAGATCGATGTACTCCTGGTAAGACCTTAACGCCTGGGTGATGAACCTGCTCCTGGCCATCTGATACAGGACATTGTTGAACTCCTCATCGGCCTGGATGAGTTTCTCCACCATCCCGCTGGCAGTATAAAGACTCATGACTTCAAGCTGCTCCCTAAGCTTTGCCATGTCTTCATCCGTCTTGTTTTTGATTGCCCAGGCTACAGCCAGCTGTTCGACTGCGATCCTGACGGCATAGATGTCCTGCAGATCGTTTTGCTCGAATCCTTTGGCGAAACAGCCTTTATTCGGAACATATTCGATAAGGTTTTCCTTCGTCAGCTGCTTGAACGCTTCCCTTACCGGCGTCCTGCTGACCTTGAGTTCCTTGGCGATCTTGTTTTCCACCAGCTTTTCGCCGATGGAGTATTCGCCGTTTATGATCCTGCTTCTCAAAATCTGGACGATTTCGTCCGCCAGAGAGGATTCTCCCTTCAAAACCTGATCTGTCATACGTCCTCACCTCCTACTAGCCACTCTGAAGATGGTCGTGATTTCAGCCTTACAGCAAGTGATTCTCGATGACCTGTACGTCCGGGTCAAAGTCTTCGATCTGCAGATAATACTCTGCTGCGTCAAAGAACGCCTTCATCGGAGCCAGTCCGATGACTTCTGTTCCGATCACGTTAACGCCGTATCTGGCAGCTTCTCTTCTGACAAGCTCCAGCACTCTGTGCAGCGGCGTGATGTTGAAGTTCGTCATGTTGATGGATACCTGTGCCACATTTCTCTCTTCAAGCAAAAGCCCCATAGCCTTGACGCACTTGAATCCGCCCTTGACTTCGCGGATGATGTTCGCGATGTTCTTGGCGATCTCGACATTGTCTGTTGCCAGGTTGATGTTGAACGCGATGAGAGGAGGTCTTGCGCCTACTGCTACAACGCCGCCGGTCGGGTGGATTCTCTGTCCGCCGAAATCCGGGCACCACTTGTCTTCCTTGACTTTCTCAGCCATGCCTTCGAACTGGCCTTTTCTGATCTTCGCCAGATTCTTTCTGTGCTTGGCTGTTGCGGAATCTTCATAGAGGAATACCGGCAGATCCGCTTCAGCAGCGATTCTTTCGCCGACCCTCTTTGACAGCTCGATGCAGTCCTCTGTGGTCGCTTCCTTGATCGGAACGAACGGCATAACATCCACGCAGCCCATTCTCGGATGTCCGCCTTCGTGCTTGGTGAGGTCGATCAGCTCAACGGCTTTCTTTGCCAGCTTGACGCTTGCCTCTTCACAGGCTTCCGGGCTTCCCATGTATGTGATAACGGATCTGTTGTGTGTCTCGTCGGATGAGTAGTCGAGCAGTGTGCAACCCGGTGTGTTTCTGATCTGGTCCACGCACGCTTCGATTACTTCTTTATTTCTTCCTTCGCTGATGTTTGGTATGCTTTCGATAATTTTAGCCATTACAGTTCCTCCTCAATTGACTTGTATAATCTGTCTGCGATCTCGGCTGCCTCCGCCAGGATCTTCTTGCCTTCTGCTTCAGCTTCCGCTGCAAAGGCCTCATCCTTGACGCCAGGGAGATTGATTTTGACATTCATCCATGCTCCCTGTATGCCGGTCTTGAAGTTGATGACGCCTACGCCCAGATCGCTGGCGCAGTTCTTGTTGAAATGTCCGTAGAGTCTGTCTGCCAGACGCAGTCCTTCCATTCCCATCTTCATGACGCTGAGCGGAACCTTCGTCGCTTCCAGCGTTCCGTCGGCGATGGCCTGTTTTCTGGCCGCCTTGTCTTCCGGCGTTTCCTTCGGCATCTTGAATGCAGCCGCCACCAGATTATAGGCGTCGGTGTCCTTATCGATCGCTGCCTTCAGATCAGCGTAGAGCTTTACCGCTTCTTCCTTGATCTGTCCGCAAAGTTCATGGTCATCCGCATATTTCTTCTTCATCGTCGTCAGGTCGCATACCATGGATACCAGGGCCGCTCCCTGTGCGCATGCCAGTGCGCTGACGCTTCCGCCGCCCGGTGCCGGTTCGTCGGAAATCAGGATGTCCAGATACTCGTCCAGTTTCAGGTCGATCAGTTTCATATTCTGTGTTCTCCTTTTCATTATTCCTTAGCAATAACTTCTATCTTCTTCATCCGCCTGATGTGTTCAGGCAGTTACAAGGCTTCCCTTCTTGATGACTCTGTCCACCATGTTGGAGCCGAATCTGTAGCAGATCATTTCGAAATCCGGTGCGTTCCAGATGACCAGATCCGCCTGTTTGCCGACCTCTGCGGTCCCGACCTTTTCCCCGAGGCCGATAGCGCAGGCCGGGTTGATGGTGACGGCTGTCAGTACTTCCTCCGGCGTCAGTTTATACTTGAGGCACCCGAGGTTGATGACGAACTGCAGGTTCAGCGACGGGCAGGATCCCGGATTGAAGTCGCTCGCCATAGCGACCGGAATGCCCTTTTCGATCATTTCCTTCGCAGGTGCGAAGGTCTTGTTCAGGTAGAATGACGTTGCCGGCAGGCACATCGCTGTGACGCCGCCTTTGGCCATGGCGTCCATACCCGACTCTGTGATCGCGATAAGATGTTCTGCTGATGCGGCTTCCAGTTCTCCCGCAAGTTCTGTTCCGCCGATGGCTTCGATCTCATCTGCATGGACCTTCAGACCGAATCCCATATCTCTGGCGCAGGTCAGGTACTTTCTGCTCTGCTCCGCGTTGAAGACGGAGTCTTCACAGAAGACATCGCAGTAGACGGCCAGATTGCGCTTTCTGATCTCCGGCAGGATCTCCTGGCAGGTCATCTCGATGTACTCGTCGCCCCGGCCTTCGTATTCAGGCGGCACCGCGTGGGGTCCCAGGAACGTCGGGACAACATCCATCGGATGATCTTCTGCCAGATCGCCTATGACCTCCAGCATCTTGATCTCGGACTCCTTATCCAGACCATATCCGCTCTTGGCTTCGCAGGAGGTGACGCCGATGCTCAGCATCTCATCGAGAAATCCCTTTGTCTTCTCGTAGAGTTCTTCCTTCGAGGCTTCTCTGGTTTTGCGTACGGTGTCGAGAATGCCGCCGCCGGCGCGCAGGATGTCCAGATAATCTGCGCCAGCCAGTTTCATAGCGACCTCGTGCTGCCGGTAGCCGCCGAAGACCATGTGCGTATGGCCGTCGACCAGGCCCGGTGTGACCAGTTTCCCTTCTGCATCGATTTCCTCGTCGAACGGACCTGAGACCTTGCGGCCGCCGGATTTGATCTCTACGATGACGCCGTCTTCGATGGCGATCTCGGCGTTGATGTATTTCTTATTCTCTCCTTGCTTGCTGCCTTTGTGGCTGTAGCTGCCTTCAGGCGTCTGAAGGCAGCCGATATTTTTAATTAAAACTCTTCCCATTTTATTCCTTACTAAAATATGTGTTGCTTTTGCATGAAATTATTTAACGAATTTGTCGACAGTCTCGTCGATGATGCTGTCTGCTACGAGATACGGGATCGTGATGTGACCCTTGCCTGCGTAGTTCTTGTTGTATTCGACGGATGTCTCGATAGCGTGCTCGTTTCTTGCCCAGTTTCTTCTGGCGACGCCGCCCATAACATCCCACATCATCGCGGAGTGCAGGATCTTGTCGACTCTCTCGCTTCCGTCGAGGAGCAGACCGAAGCCGCCGTTGATGGCTTTGCCGATGCCTACGCCGCCGCCGTTATGCAGCGCGCAAAGGCTCATGCCTCTGGCTGCGTTTCCTGCGTAGCACTGCACTGCCATGTCCGCCATAACGTTGGAGCCGTCCTTGATGTTGGAAGTCTCTCTGAATGGGGAGTCTGTTCCGGAAACGTCGTGGTGGTCTCTTCCCATCATGACCGGACCGATCTTGCCTTCTCTGACCAACTTGTTGAAGGCCAGTCCGATGTCTCTTCTTCCCTCAGCATCCTGATAGAGGATCCTGGCCTGTGTTCCGACAACCAGCTTGTTCTTCTCTGCGTCTCTGATCCAGATCCAGTTGTCTCTGTCCTGACCGCGTCTGTTCGGGTCGATGACGTCCATGGCTGCCTGGTCGGTCGCTCTGAGGTCTTCCGGCTTGCCGGACAGGCATACCCATCTGAACGGGCCGTATCCGTAGTCAAAGAGTACCGGACCCATGATGTCCTCTACGTAGGACGGCCAGATGAATCCGTCTTTGTCATCGATGCCGTTCTTGGAGAGTTCCTTGACGCCTGCGTCGTACATCGCCTTCATGAAGGAGTTGCCGTAGTCGAAGAAGTAGGTGCCCTTCTCTGTCAGAGCCTTGATCGCTGCATAGTGTCTGTGCAGTGTCTTGTCGACTTCCTTGCAGAACTTGTCTCTGTCTTCGTGGAGCATCTGTGTTCTTTCTTCGAAGGTATATCCTACCGGGCAGTATCCGCCGTCATATACATTGTGGCATGATGTCTGGTCTGACAGCAGGTCGATGTGGAAGTTTCTCTCCACTGCTGATTCAAGCAGGTCTACGATGTTTCCGTGATATGCGATCGAGATGCTTTCCTTGGCGTCGATCTTTTCCTGAGCGAGTTTGAACACTTCGTCCAGATCCTGGCATACGACGTCCACCCAGCCCTGATTGTGTCTTGTGTCGATTCTTGACTGGTCGACTTCTGCGAAGATGCCGACTGCGTTCGCGATGTTCGCTGCCTTTGGCTGCGCGCCGCTCATGCCGCCCAGACCTGAGGATACGAATGTCTTTCCTGCCAGGTCGCCGTCTTCCGGAACGCCCAGTTCCTTACGTCCTGCATTGAGGATCGTGTTGAATGTTCCGTGAACGATTCCCTGCGGTCCGATGTACATCCAGCCGCCGGCTGTCATCTGTCCGTAGTTGGCGACGCCCATTTCTTCTGCGACTTCCCAGTCTTCCAGGTTGTCGTACATTCCGATCATCATGGAGTTGGTGATGATGACGCGCGGTGCTTCCGGCTTGGACGGGAACAGTCCCAGAGGATGTCCTGACTCGACGACCAGTGTCTGCTCGTCTGTCATCTCTTCCAGATATCTCTTGATGAGGTTATACTGGAGCCAGTTCTGGCATACGGAACCGGTCTCTCCGTAAGTAACGAGTTCGTATGGATACAGCGCTACTTCGAAGTCCAGGTTGTTGTCGATCATGACCTGGAAGGCTTTGCCTGCCAGGCAGTTGCCTTTGTATTCATCGATCGGCTTGCCGTAGATGCGGCCTTCCGGTCTGTATCTGTATGCATATACTCTGCCGTAGGTCTTGAGCTCTTCCATGAACTCCGGCGCGAGCTTTTCGTGGAGCTCTTCCGGTACATAGCGAAGCGCGTTTCTCAGGGCGATCTTCGTCTGCGCCTTGGTCAGTCTGAAGCCTCTGTCCGGAGCTCTTCTGATACCTTCCTGGAACTCAGGCATTTCCGGATATCCCAGATCCAGCTTGATTGTCATTGCGTTTGCGATGGCTTTGTTTTCTAACATTGGAACTCTCCCTTCTTATTTAAGGTTAATTACTTTTGCTACTGCTTCATTCAATGAGAAGTCCTTGACGATCTTATCGAACTTCTTCAGCTCATCGATCATGATGATGTCTTCTTCGATCGGGTCAGCTATTGTTCTGATGAAATCATAAGCGACCTTTGTTGCAGGCGCCAGATTGTCGATTCCTTTCTCGCCCTGCTCCTGTCTGAGCCAGATCGCCTGGGCTGCTGCCGACAGCTCGATCCCGAGGACCTTCTGCGCGTTGTCAAGAACCATCGCCGCGGTTCTTGCGGAAGTCGTTCCCATGGATACGTGGTCTTCCTGGTTCGCGGAGGTCGGGATGGAGTCGACACAGGCCGGGTGGTCGTAGACTTTGTTTTCGGAAACCATGGATGCTGCTGCGTACTGCGCGATCATGTAACCGGAGTTGAGTCCGCCGTTCTTCACGAGGAAGGCAGGCAGTCCTTCCGAAAGCTGTGAATTGACGAGACGTTCGATTCTTCTTTCTGAAACGTTCGCCAGTTCTGAAATCGCGATCTTCAGGAAATCGAATGCCAGCGCCATCGGCTGTCCGTGGAAGTTTCCGCCGGAAATAACCTCATCCTCTTCTGCAAAGACCAGAGGATTGTCTGTTACCGCATTGATCTCTGTGGTGACTTTATCGTAAACATACTTGATGGCGTCTCTGGATGCTCCGTGGATCTGCGGCAGGCATCTCTGGGAATACGGATCCTGCACCTTTGTTTCGTGGAGCCACTTGGCGTTGTATGATCCATCGAGAAGCCGTCTCATGTTTTCTGCTTCGATCATCTGACCTTCGTGGCCTCTGATGGCGTGTACTTTAGGATCATAAGCCTTGCGGATCGCGTGCATCGCTTCGCCTGTCAGCGCGCCGGCGATGTCTGCTGTTATGAGAAGCTGCATGGCGTCATAGAGTACGTTCAATCCGACAGCCGTCATCATCTGGGTGCCGTTGTTGAGCGCCAGACCTTCTTTCGCTGCCAGTTCTACAGGCGTAAGTCCTTCTGCTTCAAAAGCTTCCTTGGCTTCGACAACCTTGCCTTTGTACTCGACCATTCCCATTCCGATCAGACCGAGGGCGATGCAGGAAAGCGGCGCCAGGTCACCGGAGGATCCAACGGATCCTTTCTCCGGAACGATAGGAATGATATCAGCGTTCAGCATGTCTATCATTGTCTGGATCGTCGAAAGACGAATGCCTGAGAATCCTCTTGTCAGATTGTTGCATCTCAGGAGCATCGCTGCTCTGACATAGTGTTTCGGATAAGGATTTCCCATGGAGCATGTGTGGCTCATGATGAGGTTCTTCTGCAGCTGGGCTGTATCCTCAAATGAGATCTTAACGTTGGCGAATCTGCCGAATCCTGTTGTCAGTCCGTAAATGACTGCATCGTTTTCAAGTTTCTCTCTTACGTAGTCTCTGGATCTGTTTACTGTGATCTTCGCGTCTTCTGTGATTTCGACCCTCTCGTAGTCACGGCAGACATGGATCACATCTTCGACTGTAAGACTTTTCCCATCGATTCTGACTGTCATAACTTATCTCCTTCTAATTCTTCTGTATTTATATATAAGAATATAATATAGACTTTTTCGGTGTAATTATATCAAAAAGACAATCGGAATACTATACTTGTGGCAAAATTTTCCACTTCGTTAAAGGACTACTGCGGTATAGTGCTAAAGCGTATCTGGTTCAGTTTCTACTGTGTGCGGGCGGGATGAAAGTGCCTTCGCTTGGTCCTCGTCGCTGCAGACCATAGATGCTCTGACCTGCTCCTGCGGAATACGCTCAGGCACTTTCATCCCGCCCTGCACATAAAAAGAACTGTCGAAGTTCAGTGCAACACCCCATATGCTGCATAAAAAAGGACTGTCACACTATTTCGTGCAACAGTCCTCCGCTTATGCCGTTACCGGCTTTTGATTTCCTATGTCCGCTTAGTCCGTCGTGTAGTTGTCGAAGTATCCCTGGATGAAGACGATCGGGGTGCCCTTGTCGCCGGAGCCGCTGGTCAGGTCGCACAGGGAGCCGATCAGGTCGGTGAGCTGACGCGGCGTTGTGCCTTCTGATTCCATCTTGCCGACCAGGCTGCCGTCCTTCTCTGTGATCCTGCCTTTGATGGCGTCCTTGAGTTCGTCGCCGGACAGGTCTGCGAAATCATTGTCTGCCAGATACTTGAGCTTGAGCTCGTTCGGCGTTCCTTCAAGGCCCTTGGTGTACGCGACGCCTACGCGCGGGTCTGCCAGTTCCCAAATTTTTCCAACCGGATCCTTGAATGCGCCGTCGCCGTAGATCATGACTTCAACGTTCTTGCCGGTTCTCTCCTTGAAGTCCGCCTGGACCGCTTCTACGAGCTGCTGGCTTTCAGCGGATCTCGGGAACAGTTTCACCGTGTCTTCGGTTGCCTTGTTTGAACCGAGCAGGCCGAAGGTCTCATTGAAGCCGCTTCCGTCAACGGATGCTGTCAGGATGTCATCCAATCCGTAGACATTCTCTGCACCGGCTGCCTTCAGCAGTCTCTTGCTTCTTTCTCTTGTGTGGATATCGCATGTGAGGACGTTCTTCGTGTAGTTCAGGATCTCTTCTGCGTGGTTTGCGAAAATGACTTCTACTTCCGCGCCGCAGTCTTTGATCAGGTCGCTGTAGTACTGTACATAATCTACTCCTGTGAACTGGTGCTTGTTCTCTCCAAACAGCTCCCTGTACTTGGCAAGATCCAGCACATCGCTGTACGGATTGATTCCTGCTTCGTCCACCTGATCCATGGTGATGAGGGCGTTACCGACTTCATCGCTCGGATAGCTCAGCATCAGGACGATCTTCTTCGCGCCCTTTGCGATGCCGCGCAGGCAGATAGCGAACCTGTTTCTTGAGAGAATCGGGAAGATGACGCCGACGGTCTCGCCGCCCAGCTTGGCTTTCACGTCCGCCGCGATGGCGTCGACACTGGCGTAATTGCCCTGCGCCCTTGCTACGACTGACTCCGTCACACAGACGATGTCCCTGTCCCTCAATGCAAAACCATCCGTTTCAGCTGCTTTCAGCACACTGTCGACAACGATCTTGCCGATGTCATCACCCTCACGGATGATCGGGCAGCGGATGCCTCTTGAGATTGTTCCAACGTTTCTTTCTGTTGTACTCATTTGTTACCTTCTTTCTATATTAACTAACATTATTTACCATTTTTGGCTCTTAGAATCGGAATGTTTCACGTGAAACATTTCTATGCGAGGCTTCTCAATAGTTCGATGAGCCGCTCCAGTTCATCCGCGCTGTAGAATTCGATTTCGATCTTACCGCCTTTGCCTTTGCGGTTCAGGCTGACCTTGGTTCCGAGCGCATTCTTGAGGTCCTCTTCAACACGCTTCTCATCGGCGCTTTTGACTTTCCTTGTCTTTTTCTTTTCCTGCGGCTGCTTGGTCTCTTTCGCCAGCTGCTCGATCTGCCGCACTGAGAGGCCTTCCTTGGCGGCTCTTGCTGCCAGATCGATCTGCCTCTGCTGGCTCTTAACAGCTGCCAGGGCGCGGGCGTGACCTGTTGTGATTTTTCCTTCTGCTGTAAGCTGCTGGACTCTTCCCGGAAGCTTCAGAAGCCTGAGGCTGTTGGTGATATACGGTCTGCTCTTCCCTACGCTGTATGATACCTGCTCCTGCGTCAGACCGTAGGTGTCGATCATTTTTTTCAGTCCTTCTGCTTCTTCTATGGGATTGAGGTCCTCTCTCTGCATGTTCTCGACGATCGCCAAAAGCATGTTCTCTTCTTCGGTCAGTTCTTTGACGATGCAGGGAACTTCCTTCAGTCCGGCCAGCCTTGCGGCGCGCCATCTTCTTTCTCCTGCTACGATCTCATATCCCTTGCCCAGTTTCCGCAGGACGATTGGCTGTATCAGTCCGTGCTGACTGATGGACGCGGCGAGTTCCTCCAGTTTTTCCTCATCGAATACTTTTCGGGGCTGTGCTGCATTCGGTTTGATATCATTGAGATCCACATAAAGAACCCCGCCCTCTTCTGCCGGGGATTCAGCCGCCTTTTCTGATTTCTTGCTTTCCGTCTGTTTTTTCTTTGAAGCCGGTTTCTTCTCCACAGGGGCTACTTCCGCGTCTCCAAAGAGCGCCTCCAGTCCTTTGCCCAGTCCTTTGGCTTTGGTCTTCGCTGCCATCTACCTCTCCTTTTCATTTTCAAGGAATTCTTCAGCGAACTCCATGTAAGCCTGCGCTCCCGTTGATCTCGGATCATACTGAATGACCGGCATGCCGTGGCTCGGAGCCTCTGCAAGACGCACATTCCTTGGGATCACAGTAGTATAGACTTTCTCTTTGAAGTATTTCTTTACTTCTTCTACTACCTGAGCTGAAAGATTGGTTCTGCCGTCGAACATGCTCAGGATTACTCCTTCTATTTCAAGATTCGGGTTCATGTGCGTCCTGACAATGTCAATTGTGCTCATGAGCTGGCTTACGCCCTCAAGAGCATAGAATTCGCACTGGATCGGAATCAGGACAGAGTCCACCGCGGTCAGAGAATTGATTGTCAGTATGCCAAGTGATGGCGGGCAGTCTATGAAAATATAATCATAATCCGGCTTCAGGACATCGATTGCCATCTTGAGCCTTTTTTCCCTGCCTGCCATATTGATGAGTTCGACTTCTGCACCCGCCAGCTGTACGCTTGCCGGCATGATGTCCAGATTCGGAACGCCTGTCGGGATGACAGCTTCTGCCGGGTGGTGATCGTCTTCTATAAGTATTTCATGTGTTGTCAGATCCAGACCTTTCTTGGACACGCCAACCCCACTTGTCGTGTTCCCCTGAGGGTCTATGTCCAGGATCAGGACCTTCTTCCCCTTAAGTGCCAGGCAAGCAGCCAGATTGATATTCGTTGTTGTTTTTCCGACGCCGCCTTTCTGATTGAATATCGCTATCGCTTTACCCACGATTACCTCCTTTTTATCTCTTTCAAAATCACTTTTGATTATATACCAACCTCCCCCTTCCCGCTATATAAAAAGTATCAAAAAATAAGAAAAACCCGAAAAAAATTTTAAATGTTTCACGTGAAACATTTTTCTTTTCGGGAATATCTAATGGAATTCATTTGAGAATAACCCCAAACTCATATTTTCCATTTATTTCCAGCACTACAAAGGCTTCTTGGCCGGCGTTCCGGCTTTCCTCGGATAGGCTGCCGGGGTCGGTTCCTTCTTCCTCACAACGACCAGACTGTGATCCAGCTGCGGAAGTTCCCGGATCTGGGGCTTGTCCCCGCCGAGGATCCGGATCGCGCGTGACGCATCGCTGATTTCCGCTTCGCAGTCAGCGCCTTTGTAAGCGATGAAATATCCGCCCGGTTTCACGAAGGGCAGACAGTATTCGGACAGGACCTGCATGTTGGCAACAGCTCGGGAAACACAGAGGTCGAAGTTTTCTCTGTATTCTTTCTTTCTGGCCAGTTCCTCTGCCCTGCCGTGGATCACGGTCACGTTTCCGAGCCCGATTTCTTCACAAAGTTCGCGTACGATCCTGACGCGTTTCTGCAGGGAATCCATCAGGACGAATTCCTTGTCCGGATAACAGACTGCCAGAGGAACGCCGGGAAATCCTCCGCCTGTTCCAACATCGCAGATAGACGATGAAGCAGTAAAGGCAAGGCTTTCAGCGCACAGAAGGGAGTCGATGTAATGCTTCTGCACAAAGGTCTGCCGGTCCGTGATGGCGGTCAGATTCACCTTCTCGTTCCAGGAAAGCACGCCCTCCATGTACTGACGGAGCTGCTCCGTTTTCTCATCCGCGCCGTCGATATTCAGTTTCTCAATGTAGGACCTCAGTTCTTCCATTTCCATACTCGTTCCTTCGTTCGTCTCTCCGTCCGTTCCTTCATCTATTTTTTCATCTGCTACGACTTCATCAATCGCTTCATCATCTGCTGCGCCGCTGTTTTTCCAGATAGATCAGCAGAACATTGATATCTGCCGGCGAGACACCGGAGATCCTTGACGCCTGACCGATGGAAACAGGCTTCAGCGCATTCAGCTTCTGCTGCGCTTCGATCCGCAGACCGTCGATCTTCGAATAATCCATATCCGCACTCAGTTTCTTGTTTTCAAGACGTTTGAATTTTTCGATCTGGGCCAGCTGCTTCTGGATATACCCGCCGTACTTGATCTCGACTTCCATGGAAGTCTTCTGATGACGTGAAAGCACCGGCCGATCCGGATCGAGGGACGCCGTGTTATCATACGTCACTTCCGGTCTGTGCATCATCTCGTACAGAGACTGCGCCGATTTCAGCGGTGCGCTGCCCAGCTCCTCCAGGAGCGGATTCGCTGCCTGGGGGCTGATGACCACATGCTTCAGCCGCTCAGTTTCTTTCTCCACTGCTGCTTTTTTCTCCAGGAACCGTTGATAACGGTCTTCCTTGACCAGACCGACCTGATGCCCAAGCTCTGTCAAACGCAGATCCGCGTTGTCCTGCCGGAGCATGAGGCGGTACTCCGCCCTGCTCGTCATGATGCGGTAGGGTTCGTTGGTTCCCTTTGTGACCAGATCATCGATGAGCACGCCAATGTACGCCTGGCTCCTGTCGAGGATGAACGGCTCCCGTTCGTCCAGTTTCAGCACGGCATTGATGCCGGCCATGAGTCCCTGGGCCGCAGCCTCCTCGTATCCGGAGCTGCCGTTGAACTGCCCGCAGCAGAACAGATCTTCGATGGACCGGTTCTCCAGCGTTGCCTTCAGATCAAGCGGATCGATGCAGTCGTATTCGATCGCGTAGGCCGGGCGCACGATTTTCAGATGCTCCAGCCCTTCGATCGTTTCATAGAAAGCCTGCTGCACATCTTCCGGAAGAGAAGACGACATGCCCTGAATATACATTTCCTCCGTATCGAGCCCCTCCGGTTCGATGAACAGCTGGTGGCGTTTGCGGTCTGCAAACCGGTTCACCTTATCTTCGATGGACGGGCAGTACCGCGGTCCCACGCCTTCGATCTTTCCGCCGAAGAGCGCCGACCGGTGGAAATTCGCACGGATCACATCATGCGTTTTCTCATTTGTATAGGTCAGCCAGCAGCGGATCTGATCCCTCACAAGTTCATCATTCATGAAAGAGAACGGAACGATTTCCGCATCTCCATCCTGGGGGATCATCTTGTCGTAATCAAGACTCGACGCCAGGGCTCTTGCCGGCGTTCCGGTCTTGAACCGGCGCATGGGCAGTCCGTAGGAACGCAGACGCTCTGCCAGATCAACTGACGGCGCCAGTCCGTTCGGACCGCTGTCGAACACGCTGTCTCCGATGAAAATCTTGCCGGCCAGGAAGGTTCCTGTCGCTAAAATAACGGCCCGGCTGCGGTATACCGATCCCGTCCGCAGCACAACGCCCCGCGCCGCTCCGTCTTCTATCACAAGATCCACGACCTCGCCCTGCTTCATATCAAGCAAAGGCTCACGCTCTATGGTCTTCTTCATTTCAAGATGGTAACGGTTCTTGTCTGCCTGGGCGCGCAGCGAATGGACGGCAGGACCCTTGGCTGTGTTGAGCATCCTGCTCTGGATGAAGGTCTTGTCCGTATTGATCCCCATCTCGCCGCCCAGCGCGTCGATCTCCCGGACGAGGTGGCCTTTGCCTGTTCCTCCGATGGACGGATTGCAGGGCATCATCGCCACAGCCTCCAGATTGATCGAAAGCATGAGGGTCTTCTTTCCCATTCTGGCCGCGGCAAGACCGGCCTCGCATCCTGCGTGGCCCGCGCCGATCACGATGATGTCGTACTCTCCCATCAGGTATTCTGTTGTATGATCATTATTCTGCACTTTGCTTCGTCACCTCTTCATGCAAAAGCCGGACATACATGCTGTCCGTCATTTGCCAAGACAGAATCTCGAGAACACTTCGTCCAGCACTTCATCGGAAACGGTCTCTCCGATGATTTCTCCCAGCCAGTCATAACACTGTCTGACATCGATCTCGATGATGTCCAGCGCTTCGCACGCCGTCGTGATCGTCCGGGCGTCTTCCGCTGCCTGCAGTGCCTTTCGCAGCAGTTCCTCATGGCGCACATTGTTGACCATGACACTGTCCTTCTGCGTAAGCTGCCCGCCGTAAACGAGCTCCTCGATCCTGTCTTCTATCTCTGTCACGCCTTCTCCCTTCAGAAGGCATGTTTCTATTACATCGTTATTAGGCGATTTGCCTGTTAGAACCTCTATATCCCTTGGTGTGACTGCGTTTCCGAGATCGCTCTTGTTCAGAAGAACGAGGGATCTGCGTCCTTCGAGACGCTTCAGAATGTCCTCATCTTCCTCTGTCAGCGGCGCGCTCCCGTCAACGATGACGATGATCAGGTCTGCATTATTAAATGCTTCCTTGGTCTTTTCGATGCCGATTTTCTCGACGATGTCATCGGTCTGCCGGATCCCTGCAGTGTCCACCAGATACACCGGGATGTTCCGGATGCTTACAGCCTCCTCGATCGTGTCGCGGGTCGTTCCGGGAATCTCCGTCACAATGGCGCGGGACTGCCGGAGCAGACCGTTCATGAGAGAAGATTTCCCCACATTCGGACGTCCCACGATGGCCACCCGGATGCCTTCCCGAATCATTCGGCCCGTTCCTGCTGTAGCCAGAAGCCCGCTGATTTCATCCTCCACATCCCCAATACCGGCAAGCAGTTTCTCGTAAGTGAGCTCCTCGATGTCTTCATCAGGATAATCGATGTTCACAGTGAGATCCACGAGGATGTCCAGAAGCTTCGCCCGGATGCCCTGCACCCGTTTCGACAGTTCTCCTTCCATCTGTGACAGTGCCGCATCATAACTGGCGTCCGCTTTGGCTTTGATCAGATCAATCACGGCTTCTGCCTGCGACAAGTCCATGCGTCCGTTCAGGAACGCCCGCTTCGTGAATTCTCCCGGCTCTGCCATGCGTGCTCCTTCGCGCAAAACCAGCGCCAGAGTTTTTCGGAGCGAGACGGTGCTCCCGTGGCAGTTGATCTCAGCCACATCTTCTCCCGTATACGTGGCGGGTCCTTTCATATAGACGGCCAGCACTTCATCAATGACCTCTCCGCTTTCGGGATCTGCGATCCTGCCGTAAGTCATGCGGCGGTTTTTGATGCTTTTGCATGCGAAAACCCTGCGGAGGATCCGGAGTGAGTCCGGTCCGCTGATCCTGATGATTCCTATTCCGCCTTCACCGTAGGCTGTTGATATCGCTGCTATCGTTTCACACATAATAATAATTGTAAAGGCCCGCAGAAAGCGGGCCTCATCATGCTATTTCTTCAGTTCTATTACAACTCTTCTGTAAGGCTCTTCGCCCTCGCTTCTTGTCGTAATTTCCGGGTTCTTCTGCAGAGTCGCATGAATGACCTTTCTCTCATAAGGGTTCATCGGTTCCAGGCGTACATGCTTTCTCGTCTTGATGACCTTCGCTGCCAGTCTGTTGGCCAGCTGCTCCAGAGTTCTTTCTCTCTTGGCTCTGTAGTTCTCCGCGTCGACTACCACCTTCGTGTAATTCTCATTGTCCTTGTTTACAACGAGACTTGCCAGGTACTGAATGGCGTCGAGTGTCTGTCCTCTCTTGCCGATGACAGTTCTGGAGTCCTTGCCGTTCATTTCTATATAGACGAGATTTTCGCCGACTCTGGCGCTGAAGTTGAGATCCAGTCCCATCTTCTCTGTGATATCCTTCAGGAAGGTGAGCGCTTCATGCTCTTCTACCACTGTCAGGTCGTTGATATCTACATCATCCAGAACGATGTTTGTCTTCTTTTCTTCCGGTTTCTTTGCTTTTGCTTTTGAGCTCTTTCTGGACTGGCTCTTTTTCTCAGAAGATTTCTTTTCAGGAGCTTTCTTTTCGGTTGTCTTTTTCTCTGAAACTTCCTTTTCCGGAGTTTTTACTACTTCCGGCTTCGGTTCTTCCTTCTTGATTTTCTCGACTCTTACTTTGGCCAGTTTGGCACCCAGTCCCAGAAAGCCCTTTGTCGGCTCCTCAAGGACGGTGACCTCAACCTCTTCTCTGGAAACCTTCAGATCAATCAGGGCAAGGGAGACAGCTTCTTCGATGTCTTTGCCCCATTTTTCTGTGTAATCCATTCTATTTCCTCCGTATAACAGAGACTTCCCTTTTTATAAGCCTCTGTTTTTCTTCTCCAATCTTTCTCTGATTTGTCTTTCCTTCTGTTCCCTCTTGATTTTCTTTCTCATTGTCTGCAGATGGATGTTGAATCCGATCTGGATGATCTGGCTGACTGCCCAGTAGAGAGCAAGTCCTGCCGGGAACGATCTGGCCATCCAAAGAATCATGACAGGGAAGATGTACTGCATCATCTTCATCATGGCAGCCGACTGATTGGCTGCGTCAGATCCTGTATCCTGCAGCATTCTGTTCATCGTGAAAGCGATAAACGTCGCAACGCCCGCAATGATCGGCAGGATCCACGGGTCAGGCTGGCTCAGGTCCTTGATCCACAGGAACGGTTCATGGAAAGCGAAGATCATGGAGTCCTTCGTGATGTAGCGCATCGGGTTTCTGAGAAGCGCGAACAGACCCATGATGATCGGCATCTGGATGAGCATTGGAAGACATCCGCCCATTGGGTTGAACTTTTCTTCCTTATATAGCTCCTGCATCTTGATGTTCATCATTTCCTGATCGTTGGCGTATTTATTCTGAATCGCCTTGATCTTCGGCTGCATCTCAGACATCATGGCAGTCGATTTCGTCTGCTTGATGTACAGCGGATACAGGCACAGCTTTACGAATACCGTAAAGATAATGATGGAAAGACCGTAGTTTCCTATGAACCCATACAGAAGGTCAAGCAAAAGCCCCATCGGCTTCGCTATGATTCCTAGTATAGTGTACATTAATTAATTTCCTCCTATTTTAAAGGATCGTATCCTCCTTCGTGGAACGGATGGCATTTCAAAATCCTCCGTATCCCCAGATAACTACCTTTAAAAAATCCGTACTTTTCCAGAGCTTGAATACAGTAAACTGAACAGGTAGGATAAAACCTGCACTTTGGCGGGAACAGCGGCGATATGAATTTCTGATAGAATCTGATCAGTGCAATGAATACATACTTCATTTTAAGATACCGTTACTTTTCCTCTTGCGGCCGCGTTCATCATTGATTTATTGACGTCCATAAGTTTCCTGCCGTTGATCGTATTTCTGGCAATGAATATCAGGTCGTATCCTGTACGGAATCTGTCTGCATTCAACCTGTAACTTTCTTTCATGAGACGTTTCGCTCTGTTTCTCTGAACGCTGTTTCCTACCTTCTTACTTGCCAAAAAGGCTGTCCTGCTGTAAGGCAGATCGTTCTTCTTATAAAACAGAACGATATATCTGTCCGGGACTGATTTCCCTGCTTTATAAACTGAGGTGAAATCGTCTTTTTTTCTCAGTACTTCCTTTTTGAGCATAGTTCTTTGAGCATGGCTCCTTTTGTTTCATCAACAATCCTATAACAAAAAGACCACTACATGTGCGGTCTCTATGCTGATAAAACTTTTCTTCCTCTTTTTCTTCTTCTCTTGAGCACATTTCTACCATTCTTAGTTTTCATTCTTTTTCTGAAGCCGTGCTCCTTTTTGCGCTGCCTCTTCTTTGGCTGATATGTCATCTTCATTGGCTTTTCCTCCTTCTTCTAAAATTTACCCGCACAGATCTGAATTCCAATCTGCGCACATATGCTTGAGTATTATACAACTCTGAAATAAATCATGTCAATTTATTTAAACTTGTCTGATATAGTTTTTATAGGTTTTGCTTATTTTAAATTCCATTTTTGTACAGTTTTTGATACAAGACACAATATGTTGTTGTTTCTGTTGAAACTATGCACAACTTTATCCACTGATTGTGGATAAGTCTTCCTATCATTGAAATTTTAATATCCACGATTTAACTGTTGCCTGTGGATAACTTTTTTTGTATGATATATTCCGTTCTGTGATATCATGTATATCCAATTTTCGGAAAGGCAATTATTCGTTTAATGGAGAAAATCAACACGCTAAAATGGAAGGACGTCCTTGCCCAGACAAGCAAGGAATTAACAGAAGTAAGCTACAGAACATGGTTCCTGCCTCTGGTCCCGTTGGAAATGGACGAGGAAAAGGGCATCATGTCGATTGCTGTTACGGATAAATTCAAGGCGGATATGTTCGTCAGGAATCCCCGTTATATCGAAGTACTCGAGAAATCTGTCAAAAGCGTATTCAAAAAGCAGTACAGAATTCTGATCACACACAAGTCAGAAGATGAAATCAAGAAGATCCTTGAGGGAAAAAGGGTCAATGTTGCTGCGCCTTCCATCGATTCCTCCAATCCTTATAAAGAAGAATATTATCTGAATCCGAAGTTCAATTTCGATAATTTTATCGTTGGGCCGAACAACGAATACGCCCATGCAGTGGCTCTGGCTGTAGCGGACAATCCATCCACTGTATACAATCCTCTCTTTATCTACGGAGGATCCGGACTCGGCAAGACCCACCTCATGCATGCCATCGGACAGCATGTGATGAGAATGTATCCTTCTCTGAAAGTTCTCTATGTATCTTCAGAGATGTTCACATCAGAACTTGTACAGGCACTGGGAGATCCGGTAAACAGACTCAGCAAACTGAATGATTTCAAAGCGAAATACAGAGATGTCGATGTGCTTCTGATCGACGATATCCAGTTTATTGAAGGAAAAGACAGAACTGAAGTTGAATTTTTCCATACATTTAATACTCTGATCAGTCAGAATAAACAGATCGTCATCTCCAGCGACCGTCACCCAAATAAACTGAAAGAACTGGATGAACGTCTGACTTCCAGGATCAAATCCAATATTATGGCTGACATCCAGCCTCCTGATTTTGAAACACGAGTGGCGATCCTGAGAAAAAAAGCTGAAGAAGAGGGCATCATCATCGATAACGACGTCATGGAAGTCATCGACCTGCTCGCTGAAAAAATCAAATTCAATATCAGAGAACTGGACAGCGCTCTGCTGCGCGTCATCTCGTTTGCAAATTTCAAGAACCAGCCGATCACAGCCAAGTTCGCCAAAGAATATCTCACCGATATCTTCTCTATGAGAGACATCGATATCTCCTGCGAATCTGTCAAGAAGGCTGTGTGCAAGAAATACAACATTAAAATAACAGATATCGAATCGAAGAAACGGAACAGGGAATTCTCCCAGCCCCGTCAGATCGCGATGTATATATGCCGGGAGATGACAGATCTGTCGCTTCCTAAAATCGGCGCATCCTTCGGAGGAAGAGATCATACGACTGTACTTCACGCCTGCGAGAAAATCAGCAAGCAGATCAAACTTGATCCGACATTGGCCGAAGATATCAAGAATCTGAAAGAGGATATACAGTAGAAGGGCTTATTCACAGTCACTGTGAACAAAAAATACAAATTATCCACAGGGATCAATGAATAAAAAAAGGCTGATTTTCAAGGATAGAATCACTTTTCAACAAATCCACAGCCTCTACTACTACTAATACTAAATATATAATATAATAAAAATGACTTTTTTTTCAGGAGGATCCTATGAAATTCACATGTAATCAGCAAAGTCTCGCAAAGGCATTAAACACTGTTTCGAAAGCAGTTTCCAGCAGAACAACAATTCCTATTCTGAAGGGCATCATGATCAAGGCAACAGAAGAGGGAAGTCTCATACTGACTGCTTCCGATCTGGAAATCAGCATCAAGAAAGAAATTGAAGCGGATGTAGCAGAACCGGGTGCTTTTGTAGTAATGGCAAAGCTCTTTGGAGATATTATCAGAAAGCTTCCGAATGAAGACATTCTCATCAGCGAAGAGGAAGGCGGATCAGTTCTCATCAAAACCAGTTTTTCTGAATTCAATGTTGTAGCGTTCCCAACTGACGAATTCCCGGAGATCGGGAACAAAGAAGAAGGCAGCGACAGCCTGGTCATAGACAGAAACATCTTCAGGGAAATGATACGTAAGACTGCTTTTGCAGCCAGCGTAGATGAATCAAAGGGAGTTCTTACAGGAATCCTGACAGAAATCGATGAAGCAAGCATCAAGATGGTATCACTGGACGGCTTCAGGCTTGCCCTTGTCAAAGAAAACATGGTAAGTGAAGCATCGAATAAGTTCATCATCGCCGCTAAAGTCATGAATGAAATCAGCAAGATCATTTCGGAAGACGAAGAAGAATCTGACATTACGATTTATCTTGGTGAGAAAAAAGTTGTCATCAATATTGGAAGAAATGAGATCATCATCAGAAGAATGGAAGGTGAATTCATCAGATATGCAGACATTCTTCCTTCTGAAAACACGACTCATGTAACTGTAAACAGAGGCATGCTTCTGGAAAGTATCGAGAGAGCGTCACTGCTTTCAAGAGAAGGAAAAAACAATCTGATCAAAATCATCATCAAGAATGACCTGATGACGATCACTTCAAGATCAGAAGAAGGAAATGTAAAAGAAGAAATCATCGTCGAAAAGACCGGAAACGATATGGAAATAGGATTCAACTCCAAGTTCGTACTGGATGTGCTCAAAGTCATCGATGATGAACAGGTTTCCCTGAATTTCAAAAACGGCGTTTCACCATGCGTCGTGACGCCGGTGGAAGGGGACAGCTACGAATACCTGATCCTTCCGGTAAGAATTCCTTCTATGTAGTATCGATTCTATGTAGTTTAGAATGTATATCAAAGAAATAGAACTTACAAACTTCAGGAATTACAAAGAACAGAAAGTATCCTTCAGCAGGGGTGTGAATATTTTCATTGGCAAGAACGCCCAGGGAAAAACCAATCTGCTGGAGGGTATTTATTTGAATGCCTTCGGCAAATCTTTCAAAAGCGTGAGAGATAAAGAACTGATTCGTTTCGGAGAAGATTACTGCAGGATCAGTTCTGCAGCAGAAGATGAAGAAAATGAACTGACCACAGAGATCCTTATCCAAAGCGACGGACGCAAAGGCATCAAAAAGGATGGAATCAAAGTAATAAAATCTTCTGAACTGTTAGATAGAATATACATTATCATTTTTTCACCGGAGGATCTGCGGATCGTCAAGGATGAACCGGAAAAAAGAAGACGTTTCATCAACAGAGAACTATGTCAGATCAGGGCAGGGTATCTGTCAGACTTAAATGATTACAATAAAATACTGAAACAGAGAAACACGTATTTAAAAGAGAAATCGATCGATTACGATCTGATGGATATCTGGGACCGGCAGCTTGCCGCCAGCGGCACCCGGATCATCCGCAAAAGAAAACAGTTCATAGACAGGATCGATGAAATAAGCAGAAGGATCCACAGCGGTATCACAGAAGGTCAGGAAAATCTGGAACTGCAATATGAATCCAACATTCCTGCCTCAGACAATTCGGAAGAAATATTTTATGACTATCTGGCCGCTGCGCGGGAAGATGATATCAGGACCGGTACAACGAGCAAAGGTCCTCACAGAGATGATATCAAAATCTCCGCAGATGGAATCGACCTTAGAAGATTCGGCTCCCAGGGGCAGCAGAGAACAGCAGCCCTGTCTCTGAAACTTTCGGAAATCAAAATCATAGAAGAGGAAAAAGGGGAAAAACCGATCCTGCTTCTGGATGATGTTTTATCTGAACTGGACAATGACCGGCAGACAATGCTGATCAGATCGCTCGGAGAAAATCAGCTGTTCATCACAACAACAGAAATAAATGAAAATGTTGCGCGTCGTCTCCCAACAGGAAAATATTTCAAAATTGTAAATGGGGAGGTCACGTCAGAAATATAAATATAAAGCAAAAAATACACGGTCTGGGAAGATTTTAATACCCAGGCCGTGTTTTTTATTAAAATAACCACAAAATGTTGTAAAACGGTCGATTTCATGCTACAATATAGTGTGTTTTGTGACAATTTATATAATAGTAAGAAACAGACAAAAACAAAAGGAGTAATTGAATGGCAAAAAACGATAAAATACAGCAATACGATGCCGAACAAATACAGGTATTGGAGGGATTAGAGGCTGTAAGAAAAAGACCGGGCATGTACATCGGAAGTACCGGTTCCCCCGGACTTCACCATCTTGTTTATGAGATCGTGGACAACAGTGTGGATGAGGCGCTCGCCGGATTCTGCACCAACATCAAAGTCACCATCAATAAGGACAACTCGATCACCGTCGAAGACGACGGCAGAGGAATGCCGGTCGACGAACATCCGAAGATGAAACTTCCTGCTGTGGAAGTTATCCACACCGTGCTTCACGCCGGCGGTAAATTCGGCGGCGGCGGATACAAGGTATCCGGCGGACTGCACGGCGTCGGCGCATCCGTCGTCAACGCGCTTTCGACCCGCATGGAAGTCGAAGTCAGAAGAAACGGCAAAATCTACACACAGGCTTACGAACGCGGTAAGACTGTCACGCCCCTTGAAGAAAAAGGAAACACCAGAAAAAGAGGATCGAAGACCACATTCTGGCCGGACCCTGCTATTTTTGATGATGTCGTTTACGACTACGACACACTCGCGAGAAGATTCCGTGAGATGGCCTTCCTGAACAAGGGCGTCAGGATCAGCATCAAGGATGAACGCTACGGACATGAAGATACGTTCTATTATGAAGGCGGCATCAAGCAGTACGTAGAGTACATCAACAGAACAAAAACACCGATCCATAAGGACATCGTGTATTTCGAAGTAACAGAAGCAAACAGGGAAGTGGAAATCGCCATCCAGTATACGGACGGTTACAGCGAGAATGTCGCTTCCTATGCCAACAACATCAAGACCACAGAAGGCGGCTTCCATCTGCAGGGCTTCAGGGCTGCTCTCACAAGGACCATCAACACCTACGCCAGAAACAGCAACATCCTTAAGGAAAAGGATGCGCCGTTCGAGGGCGATGATGTCAGAGAGGGCATCACGGCGATCGTTTCCGTCAAACTGACAGAACCGCAGTTTGAAGGACAGACAAAGGCGAAACTCGGAAACTCAGATATGAGAGGTTTCGTAGAGACAGCAACAGCGGATTATCTGTCCGCCTTCCTGGAGGAAAATCCGAAGCAGGCGAAGACGATCGTTGAGAAATGTCTGAGCGCAGCTAGGGCAAGAATGGCAGCCCGCAAGGCGAAGAACTCGGTCAGAAAGTCCTTCCTGGAAGGAAACTCCATGCCGGGCAAGCTGGCGGACTGTTCCGAAAAGAATCCGGAGATCTCCGAGATCTTCCTCGTAGAGGGTGACTCTGCGGGAGGCAGTGCCAAGGACGGCAGAGACAGGAAACGCCAGGCGATCCTGCCTTTGCGCGGTAAGATCCTGAACGTGGAGAAGGCCAGGATGGATAAGGTTCTGAGTTCGGAAGAAATCAAGAACATGATCACTGCCTTTGGATGCGGCATCGGCAAGGAATTCGACCTGTCGAAGCTCCGGTATCACAAGATCATCATCATGACCGATGCGGACGTCGACGGCGCCCACATCAGGACGCTGCTTTTGACCTTCTTCTACCGTTACATGACGCCGCTCATCGAGAACGGCTACGTGTATGCGGCCCAGCCGCCGCTCTTCCGCGTCAAGAAGGGGAAGGATATCTACTACACATACTCCGACAGGGAGCAGGATGAACTGCTGGAATCCCTGAAGGGAAGCAAATACGAAATCCAGCGTTACAAGGGTCTCGGCGAGATGGACGCAGAGCAGCTGTGGGATACGACCATGGACTACAGCAAGCGGACACTCGTTCAGATCACTGTGGAAGACGCCAATGCAGCTGACGAGATTTTCACCACCCTCATGGGTGACAAGGTCCCGCCGCGCAAGAAGTTCATTGAAGACCACGCCGTGTATGCGACGCTCGATGTATAAGGAAAGGAGGGCATCTTAAGTGACGAAGAACAGTTTACTGGAAGACCAGAGAATGATACAGCACGAGATCCACGATGAGATGAAGAACTCCTACATCGACTACGCCATGAGCGTCATCGTGGGTAGAGCCCTTCCGGATGTCAGGGACGGACTCAAGCCTGTACACAGAAGAATTCTTTTTGGAATGAACGGTCTGGGGATCACCCCGGACAAACCACATAGAAAATCCGCCCGTATCGTCGGAGACGTCATGGGTAAATACCACCCTCACGGTGACAGCTCCATCTATGAAGCGATGGTCAAGCTGGCCCAGCCGTTTGCGACACGGTATCCACTCATCGACGGACACGGCAACTTCGGTTCCATCGACGGTGACGGCGCTGCGGCCATGCGTTATACGGAAGCACGTATGACGCCGTTCGCGCTGCAGATGATCCGGGACATCGACAAGAACACCGTCGACATGATTCCGAACTTCGATGAAGAGGAACTGGAACCGGTCGTACTGCCGTCCCGCGTGCCGAACCTGCTCATCAACGGCAGCAACGGTATCGCCGTCGGCATGGCCACATCCATTCCGCCGCACAATCTGAGCGAGACCATCGACGCCTGCGTCAAGATGATCGAATGCGGAATCGACGATGAAGAATGCACCGTAGACGATCTGATCAAAATCATCAAGGGACCGGACTTCCCGACCGGCGCCCAGATCCTGGGCAAGAAGGGATTCCAGGAAGCCTACCGGACCGGGCAGGGCAAATGCGTCGTCCGTTCGGTCTGCGAAATCGAAGAGACCAGCAGAGGCAAATCCCAGATCATCGTGACCGAGATCCCGTATCAGGTGAACAAAGCCAGGATGCTGGAGCGTATGGCCGAAATGGTCCGCGACAAGAAGCTGGATGGTATATCGGCAATACGCGATGAATCAAACAGGCAGGGCATCCGGATCGTTATCGAACTCAAAGCAACCGCCAATCCGCGGGTCATGCTGAACAAACTTTATAAGCATACATCCCTGCAGGAAAACTGCAGTATGATCATGCTGGCAATCGTAGACGGCAGACCGAAAGTACTCAATCTCAAAGAAATCATCGAAGAGTACCTGAAGCACCAGAAGGATGTTGTAACAAGAAGAACGCAGTTCGACCTGGACAAGGCAGAAGCCAGAGCTCACATCGTCGAAGGTCTGCGTATCGCCCTGGACAACATCGATGAAGTCATCAAGACGATCCGGGAGAGCTACAACGACGCCAAGGAAAAACTCATGAAGCGCTTCGGCCTTTCGGAGAAGCAGGCCCAGGCCATCCTCGATATGAGACTGGCCCGTCTGCAGGGACTGGAACGTGAGAAACTGGAAGCAGAGTACAAAGAGCTCTGCGAACGGATCGCTTACTACAAGAGCCTGCTGGCAGACGTCAAACTCCTCATGGGCGTCATCCGGGACGAACTCCTGGAGATCAAGAAGAAGTGGGGAGACAAGAGAAGGACGAAGATCCTCGCTGCTGTGGATGAAATGGATGAAGAAGACCTCATCGAAGAGAAGCAGGTCGCCATCACCCTGACCCACAGAGGATATCTGAAGAGAGTAGCTGCCGATACTTATAAGACCCAGAGAAGGGGAGGCAAAGGCATCACAGGCCTGACTACAAGAGAGGATGATTTCGTACGCGATCTGATCATGACATCGTCCCACGATCACCTGATGTTCTTCACCAACATGGGCAAGGCGCACAAGATCCGGGCCTACGATATTCCGGAAGCCAACAGAACAGCCAAGGGAACCAACGCGGCCAACTTCCTGAACCTGATGCAGCGGGAACGCATCTCCGCGATCATCCCGTTCCGGGATTTCAGCGATGACAAGTTCCTCATCTGCGTCACCAAGAAGGGAACCATCAAGAAGACAGCGATCTCAGCCTTTGATACCAACCGCAAGAGCGGCCTGATCGCGATCTCACTGAAGGACGGAGACGAGCTGGTTGAGATCAAGCAGACCTCCGGAAACGACAACGTGATCATCATCACCAGGAACGGCAAGTGCATCTGCTTCAGCGAGCAGGATGTCCGTCCGATGGGAAGGAACGCAGGAGGCGTCAGAGCTATCAGTCTGGATCCGGACGATGAGGTCGTCGCCATGCAGCTGGTACAGCCGGGCGAAGAACTGCTCGTCGTGACCAGCAAAGGCTACGGCAAACGTACGGCTGTCGAAGAATACAAGATCCAGGCAAGAGGCGGCAAGGGCCTTCTGACCTACGACAAGAGCAAGTTCAAGAAGACCGGACACCTCATCGGCGCCGTCGTTGTCGAGGATAAGGATGAAGTCATGCTCATCAATTCCAAGGGCACTGTCATCCGGATCGCAGCCAACGAGATCTCAAGACTCGGCCGCGCGACCCAGGGCGTCAAGATCATGCGGGTCGGCGAAGACATCGAAATCATCTCCATGTCGAAGGTGATCAACGAAGAAGAGCGTGCCCAGCTGGCGGAGCAGGCGCAGAAGCAGAGAGAAAAGAGAAAAGCCGAAAAGCGCGCCGCCCAGGCCAAGGCCGACCGGGAAAAGGAAAAAGCCCGCAAGGCGGAAGAGGCTGCTGCCGAAGAAACTGAAGAAGACAGCGGCGAGCAGACGAAGTTTGATATTTGATTCGCATAATTGATTCGGTAATTAATTCGCATAATCGATTCACATTTTAATTCGATATTCAACTCGATACAGCAAGGAGAAACACAGTACATGAAAAGAGTATTTTCCGGCGTACAGCCGACAGGAAACATCCATATCGGGAATTATCTCGGCGCCCTCAAGCAGTTTGTCGAACTGCAGGAGGATCACGAGTGCATCTACTGCATCGTCGATGAACACGCCATCACCGTGCCCCAGGATCCGAAGGAACTCCGGGAGCACATCCTGGACGTAGCGGCCCTGTACATGGCCATCGGCGTGGACCCGAAGAAGTCCATCATCTTCGTTCAGTCCCAGGTCAGCCAGCATGCGGAGCTGGGCTGGGTCCTCTGCTGCAACTGCTACACAGGAGAGCTTTCGCGAATGACCCAGTTCAAAGCCAAGAGCGGCGGCAATGAATCCGTCGGAACGGGCCTTCTGACTTATCCGGTACTCATGGCGGCAGACATCCTTCTTTATGACACAGATGTCGTTCCGGTCGGCAACGACCAGAAGCAGCACATTGAGCTTACCCGCGACATCGCCATCCGGGTCAACAACAAATACGGCAAGACCTTCGTCGTTCCGGAAGGACGGTTCATGAAGGAAGGCGCCCGCATCATGGCCCTGGACGATCCGGAAGCCAAGATGAGCAAGAGCGCGGAGAACATCCACTCCCGCATCTCCCTCCTCGACGAGGACAGCAAAATCAAAAAGTCCATCATGCGCGCAACTACAGACTCTGACGGTGAGTTCCGCTTCGACCCGGTCAACAAACCGGGCGTCAGCAACCTGCTCAACATCTACAGCGCATTCAGCGGCGTTTCCGTCGATGAGATCCTGGCAGGGCAGAGCTGGAGAGGCTACGGCGACCTGAAGAAAGAACTGGTAGCCGTCACACAGGAAGCCCTCGCACCGATCAAGAAGAACTACGAAGAGATCCGCCATTCCGAGGAACTCATCCGCGTTCTCAATGACGGTGCAGAAAGAGCATCCGCCATCGCCGCGCCGGTCATGCAGCGCGTCAGAGACAAGTTCGGGCTCGGCCTGGGATGATCGCGGGATAGGCTTAACGCAAGTCCGGCTTTCCTGGGCACGACTTTCACAGGCCGGAGAGCTTTTGCATTAAAATGATCAATCAAGAAGAAGTCCTAGTTCCCCAGCCCCGGCTGGGGACTACGGTTTATGTCACAACTCTTATAATCATGATGACGGTCCAGTGGATGACGCTGGACATGTATCTTCCTGCGCTTCCGGTGCTCAAGACAGAATTCGGCGCATCGGAGGCCCTTCTGAATATCAGCCTGAACAGCGACCTGTTCGCGTGTGCCATCGGCACCCTCATCGGCGGGACCATCAGCGACAAGTACGGACGCAACCCCATCATGATCATCGGACTGATCCTGGCAGGCGTGCCGCTTCTGGCAGCCGGTTTTTCCCGGGGCGTGTGGTTCCTGACGATCATGCGCGGACTGTCCGGCCTCGGCGGAGGATTCGCCCTGACTGTAGCGGCGGCCATCGTCAGGGACAGCTTCAAAGGCAGGACCTTTCAGCTGGTCACCACGCTGACACAGGCGGCAGCAGTCATCGGCCCGCTGTTCGCACCGGCTATCGGCGCGTTCCTGATCGAGTATCTGTCCTGGAGATGGATCTTTTTCCTCGAGGCAGCCGCGATCCTGCTGACCCTCATTCCGTTCTTCATTGCGGCAGAGACCTGGCCGAAAGAAAAGCGGCAGGTCGACAATGTGCTGCAGGCAACGATACAGGCCTTCGACATCGCGCGGGATTCGAAATATCTTTGCTTCATCGGGTGGGCCATGATCCTCACCATTCCGCTGTGGGCCTACATCGGCGTATGTTCCTATGTCTATTATGAATACTTCGGCGTGAGCAATCTGCAGTACGCCATCCTGTACGCGGCGGGAACACTGGTGTCCTTCTCCGCGCCGTTCATGTACATGTTCCTGACAAAAGCGACGGGCACGAAGAAGACCGCGGTGATCGCGATCCTCATGACAGGGGTCGCCGCCATCCTGTTCGGCACCATCGGTCACGTGAATCCCGTTCTGTTTCTGGTCGCCATGGTCCCGGTTTACTTAGTCGAGGGAATCGTCCGTACGCTGGGCACTGTGGAGGTCCTCAACCGCTACCACGACGAAGCCGGCTCGGCCAGCGCCGTTAACGGCTTCGGCCTCCTGATCATCAGTGTGCCCGGAACCGCTATCGCGACTATGGGCTGGAGCTCCTTCATCACCGGCATCGCTGTCATCACCGGCGCCTGCGCTGTCTGCGCCGCGCTGCTATGGATCCACGGACGGAAGTTTGTGGAGTAGGTTTGCGGGGTAACAGGACCGGCGCTGGTTTAGTGGTTGCAGGCAGTGGGCCGGCCGGGCTTCAACCAACGGCCGGACGAAGAGTCAAGGGTTTGCGGAGGTGGCTGGTGGTTGAGACAGCCCAGGCTCGCTGTCCTAACCACCAGCCAAGCGGAGTATCAAGGGTTTGCGGAGGTGGCTGGTGGTTGAGACAGCTCAGGCTCGCTGTCCTAACCAACGGCTGAACGAAGAATCAAGGGTTTGAGGCGGTGCCTGTTGGTTGAAACAGCCCAGGCTCGCTGTCCTAACCAACGGCCGAACGAAGAATCAAGGGTTTGCGGAGGTGCCTGTTGGTTGAGACAGCCTAGGCTCGCTGTCCTAACCACCAGCCGAACGAAGAATCAAGGGTTTGAGGCGGTGCCTGTTGGTTGAAACAGCCCAGGCTCGCTGTCCTAACCACCAGCCGAACGAAGAATCAAGGGTTCGCGGCACCACCTGTTGGTTCTGCGCAGCAGCACGGAATAGAGCTGCTGGAAATGACCTATCAAATGATAGGCTTTTTTGTTATAATAAAAAAACTGGAGGCAACATATGAGCAATCGAAAGATTATTGTTACCGGTTATTTTGGTGCGCCTATTGAAGAAACAGCTAAGAAGCTGGCGGCGTCCGAAGGGCTGGAATACATTTCTCTCGACGAGGAGATCACAAAACGCGACGGGCGAAGCATCAAGCGTCTTGTCATGATGAACGGCGAGCACGGCTACCGGAACCAAGAGTACGAGGTGCTGCAGGAACTGTGCGGCGACGAAGAGGAAGCAGCGGACACGGACGCACCGGCATGCGACGCAGCCGGAAACGGCGCAGGCCTTGTCATCGCTTGCGGCGACGGGGTCCTCTATGACGACGACTCGCGGGAGATCATCTCGCGCCACGAGCTGGTCATCGCCGGCGAGGAGATGACAACCGATGAGCTCTGGGAGAATGCAAAAGCAATCGAAGACTCGTACCACGCGTTCATGGCATTCGGCACAGAGGAAGAAAAGCGCGCGGCCTTCGAGCAGCTGATACAGCGGCAGAGAAATCTGTTCGCGCAGGTCAGGGGCGAGGACTCCGGCATGTAAACACAGGCGGGAAAGCGAAACCAGGCGGGAAAGCGCAGACGAACATAACGGAACGACAATATAACGGCGAGATAAAGACAAAAGGACGACAACATAACGGCAACATAACAACGATATGAAAGGAACAACGAAATGATACAGGACAGATTATTGGCATCGAGTGAAGCGGCGATCCGGGTCGGGCAGGCCATGATCGCGGCGGCCATGACGGCGCCAAAGGGAAACGGCGTCGATGATGTGCAGGGCGTGCTCCTTACCGGGGAGGATAAGGATGTGCTGGCTGCGCATATGCGCGACATCGCGGATGAAACAGGCGAAGATTTTTATGCCCGGGACGCCGGCAACGTGGACAACAGCTTCTGCGTGGTTTTGCTTTGGGCGGAGAATAAACCGCAAAAGCTGGCACACTGCGGGATGTGCGGATTCAAGAACTGCGGTGCATGCAAGAAGGCAGGCGCCATGTGCGCGTTCAGTGTGACGGATCTGGGAATCGCGGTGGGATCTGCAGTATCGATCGCGGCGGACAACCGGATGGACAACCGGGTGCTCTTTTCCGCAGGCAAAGGCGCCGCCCGCATGGGGATTTTCGGAGAAGAGGTCAAGGTGTGCTACGGTATTCCGCTTTCCGTGGCTTCGAAGAGCGTGTTCTTCGACCGCGGTCCGGGAGACGTGAAGTTCTAGGAGACGAATCATGAAAATCATACGCAACATCCCCGCGGCGATGAAGGTCCTGGGGGATGTGATCCACTACAATAAATACAAGAAAAAGATCGATAATGCAAAGGCATCCGGAGACTATGAGGAAGAGCGGAGGCTGATCCTGGAGGCGACATCGGGCTTTGGTCCGAAGACCATGGAGCAGTTCGGCGTCGATCTCCATGTCCACGGCGAGGAGAACATCCCGGACGAGGGACCTGTGGTCATGATGCTCAACCATCAGAGCTACGCGGATATCCCCGTGATGTTCGCGGTGTTCCGGAAATTCCAGTTCGGCTTCATCGCCAAACGCTATCTGGCGAAGGCGCCGGTCCTCGGAGAATGGATGCCGCGCATCCGCAGCGTTTTCATCGAAAACGACGATCCGCGGGAAGCGCTCAAGGCAATCAACCAGGGAATCGAATACATCAACGACGGATTTTCCCTGGCGATCTGTCCGGAAGGCACGAGGAGCAAAGGCCCCACAGTCGGGCCGTTCATGCGCGGTGCGATCAAGCTCGCCACCAAACCCGGTGTGCCGATCGTTCCGGTCGCTCTCCACGGCACGTACCACCTGATTGAAGAAACAGGCGTCGTCACGCCCGCGCGCGTTGACGTGAAGATATTCCCGCCGATCGAAACGGCAGGCATTTCGCGCAAGGAAGAAAAAGAGATAGCAGACAGAGTAGAGGCGCTGATCCGTGAAGGGGTGGCGGAGCTCGTACAGTTACAGGAGGATAACAATGGCTAAGAAACCAGTACTGGTAATTATGGCAGCAGGCATGGGGTCCCGCTACGGCGGAGCGAAACAGGTCGACAAGATCACAGATGCAGGGGAGATCATTCTGGACTTTTCCCTGTACGATGCCATGATGGCCGGATTTGACAAAGCAATATTCATCATTCGTGAAGAGCACAGAGACATATTCCGGGAACTCGTGGATGAGCGGGCCGGCAGATTCATGGAGGTCGAGTACGCTTATCAGGATCTGCATGACATCCCGGAAGGATTCGAAATCCCCGAAGGCAGGGAGAAACCCTGGGGAACAGGGCATGCCATTCTGGCAGCGCGCGATTTGATCGACGGACCATTCGCCGTGATCAATGCGGACGATTACTATGGTCCGAGCGGATTCGTCAGCGTGTACGAATTCCTCTCAGAACATACCGAAGCGGCACAGCCGTATCCGTTCTGTATGGCCGGTTACATTCTGTCCAATACCATCACGGAGCATGGTCATGTAGCCAGAGGCGTCTGCCAGATGGATGAAGACGGTTTCCTGAAGGTGATCACCGAGCGCACGAAGATCCAGCGGCAGCCGGAAGGCATTTGCTATACAGAAGACGGTGGCGAAAGCTGGCATGTGCTGGCGGATGACACCCTCGTTTCCATGAACTTCTGGGGGTTCACAGAGGGTATGGTCGGAGAACTGAAAGAAGGAATCAGCGCCTTTTTCGAGGAGCAGGTTCCTGGCAATCCGATGAAAAGCGAGTATCTTCTCCCGACGATCGTTGACAGACTGATCCATGCAGGCAAGGCAACCGTCAAGGTCCTGCCATGCCATGACAAGTGGTGCGGCGTGACATACAAGGAAGACTGGCAGAGCGTGCATGATGAACTCCAGTCAAGAAAAGACAAGGGAGAATATCCCGAGAAACTCTGGAAATAACAAGCAAAGGCAGCGCATCGAGTTATGGGAGGAATCATCAATACAATCGTATCCATATTGATTGCGATGACCATTTCGGGGAGCGCCACCAGCATGGCGGAGGTGACGCCCCAGGAAGCGGCAGATGCATTTCTGCAGAATCTGTCCACGGATGACGCGCAGACGGACATGATGTACATGGACAACAAGTACATCAACTTCCTCGAGAACGTCAAAGGCACCGACGAGGAAATGGACCGACTTGAAAATGCCGTCTTCAAGAATTTTTCCTATCAGATCACAGACGAAAGAGCCAAAGGAGACGTGGCTGTCGTTAAGGTCGCCGTGAATAACTGCGACTTCAGCGACATCATGGATGATTACGAAAAAGCCTCCTATAAATACGTGACGGAGCATCTGTACAGCGATACTGTCACGGACAAGAAGAAACTGAACAAGAAGTGTCTGGATATTTATCTGGACCAGATCGAAAAATCCGCAGATAAGGATCCGTCCTATGAGGCGGATGTTTTCATTCCTATGGAAGCGGATGGCTACGGCGGGTGGCGGATCGTTTTGAATGACGACATCATGAAATCGATTCTGGGAGAGCTGGAGATTCCGACCAGTGAGTAAATACAATGAGTGAACCAAGATACTATTCGGAAACAGAATTGAATAATCCGGGCAGATGGAGCCGGAAGACGCTGGTGCTCATCGCCGTCGGGACCATCCTGGCGATCGTGCTTTTGCTTCTCGCGCTGTGGGCGGGGGTGAACCGGCTGGCGCATGACTCGTCGGAAGAGGCCATCGCCATCGCCGAAGAGAAGAACGCGTCTGCGCAGGAGATCGATCTGGCCAACAGCCTGCGCAAGTCGACGGTCGAAAACGTGATCGCGCAGGAGGAGATCCCGGCGTACAGCTATGCCGAGGTGCAGGCTATGGACATGAGCAAGCCCAGCGGTGTATCGGTGGAGGACCTGAAGCTGGTCACAAAATACAAACTCGTCGGCACGGAGGAGACCCTTTACAACCTCGAGCAGGAGTACGACCTGAACTGCCTGCTTTTGCTTGCCATCGCGTCACACGAAAGCGCTTACGGCACGGCCCAGTTCCACCCGAACAACGTATGCGGCTACGGCTATAAGGGCTTTTCGTCGATCAACGAATGCCTGGATACAGTGGGTCGCGTTCTGGCAAAGAACTATCTGGCTCCGGGCGGCGCCTTCTACAAAGGCAACACGATTGCAGCTGTGAACCGGACGTATGCGGCGGACGGATCCTGGAACGTGAAGGTCGCCAGGAAAGTCGCCTATTTCTATCAGGTCATCAGTGAGAACCACAACGCGCAGTTGGAGAAACTGAAATAATGCTTGATTTCATCATGATTTGATGTATAATATACAGGCGCGTCATTTCGGCGCGTATGTCCTTGCGATGCGATAAGGGCATCGCCATTTAGTCCATAAGGAGGTGAAAAACATGACTAACTATGAGGTATTATTCATCATCGATCCTGCATTGGAAGACGAGAAGAAGGAAGCCACGATCGAAGCTGTTAAGGAAATCATCGCAGCTGACGGCGAAGTCGGAAATGTAGACGTATGGGGAATGAGAAAGCTCGCATATCCGATCCAGAAGAAATCTGAAGGATATTATGTTGTCATCGAATTCCAGGGCAATCCAAGCCTGCCGAAGGAGCTCGACAGAAGACTTAGAATCTCTGACAACGTAATGAGACACCTGATCGACAACAGAGATCAGAAATAAAAAGGGGGATTATTATGAACAGCGTAATTTTGATTGGGAACCTGACCAGAGATCCGGAACTCAGATACTCCACAGGCGCCAGCCAGACGGCGATCTGCAGATTTACCGTTGCGGTCAATGACCGCCGCAGAAACCCGCAGACACAGGAATGGGAAGACAATCCGAGCTTCATTCCGATCGTTGTTTTCGGCAAGCAGGCAGAGAACTGTGACAGATATCTGGCAAAGGGCCGTAAGGTAGCAGTAAACGGAAAGATCCAGACAGGCAGCTACGAAAAGGACGGCAGAACGGTCTACACGACAGAGGTCATTGCGAACAACGTCGAATTCCTCGGCGGACAGCAGGGCCAGGGTCAGGGCGGCGGCTTCGGCCAGCAGCAAGGCGGATACGGCCAGCAGGGCTTCGGCCAGCAGCAGGGCGGTTTCGTACCGCAGCAGCCGGCACCGCAGCAGGCGCCGCAGGGCGGCCAGCCGACAGAGATTGGTGCACCGGGGGACGGATTCACATCCCTGCAGGATGATGACATCCCGTTCTAGAATTTAACATCCTGAAAGAAAGGAGAGGATATCATGGCTTTTGATAACAAGAGACGCGGCGGCATGAGAAGAAAGAAAGTATGCCAGTTCTGCGCTGACAAGACGAAGAGCATAGATTACAAAGATGTTGATACACTCAAGAAGTACGTTACCGAGAGAGGTAAGATCCTTCCGAGAAGAATCACAGGAACATGCTCCATCCACCAGAGAGAAGTCACGAAGGCTATCAAGAAGGCAAGAGTCGTTGCCCTGATGCCGTACATCGCTGAGTAAGCGGACAACAAAAGATAAGACAAAGATCCGGACCACGTGTCCGGATTTTTTCTTCAGAATCCTTACAGTATTTTCAGAATCCGGGGGTTTTGCATTGCTGCGTTGCTTTTGCTATAATATACGTTACGATAATATGCCTTATTGTGCGCATTTTTAGGAGAGTTAAATGTACGTAGGACGAATCGAACGGCTGCTGGCCTACTATTCACCCCTGCCCATGTGCATCGTGAACGCCCAGGGCAAGGTGACGAGAGCCAGCAGAAAGATCGCAGAAGTGTTCAAGTATGACGGGATCATCGATCAGGATGTTTTCGTTCTTACCGGAATCAAGATGCAGGAGCTGGTGAAAGCAGCGGAGGAAGAAACGCCGCTGTTCATCAAGAGGAATGAGAAGGCATTCCGGATCGGGTGCTGCTTCCTCGGCGGAGAAGGTGAGGAAGGATCCCATGAAGGGGCGTCCCTGATCCTGCACTTCACGGACATCACGGATTACGAAGAACTGCTGAAGAAGTACAACGACGAGCGGGTCTACATGATGCTGGTCAACGTGGACAATTTTGACGAGCTGACAGCAAGCAACGACGGAAACGAGAGCGGGATCACCGCGAGCATCGACCGTCTCCTGCGGGACTGGTCGGCTGAGATGGGCGCCATGATCGTGCGGTACAAGGAAAGTCTGTACGAGCTGGTCATCACGAACCGCAACTACGAAAAGCTCGTAGAGGAGCGGTTCCCGATCCTCGACAAAGCCAGGGAGATCGAGTCGAACGCTGACTTCCCGGTGACCTTGAGCATCGGCGTGGGCGTCGGCGCAGACAGCCTTGTGGAACTGGACGACTACGCCCAGGAAGCGCTGGATATGGCCCTCGGACGCGGCGGCGACCAGGCGGTCGTCAAGGACGGCAGCAGTTTCGAGTATTACGGCGGCAGCACGCAGAGCGTGGAGAAGAGCAACAAAGGCAAATCCCGTATCATCGGACATGCCCTGACGACCCTTATGGAACAGTCTTCGAGGATCTTCATCATGGGACATAAGAATCCGGATATGGACAGTTTCGGTGCGGCCATCGGTATCGCGCGACTGGCGAAATCCGTCGGCAAAGATGCGTATATCCTGCTCAGCGAATACAACGAGACTATGATCGACATGGTTTCGGACGCGAAGAAAACAGGCGAGTATGAATTCGTTACAGGCGAACGGGCCCTCAGCCTCATAGAGAAAAATTCCCTCGCAGTTGTCGTGGATACTCACAGGCGCATGCTGGTCGAGTCGGCTGAGCTGATCGACAATGTAGACCGCCTAGCGATCATCGACCATCACAGGAAAGCGGAGGACGTCTTCACGAATCCGAGCCTTTCCTATCTTGAATCCTACGCGTCATCGGCTTCCGAACTGGTCACGGAGATCCTCCAGTACCGGCTCGGCAAGAAATCCCTCTCGCGGTATGAGGCGGATGTGCTGATGGCGGGCATCATGCTCGACACGAACCGGTTCGCGGTCAAAGCGGGCGTGCGCACCTTTGAAGCGGCGTCCTGGCTGAGACGGGCCGGTGCAGACCTTTCGAGAGTCAGACGGTATTTCCAGGAGTCGCCGGAGAATTTCATCAACCGGGCCAACGGCATCGTGAACGCGCGCATCCTGGAAAACGGCATCGCCATGTCCACCTGCGGCGCGCAGACGATCAACACGCAGATCGTCAACTCCCAGATCGCGGACGAACTGCTCACGATCAAAGGCGCCCGGGCCAGTTTCGTGGCAGGCAGGAATGAAGACGGCGTGACTGTCGTCAGCGCCAGGTCGCTGGGAAACATGAACGTGCAGACGATCATGGAGCATTTCGGCGGCGGCGGACACATGAACACAGCTGGAACGAAGACGGATCTTTCGCCGGAAGAGATCCTGCAGCAGATAGAAGAATACATCAAAACCACAGAAACAACACAATAGAGGAATATAATATTAGAATGGCCGCCGGGAGTTGGCGGCCGCAGGAGGTTATAAAATGGTAGTTATCCTTTTGAAAGACGTGAAGGGAACAGGTAAAGCAGGCGACGTAGTCAAGGTCAGCGACGGCTACGCACGCAACATGCTCATCAAGAAGGGGCTCGCGAAAGAAGCCACACAGGGAAATGTGCGGAATCTGGAAAAGCAGAAGGCCCTGGCAGAAGAAAAACGGGCGGAAGAAAAGGCTGCTGCCCAGGCAAAAGCAGCAGAACTTGAGAAGATCGTCCTCATCGTCCCGTCCAAGGGCGGCGAGAACGGCAAGCTCTTCGGCTCCGTCACTTCCATGGATATCTCCAAAGCGCTGAAGGATCAGGAAGGCATCACCATAGACAAGAAGAAAATCGACATGCCGGACGGCCCGATCAAGCAGGCCGGCAACAGTCATGTCATGGTCAAACTGTATCAGGACGTCACGGCTAAGATCAAAGTGAAAGTCACAGTATAAACAGACGAGCAAAAGGGGAAAACAACATGCAGGACATGGGAAATATGGGAAACGCGATAGATACGATGGGAACGGTAGAAGAGAGGATCCCACCGCACAATCCTGACGCGGAGAGGTCCGTGCTGGGCGCGGCGCTTCTGTCAAAGGATGCGCTGTATGACGTCCTCGAAACCGTGCGGCCGGATGACTTTTATGATCCGAACCACAAGGAAATATTCAGTGTTATCTTTGAACTGGGCAGACGGAACGCGCCGGTGGATGCGCTGACGGTTTCAGAGGAACTGGACAAGCGCGGCAGCCTTCAGATGGTCGGCGGACGCTCCTATGTGGCGGGTCTTTCTTCGACGACGCCGACAACGGCCAACGCGGCAGAGTACGCGAAGATCGTCGCGGAGAAGTCGTCGATCCGGAAACTCATCAAAACGGCCGACGATATCGTCGCCAAAGGCTATGACAAAAGCATGGATGCAGGACAGCTGATGGACTACGCCGAAAACGGGATCTTCGAAATATCCCAGGCGAGTCAGAAGGGGACCTACGTACCGCTCAAGGACGTGCTCCTCAGCAACATCGACGCGATCGACAAAGCATCGAAACTCAAAGACGGACTGACAGGACTCACGACGGGCTTTAAGGATCTGGACGACAAGACGTCCGGACTGCAGAAGTCGGACCTGATCATCCTGGCGGCCCGGCCCGCCATGGGCAAGACCGCCTTCGCCCTCTCCCTCGCGCTCAATGCGGCAGTGAAGGGCGGCGGGACCGTCATGATCTTCAGCCTGGAGATGGCCAAGGAACAGCTGAGCCAGAGACTTCTGTCCATGGAATCGAAGGTGGAGATGCAAAAGCTCAAGACGGGACGTCTCGAACGGCGTGACTGGGACGATGTGAACGTCGCCCTGGATGATCTGTCGCGGGCAGACATCGTCATCGATGACACTGCAGGCATCAGCATCATGGAGATGAAGAGCAAATGCAGAAGGCTCAAGGCAGAGAGGAAACTGGACCTCATCGTCATCGACTACCTGCAGCTGATGAACCCGGAAGGAAGATCCCTGGACTCAAGAACACAGGAGATCTCCGTCATCTCACGTAATCTGAAACTCCTGGCCAGGGAACTGGACTGTCCGGTCCTCGTTCTTTCACAGCTTTCGAGAAATCCGGAGCAGAGAACGGACCACAGGCCGATGCTGTCAGACCTGCGTGATTCCGGATCCATCGAGCAGGACGCAGACATCGTCATTTTCCTTTACAGAGACGAGTACTACCATGATGATACCGACGCGCCGGGCGAGTGCGAGGTGATCATCGCCAAGCAGAGAAGCGGCCCGACGGGAACCGTCAGGGTAGCATGGCTGGACAAGATCACGAAATTTGTAGACATCGCCGGCGGCGGCTTCGGCGCAATATAACACGGCATAATACGATATAAGAAATGGGATTTTACAGAGAAAAAACAAAAGACTATTTTCTGCTTGATACGCAGGTGGAAAATCTGTTCATAAACGAATATATGACAGGCGCGCCGGGCGAGTACGTCAAGGTGTATCTTTTCGCACTCATGTATGCGCAGCTTGGCGTGGATTTCAGCAACGAAGACATCGCCAAGCAGCTCAGTATGGAGCTTGAAGATGTGCTGAAGGCGTGGACTTACTGGGAGAAGATGGGCATCGTCCGGAAGATCCGGACCTCCGCGGACAATCCGCTGGAGTACGATGTCGAATTTGTCCTGCTTAAGGACATGCTCTACGGAAGCCATGAGGACAGTACGCCGACTGTTTCTGAGCAGGGGATCAACGCGCAGATGGCGAGCCCCGAATACAGGAACATGTTCGAAAAGATCGAGAAGACATTCGGCCGCGTCATCAGCGGGACGGAGATGGGTGAAATCCTGTCGTGGATCAACGACTTCGGAGTCGAACCGGATTATGTTGCCTTTGCAGTAGAATACAGCGCCAGGAAAAAGAAAAAGACCGTCAACTATACAGGAACGGTAATCAGAAACTGGATCAGCGAGGGGCACAGAACAGTCGAGGATATCAAGCAGCACATCGGACAGATGGAAGAACGGACGGCGGATTACCGGCGGATCTTCAAGGCTCTCGGCTGGAACCGGAACTGGACGGAGGAAGAGAAGCGGATCATGGGTCGGTGGTTCGATGAGATGGGCTTCAGCCTGAAACAGATTCTTGAGGCCTGCGCCAAGACCACAGGGATCCCCAACCCCAACATCAACTATGTGAACAGAGTCCTTGAGAACTGGCACGCGGAAGGCGGCGCGAAGAAAGTAAACGAGGGTGGCCTCGGCACCGCTGAGATCAACCGGTATTACGAGCTTTTGCGCGAGAAGGAAGAGCGGGAAGCTGCTCAGCGCAGAGCTGAAGTATATGAGAAACTGCCGCAGATCAGGGAAATCGACGAGGAAGAAAGCCGTCTCGGCGCGAGCCTTTCGAGGGTCGTTGTGTCCGACCGGATCGACAAACAGGAAGAAATCAGGAAGATAAAAGATACGATAGATAATTTAAGTGCACAGAAAGCGTTCCTTCTGACGGATCACGATTTTGAACTGGACTATATGGATGTCAGATACAAATGTCCGAAGTGCAAGGACACAGGAATGCTTGAAACGGGAGAAAGGTGCCCATGCCACAGGGAAATAACCCCGCAGATGATAAAAGAACTGCAGAAAACAGAATAATAGAAGATAAGAATGCCGCCGGGCAGGGAGCACCGCAGGGAGCAAACGGAAACGCAGATCCGAACGATACCGTCAAACGGGCGTATCAGGATGTGCAGAGCCTGCGGGAGCAGATCGAGCGGCTCAAGGCCCAGGCGCAGAAAATCTATGAGACGCCGGCAGCGCCTGCCGATCAGGAAGCGAAACCAAACGCTGAGTCGGACAGGCCTGCTTCTGATGCGCAGAAACCGGCGTCGAAGACTCCTGCAGTCGACCCGGAAGCCGCCCGCGCAGCCGAAGAAGCTGTCAGGAAAGCGGCAGAGAGGGACAGGCAGGAGGGAGACGAGAGTTTCGACCGGAGACGGCTGGAACGCAAGGCCATTATCCAGGATGCCCTCAAGAAAGAGCAGGAAGCCAAGGAGCGGCTGGAGCAAAAGCGTGCTGAAGCGGAAGAAAAGAAAAAAGCGCTTCAGGAAGCAGAGCGAAAAGCCGCCAGAATGACAACGAACCTGCGCAAGGCTGAGATCCAGACGGAGCTGAACAGGACTCTTCACGCCCAGGAAGAAAAGCGCGCCCAGATGAAAAAGAAACGTGAGCAGGAGAAGCAGGAGCGGCTCAGGCTCGCGATGGAACGAGAGAAGGCGGAACTCCAGAAAAGAGAAGAAGCCCGTCTCGAAAGAGAGCGGATCAGACTGGAGAAGGAGCATGAACGGGAACTCCGTGCCCAGGAGGCTGCCCGCAGAAAAGAAGAAGCCCTCCGGCTCAGAGAAGAGGAACTGAAGGCGAAGCGGGAAATCGAACGACTGCAGGCACAGGAACGTGAGAACCTCCGGAAACAGAAGGAAGAGCGGCAGGAAGCTCTTCGCAAACAGAGGGAAGAACGTCAGGAGATTCTTCAGAAGCAAAAGGAAGAACGTCAGGAGATCCGCCGCCAGCGGCGTTTTGCACGCAAATCCGCCGAGCTGGGCGGAGGTATCGTCAACGTTCACGGAACGACGATCAAGACGGAGATCAAGCCGGTGCCGGCGTTTTCGCTGAAGGAGTTCTTAGGTCTTTCGAAGCAGAAGGAAATCAACGCGGCGCAGACAGAGGAAGAGCGGCAGTTCCTGCTGGAAGAAAACGCGCGCATCCAGGCGGAAGCGAGAGCGACAGCAGCACAGCTGCGTGAGATCCGCCAGCGCCGGAGAGAAAACACAGCGATCTATAAAAAGGCAAAGAGCGTGTTTGAATTCTGCGAAAGGAAGAAGGCACTGCTGCTGATGGCTTTTTCATTGCTTCTTGTAATAGCAGTAGGCACCGCGGGCCTGTTCAATTATTTTACGGCCTATGAATACTCCTACGGCGACAAGAAACTGGGATATGTCAAAAACAAAGACGACGTGCTGCAGATCACGGAGATGGTGCGCGGCGCTCTGACCGAAGACAAGGATATGACAGTCGTGCTCGATCCGCGGGACGATATCAGTTTCAAACGGGTATTCACTATGAACAAGGATATCGTGATCGACTCACAGGACGGCGTGCTCCAGCGTCTGTCCTACCTGGGCGACATCAACGTCAAGGCTTACGGAATGTACGTGGACGGCCGGAAGGTCGGCGCAGTCAAAGGCAAGAAGGTCGCGGCAAGCGTTCTGGAAGACATCGAGGACCGGTACGCGAATCACGATGAGGGAACGGTGGTCAATGAGGCCGTAGTCGTTGAAAACGTGGAATTCCGCAGGAGCAACACACCGCTGAGCGATATCCTGACGAAGGACGCCCTGGTAGAAAAGCTCTGCACAGATACAGAAAAGGAAATCGTCCACACGGTGGTGCGGGGCGATACTCTGGACAGCATCTCAGAGAACTACGGAGTATCCAAGAAGCAGATCATTGCGGAAAACGACATTCCTGCTGACGGGCAGCTCAAGGTGGGAAGTACGATCATCCTGAAGCAGGTTGGCCCGCTGCTGACCGTCAGGATCACGGAGACCCGTACCCATACGGAGAAAACCCCATATAAGACGATCAAAGAGGCCGATGAGGAGATGTACGAAGGAGATACGGAAGTCTCCCGCGAAGGCAAGAAAGGCAAAAGCCAGATCGTAGATAAGACAATCTCTGTCAACGGAGAGGTCATAGAAACACATAACCTGAAAAACGAAGTAGAGAAGAAACCGGTCAACAAGATCATCCTGGTTGGAACCAAAGAGCGGCCGCCGACAACAGGAACCGGCACATTCATCTGGCCGGCATATGACGGGACATATACGGTCACGTCTGAATTCAAGTGGCGCTGGGGCAGACAGCATCAGGGAATCGACATGGGCTGCCGGACCGGCAATGACGTGCTGGCGGCAGACGGTGGAACCGTCATCCACGCAGGACCGATGGGCGGTTACGGCAACCTGGTCATCATCGACCACGAAAACGGCATCGAAACGTACTATGCGCACAACAGCGCGCTCCTGGTGAGCCGCGGCGACAGGGTGTTCCAGGGACAGCACATCGCGGAAGCGGGAAACACTGGAAACAGTTTCGGAAGCCACATCCATTTCGGGGTCAAGGATAACGGCACATTCCAGAATCCGAGGAATTACCTGCCGGCGAGATAGAGGGGAATCATAAATGGCGAGAAAGAGAAGAAGCAAACAGTTCAAAAGAAGCAGCCGCGTCATCGATATGGATCAGGCCAGGCAGCAGCGGCTCGAGAAGAGACAGAGAGAGCAGATCGAAGTTCCGCAGGAACAGACTACCAGCGATGAGCGCAAGATGAGAAGAGTGCGCGCCCTCAGAAAGAAGCAGGGCAGGAAGAGGCTGGTCGTCCTCGCAGCAACTGCTATCCTGATCGTCTTCCTGGGCGTGTCTGTATTTGACATCATCAAGCTCAAAGCAGAGGAGCATGAAGTGTTGAAGCAGCAGGAACAGCTCAAGGCGCAGCAGGAGCAGCTCAAGGAAGACCTGAAAGAAGCAGACGACGCACAGAACATAGAGGATCAGGCGCGGGAGAAACTCAAGCTGACCAAGCCGGGTGAGACTGTATACATTCCGGACTCGGAAGAGCCTGACGCGGAAGGAACTGAGAAGACCGATACGGAGGATGAAGAGTAATGGATCTTTCGTCACCTGCAGTCGTAAACAGGATCCGCGACAGATATGACCTGAAACCTTCAAAGAGTCTCGGACAGAACTTCATCACAGATGGGAACATCGTCAGCAAGATCGTGGACGGCGCGGGAATCACCGAAGAGGACCTGGTCATAGAGATCGGTCCCGGCATCGGCGTCCTGACCTCGGTCCTGGCGGAGCGTGCCGCCTTTGTGGCGGCAGTCGAACTCGACAAGCGCCTCATCCCTGTGCTCGAAGAGACCCTGATGGAATACAGCAATGTGCGCGTGATCAACGCGGACATACTGAAGACAGATCTGCACCGGCTGGTGCGCACGTGCCGGGAGGAAGGACTGTTTACAGGAAAGGTCCGTGTGATCGGAAACCTTCCATATTATATAACGACACCGATCATCATGAAGCTCCTGGAGGAGCAGGTGCCTGCGGACAGCATCACTGTGATGATGCAGAAGGAGGTCGCCGACCGCATCCGGTCAGCGCCGGGAAGCAGGACCTACGGAGCGATTTCCGTCGCAGTGCAGTATTACTGCCGCGTGGAGAAAGTGACGGACGTTCCGAAAGAGGCCTTCATACCAAGACCGAAGGTCGCCTCGACCGTCCTGAATCTGGAGCCTTTGGAAGAGAAGATAGAAGTTGCTGACGAGAAGATGTTCCTTCGCTGTGTCAAAGCGGGGTTCGCACAGAGGAGAAAAACCCTCCTGAACTCCCTTTCGGCAGGGGGCGGAATGGACAAAGACCGCGTTAGAAAAATACTCGAAGCCGCGGGTATCGATCCGGGCAGAAGAGCAGAGACACTTACAGTAGAAGAGTTCGGCAGAATAGCAAACGGTATTTCCAATGAGCAAGATTAAAGAATTCCTAAAAAAGATAAAGAGAAACCACGTACTAGTACTGTTTATCATGGCAGTTGTCATCGACTATATCATCGAAGCGCTGGGACGACTGTCACCGCTGCTGGCGCTGCAGTTTTTCGCGGAGCACCCGGTCATCACCTTCTGCAACGTGATGCTGATCATGGCGGTGCTGTCGCTGTCACTTCTGTTCCGCAGGAGAGTCTTTGCAGCCAGCATGCTGTCGCTTCTGTGGCTTGCCATCGGAATCATCAACGGCATCATCCTGACGAACCGCATGACGCCGTTCAACGTCAAGGACCTGTCGACGCTGAGCGAAGCGCAGTCGATCATCACGAACTACTTTTCCGTCAAGAGCCTGATCTTCATCGGCATTGGCGCAGCGCTGTTCGTGTTGCTGGTCATCATCCTGTTCCGCAAGACGCCGAGGTACGAAGGCAAGCTGGACTACAGGAAGGCGGTCGCAGCCGTGCTCATCATCATCCTTGTTGCTTTTGGTTCTATCACCGGCGGCATGAGGATGGGCGTTCTGGATACATTTTTCCCAAGCTTGCCGTATGCGTACAGAGACAACGGCGTTCCTTATTCCTTCATGATCACTTGGGTGAAGACCGGCATCGATAAGCCGAAGGGATACTCGGAAGAGATGATGAAGGGGATCTTCACGGGCGGCGAACTCGGGAAGGACGGCATCTACACGCCGGGCAAGGACGATAAGGAAAAGCCTGCGAAAAAGCCGAACATCCTGTTCCTGCAGCTGGAATCCTTCATAGACCCGACCATCGCCAAGAATGTGGAATACTCGAAGGATCCGATCCCGTATTACAGGAAGCTGCTGAAGGAATGTTCCTCCGGCTATCTGACCGTGCCGGCTGTCGGCGCGGGCACGGCAAATGTCGAGTTTGAAGCGATGACCGGAATCAGCGCCAGATTTTTCGGACCGGGCGAATACCCGTACAAGAGCATCCTGACGAAGACCACCTGCGAGAGCGCGCCTTACGATCTGCGGCAGGTCGGATACTCCTCCCACGCGATCCACAATCACAGAGGCGCCTTCTACAACAGGAACACTGTTTTCAGCAATATGGGATTCGATACTTTCACCTGTCTGGAGTACATGAACAATGTCGTCAAAACACCGAAGAACTGGGCCAAGGATACGATCCTGACAGAAAACATCATCGACGCGCTGAACAGCACCGAGGGACCGGACTACATCTATACCATCTCAGTGCAGGGCCATGGCAAGTATCCGAAGGAGCAGGTCATCGAGGATCCTGTGATCGAGGTAACGAAGGCCCCGGATGAAGAGACTAAGTGGAGCTATGAATATTACGCCAACCAGGTCTATGAGATGGACCTCTTCGTGAAGGAACTGACCGACGCCCTGGAGGACTTTGATGAGGACATCGTCGTCGTGATGTACGGCGATCACCTGCCGGCGCTGGACATGAAGGCAGAAAATCTGACCACCGGGGATCTGTACAAGACCCAGTACGTGGTCTGGAGCAACTTCGGACTTAAGAAGAAGGACGAGGATGTGCACGCATATGAGATCACCGCTCACCTGCTGAAGCGGTTCGGCATTTCGGCAGGCCTTCTGACCAAGTACCATCAGAATTACGAGGATGATCCGCATTATCTGGACGGACTCGAAGCACTGTCCTACGACATGCTCTACGGCAAAAGCTACATATACGGCGGTTCGAAGCCCTTCGTGCCGACGGAGCTGAAGATGGGCATCCGGGACATCAAGATCGAAAACATCGTCAAGATCGGCGACAAATATTACATCAAAGGACAGAACTTCACAGAGTACAGCAAGATCTCCCTGGACGGAGAAGTGCTGAAGACAGTCTACCTGGGACCGACGATCCTGGCGCTCAACGAGGAAGTGGATCCGGCGCGGGCGTCCGAGATGAAGGTCAGCCAGGTAGAGAAGAACAAGGAGATCCTCAGCACGACGGAGTAAGGAGAACCCATGGGCAAGGTTGAGAAAGTGCCGGAGCTGGAGACAGAACGGCTGATACTGAGAATGTGGACAAAGAAGGATGCAGCAGCGCTCTATGATTACGCAAAGGACCCGGACGTAGGCCCCAACGCAGGCTGGAAACCACACGCCAATGTGGGGGAATCCCGGCTGATCATCGATCAGCTGTTCCGGCGAAACATGACCTGGGCCATCGTTGAGAAAGCGACCGGAGTGGTCGTAGGAAGCATCGGCTTCGAACCGGACAAATACCGTCCCGGGATCGAGAGCAAAGAGATGGGCTATTCACTGGCCAAGTCCCGCTGGGGCAAAGGCTACATGACGGAGGCGGCCCGGCGTCTGGTCCGGTACGCGTTCGACGAACTCGGGCTTGTCATACTGATGATCCGGACAAGCGAGACGAACTTCCGGAGCCAGCGCGTCATTGAGAAATGCGGCTTTAAATATGAAGGGACTCTGCGCCGCGCCTACAAAACCTACGACGGCGGCAACCGCGAGGTGCGGTGTTACTCCATGCTGCGTGAGGAATACGAAAACCTTTATCTTGAATGACCTGTAGAAGTGTGGTAACATTACAAAGCGTATGGGAAAAAATATGGAAGAATATATGCTGGAAGCTCTGAAAGAAGCGAACGCGGCGGCCGCGGAGGGGGAAGTGCCCATCGGCGCCGTGATCGTGCGCGACGGCGAGATCATCGCCAGAGCGCATAACAGGACAGAGCAGGACAAGGATCCGACCGCCCATGCGGAGATCCTGGCGATACGGGAAGCAGCGGCCCGCCTCGGAGGGTGGCGTCTCCCCGGCTGCAGCATGTATGTGACCGTTGAGCCCTGCAGCATGTGTGCCGGAGCCATTGTCTGGTCGCGGATCGAGCGGCTGTACATCGGCGCCATGGACCCGAAAGCAGGAGCCTGCGGATCGCTTTACAACATCCCTTGTGACAGCAGGCTCAACCATAACGTAGAAATAGAAACAGGACTGATGGGCGAAGAATGCTCACGCCTGATGAAAGATTTTTTCAGGAAACTGAGAACGGAGGAATGACAGTAATGAAAAGAGCAAGCGCATTGGTATGCGCATTGATAGTGGCAGTGTTTATGATGGCGCCGGCAGCTTTTGCAGCAGGCACGGATGATGCGGCAGCAGATAAGAGCGCCGCGGCAGCCAAGACAGATCTGGAGCTGGTGAACTCGTCCCCTGAGGACGGCGCCACCGGTGTAGCAGTCGACAACCTCAGTGTGAAGATGCGCTTCAACAAGGATGTCACCCCTGCTTCAGACGATATCAGAAAGGCCAACGCCAAACAGTTCAAAATGGTCGACTCCGACGGCAAGAAAATCCCGCTCAAAGTCTACTACAGCGAGAAAGAAAAGGGCCTGATCCTCGTAGCCGCAGACGTTTATGACGGAAGCAGCAAAAACAGGATCAAGGGCGGTGCCGACTACACACTGACGGTCGGCAGAAACTTCCAGGCCACGGACGGCTCCACGACAGGACAGCAGATCGCCGTCAAGATGACGACCCTCAACCAGGGAAGATCCACGGCTATTTATATGCTGCTCATGGTCCTCATGATGGCCGGTATGGTATTCTTCACAGTCAGAAGCACCAAGAATGCCGAGAAGAAGAAGAAAGAAGAACGCGAACTCAAGGAAGGCGTCAATCCATATAAGGAAGCAAAGAAATCCGGCAAATCCGTAGCCGAAGTCGTCGCTAAGGAGAACAAGAAGAAGGCCAAGAAGGAAGAAGCGATCCGCCGCCAGAAGGAAGCGGAGGCCGCTATCGAAGCCGAGATCATCGAGAAGATCCGCCGCGAATCCAACAAGCGCGTATCCGCGCCGCGCGCCATCTCCTCAGCCGGCAGCACCCTCAAGCTCAAGGTCGTGAACGACGCCGGCCACAAGGTCGACCCGGCCAAGGCCAAGTCCGACTCCGAAGCCCACAAGTCCAACAAGGGCACCACGAACCCGAAGGGACAGAGCGGCAAAGCCAGGAACAAGAAAGGCAAAGGCAAGAAGAAGAAATAACTTTTGATAATCAAGGCCGCGCCGGCTGTGCGGATGGCATCACGGCTTGGTCCTCGTCACCGGCAGCCATAAGCCGCTCACTCAAGAAGAATAGAACCTCAGACAAACTCGAGCTAACGCTCTCAAACATGTCTGAGGTTTTTCTATTCTTTCCTTTCGCTTCGCGGATGGCTGCAACGGAGACTCCGGAAACCGCCGCTATGCCACCCGCACAGCCGGCGTTGCTTGTGATATAATCAAAATGGAGGAACAAGCGAATGATGAACGATAATTCAGTAAGCATCGGGTTAAAATCATATGCGAAGATCAACCTGTCACTGGACGTCAAGGGGGTGACGGACGACGGCATGCACCTGGTGGAGATGGTCATGCAGCAGATCCTGCTGTGCGATGAAGTCGCCATGCGGTGGACGCCGGCGGAAGCCGCAGGCACGGCGGACCACGACGCTCTGCAGATCAACCTGAAGACCAACCGGAGCTATCTGCCGACCGACGAACGGAACCTGGCCTACCAGGCGGCGCTGGTGATGCGGGACATCGCCGAGAACGCGCCTGCCGGAACCCTCGACATCAACATCAAGAAGCGGATCCCGGTGGCGGCGGGGCTTGCCGGCGGCAGCGGAAACGGCGCGGCAGTGCTGCACGGCCTCAACGTGCTGTGGGACCTGGGACTGAGCCTGCAGCAACTGTGCGATGCGGGCGCGAAGCTCGGCTCGGACGTGCCGTTCTGCGTCATGGGACAGGCAGCCGAAAACGAAGCACTGAAAGATCGCTTCGCGGGCGACCCGCTGGCCTGTCACTGCGCGCTGGCCACAGGAACGGGGACGGATCTCGTACCTCTCAAAGGCCTGAAAAGCCACATTGTTCTCTCCAAACCGCCCATCAGCGTTTCCACCGCAAAGGCGTATCAGGGCATCGATAACATAGAGATCAAAACAAGGCCAAATACGGCGGAACTGATCGAGGGTTTAAAAACAAGGGACCTCTCCCGTATCGAAAAAAACATGGTCAATGTACTTGAAAACTATACGTTGATGGAGTATCCTACAGTTGTGTATACAAAGAACAAGATGCAGGAGCTCTGTGGGGAACGGGCGGTTCTGATGAGCGGAAGCGGCCCTTCGGTCTACGGGCTCACCGACAGCATCAGGCAGTCCAGGAGCATATGCGACGAAATGCTGAAACTCAATCGGGAGAGCTTTTGGACGAGGACAACGTATTGAGACTGAGGAAAAACTATGTTGAATTTTGATATCCAGAACCATAAGCCTTTGCGCGAAATGGTTTATGAAGAACTGAAGATGCAGATCCTGAAGGGTTCTATCATCCCGGGAACGAGGATGATGGAGGTCGAGCTGGCAGAGGAGATGGGCGTCAGCAGAACGCCGATCCGGGAAGCGATCCGGAAGCTTGAGAAAGAAGGTCTCGTCACCATTGAGCCGAGAAGAGGCGCCTACGCATCCATGATTTCCACGGAGGACATGGTGGAGATCCTCGAGGTGCGGCAGGACCTGGAAGGCCTCGCGGCTTATTTCGCTGCGGACAGAATGACGAAGAAGCAGATGGAGGAGCTGAAGCAGGTTTCGAACAGCTATAACGAAGCCGTCATGCAGGGCAATATGGAAGCCATGATCAAGCACGACACCCGGTTCCATCACATCATCGTAGAGTCATGCCACAATAAGATCCTCGTGCAGATGATCGAGCAGCTGCAGGAACTCGTCCTCAGATTCAGATACATCTACTACGACAATTTCAGAAGAGCGGAGAATATGCCGGAAGAGCACGAAGCCATCGTGGCGGCCATCGCGGAAGGCGATGCGGACAAGGCCAGAGCCGCAGCGGACATCCACATCGAGCGGCTCAAGGAGCTCGTCATAAAGGAAGGCGTACACCAGAGGCACGTATAAGCATCCGCATACGGAATCAGAAACAGAAGGTGTCAGAAATGACACCTTTTCTCATACAAAAGCAAAGGAGACCTGCTATGACTACCAACAAGAGAGAGAAATACCTGAAACTTCAAAACGGCAGCGATATCAGAGGCGTGTCCCTGACGGGCGTTCCCGGGGAACCCCTCAGCCTCAGAGAGGAAGAAGCCAAGGAGATCGCCATCGGCTTTATCATCTGGCTTTCGGACAAGCTGGGCAAACGGCCGGAGGATATGACCCTGGCTATCGGAAGGGATCCGAGGACATCAGGACCGCGTCTGCTTGACGGGCTGATGGACGGCTTCGGAGAATACGGATGCAAAGTCTACGACTTCGGTTACGCGTCCACGCCTGCCATGTTCATGGCGACAGTCTTTGAGGATTTCGCGTGTGACGGAACCGTTATGATCACTGCCAGCCATCTGCCCTACAACCGGAACGGATTCAAATTCTTTACGCGGGACGGCGGACTCAATAAAAAAGACATTACACAGATCCTTGAATACGCGGCGGACAAGGATGCGCAGGTCGCGAAGATCGGCGAACCGCCGTGCGCGGGGATGCAGACCCACAGGCTGGGCAAGCTCGTTTTCGAAGCAGAGAAAAACGATATCATGACACCCTACTGCGATTTCCTGAGGCAGCTGATCATCGATGGTGTCGGCGCGGGAGAGCGGCCGCTGGAAGGCATGAAGATCGTCGTCGACGCAGGAAACGGCGGCGGCGGATTCTTTGCGACCAGAGTGCTGAAGCCGTTGGGTGCGGACATCAGCGCCAGCCAGTTCCTGGAGCCGGACGGCATGTTCATGAACCACGCGCCGAACCCGGAAGACAAAGAAGCCATCAACGCCATTTCCCTGCAGACTGTTGGAAGCGGGGCAGACCTGGGCCTGATCTTCGACACAGACGTAGACCGTTCTGCGGCTGTGGACAGCTGCGGGCGGGAGATCGCCAGAAACGGCATCGTCGCCATGGCTGCAGCCCTCGTGGCAGAGGAGCATCCGGGCACGACGGTGGTGACGGACAGCATCACCAGCCGCCAGCTGACAGAATTTATCGAGAATAGACTGGGCCTGAAGCACTTCAGATACAGAAGAGGGTACAGGAACGTCATCAACAAAGCTGTCGAGCTCAACGAACAGGGAATCGACAGCCAGCTGGCTATCGAGACATCGGGACATGCTGCGCTGAAGGAGAACTTCTTCCTTGACGACGGCGCGTACCTTGCCACGAAGATCGTCATCAAAGCGGCGAAGCTGTTCAGGCAGGGCGAGAAGATCGACAGCGTCATCGCGGAGCTGGAAGATCCGGCGGACGAGAAGGAAATCCGGATCCCGATCGTATGTGAGGATTTCGCAGGCTACGGGGACAAGGTCCTCGCAGATCTTGCAGAATACGCAAAAGCAACAGAAGGACTGTCTCTCGAAGAACCAAACTACGAAGGCGTGAGAATCAACTTCGATGAAGCAGGCTGCGGCGTTGAGGGATGGTGCCTCCTTCGCAAATCCCTGCATGATCCGCTCCTGCCTATGAACATGGCGTCAGATGAGAAGGGCGGATGTGAGAAGATCCGCAAGATCATGATGGACTTCCTGATCGGATATGATCAGCTGAAGCTGTGATTTGCATGCCCTGCAGAGAGGACATAGGAAATGGAATTAAAGGATAAACTGAACAAACTCGAAGAGATCATTCTCGGCTACGGCCAGATGATCGTGTCACTTTCCGGCGGCGTGGACAGCACGTTCCTCCTTGCTTTTGCAGCGGAGGCTTACAGGAAGGCGGGCTGCCCGGACAATGTGGCTGCCATCACGGCCACGGGACCGCAGTTCGCAGCCGATGAAGCGGAGTACGCCGCGGCGCTCTGCGAGAGTCTGGGCGTCGCGCATAAGAAGATCCGTGTCGCTTACGTGCTCGACCTCATCAAAGACAATCCCCCGGACCGCTGCTATCACTGCAAGAAGGAACTCTTCACCATGCTGAAGGCGCGGGCGGACATGGTCGGAAGCGTGCTGGCCGACGGCACGAACCTGGACGATCTGGACGATTACCGTCCGGGCTATAAGGCTATCCTGGAGCTGGGCGTGGCAAGCCCCCTCAAGGAGGCGGGGCTGACCAAGGCTGAGATCCGGCAGGCGCTGGCGGCGCTGGACATCGGCAAAGCAGCGGAAAAAGCCGACTATCCTGCTTTTGCCTGTCTGATGACGAGGATTCCATTCGGGGAAGAGATCACGGAAGAGAAACTCGATATGATCTACAAGGCCGAGACATATCTGAAGGAACACGGCTTCACCCAGGTGCGCGTGCGGTGCCACGAGATCGCGGGAGGTCTTCTGGCCAGGATCGAAATGCTGCCGGAGGAGATGCCGAATCTCGCAGCGGCGGAGTGCGACGCTGCCATTCGGGATATCGGATTCCAGTTCGTCACCCTCGATCTGGGCGGATACGAAAAAGGCAAAATGAACCGCTAACCCTTGTTGCATAAAGGTTTCAGCTATGCTATAATGACCATGCAGTATAGGCTGCATTGATGAAGTCAATCAACCAATTAAAAAATAGTGGAGGGAAAAAGAATGAACAAAACTGAATTAATCGAAGCAGTAGCAAAAGAAGCTAATCTGTCAAAGAAAGATGCCGGCGCAGCAGTAGCTGCAGTATTCGATGAAATGACAAAGGCTCTGAAGAAGGGCGACAAGGTTCAGATGATCGGCTTCGGAACATTCGAAGTTAGAAAGAGAGCTGCCAGAAAGGCAAGAAATCCGCAGACTGGCGACGAAATCAAGATCAAGGCCACAAAGGTTCCGGCATTCAAGGCAGGAAAAGCTCTGAAAGACGCTGTAAAATAATTGGCTGACATAAGATGCGGTACGCCTTGCGGCGCACCGCATTTTTCGTATGAGAAAAGGATTTCGAAGCAGACGCGGAGGACAGAAATGAACGGATTCGACAAAATGAAAATGATGAACTTTCAGACACTGATGACCCTGAACCAGTCAAAGGAGAAATTCATGGCCAATCATCCGCAAGTCCAACCATTTCTTGACGACGTGAACCGCCGCGAGCCGGAAGTGGGACAGGAAGTCGCCATTGCGGTGCGGTATCCGGACGGAACGGAATACAAAACAGGCGTCCGGGTCACGGAGGGCGATCTGGACCTGCTGAATACCCTCAGACAGTTCCTGCGCTGAGAAGGCGACAGGGGATAAAAGAAGAAGGAAGGAACCAAGATGAAGATCACAGAGTTATTCAGAGAAAAAACCGACAAGGCGAAAAGTTCGGCTGCTTCGGCTCTGGAAGTTACTTCTGCAGCGAAGGACAAGGCGGCAGCGGCGAAGGACAGAGCTGCTGCGGCGAAGGATAAGGCTGCGGAAGCCAGGCTCAAAGCTGCAGAGATCAAGGACAAATTCGCTCCTGCCATCAAGGAACTGACGGACGAAGCCGGCAGTCTGGCCAAGGAAGCGGAGTCTGAGCTTAAATACCTGGCCGACCGAAAGAAGATCGGCGGCGGCTTCGGCGCGCTCATCAAGAAACCCGCGGAGGATGACATCCTCGCCATGAGCCGGAAGGCCCGCAGAAAAGCCAACAAGCTCGAACGCAAGGCGGCCAAGCTTGAGCGCAAACTCAAAAAAATCGAAAAGAAACAAATCAAAGCTCTGAAAAAAATCGAGAATCAGTAGATCAACCGGGAGTCAGCAGACCAATGGATGCGGAATTAGTAAAGAAGAGATTAAGAAAACGTGTCCTCGAGACCATTGAGAAGTTTCAGGCACAGGAGGATATCACCTGCTCCTTCGGCGAACCTGAATTCGCCTATGTCAGCGTAGACGACGTCCGTTTCGACATGCTGTTTGCGCGCGGGCTGAACGGCCATCCCAGAGAGATCTACCGGCCGGGCAGAACGATCATCCTGTACTACATCCCTCTGGCGGAAGAGATCGTGAAGGCCAACGAAGAAAGCGCCGAACCGACAGAAGAGTGGGTGCGGGCATACTATGAATCCCTGTGGCTGGCCATGTATGTGAACCAGACCATCCGGGAAGTCATGGTCGGACAGGGAAGGCTCATTTCTAACCTGAGCAACATGGTGGAATGGGACGACGAGAAGTGCCAGGAAGGCTGGTCGAACAAGTACGCGGCCGCCATTGCAGGACTTGGGAAGATGGGCCCGGCAGGTTCCTTCCATATGAACGGAAGATACGGCGGCAGGGTCGGCGGCATGATCACGGACGGAATGTATGCGGACAGGCCTGAGGCCATCGAGGGTGAAGCCCTTGCCGCGGCTCTTGCGGAGATCACGGATCCGTGTCTCTTCGCGGGACCCTGCAGCGAGGACATGATCCGCGCATGCCCGGGCGGAGCGATTTCTGCAGAAGGCATCGACAAGAAGAAATGCCGCGACTACTGCAGGAAATTCAACGAGACAACACCGGTTCCCGATGTCTGCGGGAAATGCTTTAGATTCATATGAACAGGACAGAACTTGACGAAGTAATCAAATCAATCAAGCCTGCCGACAGGCAGGCTATTATTCAGGCAAAAGCAAGGCAGGCGCAGCTGGCCAAGCCCCCGGGATCCCTTGGCGGACTGGAGGAAATGTCCGTGCGGATCGCGGGCATGACCGGACAGGTGATCAACCGGATCGGCAAAGGCTGCGTCGCTGTTTTCTGTGCGGACAACGGTGTTGCGGCGGAAGGCGTTGCATCTGCGCCTCAGTCTGTGACGCGTGCCCAGACCATCAATTTCACCCGGCGTCTGACGGGTGTGGGAGCACTGGCGAAGAGCTACGACAGCGAGCTGCTCATCGTGGATGTGGGCGTCAAAGATAAAATCCCGGCGGAGCTGTACGATACAGTGCCGCTCAGAGACACGTCGAAGATCATCGACAGAAGGCTGCGTCCGCAGGGAGAGACGGACAACATCGCCGCCGGCCCGGCTATGACGCAGGGAGAGGTGCTGCAGGCGATCGCCGCCGGTCTTGAAATGGCAGACGCGGTGCACCGTGCAGGCTTCAGCATTCTGGGCGTAGGCGAAATGGGTATCGGCAACACCACCACCAGCGCGGCGCTGCTTTCGGCAGTGACGGGGCTGGACGCAGGTGAAACCGTCGGCAGAGGCGGCGGCGTCAACGATGAAGGCTTTGCCAGGAAGAAAGAGATCGTGGATGAGGTTTCAGCGGAGTTCCGCAAAAGCGGCGGCATCATGGCAAGCCCTCTGCAGGCGCAGCCGGAGGAGATGCTGGCAGCACTCGCCCGCATGGGCGGATTCGACATCTGCGCCATGACAGGCGCCTATCTGGGCGCGGCGGCGTGCAGGATGCCGGTGGTGATCGACGGATACATCTCCGCGGCGGCGGCGCTGGCGGCGCATGTACTGGCACCCGCGGCGGCAGACTATATGATCGCCTCCCATCAGTCCTATGAGAAGGGCTACATGATCGCCGTAGAAGCCCTGGGACTGAAGCCGTTCCTTTCTCTCGACATGAGACTGGGAGAAGGCAGCGGCTGCCCGATCGCGTTCAGCATCATCCGGGGCGCCTGCGACGTCATGGCGGACATGGCGACCTTCGAAGAGGCCGCGATCAACGACGATTACCTGGAAGAAATCAGAAGCGAAAAGAAATATCAAAGATAGGTAATACATAAAGAGATGAAGTACGTCAGAGGATTTCTGATGGCATGGGGCATGTTCTGCTGGATCCCGTGCCCTTACAAAGAATGGAGAATGGAAGACCGCAGGGCGCAGATCGCGATGCTGCCCCTTGTGGGCGCTCTGATCGGCGTCTGTGTCTGCCTCATCTGGTGGCTCCTCAGCTTCACCGGCTGCAGCGGGCTCCTTATGGGCGCGGTCCTGACAGGCGCGTATTTCCTGCTGACCGGCTTCATCCACATCGACGGATTCATGGACTGCAGTGATGCCATCATGCCGCGGCATCCCGAGATGGAGGAGCGGCGGCGCATCCTGAAGGATCCCCATTCCGGAGCCTTCGCGGTGATCTGCCTCTGCCTGATGCTGCTGATCTTCACAGCTTCCATGGCGCAGATCGCCCAGGAGTTCAGCCTCAAAAGCTGCAGCCTGCTGGTGGTCATCTTCACAGCGTCCAGGACCATGAGCGCGCTGGAGGTCACGCTGCGCGCGCCCATGAGCACAAGTCAGTACAGCCAGCTGGAGGAGCCGGGAAGAGCCAGGGACACGATCCCGGCGATCATCATCCTGGTGGTGGTGGTCGGCGTATGCGAACTGATCATGTCGGACATGAACTGGCTCGCCCTCATCGCGGAGCTGTACAGCAACATCATCGCCCTGACCGTCCTGGTGACGGCCTTCATCACCTGCAGCATCGACTGCAGGAAACTGGGCGGTATGAACGGAGATATTTCGGGGCACATGATCACCATGTCGGAAATGCTCGGCGTGCTCGTCATGGCTCTGATCCTGTAATCAATACTGCAAAAGCAGGAGGAACCGGATGAACGTACTCATCAGCGGCGGATGCAAAAACGGCAAATCCTTTTTCGCCCAGCAGCTTGCGGCAGACCTTGCGGCCGGCAGGCCGCTTTATTATATCGCCACCATGATCCCCCGGGACGAGGAGGACCGGGCGCGGATCCGCCGGCACATCGCAGAGCGGGCCGGCTGGGGCTTCACGACCATCGAGCAAGGCAAAAGCATCGCGTCCCTGATCGGCAGAGAGGATGTGGACCTTTCCGGAAGCTTCCTGCTGGACAGCGTCACGGCGGTCCTCGAAAACGAGATGTTCCCGGTCGCCCTGAAGGACGGCAAAGCGGAATTTCTGGGAGAAGACAGGGACGCACCGGAGAGGGTCAGACAGGAACTGGTGGCCTTTGCGCGGGCAGCGGCAGAAGCGGGCGGCTCAGTGGTGTTCGTCTCCGACGGCATTTATGGGGACAGCTGCGGCTACAGCGAGTCAACGGAAAACTACCGGCGGGCGCTGGCAGGCGCGGACCGTGCATTGGCGGCGGTCTGCGACAGAGTGACGGAAGTGACTTACGGAATCACAGAGGAGTGGAAATGATACTGGTATTCGGAGGCGCCTATCAGGGCAAGACAGAATACGCGCAGAGCCTGTGCGGCGATGCGGCAGATAAGACAACAGAAATCTGCGACCTGTCGGACGGCGGGGAGCCGGATTTCACGAAGGAGATCATCACAGGACTGGATGCTTTTGCATTGCGGTGCGTGCAGGAAGGCGTATACCCTGCGGACTATTTCCGGGAGCGCCGGGATCAGTGGGAACACTGCGTGCTGGTGGCAACGGACATTTCCCAGGGAGTGGTCCCCATCGACGCCGGACTGCGGGCTGCAAGGGAAGCCAACGGACGGCTGCTGATCTATCTGGCAGAAGAGGCGGAGCAGGTGCACAGAGTGTTCTGCGGAATAGGAAAGAGGATAAAATAACATGGAATCGAAGATCGTACTGATCAGACACGGCATCACAGTAGGAAACGAACAACATATGTACTATGGCAGTACGGACGTATCCCTGTCCGAGCGGGGGATGCATCTTCTGGAAAAGCAGCGGGACGAGGGAGTCTATCCGGTATCGGAGGACGCCCAGTTCTTCACAACGGGCATGCTGCGGACCGAGCAGTCCCTTGAGATCATCTACGGCAAGAGGGAACATGAAGTCATCGAAGCGCTGCGGGAGCTGGATTTCGGCGAGTTCGAAATGTGCACCTACGAGCAGCTCAACAACGTTCCGGAGTACCAGAAGTGGATCACGGCAGAAGACACGAAGACCGCACCGCCGGGCGGCGAGAGCATCGATCACTTCACGAAGCGGATCCGCAAGGGCTTCGACGAACTGAAGGTCAAGAACGAGCTGTACATGCTGAAGCTCCGCAACCGCGAGCGCCAGGCCATGACCATCTGCATCTGCCACGGAGGCGTCATCTCCGGGATCATGGATTACATCTGGCCCGGGGAACATAAGAACTTCTTCGAATGGATCCCCGATCCGGGGCACGGATACGTGCTGGAGGTGGAGGATGGTTCGTTCACCGGATACAGTAAGTTCTGACAGACGCGGGGCGGTGGCTCCGCGTTTTACCTTACTGTATTTTAAGAAAATAATATTTTTTTTTATGATAAAATGCCTTTACAGGATATGGAAATATGATAGGAGAGTACTATGGGCGATAATGCAGAAAAGAAAAGAGTTATCACTATCAGCCGAGAGTATGGAAGTGGTGGAAGACTGATCGGCAAGCGTCTGGCGGAGAAGCTGGGTGTTCCTTACTACGACAGAGACACCATCAACGAGAGAATCTCCCGTGAGTCAGGCTATGACAAGGATATGTTCGCAGGCCAGGAGAAGAAGGCCAAGAACAGCTTCCTGTACAGTCTGGCATCCGCCATGGGCACAGGCGAGGCAGGCCCGGAATCCTTGAGTCTCAACGAGAGACTGTTCCTGGCGCAGTTCGATACCATCCGCAAGATCGCGGAGGAAGGCTCCTGCGTAATCGTTGGAAGATGCGCGGATTACATATTAAGAGGCCTTCCGTATGCGACGAATATCTTCATTTATGCGGAGGAAGCGGACAAGATCAAACGTGCCGTTGAAGAGTACGGAGATTCGCCGGATCAGGTCAGAAAGATCATGCGCGCTGCCGACAAGGCCAGAGCGAATTACTATGCGTATCACACAGGCCGCAAGTGGGGAGAGCATGTGAACTTCAACCTGTCTCTGGACAGCGGATATCTGGAACTTGAAGACGCTGTCGATCTGATCATCGCTTACACAGAGAAGCAGATTTGGAGAGAATCCACTCTGGATGATGAGCAGTATTGATGAAACCGAGACACAAATTATTTAACAGTTTCATAGCATTATTGGTCGCTGTGTCCTTCATACCGGTCACAGGGCAGTTTGCGTTCGCAGAAGGCGAAGAGCCGGAGCCGGACGTGACTGCGCCTGCCCAGGAAGTTGTACAGGATGGCGAGGATCCGCTCGAGCCTGCAGATCAGGCCGAGCCGGGTACCGAGACCCCGCCGGCTGAGGAGACACCGCCGGACACTGAAGACCAGATCACGACTGCGCCGCAGCCAACCGCTGCCCCGGCGCCTGCTTTTAGTACAAGCGGAAAGGTCAAGGGGCTCAAGCTCAGCAGCCGCACCTACAAGAGCGTGAAGATCAGCTGGACTGCCTACAAGAAAGCCGCCGGATACGAAATCTACCGGGCTGACAAGAAGAATGGCAAGTACAAGAAGATCAAGACGCTGAAGAGCTGCAGCTACAACGACAAAGGCAACAAGACCCTGGGCAAGTCAAAGTATTACAAGGTCCGTGCCTACGCGACTGTCGACGGCAAGAAGAAATACAGCAAGTACAGCAGCATCCTGGGCGCCGCGCCCAGACTGGCGAAACCGGAGTCGGTCACGACAACGGGAGTGACGGGCGGCGTGAAAATCAAGTGGAGCAAAGTCAGCGGCGCGAAGAAGTATAAGGTATACCGGGCCACAAGCAAAAACGGCAATTACAAGAAAATCAAAACGACAAAATCAAGATCCTACACGGACAAGTCTGTCTCTGCAGGTAAGAAATACTACTACAAAGTCAGAGCATACAAGAAGGTAAAGAAAAAGAAAAGATACAGCCCATACTCATCCAAAGTGGAAGGGATGGCTTTGCTTGGCAATGTCGGGAACCTGAATGTGACCATCAACAAGAAGACCGGCGTGGTCACAGCCAGCTGGGCTGCGAAGAAGGGCGCAGCCGGATACCAGCTGCAGCGTGCGCTGACAAGCGGCAAGTATGCCACAATCGCCACAACGAAGGAATGCACCAGGACGGACAAGCTGACGAAGAGCGGCAATTACGTCTACAGAGTGCGGGCGTATTCTATGGTCAACGGCGAGAAGCAGTACGGTGCGTACTCTGCGCCGGGCGGCCGCGGAAATGCGTTGGCACAGGCACAGCACTGGGTCGGCTGCAAGGAGAGCAACGGATCCCATAAGAGGATCATCGATGTGTACAACGGCTACAATCCTGCCAGCGGCAAGATCGGTTACGGAACGCCGTGGTGTGCCGCCTTTGTATCTGCAGTCGCCATCAAAACAGGCAACACTGCAGTCATTCCGGTACACAGCTACTGCCCGAGCATGCTGGACCTGTTCGCGGAAAAGACTTTTAACAAGAAATACACGCCAAAAGGCGCGGACGTGATTTTCTTCGACTGGAACTTCAACAAGGTCCCTGACCACGTGGGCATGGTCGAGAAGACCGACGGGGACAACGTGACGACCATCGAAGGAAACTACTCGGATGCGGTCAAGCGGAGGACCTTCAAGAAGGGATACTCTCTCCTGCTTGCCTATGGACTCCCGAACTACACGGTCCGCAACACAGTCTCATACACAGCGCCGGCGGCGCCGAAAACGGCAGCCGACGAGGCAACGGTGAAGCTCGCCTGCCTGTCGATCGAAGACTCCCTCGAAGAAGTGGCACTGGAAGAAGCACCGGAAGCAGAAGTTCCGGAAACAGGCGGTGAGGCTTTTGCATCAGAGCCGGCGGAAGAGGAAGCTGAAGCGGAAGCACCGGAAGCTGCGGAGGAAACCGATGCGGCTGAGGATGAAGTGACGGCGGAAGAACCGGATACAGAGGAAGCCGCGGAGCCGACGGATGTTGAGACCGCAGAAACGATCATCGAATACATACAGGAAGAAGCGCCGGCTGAGGAGGCAGGCGTCGCGGAGGCTGACGAGAGCACCTTCAACGCATTCCTGGCGTATGAGATCTGCGATGAAATGGATATAGACGCATGTGTCGTAACGGTAACAGAAGCAGACGGCACAGAGCGTTCCTATAACGAAGTGGTATTGGATGGAGAACTGTATACTTTCGACGCGACCGAAGAGGGGGGCGTCCTCGAAAAGTTTACACCTGAAGAAATCAACTGATCTGAATGGATCAAATATGGTCTGACCGGTGCCCATTCGCACCGGAGAAAGGAAAAGACAAATGGCAGACAAAGGAACTTATTACATCAGCACACCGATCTACTACCCAAGCTCGAACCTTCATATAGGGCACACGTACTGCACGGTCATGGCAGACGCTATGGCGCGCTTCAAGAGGCTTCAGGGTTACGATGTCATGTTCCTGACAGGTACGGACGAGCATGGACAGAAGATCCAGCTCCTCGCAGAGGAGAAGGGCGTGACCCCGCAGCAGTATGTTGACGAGGTCGTTGCCGGCATCAAGGATCTGTGGAAGACAATGGAGATCTCCTATGATGATTTCATCAGGACCACAGAAGAAAGACATGTGAAGAGAGTACAGGAACTCTTCATGAGAATGTATAACAAAGGCGATATCTACAAGGGCTACTACGAAGGATGGTACTGCACACCGTGCGAGTCCTTCTGGACGGAGAACCAGCTGGTGGACGGCAAGTACTGCCCGGACTGCGGCAGAGAGGTGACGAAGGCCAAGGAAGACGCTTACTTCTTCGAGATCAGCAAATACTCGGACAAGCTGCTGCAGATCTTCAGAGAGACGCCGGAATTCCTCGAACCGGAAACCCGCAGAAATGAGATGATCGCATTTATCGAACAGGGAATGGAGGATCTTTGCATTTCGAGATCGTCCTTCGACTGGGGCATTCCTGTGCCGATCGATGAGAAGCACGTCATCTATGTATGGCTGGATGCGCTTTCCAACTATATCACGGCTCTGGGATGGCCTGACGATCCGGAGAAGTACAACAAGTACTGGCCGGCAGACGTACACCTTGTAGGTAAAGAAATCGTCCGGTTCCATTCGATTATCTGGCCGGCAATGCTCATGAGCGCGGATCTTCCGCTGCCGAAGCAGGTCAGAGGACATGGTTGGCTGCTCCTGGGCGGAGAGAAAGTCTCCAAGTCAAAGGCAGCCAAGGGCAAGGACGTCATCGATCCGGTCGTTCTCATCGAGCGCTACGGCATCGATGCCCTCAAGTACTTCCTGCTGCGGGAATACACCTTCGGACAGGACGGCATGTTCACCAACGAAGTCATGCTGAAGCGGCTGAACTACGATCTGGCCAATGACCTGGGCAACCTGGTTTCCAGAACCGTCAGCATGATCGAGAAATACAACGGCGGATTCGTTCCGGATCTGACGGAAGCAGGCAAATGTGTTCCGGGTGAGGACGGCATCGACTACGACGCCCAGCTGAAGGAAATCGCCATCAGCGCAGCGGACAAGGTCGGCAAGCAGATGGACGACTTCAAGTTCAATCTGGCTCTCGAAGAGATCTGGATCCTCGTCAGACGTGCCAACAAGTATATCGACGAGACGATGCCGTGGGTACTGGCAAAGAATGAAGCGGACAAACCGCGTCTCGACAACGTACTCCACAATCTGGCCGAGGCGATCCGCATCATCTCCGTGCTGATCCATCCGTTCATGCACACCACATCAGACGCCATCAGAAAGCAGATGGGTCTGTGGTACGCGGACGTTGCATGGGAAGACGCCTTCACATTTGAGATGATGGCAGGCGAGCAGGTCAAGAAAGGGCCGGCGATCTTCCCGAGACTGGATATCGATAAAGAACTGGAAGAACTGTATGAACTCGGTGCGGCAGCAGAAGCTGCAAAAGCAGGCGGCGGGGATGTCAACATTCCGCTGGAACTGAAGGATGAGATCGTCTATGAAGATTTCGACAAGCTGGATCTGCGTGTAGGAACGATCCTCTCGGCAGAGAAACACCCGAAGGCTGACAAGCTCCTCGTCTTCCAGGTGAAGATGGGGACGGAGAAGCGGCAGATCGTCTCAGGCGTGGCCGAGTACTTCAAGCCGGAAGACTGCGTCGGACAGAAGGTCGTCGTCGTGGCGAACCTGAAGCCGAGAAAACTCCGCGGCGTCGAGTCCAAGGGCATGCTGCTCTTTGCAGACAATGTCGTAGACGGCAAAGAGAGAGTCGAGTTCGTTTCGACCATCGCGGAAGACGGGAATCCCGTTACCTGATGTAATGCCTCCCGGCGGGAGAGCCGGCGGCAGAATCAGAACCGCAGATTGAAAGAAGACAGGTGATATCATGAAACAGTCATTCAGGGAAAAAATACGAAACGCAGTCGCGATCACCGCGGCAATGGCGATGGCAGTAGCCTTCATGCCGGTAACCGCTCAGATTTCGCATGCGACGAACTTTTCGACGTCGAGCGCTGTAACAGATCTCAAAGTGTCCTCGTACACAGGTTCATCCATTACGCTGAAGTGGGACCGGTATACGTCGGCGACAGGCTATGAGATCTATAAAGCGACGAAGAAGAAGGGCAAATACAAGAGGATCAAGAAGACCACCAAGACGACCTTCAAGAGAACAGATCTGACAGCGAACAAGACCTGCTATTACAAGGTCAGGGCGTATTACAAGAATTCAGACGGATCAAAATCCTACAGCAAATACAGCTCTATCGTTGAGGGAACACCAAAGCGCTTTACTGACGGCAAGGTCAAAGACTTCAAGCTGACCGGAAAGACCTACGACTCCATATCTCTGTCGTGGGACAGCTATCCGGAAGCAGTCGGCTATAAGGTCTATAAAGCCACAAAGAAGGATGGTAAATACAAGAAGATCGCGACCGTTAAAGGAACTTCCTTCAAGAGAACAGATCTGACAACGAACAAGACATGCTACTACAAGGTCAGGGCGTACAAGAAGTCGAAGAAAGGCAAGAAGATCCATACGAAGTACAGTTCTTCGATCAAGGCGACGCCGAGACTGAAGACACCGTCGATCACGGTCACTTCGTCCAAGACAGGCATTTCCATGCACTGGACGACAGTCAGCGGTGCATCCGGTTATCAGGTGTACAGAGCCACCAGCAAGAAGGGTGACTACGACAAGGTAGAAACAACTTCCGGCAACGTTTACAACACAACGAAGATCACGGAGAACAAGGATTACTACTTCAAGGTCCGCGCCTACAGAAAAGTGGACGGGGACAAGAAGCACGGCAGCTTCTCGAGCCCGAAGCTGGGCGTCAAGGTGGATCTGCCTAAAGTCAGCGGCGTCAGCGCCAAGTCAAAAGATGACTGTATGGCGCTTACCTGGAAGTCGATATCCGGCGCGAGCGGCTATGAGATCTACAGGGCCACTGGATCCAATGAAAACTACAGCAACGTCGGTACGGCTTCATCCAGCTCCTTCAATGACTACAATGTCGCTAACAAGATGACTTACTACTACAAGGTCCGTGCCTACAAGACGGTCAACGGGAATAAAGTATACGGCGGCTTCAGCTCAGTAGGATACAGCAGATCTGCTGTCGTCAGCGCGGCGGTGGATTGGCTTGGCTGCAAGGAGTCCAACAAGTCCAATAAGAAGATCGTGGATCTGTACAACAAGAATATGGGGACGAACTTCTCCTACACGACACCTTGGTGCGCGATCTTCGTATCGGCAGTCGCCATCAAGACGAAGACCACATCGATCATTGTCAGGGGAAGCTACTGTCCTTCTGTCATAAACGTATACAAGAAGAGCAAAATCAAGAACTACTCTTACGGATCAGGATCCAATTACGTTCCGAAGGCCGGAGATGTCATCTTCTTCGACTGGAACAGAAACGGCGTGCCTGACCACACAGGACTTGTTGCCACAGTCAGCGGCAAGACGATCAAGACCATCGAAGGAAACTACCATGACGCGGTCGGATACAGAACATTCTCTGTCGGCTACCGGTACGTCCAGGGATATGGTCTGCCGAACTATGACGACGCCAACGGCATCGTATACACAGGCAAGAGCAATACATCCGTCGGATGCGGCGAGCTGACGACCATGGGAATCGGCATGGAGCCGGAAGGCTTCGAAGACCTGGGCAGCGAGTATGATGAAGCGGAGCAGAATATCGATGAAGGCCTGGAAAAGGAAAAAGAGGACGTTTCTGATTACGAGAAGATGGAACTCATGATCGCCAAGGCCAGAGAGAGTGCCGAAACGGAAGGCATCGACTGTTCCGAGACACAGTACTACGCGGCGTTCATCTACAAGCTCTGCTGTGAAGAAGATGAAGACCTGGAAGCTTCCATTATGACAATAGAGGATGAGGAAGGAACGACGCACGCGTGGGTAGAGGTCTGCCTCGACGGAAAGTGGTATAAGGTAGACGCATCCAAGGAGAGCGACCAGATCACAGAGTTCGAGCAGGATTCAACTGACGTTGAAGGTGACGCAGTCGAGTCTACAGAGAAAGAAATGGCTGAAGGTGCAGCCGCAGCAGACGAAGAGGCCAACGAGAACATCGATGGCGTCGACGCCAGTGTCGCCAGCGACGGGGACTGCGATGAATTAGGCGGCGATGAAGCCGGAGACGCAGACGTCAGTGACGAAGATGCATCCGAAGGCGCAGAAGACGCGGAGTAACAGAAATATGCTATTTGATTCTCACACGCATTTTAACAATGAAGATTATACGAGCCTGGAACGCCAGGCTCTCTTCAATACTGTGGACAAAGCAGTGAAGCAAGGCAAAATGTCCGGAGCCGTGGATATCGGTTTCGACCTGCCGAGTTCCGAAATGGCGGTTGAGCACGCCCGTCAGTGGGACTGGTGTTATGCGGCGGTAGGCTGCCACCCCCACGAGGCAAAGACCATGGACGAGGACAAGCTCGACCGGATCAGGCAGCTCGCAGCGGAAGAAAAGGTTGTCGCCATTGGGGAAATCGGCTTAGATTTCCATTACGATCTCAGCGACAGGGATACCCAGCGGTATTGGTTCCGCAGGCAGATCAGGCTGGCCAATGAGCTGATGATGCCCATCACCATCCACGCCAGGGAAGCGGATCAGGAAGTCAGGGACATCTTGGTCGAGGAGGGAGCCTTCTCGGAAGAACGAAAGGAGCACTTCGGCCATGCGGGCGTTTTGCTCCATTGTTTCTCAGGTTCCGCAGAGTTTGGGCTGGAGTATGTTAAAATGGGAGCGTTCATCAGTGTGGCTGGTCCCGTGACATATAAGAACAACAGGAAAACCGTGACCATGGTCGCCGCAGTTCCCATGGGGCGGCTGCTGATCGAAACAGATGCGCCGTACCTGACCCCGGTACCATTCCGGGGCAAGCGGAACACGCCGCTGTTTGTCGAATACACGGCGAACAAGGTGGCTGAGATCAAAGGGCTGCTGCCGAAGGAAGTGGCCGCGCTCACAAGAGACAACGCCAAACGGTTCTACGGGATCCCCAAATAGGAAATACAGCAGGAAACACGGCAGGGGAATACAGCAGGAAACGCAAGGTTTAAGGAGCGAAAAAAGCAATGAGCGAAATGGACAGAGTTCCATCAAAAGTCGCAGTCGTACGATGCGACTCATATGATCGTGACAAAGTCATGGACGCCGTCCGGGAAGGCATCGAACTTCTCGGCGGTTTTGATGCCATATTCGCGGATGAGCCTGCATCCCGGGCAGCTGGTGAGGCGGGCGGCAAAGGCATGGAAATCCTGCTCAAGCCGAATCTGCTCAGCCGGGCAGCCCCCGAGAAGGCAGTGACCACCCATCCGGAAGTGTTCCGCGCGGTTGGGGAGCTTTTGCATGAGGCGGGTTACAGCAATCTGGCCTACGGTGATTCCCCGGGAAATCCTGCTTTCGGAATGTCGAAGGTGGCGGAAGCCTCCGGCATCAAAGACGTTGCGGAGGAGCTGGGCATCCGCGCAGGAGACTTCGAACACGGCACAGAAGTGGAGTACCCGGAAGGAAAAGTCGCAAAGCATTTCGTGCTCTGCGATGAAGTCGTGAAGGTGACCGGTGCGGACGGTAGCGCGCCGGCGGGCGCGATCATTAACGTCTGCAAGATGAAGACCCATCAGCTGACAAGGATCACCGGAGCCGTCAAGAACACATTCGGCTGCGTTTACAGCATCAACAAAGCGGCGTCCCACGCCAAGTTCCAAAGCCCGGAGCACTTCGCGAGAATGCTGGCTGATCTGAACCATGTGGTGAGGCCTGCCCTGCACATCATGGACGGAATCGTCGCTATGGAGGGAAACGGGCCGGGGTCGGGAGATCCATTCCCGATCAACGCGATTCTCGTGTCCACCGATCCGGTGGCGCTCGACGCCGTGTTCTGCAAGCTGATCTATCTGGATTCCGAACTGGTTGCAACAAACGTCGCCTGCATGGAGGCGGGCGTCGGCACCTTTGACGATGAGGAAATAGAGGTTTTGCTCGGCGGCGTTCCGATGCAGCGGGAGGGTGCTGTCATCACGATGGACGAACTCGAAGTGAAATACGCGGACAAGGAATTCAATGTCCAGAGGAGCAGGGATTTCCGCGGGTCTATGAGTCTGATGCCGCTGGTCGGCAGGCTGGCCGGCAAGAAACCCGTCGTTGTAAAGAATAAGTGCGTCGGCTGCGGCATATGCGTGGAGACCTGTCCGCTCGAAGAGAAGGCCATCTCCATCCGGAGCGACATCTTCTCACGGCCTGTTGCGGATTATGATTACACCCGGTGCATCAAGTGCTACTGCTGTCAGGAGATGTGCCCCGAAAGGGCCATCACAATCAAAAAATCATTACTTGCAAAAATCATTGACCGACGTTGGAAAGTGTGATAGTATATGAAGGCTCGCGGGGAGAGACTTGTCCGCCCGCTGAGATATCAAAGAAGGCTCGTCAGGGCAGAAAGGAAGTGAAAGCATGAAAAAAGGAATCCATCCTGAGTATAAGGAATGTAAAGTAACTTGCGCATGCGGCAACACATTTATGACCAGATCAACTGAATCAGAAATCAGAACAGACATCTGCTCAGCGTGCCATCCGTTCTTTACAGGAACTCAGAAGTTCACCACCAGAGGTGGCAGAGTTGAGAAGTTCAAGACCAAGTACGGACTCGAATAATCAGCGAAATCAGGAGGACTGCTGCAGTGCGGCAGTCTTTTTATTTGCCCGGAAGGAGATATTGGCTCTGTAAAGAATGTTGGGGTGGATGATACTCCAAGGATTTCAGAGTCTCTTTCATTTGGCTCGGATTTCCGCCTGCGAGCGAGCCATCGCAGAAATATAGCAAAAGCATATCAGATCCTGCGGGATTAACGGGCTTAGACTGGACTCGCAGGGACAGACCCGCAGAAATCTGCTTTTGGATCGAAAAAACTGCGCCCCCCACTTGCCGTGAGGCTTCCATGAGTGAAATCCCGCAGAAATCAGGTGCAAAATCGGGGAAAACTGTGGCCATCCGCTCGCCGGACATCAGCCGATGGCCAACATTACGTGAGCCACCCCAACATGTTTTTTAGAACCGAGATATTTCTCGTGAAGTTTCTCGCAAACAACGAAAAAAGTGGTATAATTCTGTGTCAGAAAAGAGGAGCAACACATAGATGACAATGAAATTCTGTTCTTTCGCGAGCGGCAGCAGCGGCAACTGCTACCTGATCAAAAGTGAAGAAACGGCGGTGCTGATCGACGCGGGGATCTCAGGCAAAAGGATCCTCGCAGGTCTCGAGGAGACAGGAACTCCGCGAGAAATGGTCAGCGCCATTTTGGTGACCCATGAGCACATCGACCATGTCAAATCCCTTCCGGTCATGACCAAGCGGATCCCTGGCCTGCAGGTCTACGCTAACGAAGCGACGTGGGATCAGATCGACCGGCCTGTTCCGGAGGAGCGCAGAGAACTGTTTGAGACTGGCGAAGAGTTTCAGATCGGCGATCTGACTATCCGGCCCTTCCCGGTATCCCATGACGCTGCCGAACCGGTCGGCTTTTCGATTTACGGGGACGGACAGCAGATCAGCGTATGCACAGATTCCGGATTTATCAGCGATGAGATCTTCGAGGAGATCGCTGAAGCGGACCTGCTTTTGCTTGAAGCAAATCACGAGAAGGAGATGCTGCTGTTCGGCAGGTATCCGTATCCGCTCAAGCAGCGCATCCTCGGGGACGAGGGCCACCTGTCGAACCTGCACTGCGGAGAGTGCCTTTGCAGGATCGTGAACGAAAAACCCAAGAGGCGCATGGTTCTTCTGGGGCATCTCAGTCATGAAAACAATACGCCGGAAGTGGCCATGCAGGCGATCATCAACACCCTCGAAGAGGACAGGATCTTCACCGGGGACGATCTGCAGATCGAGGTGGCAATGCGTGATCAGATCAGTGATATCTATGAACTATAGACAGCGGAGACAGTCAGCATGAACATACGCATCATCGCAATCGGAAAACTGAAAGAGAAGTACTGGCGGGAGGCGGTGGCCGAGTATTCCAAACGGCTCGGCGCCTACTGCAGTCTGGAGATCGTCGAGCTCAAGGAGAGCCCGCTCCGCGCGAATCCATCGCCGGCGGACGAGGAAGCGGTGAAGACTGCCGAGGGCGAAGACATCCTGCGCCATATCGGCAAAGGTGATTATGCCATCACCCTCGAGATCAAGGGAAAGCCGCTGAGCAGCGAGCAGCTGGCATCCCGGATCGCAGATCTTGCCCTGGAAGGCAAAAGCACCATCGACTTTATCATCGGCGGATCGCTGGGTCTGTCGGCGGACGTCAGCAAACGCGCCGATTTCAAACTGAGCTTCTCGGCGATGACCTTCCCCCACCAGATGATGCGCGTCATCCTCCTCGAACAGATCTACCGGAGCTTCAAGATCAACAGGAACGAAACATACCATAAATAACAACAATTAAAACAGCGGCCTCGCGAGAGGCCGCTTTGTTATGCCTGGGAATCAGACGGTGAACTTGTATCCGAGACCGCGGACTGTCTGGATGTACTGCGGATCGGACGGGTCGTCTTCGATCTTCTGGCGCAGTCTGTTGACATAGACCATGATGGCGTTTTCGTCGATGATGGTCTCGCCCCAGATCATGCTGTAGATCATATCCTTGGAGAAGATTCTGCCTACGTTGTCGATGAAGAGTTTGATCATGGCGTTCTCTTTCGCGGAGAGCGGGATCTCGACTTCATTTTTATAGAAGCGCAGGGTGTGGGTGTTGTAGGTAAACGGACCGACCTCCAGAATCGGGTTGTCGTCGGAGACGGAACTGCGGCTCCTCCTGATGAGAGCCTTTGCCTTTGCGCCTAAGGTAACGGGATTGAAGGGCTTCGTGATGTATTCATCTGCGCCGATGTCCAGACCGTAGAGCGTGTCGTAATCAGCCTTGCGCCCGCTGACCACCATGATGGGGACGTTCTCCCCGCGGCCGCGGAGCTCGTGGATCACTTCGAACCCATCCATTCCGTGCATATTGATATCGAGCAGTATCAGCGCGAAATCATTTTCCTCGATGGCAGCCAGTGCCTCCTCACCGCTTGCGGTTTCGACAACGTCGAAATCGTTGCCGGTCATTACCTTCCCGAGCATGGTGCGGACTGCCTGATCATCATCTACTACAAGAACAAGATCTTTTGCCATAATAAACTCCTGTTTTACATTATCACTATATCTTGTATAATTATAATGAAAAATACTGAATATAGCAATAAGGAGTGTGGACTTTGCGAAATTTGCTGAAAAATACGAATAGAAAAGAGCTGATCGAGCTTGGTCTGGCTGTGCTGCTTGTGGCCCTGGGAATCATCGCGGCCGCCACGACAGCCAGCAGAATCATCCTCGGTCTCGCGCTGGTGCTGGCGGGAATGCTTGTCGCCCTGCAGATCTTCCTGCAGGGAAAGCGCGACATGATGAAGGCGGACAAGGAGCTGGAAGCACTGAAAGAAAAGAACCGCCAGATGGAGGAGCTCACCAGGAAGACCCAGGAACTGGCACACCATCAGCGGCTGGAGACCATCGGTACACTGACCTCCAGTATTGCACACGAATTCAACAATCTGCTGACGCCGATCATGGGATACAGCCTCATGACCCTGGAAAAGCTCCCGCAGACAGACGACAGTCCCTACGACGACGTTCTGGAAATCTACAACGCCTCCGTCAAGGCCAAGGATATCATCTCACGGCTGTCTGAGCTCTCCCGCAAAAACACGGAGATGCGGTTTGAGACGATCAATCCGGACGAACTGGTGAACAAGGTCCTGCACGTCACATCGCCGGCCCTGCCGAAGAAGGTGGACATCTTCCGGAACCTGAACTGTTCACGTAAATATATAGAAGGAAATGAAACGCAGCTGTCCCAGCTGATCCTGAATCTGATCATCAACGCCTTCCATGCCCTAGGCGAAGAAGGCGGCGAGGTCACGGTCACTACAGAGAAGGTCGGCACAGACATCATGATCGAAGTTGCGGACGACGGCCCGGGCATCCCGGACGACATCAAAGAGAAGATCTTCGACCCGTTCTTCACGACGAAGGAAGCCGGCGTCGGCACAGGCCTGGGCCTGGCCATCGCCCTTCAGGCAGCCGAAGACCACAAGGGAAGGATCGAAGTCGAATCCGAGGAAGGCAAAGGCGCCAGCTTCAAGGTGTTCATCCCGGAGCTTGAGCTCAAGCAGGACAGGACGATGCGGTACTACGATTTTGATGATTTGCCATAAGGCAGGAGATACGAAACATATGAGAAGTGACGGAGTTTTGAGAATCTATACAGACGGCGGATGCGCGGGCAACCAGTCCGAGGAGAACCTGGGCGGATGGGGCGCCATCCTGGAGTTTGCACCGGCCGGTGCGCTGGGTGCAGCCGGTGTCACAACGCCTGCTGTTAAGGAACTCTACGGCAACGAGGCCAATACGACCAACAACCGCATGGAGATGACCGCCCTGCTGGAAGCTTTCCGCGCTATAAAAAAAGAAGGCCAGCGCATCCAGGTCTTTTCGGACAGCAGCTACCTTATGGACTGCTTCCGCAAGAAGTGGTATGTGAACTGGCAGTCGAACGGCTGGAAGAACGCCCAGAAGAAGCCTGTGGAAAACCAGGATCTGTGGGTGGAACTTCTGCCTTTCCTGGACCGGCATGAAATAGAATTCTACCGCGTCAAAGGCCATGTGAATCTGGCGAGCGAGAACCTCGATCTGATGAAGCTCTACGGCAAGTTCTGCGAGTGGAACGGCGGCGGCTTTACCCTCGATGAGTTCAAATACATCATCGAAAAGAACAATCGTGCCGACGCGCTGGCGAACCAGGGAATCGACGAGATCCGGTGAGTGTTGCCGCGGCACTGCGGCCAGGCGCCGGGAGGAGCCGGAAGGTCGCGTTTACCGCATATTTTCGAATTTGCGCGTAGCGTCCAGATAGTTCTGGAGCGTGCCTAGGTGCACATAGTAATAAGAGAAACGGTCCTGCTTCTTGATCTGGAGCAGGTCCGCATCGGCGAGTTTCTTCACGTGCTGGGAAATCGTCGCCTGCGCGTACCCGAACTCTTCAACAAGATCTTTGTTGCAGACGGGGGTGCGCCTTTTGTTTTGCTGCATGATGAAGCGGAATATCTTGATCCGCGCCGGGTGCGCCAGCGCATCGGAGATCTGCGCGATCAGCAGAACTTCCTTTTCCTGCAGTTCGTCTAATTCTTTTCTGAGTCTCATCGGTCGTCCTCCTGAACTTATTTATATAATTCTTCCTTTTCGATAACGTCAAGCACCTGCCGCGCTATGAACTTATGCCCGTCCGGTGTCGGGTGCACGCCGTCCAGATACGCCAGTTCCGGGTCGCCCAGTTCTGCGACGTACTCCTGGTAGAGGCGGTTGATATCGACAAAAGGCCTGCCGGAGCCCTTCAGCATTTCCGAGAAATTTGCCAGGTCCCGGTTGACGGCGTCGTAGGAGATGCCGCATCCTGCCAGCCACATATACCCGGCCTTGTCAGCATCCACCGGCGTCGGTGTGATGTAGACAGACACGGCGCCGATCGCATCCGCCCGCTTTGCCAGCTTCTCCAGATTATCGAAAGCCTCCTCCGGGCCGGCTTCACGGTAGATAAAGTCGTTTGCACCCGTCAGGTAGAACACGATATCCGGCTTGTGACTGAGTACATCTGCTTCAAACCGCGCGGCGATGCCCGCCGTCGTATCGCCGTTGATGCCTTTGTTTATGATATCGAATCCCGTGCTCTTGGCAAAAGCAGGAGCGCCCGCCGGGTCGCCGTCGCCGTCCTTCAAGATCCTACGCAGCACGCCTGTGAAGCCTTTGCTCTTGCCCCACGGGTATCCCGCCACGATACTGTTGCCGATGAATATCATTTTCTTTCGCATGTTGCTGTCCGGTGCCTCCTGGTTATTCCCCGCTGCCTCTAGATGTATCGCCTATTAACTATTGACTGTTCGTATTGTAACACATACGGGGTGCGTGCTTCCACAGGTTTCTGACCTGCGGTCAAGAAAACCGCCGTATTTCATTCGTTCTTGTACAGCCGTACAAGATATCATTCACTACCTTGAATCTCTTGTACAAATGGCTTTTGAGACGCAGACGTAAGCCCCGTTTTGTACAAGAAACAAGCCTTATTTTCGCCAATCTTGTCCTAGCGGCCCTGGATGTACAAGAGATGGAGAAATAACCGTTCTTTCTTGGCTCCACGTACAAGAGTGAGCCCATAATGAAGAGTCTCTTGTACAGTTCGCTCGGCGTGTCCTCAACTTGGCAAAGCCGCCCCTGGACCCTTACGCTCCCCGTTTTACAGAGCCGTCATACCACGCGAAGCAAGATCCAGGACTACGAACCAGCACCCGCCATGCAAATATATTTGCACACCAGCCCCGCCTGGTGGTATAATTGCAGTGCCGGAACCGGCAGGAGGATGAAAAGAAATGAACGCGAAGGAATATCAGGCGATACTCAGGGCTGCTGCGGAGGTCCTGGGCGGAGCGATGCACATCGTGAACGCAGAGGGCATCACGATTCTTTACAATGAGGAGATGGCCAAGCTGGAGAAGACCAGGATCAGCAATGTCATCGGCAAACCCTTCCGGGAGGTGTTCTCCAACATTCCCGAGGAGGAGAGTACCCTCATGCAGGCGCTGAAGGAAAAGAAGGCGACGCGGAACCAGCAGCAGACCTATCTGAACGAATACGGCAAGGAGATCAATACGGTCAATACGACGGTCCCGATCATCGTAGACGGCAAAATCATCGCAGCCATGGAGGTGGCGCGGGACATCACCGATATCAAGAACATGAGCGATACGATCCTTGATCTGCAGAGCGACCTGACTGCAAGGCGCGCACCGGAAAAGCAGGCTGAAGAGGGTGCGGACGAGACCGGCGCAGGCGGGCAGGACGGCGAAAGCCGGAAACGCGAGAAACGCCGCGGCATCCGCAGATACCAGTTCAGCGACATCATCGGCGAGAACCAGAGATTCGAAGAGACCATCGCCCGGGCGCAGAAGGCGTCACATAACGATACCTCTGTACTCCTCTACGGTGAGACGGGCGTTGGTAAGGAGCTGTTCGCGCAGAGCATCCACTACGACGGGCTCCGGCAGAAAGGACCGTTCCTGGCCCAGAACTGCGCGGCCATACCGGAGAGCCTTCTCGAAGGAATGCTGTTCGGAACAGCCAAGGGCGGATTCACGGGAGCCGTTGACAGAGCCGGTCTGTTCGAGCAGGCGAACGGCGGCACGCTGCTGCTTGACGAGGTCAGCGCCATGCCAATCGGCCTGCAGGGCAAGCTGCTGCGAGTGCTGCAGGAGGAATACATCCGTCGCGTGGGCGGAACCAAAGACATTCCTATCGATGTGCGGATCATCTCGACGATCAATGAGCCTGCAGAGGAACTCATTGAGAGGGGTGCTCTTAGGCGCGACCTGTACTACAGACTCGGTACGGTAAGGATCTCGATCCCGCCGCTGCGGGAAAGGAAGGACGACATTCCGATCCTGAGCAGCGCGTTCCTGAAGAAGTACAACGAACGCTTCGACAAGGAGATCTGGATGCTTTCCGATGGAGCCAAGGCGAAGTTGATGAACTACGATTACCCGGGCAACGTGAGGGAGCTGGAGAACATCATCATGTCGGCCGTTTCAATGGCCGATGAGGATCACGTCCTCACAGAAACGGACATCGACATCGACAGCGGATACAGGGAATCAGCGGATGTATCAGGCGGGCACGCGGCAGAAAGCTTCGTGGAAACCGGCGGATCCCTGTCCGATTATCTGGCAGGAATCGAGGAAACCGTCATCCGGCAGTATCTGATCGCAAACGACGGAAACGTGTCCAAAACAGCCAAAGAACTAGGCATGCTGCGGCAAAATCTCCAGCACAAAATCAGGAAATACGGCATTTAGCAAATATATTTGCATATATACCGCAAAAATACTTGCAGAATTGGATGCTTTTGCACCAGGACTGTAGCAGAAGAAAGCGAAAAAGCCCGGAAGCAGGTGCCGCAAAGCCTTGTGTATCAAGGGTTTCAGACCAAACAAAAAACAAACACATCCCCGGCCGGAGTTGGCACGGGGATTGCTTTATATAAGGGCACAATCAAATCGCTTATACTTTTAAGTAAAATAAGATGAAAAGGAGAAACACTATGGAAAACGTAAAAGTAATCATTTGGGGACTCGGCGCTATGGGCGGCGGCATCGCTGACATGCTGCTTACAAAGGAAGGCGTAGACATCGTTGGTGTTGCTGGAAGAGAACACAAGCAGGGACACTCAATGTATGAGTACATCAAGACAGAGAAGGGTGACAGAGAAGACGTCATCATCAAGGCTCCGGAAGAGATCATCAAGCCGGGTGCTGCTGACATCGTAGTACTGTGCACAGACTCCTTCACAAAGGATGCATTCCCACGCCTCAAGTTCATCCTGGAGCAGGGACTCAACTGCGTTACTTCAGCCGAGGAAATGGCTTATCCTGCTGCACAGAGCCCAGAGCTGGCTGCTGAGCTGGACAAGATCGCTAAGGAAAACGGCGTAACAGTACTGGGAACAGGCATCAACCCTGGTCACATCATGGACATGCTCGTACTGGTAATGACAGGCTGCATGACCAATGTAGAGCACATCCTCTCCAGAAGAGTTAACTCACTGTCACCGTTCGGACCTGTTGTTATGCATGAGCAGGGCATCGGCGTTTCCGTTGAAGAGTTCAACGAAAGAAAAGCAAACGGCACAATGTCAGGTCACGTTGGATTCGCAGAATCCGTTGGCATGATGGCAGAAGGTCTTGGCCTCGAAGTTTCCGAATTCTCACAGGATATGAACCCGATCGTAACTGACGTTGACAGAAAGTCACCGTATGGATTCGCAGCAGCTGGTTCCTGCGCAGGCGTTGCTATGGAAGCTGATGCTACACTGTCCAACGGCATGAAGGTCAGAATGGAGCACCCGCAGCAGATCGAGCCTGAACAGGTTGGCGTTCAGACTGGCGACTATGTAATCCTCGAAGGAACTCCGGCAGTCAACATGGTTAACAGCCCAGAGGTTGAAGGTGGTCTCGGAACAATCGCTATGTGCGCTAACATGATTCCGCAGGTTATCAACGCTGAGCCTGGCCTGAAGACAATGATCGACCTGCCGATTCCACGCTGCCTGATGGGTGACGTAAGAAAGAGAATCGACCCGGCTAAGAAGATCGTTAAATAAGTTTCGATAATACTAATTATAATAAGGACATGGGGCACGCTCACGCAAAAGCAAGGCGTGCCTCATATTCACAATATGGAGGATGAAAATGGCAAAAAAAGGTGATTGGGTCCGCATTCACAGCATCGTCCTGAAGGCAGAAGAAAGAACAGCTAAGCTGCCGGAAGACACAAAGAAATGCGACCTGGAACAGTGGACAAAGGGCTTCCTGCTTGCAGACGCTGAGATCGGCGACGAAGTAGAAGTTGAAACAGTTGTTGGCAGAATCGAGAAGGGCACTCTGATCGATGATTTCCCATACTATGATCACAGCTACGGCAAGTTCGTTCCGGAGCTGATCGAAGTAGACAAGGTTCTCAGAAAAGAGATGGCAGAGATCGGAGGTGTAAGATAATGACATTAGCTAAAGATTATGCTTCCGTAATGGGAAGATCAAATGACATCCAGAAAGACGCACTCGGACTGGACTATGCAGAATTTGAAACATCCCCAATCGCATTCGATTATGACAAGCTCATGACTTCCACAGGATACACCCTGGAAGAGGTCAACAGAGTTCAGAGCCAGTTCGGCGTCGGCAACACACCGCTGCTCGAGGCCAGAAACCTGACAAAGCTTGCTCGTAAATATGCAAAGCCCGGATTCGGCGCTAGAATCTTCATCAAGGATGAAGCTGCTAACCCATCCGGTTCCTTCAAGGACAGAAGAGCTGCCTGCGCTGTATACCACGCTAAGAAGCTGGGATACAAGGGCGTTATGGCTGCTACATCAGGCAACTACGGCGCTGCAGTAGCTTCACAGGCTGCGATCCAGGGCCTCAAGTGCATCATCGTGCAGGAATGCTACGACTCCCACGGTGTTGGACAGCCTGAAATCGTTGAGAAGGCTCGTAAGTGCGAAGCTCTGGGAGCTGAGGTCGTTCAGCTGACAGTAGGACCGGAACTGTTCTACTCCTTCCTGTCAATCCTGGAAGACACTGGCTACTTCAATGCTTCCCTGTATTCACCATTCGGTATCGCCGGCGTTGACACACTGGGTTATGAAATCGTAATGCAGTGCAGAGAAAAGCTGGGCAAGGATCCGGATATGGTAGTCTGCACAACAGCCGGCGGCGGCATGACAACAGGAACAGCACGTGGTGTCAGAATGGCTGGCTGCGATGCTGAGATCGTTGGCGCATCCATCGACCTGAGCGGCCTTTCCATGGCGTCAGACGTTGACTTCAACAAGAAGTCCTGCACAACAGGACACACCGGATTTGGTGTTCCGTACGCTACAGATCCTGACCACAGTGACGTTCCAAGATCAGCTGCAAGACCGCTGAGATACATGGACAGATACGTTACGATCACACAGGGCGAAATCATGGAAATGACAGAAATGCTGGCTCAGCTCGAAGGTATCGAGAGAGGACCTGCCGGACAGACATCACTGGCAGCAGCATTCTCCCTGGCACAGGAACTGCCTGAGGACGCGATCCTGGTAGTATCCGAAACAGAATACACAGGCGCCGGCAAGCACGTACAGCCGCAGCTGTGGTTCGCGAAGGAAAACGGAATCGAAGTTAAACTCGGCGACCCGAAGGATGAGGTTCCGGGCAAGAGCGTAGTTCTGCCTTCAAGCCCTGCACTCTTCAAGTATAAGGAAGCTGACATCAACCACTTCAGACAGTCCCTGATCAAGAAGGCTGTCAAGAAGGCAGGCGTTAAGCCGACAGATTCAGACCTCGAATTCCTGGCTGAAGAAACAAAGACAGACGTAGAGTTCGTTAAGAAGACTCTGGAAGAGAACGGACTTCTGTAAGCTGAAATAGAACTGTAACTGTCGGCGGCTTCCGTCGCCGGCAGTTGTCACACGAAAGGAAAAAAAGGATGAGAAGAGAAGACGATTTTGCAGAACGCAGAAAGCATATTGCGGATCTGACAGACGAGGAACTGTACAACAGATTCTGGGAACTGGTTGACCAGGTTGTTGATCCTCTGCTTGAACTGGGAAGAAAGAACACAACGCCTTCCGTAGAGAGAGCTGTTCTCCTGAGAATGGGCGTATCCTCACTGGATACACAGAAGGTTGTTGAGGGCTGCATGGACAGAGGTCTCATGGGACACGGAGCTGGCCACGTAGTTTACAAGGTAATGAAGGCACACGACCTCTCAGCGAAGGAAGCAGCTGAAAAGCTGGTTGCCGGAGAATACTGGGACGAAGTAGTAGCAAGTTTCAAGTAAGGAGGTAACAGGATGTCAGATTTCAAATTAGCACCAAACGAAAAGTTAAATATAAAAGAGATCCTGAAGGACCTCGACAAGTATGAACCGAGAAGAAGAGGCTGGCACTGGAGAGAGCCGGATCCTGGCTGCAAGCTTGGACCGTTCGAATACCATGATTGTTCAAAGCCTCTGAAGAACAGCGTTGGCCTGCCTCCTGCCAAGTACTTTGAGGACGCAGACCCGCAGCCAATGCCTGTCATCACAACTGAGATCGCTTCCGGTAGATTTGAAGACGATATCAGAAGAATGAGAATGGGCGCATGGCACGGCGCTGACCACCTGATGGTTATCAGACACATGGGACAGTCCCATATCGACGGCCTGATGGAAGGTACTCCGCAGGGTATCGGCGGTGTTCCTATCACACGTAAGCAGGTCAGAGCACAGAGAAAAGCATGCGACATCATCGAAGACGAAGTTGGTCGTCCGATCAACTATCACTCCTACGTATCCGGCGTAGCCGGCCCTGACGTAGCGGTCATGTTCGCAGAAGAAGGCGTCAACGGAGCGCACCAGGACCCGCAGTACAACGTACTGTACAGAGACATCAACGCGATCAGATCATTCGTAGATGCCTGCGAGTCCAAGAAGATCATGGCATGGGCGCAGATGCTCCAGATCGACGGCGCACACAACGCCAACGCGACAGCCAGAGACGCATGGAAGGTCATGCCTGAGCTGATCGTACAGCACTCCATCAACTCAAGATTTTCAGAGAAGGTCGGCATCAGCCCTGACCTGATCTCACTGTCCACAGTACCTCCAACAGCCGTACCTGGCCCGCTCATGTACTATGACCTGCCGTACGCTGTTGCACTGAGAGACATCTGCGGCAGATACAAGATGAGATGCCAGCAGAACACGAAGTACATCTGCTCCTCCGCAAGAGAAGCGACTGTAACCCACGTTCTGGACATGTTCATCTCCAAGCTGACTTCCGTAGACATCCAGTCAACGATCACGCCGGACGAAGGCAGAAACGTTCCATGGCACATCTACAACATCGAAGCCTGCGACAACGCGAAGCAGACACTGATTGGTATGGACGGCCTCATGGAAATGATCGAGCTGAAGAAGGACGGCCCGCTGAGAGAAAACGCCAGAGAGATCAAAGAAAGAGCTCTCCTGTTCATGGAAGAAATGGTCGAAACAGGCGGATACTTCAAGGCTGTTGAAGAAGGATTCTTCGTTGACTCCGGAAAGTATCCGGAAAGAAACGGCGACGGTATCGCTCGTAAGCTGGACGGCGGCGTAGGCTATGGCTACATCTTCGAAAGAGAAGAAGACTACATGGCTCCTGTTACCGCACACTACGGATACAACAACGTTGAGCAGTACGGCGGAGATCCTGAGAACCCATCCGCACTCATCGGCGGCTGCACATTCGAAGACAGAAGCAAGATCGTTTACATCGACGAACTCGACGAGGAAGACAATGTAAACGTAAGACTCGAAAAGGTTGCCAAGTATCACAATGGCGAAGCGATCATTCCGGAAGTGGAATGGTGCGGAGACGGCATCATCCTGCTGACCATGTGCATCCCGACACACGCCAGAGCATCTGAAGCTGTTGCTCTGGAGATCGGACACAGACTCGGCCTGGAAGATCCGGTTGTAATCAGTAAGGAAGTTCTCCACCCGGCAGAGGGCACAAGAGTTGAAATGAAGGGTAAGGTTCCATTCGACATCGATCCTTCCACACTCGAGATCCCGGCACCGCCGCATCACCAGTCAGATGCTGTTCTCTACAAAGAGTTCGAAGAGCATCCAATGGTAGTCGTATGCGGAACAGTTGGAAACGACGAGCACTCCGTAGGTCTCCGTGAGATCATCAACATCAAGCACGGCGGCATCGAGAAGTGGGGCGTCAAGGTCAACTACCTCGGCACTTCCGTTCCTGTAGAGAAGCTGGTAGACGCTGCTGTTGAGCTGAATGCAAATGCAATCCTGGCTTCAACGATCATCTCCCACGACAACGTTCACTACAAGAACATGAAGAGAATCAACGAGCTGGCCATCGAAAAAGGCATCCGCGACAAGGTCATCATCGCAGCAGGCGGAACACAGGTTATTCCTGAAGAAGCCCGCGAGACTGGCATTGACGAAGGATTCGGAAGAGACTCCCACGGCATCGACGTTGCTACCTTCCTCTGCGAAGAAGCAATGAGAAGACGTGGCGAAGAACCACCTGAAGTACAGGAAGTTCTCTAATAGCAAACACACAGGGCCGGGCGAAAGCCCGGCCCGAACTATCTTGAAAGGACATCAATATGAAAGTCGACGTTTTAGTAGCTGAGATTGGATCAACGACAACAGTAGTAAACGCATTTAAGAATATCGACAGCGACAATCCGGAATTCTGGGCGCAGGGGCAGGCCCCCACATCGGTGCTGGAGGGCGACGTCAGAGTCGGCCTGCAGGGAGCCATCGATGATCTTTGCGCGAAGATGGGAATCGACAGCCTCGAATACGACGAGATGCTGGCGACGTCTTCAGCGGCGGGCGGTCTGAAAATGACAGTCCACGGTCTGGTCTACGATATGACTGCCAGAGCTGCCAAGGAAGCAGCCTTGGGTGCAGGCGGAATCATCCACTTCGTAACGGCCGGCAAACTCAGACGTACGGATCTGAAGAAGATCCAGGAGATCCAGCCGAACCTGATCCTCATCGCGGGCGGCGTCGACTACGGCGAAAGAGACACGGCCATCGACAATGCGGAGAAGATCCGCAGCCTCGGTCTCAAAACGCCGATCATCTACGCCGGCAACATCGAGAACCAGGAAGAGATGGAACTGATCTTCGATGAAGAGTCCGGTCAGAAACTCTACAACGTAGAAAACGTATACCCGAAGATCGACGACATGAACGTCGAGCCCTGCCGCAAAGTCATCCAGGACGCGTTTGAAGATCACATCACGAACGCGCCGGGCATGGAACACGTGCGCGACATGGTCAATGGCCCGATCGTTCCAACACCGGGTGCTGTCATGCAGGCTACGAAGCTTTTGCATGAGTGTATTGGTGAAGTGGTGGTTATCGACGTCGGCGGCGCGACGACGGACGTGCATTCTGTTTGCCGCGAGTCGGACAACGTAGCCCGTATCCTGACGGCGCCGGAGCCTATGGCCAAGAGAACCGTCGAGGGTGACTTGGGTGTCTACGTCAACCGGATGAAAGTCATCGAATCCATCGGGGAAGAGGAATTCCGCGAGAAGGCAGCGGAGGCCGGATTTGATCCGGATGCGACGCTGGCCAGCTACGTGGCGATCCCGAAGAATGAAGACGAAATCAAGATGGTCGAGATTCTGACGGAGGAAGCTGTCATGAAGGCAGTGGACCGTCACGCCGGCCAGATCAGATATATCTACGGCCCGAGCGGCCGCAGCACCGTGGCGGAGGGCAAGGACCTGACGCCGGTCAAGTACATCGTCGGAACAGGCGGCGCTCTGACCCGTCTCCCGCACAGGGAAGAGATCATGGGACGCATCTGTGAGTACGATCAGACGGGAACGAAGCTGTTCCCGACCCACCACGCGAAGGTCGCAGTCGACAACGATTACATCATGGCGTCTCTGGGCGTGCTCAGCGTCAAGCACAGAGAAGGCGCGATCAAGCTTTTGGAGAAGTCCCTCGGCTTCAAGTTCGTCAAGCCGGAAGAGAGCCAGTACGGCATCAAGTCCACCGCCCAGCAGAGCGCGACCGGCGGCGCGTTTGATGGCCCGGCGGCTTTGGCAGGCGTTGCCGAAGAGCTGGCCGAGAAGGACGCGAACCGCGAGGAGATGATCAAGCATATCCTCGAATGCGAAGAGCAGGGCTACGACATGACCGCGTACAAACTGGACTACGGCCTCATCACCGAAGAAGAAGCCGAAGCCATTGAAGCGGCAAAAGCAGCCGAAGAAGCTGAGAAAGCTGAAGAGGAAAGAGCGATGCGCGACCGCGGCATGATCAGAACGGAAGACGTCCTGAAGATGACCCACGACGGACAGCCGACCTGCAACAGAGAATGCCATCTCTGCATGAGAAAGAACTGCATCTACCGCAAGGAGTGTTAAGTGCGCTAAGCGCGCGTGCGCTGCGAAGGACGCCAGCCATACCGAACATAAACGCAACGGCCTGTGGAATCTTATTTCCGCAGGCCGTTTTTTGCTTCTTTCGCAAGGTTGTATATAAATCCTTTTTCTTTCATCGAGCAGTCTTCCAGGAGGTCTTTGAAGTCTTTGTCAAAGGCTTCCTGCGTGACTTTGAGACTATCATGGACAAGCGCATCGAGGGACGATTCCAGAGCATTGGCAATCATAACGAGCGCCGGCAGGCTGAGTTTCGTCTTGCCGTTTTCGATGTTGCTCACATGCGGCACAGACAGACCTGTCAGTTCGGCAAGTTTTTCCTGTGTCATGCCAAGCTTTTTTCGGGCGTCTCTTATTCGCCTGCCGATTGCAGCGTAGTCCAGCTTCGGCGTGAACTGATCATTGTGCCTATCCATTTTCTAAAGCCCCCATTAGGATTTGCAAATACTGCTTGCAAACTACACTAAATAATTATTTGCGTAGTTTAATATTAGTGGCTTTTGTGTTAGGATATAATACACCAGGACAATAACTATCGATTAAAGTTTGCATATAGTTTAAAATCGCGACAGCAAGCATGCTGTTTACAGAGATTGCTTCATGAAAAAACCGGCGCCCCTTTCGCCGGTTTTTTCGTCGTTCATCATTATTATCCGTTTTGTGAGGAGGTGGTGTCTTTCGACAATGATATAGTAATACAGTTTCATGTCGTTTGATGGTCGTCATGTCGTTTGATGGTCGTTTATGTGAAGGATTTGTGATGTTCGGGAAGTTGCGTGGCAAGTTCATTTTTTTTTGATGATTTTGTTATAGGAAATGGCTACAATGAAAATGGATAATAACACTTTAGGAGCACTTGAATATGGGCGAGAAACTGAACGACTGGAGAAAAGAATTACGACACCTGACGAAGACGACAGGCATCCGTGAAGAGGAGGTCTGTGAGTATCTCGATGTCAGCTATTCACATATAACAGGATGGCAAAAGCGAACGCCGGTGAAGCGGGAGACGCTGATCGGAATCGGCATGGCGTTCCGGCAGAAGCTGGATCTCATCAACGACTGGATCGTCCGTTACGGTGACAAGAGAAAACTGTATGCGAAGGATGTCCTGGGAGATCTGGTTTGGATCTATCTCATCAACGCCAACGCCGCGGATCCGGATAGCGAAACAAATTATTATAAGCTGTACGATCAGTGCAGAGACGCCATCCGGGAAACTTACATCAGCATTTGGAATGAGCACATCGAACATTCCAAGGACACGGCGGATGTCGAAGATGATCTGAACAAGGTCGCATATGACCCGCGCTTTGCCGGCCTGCGGGCATTTGTCGTCGAGAACATCGACTCCTTCAAGACGGCATACACTAAACCCAGAAGGATGCTGAGCGCATACGTCCGGGCAATTCTCGACACGCATACAGAAGCGAACGCCGGCCAGCGCACGCCAGTCAATTTCCTGCGGGGATATCTGGATGACGCCATGATAAATTATGTAGTCGGAAGCGACGAGAGCATCCACGTCATGGATATGAAATCGAAGGACATGACGGTAAAGCAGCGTCCGATCCCGAAACTTCGCAAAACGCACATCGCCCTGTGCCTTGCCCTTGGTATGACCACAGACGAAATCAACACATACCTTGAACTGATGGGCTACGCTTGCCTGAGCCCGGACGCTGACGAAGACGCCCGTCTGGTTGAGTGTCTGGGCAGGTGGGAAGCGAAGCATCCCAAGGTGGCAAAATTCAAAAGAGTCAAGATTATAGGCGAAACATGTGATAAAATGTCAGAGAAGGACAGTTTGCAGGCGGTCAGCGATATGCTGATGCTGCGCTCTGATCTGGACTATGAATATCTGAATAACGGGTGGAGCTTCCCATACATGAAAGGATGAGGCAGTGAAAAAGATGAAGTTCACTGAAAGAAAAATCGTCAGAAGATTATTGATTACAATAACCTTCTGCTTTTTAATGGGCTTTTTGCCGTTGTGCGCACATGGCGCGGAGTATACGGATGAGGATGGAATCACATGGTATTATGCGACGCCGCCTGAGGGTTCGATCTATCCCTATCCGGGGACGGCGCTGATCACAGAAAGCAGCAAAATTCCGGAGGACGGAATCCTGAAGATCCCGGCATCGATAGGCGGCACGGCAGTAACCGGCATCAACAATCATGCGTTCCGAAATAAGGAAGAAATCTGCAAGGTCGTTTTGCCGGAGGGATTAAAGCATATTGGTTTTAGCGCGTTCACAGCATGTTCCAATTTGAAGGCAATCAGTTTCCCGTCTTCTCTGGAAACTATTGAAGGACATGCCTTTGACAGCTGCGGGTTTGAGACGCTTGAATTTCCGACGTACCTGCACAGCACGATCAAAGACGGCGCGTTCGCATATAATAAGGCCCTTCAGACGGTTACGATCAACGGCAATGTAACGTTCGAGCCTTCTGCAGGGAGCGTGTTTGACGGCTGCAACAATGGTCCGGGCACCGGGCTGCAGGCGTTTACAGTGCCGGAAAGCAACGACAGCTTCAAGGCGGTGGACGGCGTATTGTATTCGAAGGACATGACCAGGCTGGAGGCTTATCCACCTGCCAGACAGGGAGAGACATATACCGTTCCTGACGGCGTGAATACCATCTGCCCGCATGCCTTCAGTCAGAACAGCCTGAAGAATGTTTTTCTGCCGGAGACGCTGACGGAAATCGGAGATCATGCATTCCTGAACAGCTGGAGCCTGTCCGCAGTTGAGGTGCCTTCAGGCGTGAAGAAACTGGGGGCGTATTGCTTCAACTCCTGCAATTCTCTGGGAAGTGTAACGCTGCACGAAGGTTTGGAGGAGATCGATGAATACGTCTTCTTTGGGTGCAGCGGAATCTATGAGCTCGAATTGCCGGAGGGTCTGACAACGATCGGAAACAATGCGTTCTGTGCGATGAATGTCTTGCAAAAGCTGTATATCCCGGACAGCGTTACAGTAATCGGTAACAATGTCCTAGAGGCGACCGGGAATGTAACCTTGTATACGACCAACCAGGTGGCTGCCGCTTACGCGCAGGAAAACGGCATTGACTGTGAGGCGGCTACGGTAGAAGAATACAGAGCGGTCGAGACGGGGCAGCCGCAAACACAGGATCCGGATCCGGGTAACGATCCAGACCCAGGGACTGACCCGGGCAGTGGCAATGATGATCCGGATCCTCCGGGACCATCTGATCCTGATCCAACCAAGCCCGTGAACATTTTGAAGGCGCAGTCCATCACCTGCACAGCCAAGTTCACAAAACCCATCGGCAAGAGCTTTTACCTGAAGGCAAAAGCGAAGACTCCGCTGAAATACAAATCATCCAACAGAAAAGTGGCGGCAGTTACCAGCAAGGGTCTGGTCAAGATCACTGGCTATGGTACTTGCAAAATTACGATCACCGCATTGAAGTCAGGCACGTACAAAGCAGCGAAGAAGACAATTACCATAAATGGTCGGCTGGCCAAACCGATCCTCAAAGGTGTGAATGTCAAAACAAAAAAAGTGAAGCTCACCTGGAATAAGGTCAACGGAGCAACCGGGTATAAGCTGTATATCAAATACCCTGGCAAGAAGAAGTATGCTCTGGCACTGACGAAATCCGCGAGGGTCAAGGGCGTGACCCACAGGAATCTCTCGAAGAAAAAAACGTACTGCTACAAGGTGCGTGCCTATAAAAAGATTGGAAAGAAGACTGTTTACAGCAGTTATTCGAATATCATAAAGGTTAAAGTCAAGAAGTAATCAAATTACAGCAAAGTCAGCTTTAATGGAAACACGGTTCAGCAAATACGAACCCATTTTCGGTTCATGGTATATCAAAGATAAGCTCGGTCAGGGGGCCGCAGGTGAGGTCCTTCTGATCGAACGGGAAGATCTGGGGAACACCTACAGGTCTGCTTTGAAGTGCATTACGATACCTCAATCGAAGCAGGATCTGCAGGCTGCAAAGGCAGACGGGATGACTGACGACGATGTCAAGGCGTATTACCAGAGCTTGATGAACCGAATCAAACTCGAGTTGCTCAACATGTCACGGATGAAAGGCAACAGCAACATCGTCAGCTATGAAGATCATATGATCGTTCCTCATGAAGACGGCATCGGTTGGGATATCATGATCCGCATGGAACTTCTGACCCCGCTGTTTCAGTACTGCGAGGAGAATGATCTGACCCCGGAAGTCGTTCTCAAAATGGGCATCGATCTCTGCAAAGCGCTGGAACTGTGCGCGAACAATGGCATCATTCACCGGGACATCAAACCGGATAACATCTTCGTATCTTCAAATGGCGATTTCAAACTCGGCGATTTCGGCGTTTCCCGCGTGCTTGAGGAGACGCGGATCGGGCTGTCTTTGCGGGGCACCTACACCTACATGGCTCCGGAAGTCTACAAGGGCGAGGCCTATGGACCGCGTACCGATATCTATTCTCTCGGGCTGGTTCTTTACAAATTCCTCAACGGCGGCAGGAATGTGTTTTTGCCTGCGCCCGGGGAGCCTTTCACACAGGAGGACGAGGACAGGGCGTTCTTCCGGCGCATGAGCGGAGCGGCCGCACAGCCGCCCGCAGACGGATCGGACGCATTCAGAAGCATCGTATTGAAGGCATGCGCTTACCGCCCCGATGACCGTTTCCAAACCGCGCGCGAGATGCGGCTGGCACTAGAGGAGCTGGATTACCGGCGGAAGTATGACGATGCAAAAGCAGCAGAACCCATGGAGGAGCCGGCGGAGAAGACAGGCACCGCAAGCGAAGGCGCGTCCGCAGGTGCAGTGAAGACTGCCATGGCGGAAGAACCTGATGCAGCTGAAGCTCTGACGGAAGTACCGGGTGAAGAGAAAGTCGCAGAGCAAGCCTTGCAGGGCATTGAGAAGCCTGTGCCAAAGAAAAAAAGATTATCTAAAAAAGTAATTGCGGCTTTTGCACTAGCTGCTGCCGCAGCAGTTGCCCTTGTGATCTACGCAGCGATACCGAAGGAAGTCACGGATGTCAAAGGCATCGATGCAGCCGAAGAGATATACATCGGCGATACGATGAAGGTGAAGTACGACATCGAGCCTGATCGTTTCGAGGACGAACCCATGTCGTTCGCATCGTCTGATGAGAAGGTGCTGACTGTAGATAAAACAGGCGCGCTGACCGGCGTTTCTGTGGGTGAAGCTACGATGACATTAAAAGTCAAGGAGTTCACCAAGTCCGTAGATGTCAAGGTTGTTCCGAAGATCACCGAAATCAGCGGCATAGAGTCCAACCTCACGATTTACCGCGGTGACACCTACGATTTGGATCCTAAACTCGCTCCGGAGAAATTCTCTAAGGAACCTGTCTCATATACGTCTTCTGACAAGGATATCGCCACCGTCAATGAAGACGGACTTATCACCGCAGCCGGCGACGGAACGGCAAAGATTTCTATCGATGCCGGAGGGTGTGCAAAACAAGTCGAAGTATCCGTCACTGAGCGGCCTACCAGCCCGCCTTCCTACAGCGGAAGCTCCAGCAGCAAATCATCCAAAAAATCCTCGAAGAAGTCCAAGAAGAAGTCCGGAAGCGACAAGGGAAGCTTCAGTTCCGGGGATGATGAATATTTCTAAACAGAACCAGTGAAAATAACGTGAACCTGCACCGCAGGTTCATTTTTTTTTGATGGAATCACATATGCTGTTTGATACTATTAATCTTAACAAATCATAAGGAATGAATATTAGTTCACGAGGCTTTAAGCAAGGAGGAGGCAAGATGAAACGGAGAGGTATAACAGAAAGAGTGCTGACGGTTATTCTTTCTGTTTGCATGGTGTTCACCATGTGCCCGTTTATCTCGGACGGATGGAATAACAGCGGGCATGTCGAGGCAGTGGAAAAGGGGACAGCAAAAGGGTTTGCGGATTACGCCAGAAAATTAGAGGGAAAGAGTGTGAAAACGCTTAACGTTCCAAAAGAACTGACAAGAGATGACACTGGCTGGTGTGCCTGGTTTGTGAATTACTGTGCGAAAAAAACAGGCAACACTTCATCATTTAGTTTTGTGAACATTGGCCGGAAGAATTATGTTGATGAAGTTGCAGTAGCAGCAGTAAAAGCAGGTGGGAAGATTACCTTTGTAAATTATACAGCTTTTAAATCTGAAAAAAGCATGTTTAAAAAATGGAGCGGTAGATGTGAGTACAAAAACAATTATGTGCCCAAAAAGGGGGACCTTTACATACAAGCTGGAAGCTTGGCGTGGTTTGGCCATATTGGCATCGTGCGCAACACCAAAAGTACAAATTCAAAATACTACACAGTAGAAGGGAATACAGATTGTAAATGTAGTGCGCACCATAATAATTATAAATATGTTGAGTTGAAAACAAGGAAGAAGGACAATGCCAATTACAAGTGTCATCAACCAATCGCCTTTGTCACTCTAAAGTATAGCGGTTCGGGCACATCTTCAGGAGGCAGCAGTTCAGGGAGCACGAACCCAAGCGCAGGGACGGCAACGAAGCTGGCAGTAAGCGTATCGAAGATCAGCATCAAGGAAGGCAAGGCAGCGACGATCAGCGGGAAGGTGACCTCGAACTACACGATCACAAAGATCAAGGGAACGCTGCAGGACAACAACACAGGGGAGAGCCAGACGAAGGTGATCGACAAATCAGACTTCGGCAAATCCAAGAAGTCCGTCAAGATCGCGGGATCGAAGATCGACAAGAACCTGAAGTGCGGAAAGCTGACGGCAGGGAGCCATACGCTGACGATCCAGGCATGGGATTCGTCCGGGGCGAGCCGGACGGCGACGGCAACGGTCACGGTGAACGGGGCCGTGAAGACGCCGTCGATCGGAAGCGAGAAGTGCGTGGCGGGCGGCAAGACAGTGGCCGTCTCCAAGAACAGCAGCCAGACCAGCGCGAAGCTGTGGTATCAGATCGGGAGCCAGACGGCGAAGAGCACGACATCGAACAGCGTGACCGTACCGATCACCAGCACGGCGACGGTCAAGGCGTGGTGTGAGCTTAGCGGGAAGAAGAGCGCGACAGTGACGAGGAACGTCGCTGTATCGAAGCTTCGTGTTCCGATGATCGACGGAAGCCAGAACGGGAAGAAGATCAATATCGTCCTGACCTCAGAGGCCAACTCGGCCAGGATCATGTACCAGATCGGGACGAGCGGATGGAAGAGCGACTACACGAAGGGGAAGATCCTGTCGCTGACGAACGGGCAGCAGCTGCAGTACTATGCGAAGGCGGACGGGTACGTGAACAGTGACATCGGAACATTCACGGCGGAGCTGACCGAACCGGACACGCCTCAGATCCGGCTGCTGGGCAGCGAAGACAAAGTAGCCGTCGGAAAATCTGTGACGGTCGGCTGGAACAGGGACTGGAAGGCGGAGAGCTATACGGCGGTGCTGCATAAGAAGACCGAAAACGGGGAAGGCGAGGAAGTCGAGAAGATCGAAACGGACAAGCCGACCGCGTCCTTCACACTGAATGAGGAAGGAGAATACTACATAGACGTCATCGCGTCCAATGAACTTGGGGACAGCGAGGCCAGCAATGAACTGGACGTGGAGGCGAAGGGACCGCTTACGGTCGTGTTCCGTGACGCCGGGGCGGACAGGAAGCCTGCGGCCGTGTCAGGAGATGATCCGGGAGAGGAGTACGGTCCTGAGATCGCAAAGGTGACCATCGATTACGGCGAGAAGATCACCCAGAAGATGGAGGAACCATCGCGCAGGGGCCACACGTTCCTCGGATGGGAGAACACGAACACGGGAGAGGTGTCCCCGAACGCGTATATGCAGAAGGCGGTAACGGAAGACACGACGTTCGTGGCAACATATGAAAAGAAGAAATACAGCATCCGCTTCTATGACCCGGACGGAGAATACCTGATGACGAACGAGACGGCGTTCGGGGACGACGCGGTCACGGACGAAGTCATAGAGATGCTCACGGACAAAGGCTTCATCAATGAAGGGAAGGTCCTCAAGGGATGGACTGTCATCCGGGTCGCGGACGATGACAGTGAAGCGAACGTCCATGCGGTCGATTCCAACATGCATGTCCAGGCGGTATGCGAGTGGGAGAATGCGGACCTGCCGGTCGTGATCACGATACAGGGCGAGGTCCGGACCGAACAGGATGAGGACGGAGACGTCGTAGTCAGGCCGCAGGTCAAGCTCACGACCAATGAGGCAAGGAAGAAAGAGATCTACCTGATCGCGACGCTGAAGGGACAGGATGAAGAGAGCGGTACGGAAAAAGCGCTCTACATGGACAGAAGGGTCTTCTCCATCCCCAAGGGGGAAGTGGGACTGGTCCTGAACGCGGGCAGCGGATCCCACGACTTCGATCTGCCACTGGAGGCGGAATATACGAACGCCGTGGCGAAACTGGAATTGGTGGCCCTGGAGAAGAAGCCGAATGGGACGACCGGCAGCACATATTCCAATGTGGCGGAAGCCAATGTGATAAGGGATGTCGGATTCACAGAACCGTCCGAGTGGAGCACGGAACGGCCGGAAGAACAGGAAGGACGAGTCATCCGGTCCAAGACGCAGTACAGATACCGCGACAAGGTCACGGCCTACAGCGGGCAGGAGAGCCTGGCCGGATATACGAAGGAAGGATCTGAATCCCTGGGCACATCATACAGCAGCTGGAGCAAGGGAACAGGGACGAACATCGTCAGGGTATATGACCAGTATAAAGAAGTCGTGACCGCGGAAAACAGGAACGCATACAAGTCGTTCTGCAAGATCTGCTCATGCGGGAAGTGGGCCGCGGAGACCAAGAGCGGCAAATGCTCCTACTGCGGCACGAACACCATCACGAACAGGAAACTGAAGGTGTTCAGTTCGCAGAAACTGTCGGGGACCAAGGAAAGCGGGACCGGAAACGGCGGCGGCGCATTCAGATACGGGAAAACGGTCACGGTGAACCAGAGCTACTCCGGGATCGGATACGTCTACATGATCACCTACGGCCACGACACGATCCAGACCCTGAACACCTTCACGTCCAAGAACGCGAAGGGGTACCTGTTCCTGTGGCAGGATGACAACGGGGCAACACAGCAGGTCTACCGGCTGAAGACAGAGAAGATCAGGAACAAATTCTACAAATACACTGACTGGACAGGCTGGGCCGATGCGGCAGTGAACGCGACAGCGACCAGACAGGTGGAGACGAGGACGGTATACCAGTATCAGGACAAGATCCAGCCGCCGCCCCTCGAGACAGCGCTTGCCAGTGACGAAAACGGAGTGAAGACATTCAGCGGCAACCTCGATGTCGAGGATGACCTTGCGGGCAAGAAGGGGACGGTGATGGTCTACCAGGCCAACAACACCGACCCGAACAAATACCAGATGCAGTACACCGGGCAGATCACATTCACGACCGATCCGGATGATGAGGAGATCGGGAAGAACCACTATGAGTTCGGTTTCATCCCGAAAGACCCGCCGTCGAGATCGACAGGGAACTTCATCGTATCGATCGGTGTGGAAGGGACGACCGGACTGGTCACGGTCGGCGTCATCGAATCACCGAAGGATCCGCATACAGTGACACTGTATTACCAGGAGAAGGATACGGAGCAGGGCGGCAACAAGCAGACCGTCATCGCGACACAGACCGTGAAGGACGGAGAGGATGTCGACCTGAGCGGGGTCGAGGTCCCGGAAAGGGCCGGATACTATTTCGCCGGCTGGAACCACAGGACGACGAACATCAGGGAGGACTGCGAGATCGAGGCAGTCTATCTGCCGACCCAGAACGCAGTGGCGTTCGTTGACTGGATCAACCAGACGATCGATCTGCGGACTGCGGTGACCGGGGAAGAGATCAACCTGCCTGTGATCGACACGGAGGAGGAATCCCCGTATGCGTTCAGGGGATGGAAGAAGGAAGACGGAAGCCTCATCGAGGGTGACACCGTCACCGTGGAAGGCAACATGGTCATCACAGCCGATTACGAGCCGGCGACATTCACCGTCAGGTTCATCGGTCTGGACGGCAGCGTGGTCGACGAACAGCAGGTCGAGTACCACAAGTCGGCGGAACCTCCGGCCTATGATCTGTCCGGGGAGACGAGCTACTTCGCGGGCTGGAGCACGGATGTGAACTGGTGGGAGGTCGAAGAGGACGTGGATGTCAGGCCGATCATCGTCCATGACGAGCAGGCGATCGCGCCCGTCGCGGACATCGTGACCGATGAAGAGACGGGGGCGAGGAGCGTCGTTCTGGAGACCGAAGAGACAGGCGCGGACATCTACTACACGACGGATGGTACAGAACCGACGGCGGAACTGATCCAGGAGTACCTGCAGACGGATCCGGAGCTCTACCGCGGCAGTATCCTGAAGTATACGGGGCCGATCATGTTCCCTGAAGACGGGACTGCAGGCGAAGAAAGTGAAGAAGCAGCCATTGGTATCATAGACGTATGCGCGGCGACATATATCGCCGGTAAAGACATCAGCCAGGAATGTGCCGTTGCGTTCGAAAAGGAACCGGATCCGGATGAAGTGATAAGCCACGAAGAGATGTCCGACTGGAAGGAGATCGGCGAATACAATGTCAAGGCAAAGGCGGACAAGAACATCCAGGTAAAGGTGGATCTGGAGGACAACCCGGGTCTGACGGGATATGATTTCCTGGTCGAAGGGGATAAAGGCGTGTTCTACCCGGACAGCGACGAATACGGCGACCCGGATGTGGAAACAGGGGAAGCCTTCCGGCAGGGGACCACACTGACGTCGGATCTTTCCGATGGATGGCGGGTCAACTGGAACTCGGCAGAGACGAACGCGGAGAACGGGAACCTGTTCACCATGACGCTGCACGTGAAAGAAGAAGCGGAAGAAGGCATTTATCCGATCACAGTCAGCTACGCTCCTGAGAGCACGCTGGACGAGAACTATGACGCAACAGAGCTGGAGAACGTGAAGGTGACGGTCGATTCCGAAGCGAGCATCCCGATCGACACGCTGGAAGCGACCCTGTCCAGAACGACCTATGTCTACGAAGGTGAGGCGTTTGAACCGGTCGTCAGGATCGAAGGCCTGCGGGAAGGAGACGATTTCACAGTAGAGTATGAGAACAATGTGAACGTCGGAACGGCGAAGGCGGTCATAACCGGTAAGGGCGACTATACGGGGACGGTCGAGAAGGAGTTCACGATCACACCGGTGAACATCGCCAACGCGGACATCGCGCCGATCGGCGACCAGGTGAAGACCGGAAGCGCCATCGAGCCTGAGATGGACATCACCTTCAACGGCATGCCGCTCGTGAGGGGCACAGACTACGAAGCGGCGTTCACGGACAACGTCGAGGTCGGAACGGCCGGCGTCGCGATCAGCGGCAAAGGCAACTTCAAGGGAACGGCTGAGGCGCAGTTCAACATCATCGAAACGACTGAGTCGAGGCTCGAAGCCGCAGAAGCGGCAGTGGCCGATCTGCAGCAGCAGCTTGCGGACATGGAGAGCGAGAAGGAATCCATACAGCAGCAGCTGACACAGGCGCAGAACAGCTACGATACGCTCCTGGAAGAGAAGAACGGACTGGAGACACAGGTCACAAACCTGACGGCAGAGAAGACCGCTCTGGAGCAGAGAGAAGCCGAACTTCTCCAGCAGAAGGCGGAGCTCGAAGAGAACGCACAGGAGAACCAGCAGGCACTGGCTGAGATCCAGGACGAACTGGACGAGATCACAGCGCAGAAAGGCCAGCTGGAGACCGACCTGCAGAATGCGCAGAATGAAAAGGATGCGATCGAGCAGCAGCTGACGCAGGCGCAGACGACAGTCAACGACCTGACGTCACAGAAGGAAGCGCTGGAGACGAGGAACAACGAACTCCAGACCGAGCTGGACGAGGCGCAGGCAGAGATCGCGAGACTGCAGAAAGCGCTGGAGGAGAGCAAGGTGGACAGCCTGGACGAAGTCAAGGTCAGCGGGATCAGGAACAGGGTCTACACAGGAAGTGCGCTGCAGCAGACGCTGACGGTAACGGTCGGAGGGAAGACCCTTGTGAACGGGACCGACTATACGGTCGCATATAAGGACAACAAGAACGTCGGAACAGCGACCGTCACGATCAGCGGAAAGAACGAATACAGGGGCACGTTCAGCAGGACCTTCAAGATCAACCCGAAGGGGACATCGATCTCGAAACTGATCAAGGGCAAGAAAAAGATGACCGTGAAGTGGAAGAAGCAGGCAGCGCAGACGACGGGCTACCAGATCCGTTACAGCCTGAAGAAGAACTTCAAGTCCGGCGTGAAGGCCGTGACCGTGAAGGGTCCGAAGACCACAAGCAAGGTCATCAAGAAGCTGAAGGCGAAGAAGACCTACTACGTACAGGTAAGGACCTACAAGACGGTCAGCGGCAAGAAGTACTACTCCGCATGGTCCAAGACCAAGTATGTGAAGACCAAATAACCAGAATCAGTCTTTTGGAAGGACAGTACAATAAGGTAAGCGGAGGACAAAACGAATGTCCTCCGCTTTACATGTACAGGCCTTGCTTGACTTAACTACACTATGTTGAATAATGTGTTATACTTTCAGCAGAAAAACATCTTGAAGAAAGACAGACGCTCTGAAAAAGAGCAAGGAGACTATTAATGGTAAATGTTTTTATTGTACACTCCGGCACGGACTATGATTATGTAACAAAAGAAGTCGAACCATTTCTCAGGGGCGAGAGTATCAAAGAAGGAAGCGGCATTAGCACCGAGAATAATGCAAACATACTCACACTAAGGTCGGGAATACCATCTCATTGGAAGAGAGATACTTTAAAGCAAATCAAGAAAGCCCAAATAGTTATAGTGGTTATTGGTTCGGATGCCAAGGACCCAAGGAAGGTTGCAACAATGGGATGGGAAGTGCGGCAAGCACTGAAACTTCATAAGCAGTTGGTTATACTCAATCGTGGAGATTATGATATACCCAGCTATCTCATTCAGCCAGATCGTTTCTCGGGAGTGGAGCAGCAAGTAGCAAAAGTTCAGTCTCTTGAAAAGATAAAGGAACATATTGATAATTACGCAAATGGCAGGTACGATATCTTTTCCCGTCATTATGATGGTTTGGAAGCCGATGAACGCGATGCATATAAAGGCGAATTACTTGATCAGTATAAACTGTTTCAAAAGTCCTCAGAGGATCTTGTTGCGAGACGGCAAACAGTTAATTCCTTTTATATTACCGTCAATAGCGCAATGGTTGCACTGATGGGAATCATTATGGGAGTTGCGGAACCGCAAACAAAGATTTATATACTGTTCTTTATGTGTCTGACAGGTATTATTCTTGACTTCTCATGGATAAATATTCTGGATGCCTATGGGACTCTTAATGGTGCTAAGATGAAAGTGATTCATCTGATCGAGGAAAGGCTTCCAGTGGAACTGTATGATGCAGAATGGCGTGTGATGAGCGATAAACTAAATAATAAAAAGTATGTATCCTTCACCGACAGCGAAAAACGCATACCAAAGATATTTGCTGTAGTGTATTTAACGGTGATGGTTTTCCTTATAATTCATTTCATCATCTTGCATATATGATATTGAATAAGATTTCTATAACCGGCGTTTAAAAGCATGAAAAAACCGGAGCCCCTTTCTCCGGTTTTTTCGTCGTTCATCATTATTATCCGTTTTGTGAGGAGGTGGTGTCTTTCGACAATGATATAGTAATACAGTTTCATGTCGTTTGATGGTCGTATAAGAATATAGAAAAAAGTTATAGAAAAGTGCTATACTGAAATTGGCCGACAGGAGGGACCGAAACAGACAATGGCAAATCAGATCGACATGCTCCATGGATCATTAATGAAGAAGATTTTGCTCTTCGCATTGCCGCTTGCTGCAACCGGAACGGTGCAGCAGCTTTTTAATGCGGCGGACGGGATCATCCTGGGGCATTTCGCGGGAAGCGACGCGCTGGCGGCTGTAGGCAGCACGGCGCCGATCATCAATCTGTCCATCAATCTGTTTATCGGGCTGTCCATTGGAGCAAGCGTCGTGATCGCCAATTACATAGGGCAGGGAAGGTCTGACCGAATCAGCGATGCGGTGCATACGGCGGCGCTGCTGTCTCTGATCGCCGGCGTGACGATCGCGGTGGTCGGCATATGCATCAGCCGGCCCATGCTGCACGCCATGGGCTCGCCGGACAATGTTATAGATCTGTCCACGGTATACCTTCGGATCTTCTTCTCGGGCATGCCGTTCATGATGATCTACATTTACTTCTCGGCGATTCTGCGGAGCAAAGGCGACACCAAGCGGCCGCTGGTGATTTTGCTGTGTTCCGGCGTCATTAAAGTCGGGATCAGTCTCCTGCTCGTGATCGTGTTCGGGATGAGCGTGAAGGGGGTTGCTTTCGCAACGATCGTCGCCAACATGCTGAACAGCGGAGCGCTTGTTTATCTCCTCCTGCACGAGACCGGCCCATTCAGACTCAGGCCGAAAAAGCTGCGCCTTACAAGAGAACATTTCATCAGGATACTCAAGATCGGCGTTCCGGCCGGCGTGCAGAGCATGGTGTTTTCGTTTTCCAACGTCATCATCCAGTCGACAATCAACGGATTCGGATCGGATGCGATCGCGGGCTCTGCGGCGGCGGTCAATTATGAGTTCTTCTGTTACTTCGTGCTGAATGCTTTCGGACAGGCTGCGGTGACGTTCACAAGTCAGAATTTCGGCGCACGGAATGCCGGGCGGTGCAAAGAGGTCTTCCGGGACTGCATGCTGCTGGGCGCGGCGGCCATGCTGATCTGCAACTTCGGATTCTTCTTCGGAAGGTCGTTCTTCGTTCTGGTGTTTACGACAGATGCGCTGGTTATCCCGTGGGCGATGATCCGGTTCGGTCACGTGCTGATCTTCCAGTGGGTCGCATCATCCTATGAGATCAGCGGACAGTGTATGCGGGGCATGGGGCATTCACTGCTGCCTGCGATCGTCTCCGTATTGGGGACCTGCGTTCTGCGGATCGCCTGGATCTATACCATCTTCCAGTCGTTCGGGAGCTTCGAGATGCTGATGAATATCTACCCGATCACTTGGGCCATCACAGGCGCCGCCACGCTGATCGCTTTTGCGGTCGTCAGCAGGAAAGAATACCGGACGATGGAAGTCAAATAGATGGAAATCAAATAGATGCAAAAGCATTACAGCCGGATCGACACTTCTCCGCTGGTGAGCGTCTGGCGGGAGCCGTCGTCGTACTCGACGATCAATCCGCCCGCATCATCGATGCCGAGGGCGCGCGCCGGACGGCCGCCCAGTTCCTGAGTGGGGTCTTTGCGGTAAGTGCCGGTGTAGACGGTGATGTGTCTACCGATGACCAGAGAGCGGCTGCGGTAGGAGTCCATGAAACCAGTGAGGTCCTTCGTGTAACGGAGGACTTTTTCGATGATGGAAGCGGCAAGCTGCGCCTTCTCGTGTCCGGTCAGATCTTCTTCGGATACGCTGCCGGCGATGTCTGCCAGCTCCGGCGGGAAGCTTTTGTCCGAGGTGTTGATGCCGATGCCGATGATCAGGGAGTCAATCTGCCCGGTCTCGAAGTCTGTGGTGGCTTCCGTGAGGATGCCGCAGACTTTTTTGTTGTTGACGTAGATATCGTTGACCCATTTGATCTGACTGGAGCAGCCGCAAATCTCGTCGATGGACTCGCTGGTGGCTGCAGCGGCTGCCACAGTGACCTGACTTGCGCGGCTCATGTCGAAGGTGGGCCGGATGACGATGCTCAGATAGAGGCCGTCCTTTGGAGAATAGAAACCGCGGCCCAGTCTTCCGCGGCCTGCGGTCTGCTGGCGGGCGATGAATACGGCAGGGGCGGATGGATTCTCCCCCAGAACAAAACGGCGTGCTTCCAGATTGGTGGAGTCGGTGATGTCGTACACGAACAGCGCCATATCGCGCAGGTGCGCGGGCAGGGCGTTGCGAACCGCTTCTTCGCTGATGGCTGTGCCTTCCGAGGGCATCATGTAGCCCCGGTTCGTCACCGCATCGATCTCGTAGCCGGCACTCCGAAGCGCTTTGACTGCCTTTGAAACCGCGGCCCTGGATACCCCCAGTTCGCGGGACAGTTCCTCGCCGGAAATATAAGTGTCTCTGTTGTGTTCCAGTGCCTGCAGCACCGCGTCTTTGACTGCCATATCTCAGCCTCCCTTCTGCAACAATTGTAAACTTCCGGCGGAGGATTAGCAACCTCGTTTCAGTCTTGACATCTATACCGCTCCAGCGGTATAGTGGGAACATGAAAGAATACTTGCGAAAAAGACAACGCTCTGTTTACAGCATTTCGAAAAAATGCGGGATTCCATACAGCACGCTCAACGACCTCGTCAACGGAAAGGTCAGGATCGACCAGTGCAGAGTCGGCATGGTCAAAAAACTTGCGGATGAACTTGGACTGTCGATGGACCGTGTCTATGAAATTTGCACCGATGAACCGCTGAGTGTCCATACAGAGTATGACGTTGAGGTCAGGGTCATCACAAAGAACAAAACCTATTTCGCCCTGTTTGAATATGAAGGGCAGCCCGTTGAACTGCCGCTTTGCAGGGTTTGCGAAGACGCCCGATACTATATTGAGGAAATAGCCAGGTGGAGGACAGAAGGTTTTATACGGGAACACAGGATGCAGGAGTATCAGGAGATGATGCTGCAGAAAGGGCCGAATGATGGAATATTATCTGATGAGAAAAGATGAGACTGTTACGATCTGCAGCCTCACGGATGACGGCCAGATGATATCCTGGTCAGACAATTTCAAGAATCCTGAGCTTGCTCCGCTGGAACACCGGGGACACAGAGCATATCTGAGACGTTGGTGGCAAAACCGGCAGATTCCTGTCGGTCAGGGGCACTTGGAAAACATGCTGCTGGAAAAAGGCGTCGCGGATTCCGGAGAATACCTGATCAGAAATCTCGGACTCAGCCTTACCGATTATTACTGGATGAAGCCTGTTGGGTCCGTACTAAAGTGGAAAGATGTCAATCTGTTCCAAAATGATTTCAGGGAAAATATCCTGCAGGCGATCGATGCCGGATGGAGCAAGGAACCGCGAAGCTTCACCCCCAACAGTTCCCTGCGCGGCGAGCTGGAAAAAAGCTGGATCATCAGAAAAGGCAAACGGTACCTGGTCAAAGGAAATCATGGAGAACTGTCCAGCGAAAGCATCAACGAAGTTCTCGCGACAGATTTTCACAAGGCGCAGGGATATGATAACTACACAGCATACAGCCTTTTGCAGATCAAAGACAGACCTTATGATTTCGGATGCTGCGCGCAGGCGTTCACGGACGAGCACAAAGAACTGATTTCAGCGCATGCGATCCTGACTTCTGAGAGGAGACCACAGGGGATGTCAGCATACGAGCATCTGATCAAACTGGGAGGCGCGCATGGGATGGACGAAGAACAGCTGAGAGCAGATCTGGAGTATCAGATCCTCAGCGACTACCTTCTGACCAATACAGACAGGCACATGGAGAATATTGGGGTTTTGCGTGATGCGGATTCGCTGAAGTGGATTCGGATGGCGCCCATATTTGATACAGGAAAAGCCTTTGCAGCAGGGAGCGTTGTGCCTTATACTGAAGAGGAAATCGATAGTGTAGAGGTCAACAGCTTCGAACCAACAGAGCAAAAGCTCCTCGGACTCGTCAGAGACAAAAGCAGAATCGACATGTTTAAGCTGCTCCCGCCCGATGCAATCCGGCAAAAATATGAAAAAGACAGCAAAATGCATCCCAGCAGGATAGAACACATTGTTAGACTGTATGAGAAAAAAATAGAAAAGATCGAGAAGAAATACGAGAAGAAATAATTGAAAACAGTTTTCGGTTACTACAAAATCTACATACCATTCATGTTCATCGTGCTGTTTGCCCTCTTCGGGCAGGTCTGGTGCGAGCTTTCCCTGCCCAGATACATGTCGGACATCATCGACAACGGCATCGTGGCAGGGGACATGAACCATATCAAAAGCGTCGGGACGATCATGATCCTGGTTGCTGCTTTGGCGGCAGCCTGCTCAATCACGGGCAGCTTGTTCGCGACTCTGACAGCGGCCAAAAGCGCCCGCCGCATCCGCGGAGACATCTTCCGCAAGGTCACATCCTTCAGCGAGGCGGAACTGAACCAGTTCTCCACCGCGTCGCTCATTACCAGATCCACGAACGACGTGCAGATGGTGCAGCAGGCGACGACTATGGCGCTGCGCATGATGCTGTTCGCGCCGCTGATGGGAATCGGCGCTGTCATCATGGCGCTGCGCACGAGCGTCTCCCTGTCGTGGACGGTAGGGCTCGCACTCATCTGCGTGCTGGGACTCATGCTGTTCTCGTTCGCGGCCATCTTCCCCCGGTTCAAGGTCATGCAGGACAAGCTGGACCGGATCAATCTGATCATGAAAGAACGTCTCTCCGGCACATTGGTGGTGCGGGCCTTCCGCACTGAGGCCAAGGAAGAGGAACGCTTCGATGACGCCAACATCGATCTGACCAGACTCTACATATTCGTCAACAAATGCCTGGCCTTCATGATGCCGACCATGACATTCATCATGAGCGGCGTCGGACTGCTTATCATCTGGGTCGGCGCGCACCTCATCGAGGCGGACAAGCTGCTGATTGGCGACATGCTCGCCTATCTGCAGTACGCCATGCACGTGATTATGAGCTTCATGTTCGTGACCATGATCTTCGTCATGCTGCCCCGGGCGGCAGTTTCCATGAAACGGATCGGCCAGGTCCTCGACACGAAGGTGTCCATTACGGATCCAACTGATGCAAAAGCCATCCAGCCCGGTGCGGAATGCTCTGTAGAATTCCGCGGCGTGTCATTTAACTACCCTGAGTCCGAAGAGAAGGTCTTAAGTGATATCAGTTTCACTGCAAAAGCCGGACAGACTACGGCGATCATCGGCGGGACGGGCAGCGGCAAGTCCAGCCTCATCAAGCTCATTCCGCGGTTCTTTGACGCCACGGAGGGACAGGTGCTGCTTGCCGGCGTGGACGTGAAAGATCTGGAACAGAGCGAGCTGCGCAGCCACATCGGTCTCGTGCCACAGAAGGGCATCCTGTTCAGCGGCACCATCGAGAGCAACCTGCGCTACGGCAACGAGAATGCCACTGAAGAGGATCTGATCAAAGCCGCGGAGATCGCCCAGGCCATGGAATTCATCAATGAGAAGCCGGACGGTCTGCGGGAGCAGATCGCCCAGGGCGGCACCAACGTTTCCGGCGGCCAGATGCAGCGGCTTTGCATTGCCAGAGCCCTTGTGAAGAAGCCGGAAGTCCTGGTCTTTGACGACAGCTTCAGCGCCCTGGACTTCAGTACGGATAAGGCGCTCCGGAAGGCGCTTCGGGAGAACATCGGCGGCTGCACATTCATCATCGTTGCCCAGCGTATCAACACGATCCTGGACGCAGATCAGATCATCGTCCTGGACGACGGACGCATCGCAGGCAAAGGCACCCACAAGGAGCTGCTTGAGGCCTGCAGTATATACAAAGAAATCGCCCTTTCGCAGCTGAACGAGGAAGAACTCGGCAAAGCAGCCGGAAGCACGACTGACGGAAAGGAGGTGGACTGATGGCGGATATCAACGAAGAACGCAAGAACCCTCCTAAGCAGCACGGTCCGGCAGGACGCGCGGCACGGATGATGCCGGGCGAAAAAGCAAGAGACTTCAAAGGCACGATCCTGACGCTGTTCGGTTATCTGCGGCCTTACAAATGGCAGCTGGTCCTTGTCGCGGCGATGGCTTTGCTGAGCACTGTTTTTGCCATTGTTTCACCGACAGTCCTGGGCATGGCGACGGACATCGTCGTGAAGGGCGTCATGGGAGACGGCGTGGATTATCAAGCCCTGCTGACGATCATACTGGTGCTTGTGGGACTGTACCTGCTGAGCTGGCTTTTCGGCGCGATCCAGAGCTGGGTCATGGCTATCGTTTCCCAGAAAGTCATCTACACCCTGCGCGACTGCATGTCGAGAAAACTTGACAGGCTGCCTTTGAAATACTTCGACAGAGTTTCCTACGGCGATGTGCAGAGCCGCATGATCAACGATATCGAGACCATCAACCAGACCCTGACGGCCAGCATCACACAGATGATCACGGCGGTCATCACGCTCATCGGCATTCTGGTCATGATGCTGCGCATCAGTCTCATCATGACCCTGGCGGCAATGATCGTGATCCCGGCTTCGATGCTTGTCATCAAGATCGTGGTCAGCCGCTCCCAGGGACACTTCAAGAACCAGCAGAAGTATCTGGGCATGGTAAACGGGCATGTGGAAGAAATGTACTCCGGACACGATATCGTCAAAGCTTTCAACCGGGAAGAGAAGTCTGAAGAACAGTTCAATGAATACAACGATAAACTCTATGAATCCGCCTGGAAATCCCAGTTCCTCTCGGGACTGATGATGCCGCTGACGATGATGATCGGCAACATGGCTTATGTCATGGTCTGCTTCCTGGGCGGGTACCTGGCGCTGAACGGCAAGATCTCCATCGGGCAGATCCAGGCGTTCATACAGTATGTCCGGTCCTTCAACCAGCCGGTGCAGCAGGTGGCCAACATCACCAACCAGCTCCAGTCCACAGCCGCGGCCGCGGAGCGGATCTTTGAGCTTTTGGACGAGGAGGAAGAGAAGGCGGCCTACGGAACAGAGGAGGGCGCGCCGCCGATCAGGGCTGCGATGCCGAAGGACGCCAAGCCGCTGAAGGGCAGCGAAAACCTCTGGTCCGCGGCGATCAGGTACATGGTCGAGCGGGTGCAGGAGGCTGTCCGCGTCGATTCCTTAAAGTATGATTTCACCGAAGATGTGGACGGGGATGTTGCTTTCGAGCATATCAAGTTTGGTTACGATCCGGAGAAACCGATCATCAAGGACTTCACCTTTGAAGCACGGGCCGGGCAGCGGGTCGCCATCGTAGGGCCGACCGGCGCAGGCAAGACAACCCTCGTCAAGCTGCTCATGCGGTACTATGAGCTGGACGGCGGCAGGATCCTCGTTGACGGCGTGGACATCAGGACCATGAGCCGGCACGAGCTGAGAAGCAAGTTCGGGATGGTTTTGCAGGATACATGGCTGTCAAGCAGTTCCATCCGTGAGAACATCCGCTACGGGAAGACGGACGCCACCGATGAAGAAGTCGAGGCTGCGGCCAAGGCGGCCCATGTGGACCACTTCATCCGAACCTTGCCGGGCGGCTACGACATGGAGATCAACGAGGAAGCGACGAACATCTCCGCCGGGCAGAAGCAGCTTCTGACCATCGCCCGGGCGATCCTCGCCGGCGCGCCGATCCTGATTTTGGACGAGGCCACCAGTTCCGTGGACACCCGTACAGAGCGCATCATCCAGAAAGCCATGGCCAACCTCATGGCGAACCGGACCAGCTTCATCATCGCCCACCGCCTGTCCACCATCAAGGATGCGGATCATATTCTGGTCCTCGACCACGGCGATATCGTCGAGCAGGGAAGCCACGACGAGCTCCTCGCACGGGGCGGTTTCTACGCGAAACTGTACAACAGCCAGTTCGCCCAGTAAGGCGGCATACCCGGGCGTCATTAATCGCTCGAATATGATGCAAAAAATATGAAAGTCCTGCGATTATTTAACGGCGTTTGTGGTATAATAGGCGGGATGGAAAGATAGATATACCGGACGCGCGGACAGACGCAAAAAAGGGAGTAAAGAAGGACATAAAATGGAAAAGAAAAAAACACCTGTAAGCACAGTTATTTTCTATATAATCGGAATCATTCTGCTGATCGTTTCACTGTTCATGCTTTGGACGGCGGTCAACTATACGAAGACATATCTGGCTTCTTATGACGCCACATTCAAGGACATGTGGTCCAATTCGATGCAGTACATCATCACCCAGTTCGTGCCGTATCTGGGCATGGGCGTGATTTGCCTGGGCCTGGGCAGAGCAATCTACGGATCAGCCAACGCGAAGGCGGCACAGCCTGCTGCAGCGGCTGGTACAGCAGAGGTGAAGGCTGACGATGCGAAAGAGGCGCAGAAGGACGGCGAAGGCGCGGCGGATGCAGAGGATGCTGCAAAAGCAGCCGAACCGGCAGAGACAGTTTCAGAAGCGGCCGGCGCAGCAGCGGGCGCAGCGATCGGCGCAGGCGCAGTCAGCGCGGGTCAGTTGGAAGAACTGTTCAAACGGATCGATATGAACCGGGAAGTGCTCAGCATCAAGATCGAAGAAAAAGAGAAGCGCGATTCATTCCGGATCAAGGAACTTGAGAGAAAGGTCGATGGATTCCTTGATGATGTGAAGTATATCAACGAACCGCTGGAAGAACTCGTGTATAAGCAGGCGGCAGGCATCGATGATGAAGAAATCACGCCTGTTGAAACAGCTGCAGCTGAAACGGCTGCGGCTGCGGCAGAACCGGCGGCAGCGGAACCGGGAACCCTGCAGAAGGCAGCGGGCATCATTCCGCAGATCTTCCGTATGGCGCGCAACATGGCCATGCCGGCAGTGCCGGAGGCAACATTTGAGCCGGCAGAAGCAGAAGCAGCACCTGCACCTGCAGCGGCGGGAGCAGTACCGCAGATCTTCACCGTGTCGCGCAGAATGACTGCGCCGGCGTGCCCGGCAGTCGAGGCAGCAGCAGAGGAACCTGCACCTGCAGCAGCGGGCGCAGTGCCGCAGATCTTCACCGTATCGCGCAGAATGACAGCACCGGCGTGTCCGGCAGTTGAGAAGTAGACATCAAGGAGAGCTATGAAGAGATACAAGTCGTCACGCATGATCAGAATGGAACACCTCAATCACCACGGGAACCTGTACGCAGGACAGGGCATCGAGTGGATGATCGAGAATTCCTTCATTGTTGTGAACTGCGAGTACGGCGATCCGCAGGGACTGCTGTATAAGAATACCCATAAGTTTGATTTCTACAAGTCGGTCAACCCCGGCGATATTGTCTATTACGAAGGACTGATCGTCAGGACCGGGCGGACGAGCATCACCATCCGTGTCGGTCTGTATGATGAGAAGACCGGCGTGCTTCACGCGGAGGGATTCACTACCTTTGTCTCCGTCGATCCGGAGACGGGCAGCCCCGTTCCCCATGGCATCGTTCTCGATGAGCCCGCCGATGAGGAAGAAGTCAAGTGGAGAGAAGAAGCGGACAGCTTTTTCAAAAAGAAATAAACGGAGAGCCGGAATTTGATGTTCCGGCTTTTTTAGAGGACCTCGTTGTGGTATAATATACGATTGAAAATGACTCTCAGAGCGAGGAGATTAATATGTTTGATAAACTGGATTTCATAACTGAAAAATACGACGATCTGTCCCGCAAGGTGTCCGACCCTGATGTGATCGCCAACCAGCCGGTATGGCAGAAGTACATCAAGGAAATGGGCGAGATGGAGCCGATCGTCAAGAAATATACCGAGTACAAGAAGGCGAAGGAGGATCTGGCCGAGGCCAAGGAAATGCTCGAAGACGGCGACGAGGAAATGCGCGAGCTTGCCAAGATGGAAATCGGCGATCTCGAAGAGACTATTTCCAATGCCGAAGACGAACTGAAAGTCCTGCTTTTGCCGAAGGATCCGAATGATGAGAAGAACGTCATCCTGGAGATCCGTGCGGGCACAGGCGGCGAGGAAGCGGCGCTGTTCGGCGCGGATCTGCTCAGAATGTACACACGCTACGCAGAGCGCAACCGCTGGAAGACGGAGCTCATGGACATGAGCGAAACCGGCATCGGCGGCGTCAAGGAAGCAGTCATGCTGATCAAAGGCAAGGGCGCCTATTCCAGACTCAAGTTCGAAAGCGGCGCACACAGAGTGCAGCGCGTTCCGGAAACAGAGTCCAGCGGCAGAGTGCACACGTCCGCGGCAACAGTAGCGGTGCTGCCGGAGGTCGATGATGTGGAAGTCGATCTGGATCCGAACGATGTCAGAGTGGACGTGTACAGGGCGTCAGGCAACGGCGGCCAGTGCGTCAACACGACTGACTCAGCGGTCAGACTGACTCACGAACCGACGGGACTGGTCGTAACCTGCCAGGACGAGAAATCGCAGATCAAGAACAAAGACAAGGCGTTCAAAGTCCTCAAGGCGCGTCTCTACGATCTGGAGATGCAGAAGCAGCAGGAGGAGATCGCCGGTCAGAGAAAGAGCCAGGTAGGATCCGGCGACAGAAGCGAGCGGATCCGGACCTACAACTTCCCGCAGGGCAGAGTCTCCGACCACAGGATCGGGATGACCTTGTACAAACTGGATTCATTCCTGGACGGGGATCTGGATGAGATCATAGACGGTCTCATCACGGACGATCAGGCAAGAAAGATGGCGGAGTTTTAATACAGATTCTAATACAGAAACATGACAGAAAAGAAAGAAACACTCATACTGAAACCAACAAAAGAGAATATAGAGATAGCGGCAAAGATCATTCGCGACGGCGGCTTGGTGGCCTTCCCGACGGAGACCGTGTATGGTCTTGGGGCCGATGCGATGAATGCGGACGCAGTCGGCAGGATCTACGAAGCCAAGGGCAGACCCAGCGATAATCCGATGATCGTGCATATTTCCAGAGCCAGCGATATCGGACAGCTGACCCGGATGCTTTCCCCGCAGATCGTCGAGATCATCGACAACTTCTGGCCGGGACCGCTGACTATCGTCGTGAAGAAAAGACCGGAAGTTCCGGACAGGACCACAGGCGGGCTGGACACAGTTGCGGTCAGGCTTCCGGACAGCCAGGTGGCGCGTGATCTGATCAGCGCATCCTGCTGCCCTATTGCGGCGCCGAGCGCAAACCTTTCGGGCGGACCGAGCCCCACAAGGGCGAAGGATGTCATCGCGGATATGATGGGCAGAGTCGACGCCATCATCGAGGGCGATGACTGCAGAGTCGGCATCGAATCCACCGTGCTGGATCTTTCCGGCGATGTGCCGACGATTTTAAGGCCGGGCATCATTACCGCGGAGACCATCGAAGCAGCGCTGGGAAGGGAAGTCAAATACGACGCGTCCCTGACAGATGCGGCGAAATACGTGCAGCTGGATCCTGCAGACGGCGTAGCGGAGGCTGATTTCCAGCCGAAGTCCCCGGGCATGAAATACAAGCACTACGCGCCGAAGGCGGAAATGCTCATCGTCGAAGGCGAGAGAAGCAAGGTCAAAGCAGAGATCGAGCGACTCAAGACGATGAACGAAAAGCTGGGCAACAGCGTCGGTGTGATTTTGTTCGAAGAGAAAGCGTTCCTGGAAGCAGCTCATGACTTTTTCGCAAGGCTGCGGGATCTGGACAACGAAGGTGTGGATATGATACTTGCCGGCGCGCTCTCAGACAGCGACGGCGTCGGGTTCGCAGTTATGAACCGGATGCTGAAGTCGGCCGGATACAATATTGTGAAAGTATAGCAGGAGGAGACACATGCTGATAGCAATTGCGAGCGACCACGGCGGATTCGCCCTGAAGGAGACCATCAAGGAATACCTGCGTGAGCGGGGTGACAAAATAGTAGACCTGGGAACGACCAGCGAAGAGTCCGTGGACTATCCGATTTACGGCAAGGCCTGCGGAGAAGCAGTTGCCTCCGGAAAAGCAGAACGCGGCATCGTGATCTGCGGCACGGGGATCGGCATTTCGATCGCAGCCAATAAGGTCAAAGGCGTTCGCTGCGGCCTTTGCACGAGCGTGGAGATGGCGGAGCTGACAAGACAGCACAACAACGCCAATGTGCTGGCCCTCGGCGGCAGGACCACGGAGCCCCAGCTGGCGCTGGACATCGTGAAGACCTTCCTCGATACAGAGTTCGAGGGCGGCAGGCACAAACGCCGCACGGACATGCTCGACGAGATGTAACAGGCAGCGCAAAAGCGGAAACCGGCGCGGACACGCGTTGAGATAAAATCAGTTTTTAATAAAGTATTTACATAAGAGAAGAAAGGCAGGAAAAAATGGGAAAAATCTATGTATTCGATCATCCGTTGATTCAGCACAAGGTTGCAATGATCAGAGACAAGGCGACAGGAACCAAGGACTTCAGAGAGCTGGTCGAAGAGATCGCAATGCTTATGACATTTGAGTCCACCAGAGATCTGGAACTGGAAGATGTCGAAATCGAAACGCCGATCTGCCCGACAACAGTGAAGATGCTCAAGGGCCTGGACGTTGCCATCGTTCCGATCCTGAGAGCAGGACTGGGCATGGTCGAGGGTATCCAGAAGATCATCCCGAACGCCAAGGTCGGACACATCGGACTCTACAGAGACCCTGAGACACATGAGCCTCACGAGTACTACTGCAAGATGCCGGAGGATATCGACAAGAGAAAGATCCTGGTCACAGACCCGATGCTTGCAACCGGCGGCAGTGCAGTGGCAGCCATCGACTTCATCAAGGAAAGAGGCGGCAAGGACATCACATTCATGTGCCTGATCGCAGCACCGGAAGGCATCAAGGTTCTTCAGGAAGCGCATCCTGACGTAGACATCTACATCGCGGCAACCGACAGATGCCTCAATGAAAACGCCTACATCGTACCGGGACTGGGCGATGCCGGCGACAGGATCTTCGGAACCAAGTAAGCAATCATAACAAACCCAAAACCCAGAGCAGCCCGCAGCAGCCCTGCGGGCCTGCTTTGATTCTCATTTTTACTGACCGATTCAATAATAAAAAAGACAGGAGAAACTAAGAAGATGGATTACAATCTGATCCCGGATAACGTAAGTAAATTCGATAACGTATACGATGTCCTGAAGGAGCGCGGCTTCATCGAGCAGTCTACGGACGAAGATAAGGTCAGGGAGCTTTTGCAGAACGAGAAGGTGAAGTTCTACATCGGCTTCGACCCGACGGCAGACTGCCTCCATGTGGGACACTTCATGCAGGTCATCATCATGATGTACATGCAGAAGTTCGGCCACACGCCGGTCGTTCTCATCGGGGGCGGCACCGGCATGGTTGGCGACCCGTCCGGAAGAACGGACATGCGTCAGGTCATGGACATAGAGACCATCGAGCACAACTGCGAGCAGTTCAAGAAGCTGTTCGACCAGTTCCTCGAGTTTGATGAAGAGTGGAAGTACGAGGGCAACGAAGGCGTTTACACGCCGGGCCACGAGAACAAGACGCCTGAACCGGGCAAGGCCATCGCGGTGAACAACGCCCGTTGGCTGCGGCCGCTCAACTACATCGATTTCCTGCGCGAGATCGGATCCCTGTTCAACATCAACACCATGCTGCGTGCGGAATGCTTCAAGCAGCGTATGGACCGTGAAGGCGGACTGACCATGTTCGAACTGAACTACATGCTCATGCAGAGCTATGACTTCATGGTCATGGCCAGAGACTTCGACGTGAAGATCCAGTTCGGCGGCAATGACCAGTGGTCGAACATCATCGGCGGCGTGGATCTGACCAGAAAGAAAGTCGGCAAGGAAGTCTATGGCATGACCTTCTCCCTGCTGACCAATTCGGAAGGCAAGAAGATGGGCAAGACCCAGAAGGGCGCCCTGTGGCTTTCCCCGGAAAAGACCTCCCCGTACGAGTTCTACCAGTACTGGAGAAATGTCGGCGATGCTGACGTGGAGAAGTGCCTGCGGATGCTGACCTTCCTGCCGATGGACGAAGTGCGCAGACTGGCTTCCCTGAAGGATCAGGAGATCAACAAGGCCAAGGAGATCCTGGCCTTTGAAGTCACCAAGCTCGTGCACGGTGAGGAAGAAGCTGCCAAGGCGCAGGAAGCTGCACGTGCAGCATTCGGCGGCGGCGGTGCGGCGGCAGCCAACCTGCCGGTCGTTGAGATCGAAGCGGATGCCCTTCAGTCTACAGACAAAGAAGGAAACCAGCTGGGAGGCCTGGGCGTTGCGGCGTTCCTGACTAAGCTCGGTCTTACCGGCAGCAACCGGGATGCCATGGACGTCATCCGTCAGGGCGGCCTGAAGATCGACGGCGAGAAGATCACCGACCCGAAGACACTGATCAAGGTTGATTCCTTTAAGGAAGACGGAATGCTCGTTGAGAAGGGCAAGAAGAAGAAAGTGATTGCGAAAGTGAAATAGAAATCAGAGTAGGTCACGATAATCAAAAGTGGTAGGGTATAATGCCCTACCATTTTTTAATATCGTACCCTACCGGCTAAGATTGTTTTGTCTAACTCAAAGGAAGATCTCTCCCTCCGCGAGGATCGCGGCGCTTCCGCCGACCTTGATGGCGTCGCCGTTTGCGAGAGAACGGATCTCCGACGGACGGCCCATGGCCTCGCCCTGGATGAAGAGGCACGCGGCCTCAGAAGGGATCACTTCGTTTCTCTGCAAGTAGTATGTCAGGGAGCCGTTGGCCGTACCGGTCGCGGCTTCTTCGTCGATATCACAGACCGGAGCGAAATCTCTGCAGTACGCAGTCACATCGTCACGGCCGCCGTTTGCGCTGCCGCCCCGGTGCGCGCCTCCGTCCAATGTGAACGCATGGATGCTTAATACATCGCGGTCTCTGGTGAATTCCGTCAGCGCGGCAAAATCAGGAGACATTTTGTTGAGCTCTTCGTGGGTAGCAACCGGAAGCATGATGTCAGGAAGCCCTGTTGAAATGATTTCCGGTTTCAGCCCGCTGCCGTCACCGCCGTTTGCCAGACACTGCTCTTCCAAAACAGGAATGTTGTCCTCATAAGAGATTCCAAGAATGGTATAAAGCTCCTTCAGTGTAGCTTCGTCATCGATGATTCCCAGATATTCCGGTGCTGCCATATCCATGAGGATGGAATCCTCCCCGATCACAATGTCCAGATCGCCGGCCAGTGTTTTGTTCAGAACGGTAGTGCCGGCCTTGACAAGCCCCGCCTGCTGCAGGCAATGGAAACTGGCGACTGTCGCGTGTCCGCACAGGTCCACCTCGACGGCCGGTGTGAAGTAGCGTACGTTAAAGGCGCTGTATGCGCCGTCCGCATCAGCCTCGCCCAAAGGCCGGATGAACGCCGTCTCAGAATACCGGAGCTCCGCAGCCGTCTTCCGCATCGTCTCGTCCGGCGGGAAGTCCGCGCCCGGATCCAAGATGACGACCCCCGCCGGGTTGCCGCCGAAGACTTCTTTTGTGAACGCATCTGCTATATAGAACTTCATCTCAAATACCTCCTATTATTCTATTCCGGTTTGTTATCGGTATTATACATCAAGAATGTGTCAAAGGGACGGTTCTTTTGACACATTTCCAAATATTAACAATGTGTCAAAAGAACCGTCCCTTTGACACATCATTTGACACATGAAATAGAAAACCCCCGCTCGGGTGAGCGGGGATTTCCTGAAGTTTAGATATTACACCGATAATGTAAATTTCAATTTAGCTTTTACAGAAGGTTGTAAGCTTTTCCTACTTCTGCCAGAGCTTCGTCCAGTGCAACCAGAACCTTGTCGATTGTCTCGTCAGCCTGTACGAGAGGCGGCTCGATTCTTACTGTCTGAGCGTTAACGAGTGTACCAGCAGTCATGACTTTTCTAGCAAACAGTGCCTTTGTAACTTCGTGGCCGATTTCGTCTGTCGGGAATTCCATGCAGATCAGCATTCCGGCGCCTCTGGATGTTGTCAGTACCTTCGGATACTTTTCATGCAGCTTCTGCAGTCCTTCCAGATACTTCTTGCCCTTTGCAGCTGACAGTGCAGGCAGGTCGTTCTCCAGCATGTATCTGATTGTTGAGATGAATGCTGCGCAAGCGAGCGGGTTACCACCGAATGTCGGGGATCCGAGGATCCATGGGTTCTCGAACATCTTGCCTTCGCAACCTGTGCCAACGCCTGACTTCTCATAAGTCCAAGGTCTAGCGATGATACCTGTGATAGGTACGAGACCACCGGAGGAAGCCTTACCATAAGTCATGATGTCAGGGCAAACTCCTTCATGATCGCATCTCCACATTGTGCCTGTACGTCCGAGGCCAACCTGGATTTCGTCGAAGATCAGAGCTACGCCGTGCTCGTCGCAGATCTCTCTCAGAGCCTTGAGGTATCCATCTGGTGGAATCATTACGCCAGCTTCGCCCTGGATCGGCTCTACGATCAGGCCTGCAACCTTTTCGCCAACAGCTTCGAGGTTCTCGATTGCAACCTTTGCAGCTTCAGCGTCACCAAACTTAACGTGCTGTACCTGCTGTACCATTGGGATGTAGTCTTCTCTGTATGCGCCCTTGCCGCCCATTGAGATAGCGCCCATGGACTTGCCGTGGAATGCACCTACAGTGGAGATGTACCATCTGCCGCCTGTTGCCAGTCTAGCCAGCTTCAGAGCCATTTCTACAGCTTCAGCTCCGCCGTTTGTGAAGAAGCAGTACTGCAGATCACCCGGTGTGATCAGTCCGAGCAGGTGAGCAAGGTAACCTCTGAGCGGGTCAACCAGTTCCTGTGAATGCAGGGAGTATCTGTTGAGCTGTGCCATTACAGTCTTCTTGATCTCTGGGTTGCCGTGTCCGCAAGCGAAGATACCAAATCCGCCGAGGCAGTCGATGAACTCAGTTCCGTGAAGATCTCTGAATACATCGCCTTCGTCTTCCCATTCGATGAATGCAGCGTCTGTGGATACAGACTTTCTGTACTCGAGCCATCCAGGGTTGACGTTCTCGTTGAAGTTTGCGATGGATTCCTTCATGATAGCTTCTTTCTGCTCTTCTGTGAGGGAATCAGCTTCAATCAGACCTACAACTCTCTTAGCTTCTTCTAAAGCTTTTGCCATGTTTCTTTCAGTCATTTTATGACCTCCTTAAATTTGAAATACTACTTTGCTGTCCAGGAAATGACAGCATCGGTATAATTTTTAGCGCGTACCGTGATTGGTACCGTGCCACTGAACATATTATAGACCCATCGTGATGTAATTGAAATAACAAGTTTGCAGTTAGTTGTCAAATTTGTCGCATTATATTGCCGATTTGCGAATAATAATGCAACACCGCATAAATAAATGAAATCAGCGAAGATGTGCTATAATAGCACCATGGCTAGAAAGATAGGATTGATTACGTTAATAATGTTTTTTGCCGTAGGAATCGCGGGCGGCGCGCTGTTCGTCATCACCTACTATACAAGCGAATCGTATCTGACGCTGAACGGAGCCGAAGAGATGACCGTAGGCTTGTATGGCCTGTATGAAGACCCGGGCGTAGACGCGGTGCTTCACGGCAAGGACGCCGCAAAAAAAGTCCGCGTGGAGGGCAAAGTCAACACAAACGTTCCGGGGAAGTATACGCTCGATTACCATGCGGGCAACTTCACTGTGCAGCGTACGGTGACGGTCCTCAGCAGGATGGTTCCCGAGCTGAAGCTCACAGGCGGGCCTGTCAGGATGAAACTGGGCGATGAATACAGCGAGCCGGGATACACCGCAGCCGATGAAGACGGAACAGACCTGACAAGCGCGGTGAAAGTCACCCCCCTCGATCAGAAGCGGGCCGGCCGGCAGACGCTGGTTTACACCGTATCCGACAGCAAAGGCAATACAACGAAACTGACCCGCAAGGTGACGATTACCCCGAACACAGAATATGAGACGTCAGGCCTTCCGATCTGCATGTTCCATTATGTTTATGACGAAAACGACATCCCGGCGAAGGTGAACGGCAATTACATCAGCAAGGAGGATCTGGCTGAAGAACTGGCCTTCCTGAAGCTGGAGCACTTTTACTTCCCAACCTGGAAGGAAGTGCGGGATTATGTGGACGGCAAACTCCTGCTCCCGGATAAAAGCATCGTGCTGACCTTTGACGACGGGGCGTACTCTTTCCTGGACAACGGCATCCCGGTCCTGGAGCAGTACAGGACCCCGGCCACCAGTTTCGTCATCACCAGCAATAAAGGCAGGAAGAAGGTAAGAAAGTACCAGAGCAGGTACGTCACCTATGAGTCCCATTCCCATGACATGCACAAAAGCGGCGGTAAGATCGGACATGGCGGTATCTTCACGGCCATCACGCCCGAGGAAGGCCTGGCGGATCTCGAAAAGTCTATCCGGATCGTCGGCAGCAGCGATGCCTTTGCATATCCGTTCGGTGACATCAATGAAAACGCCCGCGCGATCGTAGAAAGGGCCGGATTCCTGTGCGCTGTCACGACGCAGCCGGGCAGAGCGAAACCTGGTGACGATCCGCTGCTCCTTCCGCGTCAGCGAATGAGCCGGAACCAGAGCCTGGAAGTGTTCAAGAATATGGTGATGCCGTACGAGCCGACGACGTTTGACCAAAACAGCGGCGACGGTTCTGACCAAGGTGCCGGCGCGGACTCGACGCAGACCACCGGCGCGGACGAACAACCCTCCGCCGAAGGCTTTGACAAGGGTTCGGAATGAGGATAGAATGGGAACAGTATTTTGAATTAAGGAGATAAGATTATGTACCCGAAACTGATTGTGAACATCGATAAACTGAAAGCTAACATTGACGCCTGCGCGAAGATCACCAAGGGGGACGGCGGCTGCTCTCTCATGCTGGTCACCAAGGGCGTATGCGCTGATGAAAAGGTCTGCGATATGATTATGGATCATCCTGCTGTTGACTACATGGCAGATTCACGGGTCCTGAACCTGGCGAAGTACCATGACAAAGCCAATGCAAAGGGTAAAGAGACGGTTCTGCTCCGTCTGCCGATGCTCTCCGAGATCGAAGAAGTCGTCAGATACGCTGATGTGAGCTTCAATTCCGAGATGGCCACGCTGAAGGCCCTCAACGAAGAAGCAGCCCGCCGGGGCAAAGTCCACAAGGTCGTTCTGATGATCGATCTGGGCGATCTGCGCGAAGGCATGTTCTTCAAGAATGAAGATGAGATTTTCAGCACAGTAGAAGCCGTCGAAGCGATGGAGAACCTCGAGCTGCACGGCGTTGGTGTCAACCTGACCTGCTACGGCGCCATCATTCCTAAGAATGACAATCTGTCCGTGCTTGCGGATTTTGCATCAAGGATCGAAGCGAAGATCGGCAGGAAACTGGACATGATATCGGGCGGAAACTCCAGCTCCATCTACCTGATCTGGAAAGGGCAGATGCCGGAGAAGATCAGCAATCTGAGACTGGGCGAGAGCTTCCTGCTCGGAAACGACACCGCTTACGGCGAGACAGTGCCGGGCGCAGTCCACGACACACTCATCGTTGAAGCGCAAATCATCGAGCTCAAGGAGAAACCATCCCTGCCGATCGGAGAAGTCGGCAAGGACGCATTCGGCAATGTGCCGGTCTATGAGGACCGCGGCATCATCAAGCGCGCGATCCTGGGCATCGGCAAACAGGATACCGAAGTCGACGGCATGATCCCGGTGAAGCTGGACGCGGACGGCAACTGGGTGGACGATGAATCCATCGAGATCCTGGGCGGATCCTCCGACCACACGCTGATGGATATGACAAAGGCCGACAGAGAATACAAGGTCGGCGATACCGTGACGTTCCGCCTGGAATACGGCGCCATGCTCAAGGTGGCAACGAGCCCGTATGTTGAGAAGGAATACAGATAACGCAGTATGAGCTACAGAGTACGGACTAATATTTTCGAAGGGCCCTTCGACTTGCTGGTCTATCTGATCAGCCGCGCCCGGATGAGCATCTACGACATCCGGATCTCGGAGATCACGGCCCAATACATCAAGTACATAGAGCAGATGCAGGAAGCGGATGTCAATCTGGCATCCGAGTTTATGGTGCTCGCAGCACAGCTCCTGGAAATCAAGTCAAAGATGCTTTTGCCGAGAGTTGCCGTTGACGAAGAAGGGGAGACGGTCTACGAGGATCCCCGTACGGAGCTGGTGGCGAAGCTGGCGGAATACCAGAAATACAAGGCGGCATCAGAGATGCTGGAACAGCGGCGCGAGTATGCTGCTCTCTCTCTGGAAAAGCCCCAGGAGGATCTGACTGAATTCACGGGTGAGCCCGACGAGTATCTCATCCTCGATGCGGAGAAGTTCCGGGCGGCCTTCGAAGACTTCCTGGAACGGAAGAAGCGGCTGGAGGAGATCCGCGCCCATCATATCCGCACAGAGAAACAGCGAATCACAACCGAGGCGAGGATCGCCGGGATCAGGAACTTTTTCAGAGGGCTTCCGGAAGGACAGCGGGCCAACTTCAACGAGCTGGTCCAGGACAAAGAAAGCAAATACGATATTTCCGTGACATTCTCGTCCGTGCTGGAAATGATGAAGGAACGACAACTGGACGCCGAGCAGAAGAGACTGTTCGGGGACATCGAAGTCTACGCGACCGAGGGTCTGGATGCCAATGAAGCGGGAGAAGCCGAAGAGGCGGCAGCGGCAGATGAAGCGGGAGAAGAGGTAGTTAAGGATGGCGAATAAGACAATCAAATCAGCAATCGAATCTATGATGTTCGTATGGGGCGAACCCCTGGCGATCAAAGACATCGCGGACATCTTCAATGTAGATAAAAAAGAAATCTATGAAGCGTGCAAGGAACTCCAGAATGAGTATGAAGAGGAGGGACGCGGCATCGTCATCCGTGAGGTGAACAAGAGCTTCCAGTTTGTGACCCGCAAGGAGAACCGGGAGTATATCGAGCGGCTCTGCACGCCGGTCCGCCGCAGGAAGCTTTCCCAGTCCGCCCTCGAGACGCTTGCCATCGTGGCCTACAAGCAGCCCGTGACAAAGGGCGAGATCGAAGCAGTCAGGGGCATCCGGTGCGACCGCGTGCTGGAGGGTCTGGCAGCCAAGGGGCTGGTGACCATCGTCGGCCGCGCGGACACCGTCGGCCGGCCGAATCTCTACGGCACGACCAACGAATTCCTCAAGCAGTTCGAGTTCGAATCCCTGAAAGATCTTCCGAAGATCGAAGATCTGGAAGGCGTGCTGTACGAAGCCGAAGAGCCGCCAATGATCAACGGCGTAGTCGGACAGATGTCTCTGGAAGAGCTTGCAGCAGGCGGCACCGAAGGCGAAACGGATGGCGAGCCGTATGCGGACGACGTCGAGCCTGACGCGGACAGCCCGGCTTCCGCTGACAGCGGAGATCCTTCAGACGAGCCCGCCGAATAGCTTGCTCTCGGATTTCGGCTTTCATTACTGTTCAGAACAGACCCCGACAGGAAATATCCTGTCGGGTTTTGTATTGGGAGCACCCCGCGTTGAACGCAGGAATGGTTTATTATGTGGCTTGCGCGAGTTCGGTGGGAATGATGAGTGTGCGACGTGTAGCAGACGAGCGTTCGGCCCGGCTGTGGTGTAATTATTAGGTGATTCTGCTGTGTTTTTCATCACTTCGACGCTGTACATGCATATGAAAGTGCCTGGGTTTCCAAATATATCCAAACATACCCAGGTTGCAGAAAGATAATTGTACTGAAATGTAAAACGAGAATGAAATCAGGTGATATTTCATGATATATAGATGCATAATTACATCAAATTGAATGAAATTGAGACACAATTAAAGACTGGAAAAATATGGGATGAAAAATGTGCATCAAACAGACTGTTCTTACACCGGTGTGCAGATTCCCGATGACTTCTCGACGACTTCCCGCAGCTTCCCAGACCAACCCCGCAGCTTCTCGACGACTCCCCGCGAATATCCCACAATCGATTGAATATTTTAAAGTAATGAAGTATAATTCTAACTGCAATCATCTATGTTATCTAACAACGGAAGGAGGTCTAACATGTCGTTAAAAGAACAGAACGAAGTAATTGCAAAAGAGATTGCAACGTTCAACGCCAGAAAATCTCTGGCAGCGGCAGCAATCATTATCATTGCGACGTTCATACTGAAGATCTTCCTGCCAGACGATCCGGCGCAGTTCGGAGTGCTCTGCACGATTCCGGCGCTGTTGATGATCCTCTACATATTCATCACGAAGAGAATCATCGAAGCACTGACCATCGGCGCAGTCGTCGGATTCATCATGGTAGGAGAAAGCGGATCCAACACGCTGCAGGCGTTCAGTGATTCGCTCCTTGCAACGATGATGTCAGAGGACATCGCATGGCTGATCATCGTCTGCGGACTGATGGGCGGCATCATTTCCCTGATCGAGCGTTCCGGCGGCGCGTACGCATTCGGACAGTGGGCGTCAGCGAGAGCAAAGACAGAAAAGACAGCGCTGATCTGGACATGGATCCTGGGCTGCATCATCTTCATCGATGACTACCTCAACTCCATGACGGTCGGTTCCTGTATGGCACCGCTGACAGACAAACACAAAACGCCGCGTGAAATGCTGGCCTATGTATGTGACTCGACAGCTGCGCCGCTGTGCGTACTGATCCCGATCACGACATGGTCTGTATTCTGCGGAAGAATCCTCGTCAAGAACGGATGGCAGGTTGGCGATGCCAGCGAGATCCAGATGTTCGTCAAGACGATCCCGTTCAACTTCTACGCTTGGATCGCGGCGCTGATCGTACCGCTCGTGATCGTCGGCATCGTGCCGAAGATCTTCGGCATGAAGAAGGCGTATCAGAGAGTTGCGGACGGCGGCGGACTGGCGCCTCCGGGATCAGAGAAGATTTCGATTCTGGCAAGCGACCACGGAGACGAGATGAACATTCCGGAAAAGCCACATATGTTCAACTTCTTCGTTCCTATCATCTGCCTCGTAGGATTTACGATTCTCTTCGATACAGATATGGAGATGGGCGTGCTGGCGACCCTGGTAGTCATGTTCATCATGTACATGGCGCAGAACATCATGTCGGCAGCGGAATTCTGGGATATCATCATCAAAGGTATCCAGAATATGATCCTGCCGTTGATGCTGATGGTTATGGCCTTTGTATTCGCGGATATGAATGAGCAGATCGGATTCACCAAGTGGTGTATCGAATCCGCAACCAATATCATGACACCGGCGACCGCACCGATGATCATCTTCCTGGTACTGGCCTGCACAGAATTTATCACGGGCACCAACTGGGGAATGTACATCATCGCGCTGCCGATCATCATTCCGCTGGCAATGAACATCGGCGTCGATATGCCTCTGGCAGTCGGAGCCTGCATCTCCGCCGGCGTATTCGGATCCCACATCTGCTTCTACTCAGATGCGACGGTCCTGACATCAGCCGCCTGCGGATGCGACAACTTCCGCCACGCATTCACACAGATGCCTTACGGTATCATCTCAGCGATCATTTCCTTCATCTTCTATGCCGTATTCGGATTCATCATGGCATAAGATCGAGCTGCAAAAGCAATAAGCAAAAGCAATCTAAAGGGCGCCGCGTCACGCGGCGCCTTGTTGCGCTATAGAATGTGTCAAAAGAACCGTCCCTTTGACACATTATTTCCAGTTTCGCAGAAGTTCGATCTCCCGCTTGTAGCCTTCGAACTCGTTGGGTGTTTCCAGGATGCAGGGGAGGCCGGTCAGCTTCGGGTGATTGATGAATCGGCCGATGACATCCAGGCCCAGTTCGCCTTCGCCGATGCAGGCGTGGCGGTCCTTGCGGGAACCGGGCGGGTTCTTGCTGTCGTTGATGTGCAGGGCCTTGAGATAGGGCAGGCCGACAACGCGGTCAAACTCTTCCAGCACACCATCCAAGTCATGAATAATATCGTAACCGGCGTCGCTGATGTGGCACGAGTCCATGCAGACGCCGATTTTTTCTTTTACCTTGACCCCGTCGATGATAGCGGCCAGTTCTTCAAATCTGCCGCCCACTTCAGAGCCTTTGCCGGACATGGTCTCCAGCAGGACGGTCGTGGACTGGTCCGGGGTGATGATGTCGTTGAGGAGCGCCGTGATCATTTCGATGCCGGCTTCCGGCCCCTGTCCCACATGGCTGCCCGGATGGAAGTTGTAATAATTATCCGGCAGATACTCCATGCGTTCCATGTCCTCGCTCATGCAGAGCTTCGCGAACTCGCGGACTTTCTCCTTATCGCTGCAGGGGTTCAGAGTGTACGGCGCGTGGGCGACCAGCTTGCCGAAACTGTTCTCTTCAAGAAGCGCGCGCAGCGCCGCCGCGTCCGCCGGATCGATGGCTTTTGCCTTGCCGCCCCGGGGATTGCGCGTAAAGAAGGCGAAGGTATTGGCGCCGGCGCGGATGGCCTCACGCCCCATTGGTTCGAAGCCGCCGGCTGATGATAAATGATACCCTAAATACAGCATTACAGAGTTTTGGACTTTGCGTCTGCCAGCGCGAGGCTCAGCTGATCGGCGCAGGAGGTCTGCTTGAAGCCGCAGGTGTTGCCTGCCAGTTTGGAGATGATCTCGTCGGCTGTCCAGCCGTCGACCAGTTTGGAGATGGCTTTGAGGTTGCCGTTGCAGCCGCCGGTGAAGACGATGTTTGTAACGATGTCTCCGTTCAAATCAAATTCAACTTTTGTCGGGCATACGCCCCTCAGATAATATTCGTGTCTCATTGTATATCCTTTCGCGGGTGCGCCTGCATGCTATCGGCGCACTCTCTTAAATGTTGTTATGATTTCCCATTTTTTGCAAATCTTCATATATAATGTCATGCAGGAGTTATTATAACATATTGCATATTAATTGACGAAAGGAAAAAGCAGCCATGAAGAAAAATACGGGAAACAAAAAAAGCCTGAGATTCATCTTCGCTGCGGCGTTCATCATGATTATGGCGATGGGAACCATCGCGTTGACCGGATGCGGAGGCAGCGGGGGAGACACAGGAGAAAAAGCAGCCCCAGAACCTGAACCTATCATCAATCCGATCACAGGCATTGAAGTAGAATCAGAAGATGCGCTTCCGGCAAGAGCGATCCAGGTATCCATTCCGAACGATACTTACGGAGCAGTTCCTCAGTCGAACATTACACAGGCAGATATCATTTATGAGTTCCCTGTAGAGGGTGAAATCACAAGACTGCAGGCCATTTACTATGGAGAGATTCCTGAGAAGTTCGGACCGAACAGGAGTATCAGATATTACTTCGCGGACCTGGCCACAGAATATAAGGCAGCTTCCGTCGGATACGGATGGGGCAAGCACGCCAGAGACCAAATGAAGAGCAACAACGTGCACTATCTGAACGGTATGGATCATCCGGAACTCTGGCATCGTGTTGACTATAAGAAAGCACCGAATAACGCTTACATCGACTGGAAGGACGTTGAAGACTTTGGTAACGAGCACCACTGGTTCGACGAGAAACAGGTCATCGAGCCTTGGACTTTCAGAAATGACAAGTGGGCAGAAGAACAGGAACAGGCAAAAGCAGACGCGCAGGCTGTGATCGATGAGAAGAGCGAAAGCACAGAAGAAGCGGACGTTAAGGCCGTAGAAAAAGCAAAGAAAATCGTAGAGTATGTTCCTGAAAAGGCTACAGACCTCCACGTCAAAGCGCTTGGCTGCGACAGCACCTGCAAGTGGGACGCTGAAAAGGGCAAATACCTCAGATTCTGGTACGGCGAGCCGTATGTTGATTTGGAGACTGATAAGCAGCTCGAGTTCGACAACATTCTCGTGCAGAAAGTCCACAGCGACTTCATGACTGATGAGAACGGCAACAGAGACCCGAAGAACAGGCTGACCATCGACATGTATGCAGGCGGCGACGCACTCCTGTTTACACAGGGTGAAGTTGTCAAAGGAACATGGTCCAGAGACGGTGCGGACAGCAGAACCGTATTCAAGGACGAGCTTGGCAGAGACTTCGCATTCACCCCTGGCAAGACCTGGGTCTATGTACTCGACCAGGATAAGGACTTCAGCTATGAAGACAATACACCTGAAGAAGAGACAACAGACGCATCAGAAGAAGCAACAGAAGAAGCTGCAGATGAAGCAGCAGAATAAACCGGCATAACAGATCAAACACATTTCATTAATAAGACGGATAGACGGTGAGATTATCTCACCGTCTATTCTTTGTAGGTTCTTGAATCATACAGGAAACCGATTTATCATTAACTGCAGAGAATCCCCGCTTCTTAAGCGGCGGGACGAATCTACCGTAAAGGAGGATTGTGACCTCAATGGAATGGAATAGCTTAACATCCATCGTTAACAATGCCGTCATTTTCTCGTTCGCATTATTCATATTGGCAAAGAAGCTCAAGTGGGAAACGAGATGGAAGGCATGGATTCCCGGACTTCGTATGTATTGTCTGGGCGAGTCTCTCAGAATGTACAAGGAGGGAAGAGTCTGCGGGATACTGGACGTAATGTATATCCTGGCAATGCTCATCGACATACCAGTCGCGGATAAAGATTATCAGACGATGATTTCTCTGCTGCGGCTGATCCTGTTTGCATTTTTGTTTATTTACAGGATCAGGCTCTTCCTGGAGCTTCTGAAACTCTTTGAACGGCGCAAGAGATGGGTCATCCTCTATTTGCTCTGCAGCTGGCTCCCGATTTTGCTCTTAGGCGTCAGGAAGAAATACCAGCCGAAGAGGGAGAATATCAAGGAAGAGCACTGGAAGGCCGGATCGAAACCGCTGCCGGTGGATGACGAGCTTTGTAACGCGGTCCCGCTGGTCGATGAAGGATTGAGCGTCCAGATCCGTGAGCGCACCGTCACAGAAGTCAGGAAAAAGCGGTATCTGCTGAAGGACATCGCCCTGAACATCCCGGAAAAATCCCTGGTATTGCTGCTCGGCGGTTCCGGTTCCGGGAAAACGACGCTGGTCAATGCGATCATCGGTTATGAGAAAGCAGACGCGACGGTTCTGCTAAACGGAGCAGATGTCTATCAGGATTATGAAAGTGTCAAACACGATATCGGTTTTGTTCCGCAGCAGAATCTGATCCGCGGCAAGGACACGGTGTTCCGGACGGTCAATGACGCTGCCAGCATCCGGCTTCCGAAAACCATTTCCAAAGAAGCCAGGAGCGAGAAGATCTCAGAAGTTATGGAGCTTTTGGGGCTGGCTGCCGGCGAGCATGGGCTGGTCTCCAAAAAATCCGGGGGACAGCTCAGGCGCATCTGTATTGCGACGGAGCTGATCACCGACCCGAAGCTCTTCGTTCTGGACGAACCGGACTCCGGTCTGGACGGAGCCATTTCCCGTGAGATCTTCACCAAACTTCGCCAAATCGCTGATGAGGGAAGGATCGTGATCGTGATCACACACACCCCTGATCGTGTCATCGACCTCTTTGACAGAGTCATCGTGCTTGCCAGAGACTCTGCCCGGGTAGGACGTCTCGCCTTTTATGGGACTCCGCAGGAAGCCAGAGACTTCTTCGAAAGAGATACCATGGAGCAGATCGTAAGAAGCGTGAATGGTAAAGAAGAAGGCGGTGAAGGCCGCGGAGATGAGATGATAGAGAAATACACGAACCAGATCGTTTCCGGGAAAGGGGGGCAGGAATCATGACAGAAGAAATCATGACCAATGAGCTGAAATACAGTGGAAGGATCGCCCAGATCGGGATCTACTTCAGGAAATTCCTGCGGATGTTCGTCTATCAGAGCGACTGGAAAGTCCTCCCGATCGGCGCGATCATTGCTGCGCTGATCACCCTTGTCGTCGGAAAGAACATGTTCTTGACCATGGAGGGAACGACCTACGGGACCTTCGCGCTGTCCTGCGCGTGCATCTGGAACGGCGTGTTCAATTCTATCCAGGTGGTCTGTCGTGAACGGGATATCATCAAGAGAGAGCACCGCAGCGGATTGCATATTTCCTCATATGTCATCGCTCATATGCTCTACCAGTTGATGCTTTGCATCCTGCAGACGCTCGTTACACTTCTCATCTGTGCGATCGTCGGCGTGCATTTCCCTGCGACCGGCACCATAACACCTTCGGGACTGGTCGATCTGGGACTCACCTTCCTGATCATCACATTTGCCGCCGATATCATGGGACTGATGGTTTCGTCGATCGTCAGAAACACGACGACAGCCATGACGATCGTGCCGTTCCTGCTCATCTTCCAATTGATTTTTTCAGGGAACTTCTTCTCCTTGGGCAAGGCGGACTTTATGAAGAATTTTACCATCTCCCATTGGGGTATGGACGGGATGTGCATCATCGGACAATACAACAGCCTGCCCATGACAACGTTATGGAAAACCATGGTCCGGGTCCAGGATGTTACCATCATGGACGGACAGCCAATCCGGGAGATTGTGCAGTATATGAAAGAAAACGATATGGTCGATGCTTTTAAGATCTGGTCCGGAGCACAGAACGGCAATCCGGCGTATGAATCCACACCCGCGAACGTGTGGCTTTGCTGGGGAGCGCTCCTGGCGATGATCGTTGTTTTCGCAGCTGTATCCGTCATCGCGCTGCAGCTCATCGACAGAGATAAGAGGTAGTTGATTTGAAGAATAAAAAACTGATCATTGCAATCATAGCCATCGCATGCGTGGTGATAGGGTGTCTGATTTTCATAGTTGCCTGCGACGGACCGAGAGTTACAGGAGTAAAATCTCTGGTGGCGGCAAATGTGAAAGCACAGTCCAAGGTGGACAACTATCACATGGACGGCAAGGTGAATATGGATATCGCCCTCGACCCTGAACAGTCCGATCTGCTGGAGGACATTCTGGAGCATGTGGACATAGAACTGCCGGTGGAGATGACGATGGGTACTGACGCCGGGAGTGAATCTGCGCATATCACAACGGATGCCACTGTAAAGCTCTTCGAAAAAACTGTTCCCGTGCAGACAGCAGAAGTATATCTGGACATAAAGAACACGGTGGCTTATACAAAGACCGGCGATTCCACGGAATGGAAGCAGACGGGCGATGAAGAGACGCAATTGGAACTCAAGGACCTTGCGGGAGGTTTGGCCGTTATAGGTAAGACCGTTCTGGAGAATGCGACCTTCGAAGAAACCGAGGAATACTATTCTCTTATCATTCCGGCGGAGAAAGCAGGAGATCTTGTGGCAGACCTGAATTTGCTTGAACGCGTGGATCTGGGGATCGCCGATGTGCGTGATATTACCGTGGAGGGGGGACAAATCATATACAACGTCGATAAAAAGACGCGTCTGGTGTCCTCCGTTGAACTGAAGAATGTGGACGTCCGGGGAAAGGGCGTCTATAAAGGCGTATCCGCAGATCTTTTATTCCCCACGAACGGAACATTTCGTTTCAGCCGGTATAACGAACTGGAGGCCTCGGAGTATGCGATACCCGAGGAAATCCTGAAGGCGGGACCGGGAAAGGATTAATCCCGGCCAACGATGTCCTGCAGGACGGTGTTGGCGACGGCGCCGCCGACCTCAGAACCATAACCGCTGTTCTCTACTACGACGACGAAGGCATAAGGATTGTCTTCGTCGTTTAAGAATCCGACGAACCAGGCGTTCGGGTTGTCCTGTCCCTCGACTTCGGCTGTACCGGACTTGGCGCATACAGGAAGGCCCGGGAAGGCGCTGTCACCGCCGTAGTGATTCTCGACGTTGTTGCGCATCATAGAGGTGAGCGATTCGGCGGTCTCTTCTTCGATCATATCTTCTGTTTTCAGAGCGGTCGTCGCGGCATCGATTTTTTCGGATACGATGTTGGACGGCTTGACGATGGACGGCATAACGGCCGTTCCGCCGTTGGCGATGGCGCCCATGTAGACCATCATGGCGCACGGGTTGACCATGTCGTGCCACTGGCCGATGCCGGTCCACGCCAGATTGACAGGCGAGTTCGGATAGTCAAATGTACCGGCTTTTGTTTTCATGCCGTCGATGTCGTAGCTCTGATCAAGACCGGTCTTCTGGACATATTTTTTCAGTGTCTTAGGGCCGAGTTTCTCGGAGAGTTTGGCGAAGTAGCAGTTGCAGGAAACCTCAAGCGCTTTTTTCAATGTCACATCGCCGTGCACATCCAGGTCGGTGACTTCATCACCGTGATCGTAGTCGATGCTTCCTGTACATTCCACTTCGTAACTATAGGCGTCATCCTGCGTCTCAATAGACGCGGCTGCCGTGACCAGCTTGAAGGTCGAGCCCGGAGCGAAAGAGGCCGAGATGAAGCGGTTGATATACGAACCTTCCGGGATCTCGTAAGGCGGATCATCCGGATCGTAGGTCGGGGAGCTGACCATGCAAATTATTTCCCCCGTCTTGTAATTGTACACGCCGACGGTGCCTTTGCGGCCTTCAAGGGCTTCATAGGCGGTAGCGCAGACATCCGCATCCAGCGTAAGGGCGACATCTTCTCCGTCATTGTTGAGGGAGTAAATGCCGTTGATAAAATCAAAACCGATCAGCCGGTCAAGGAAGATCCGGTTGGCGCCGGTAGCAATGTTGTTGTCCTTGTCGCCGGTGATGTGCAGGCAGGCTGCCCGGATGTCCGAATCGTCGTTGAAGACCATGCCGTCTGCCGTATTGCGCATGAGGAGCGCACCGTCCCTGTCATAGAGGGCGCCCTTGGCAAGGGAACCATCCGCGAATACGTCACGGTTGCCCTTGTAGACTGCCCACTTGCCGCCGTCGTGCCAGTCTTCATAGATAAAGAAACAAAGGCCGGCCAGCAGGACGAGCCCCAGGAGGAGGCACATCAAAGCTCGTTTTTCGACTTTTTTCATCGTTTGCCTCCTTTCCCGCTGTCGTTGAATATACCGTTATTTCCGAATATGTCATCAAGAGTCAGAGGCCCGTCTTCTTCCGGGGCCTCCGGTTTCGGCTTCGCCGGCGGATCGAATTTGCCGAAGAAGTCGTCGTCGCTTACATCTTTATAGTGTACTGCTTTAGGTGTGTGCGGCTCGTCGCGGCGCACGCCCGGGGTGCCCTGCGTTGCAGGTCTTGCTGCAGGAGCAGCAGGTTTTGGCTGCGGCGCTGCCGGCTTTGATTCCGTCTGCGGCCGGTAGGTCTGGATGGTTGGTCCGGACTGTTTAGGCTGCGCCTTTTCGCGCGTGAACGGCGGGCGCTCCGCTTCGGCCTGTGCAGGTCTCGGCTGCGCAGGTCTTGGCTGTGCGGGTTTCGGTCTGGCCGGCTGTTTCCATTCGGGCGGTTCCAGCTCGTTTGCGTCTGCGCGCGAAGGATTCGGCTTCTCTGCCTTTGCCTCGGTATCCGCCTTCCGGTCTTTCCTGTCTTTGCGTGAAGGCTTTCTGTATTCTTCGCCCAGAAGGGCGTAAAGGTCTTCCGGATCATACATGTCCACCGCAGATACGGACTCTACGGAGGCAAGTCCCTTCTCGGGATCTCTTTCCTGGATGCGCACAGCGAGGCTGGCGTTCTGGCGGGTATCGGCCGCCTTCAGGAAGGCGAGCATGCCCCAGCAGACGATCATGCTTGTTCCGCCCGACGATACGAACGGGAACGTCACGCCGGTGAGCGGCAGCAGATCCACAGATCCGAAGACGTTTAGGATCGTCTGGAACATGAAGATGGTCGTGACCGCGCAGGCGGCGATGCAGTAGTAAGTGGAACGGCCCGCGATGATGGACCGGTACGCGAAGACGCCCAGCGTGATGATGCAGAGCACCGCGAGAATGGCGATGACAAGCCCCCATTCTTCAGACAGCATGCCGAAGACGAGGTCTGTGCTTGCGGCTGCGACATCGCTGAGGTTTCCTTCTCCCGCGCCGAGGCCGGGGATTCCGCCGCTTGCGATCGACGTCAGTGTCTGAACCTGCTGGAAGCCTTTGTCCGTCGGATCCTCCCATACATGTCCCCAGACCGAGAACCGGTCGGCAACGTAAGGCTTGAACCGGAGGACCATCAGACCCATCAGTGCGGCAGCGCCCAGTACGAGGAAGAACTTGGTGAAGTCACCGCTTCGCAGGAAGGAGATGACCAGGAAGGTGGCGAAGAAGATGATCGCCGTTCCGAAGTCGCCCATGATCGCCAGGCAGCCCAGACAGAAGAAGCTGAACCCCATGAAGATCAGGAGGTTCTTTCGCTGCTGCAGTTCGTTGAGGGAAGCGGCTCCTACGAATACGAATATGATTTTCGTGATTTCCGATGGCTGGAAGGTGAGACCGCCGATGCTGATCCAGTTCTGCGAACCGAAGGCGACCGTTCCGATCACCAGGTTCATGATCAGCAAAAGCACCCCGAAGCCAAGCATAAACGGGACAAGCTTCTTGACCTTGTGCAGATCCCGCAGGAGCCAGCACATGGCGAAGAAGAATATGACCCCGAGCAGAACGCAGATGGACTGTTTGAGAACTGCATAGGGGTAGGCTGACGCCGTCAGCGCCAGACTGAGCGTCGACAGGAAAAAGGCGATGAGTTCCACCTCGAATCCCGTTCGTTTCATAATACGCAGGGTGATCACATAAGCCCACATAACAACGCAGATCAGCGCAAAGGCCGCCGTGAGCTGCCCCGGGTATTCATCGCCCAGGGAGATGTGGAACTGGATCACGGTCAGAAGCTGGAACACGGTGATGGCCAGCATGGAAAGCCACGGCGAAGTCCGCTTCGTGTGGCGTTTTCTCTTTTCGATGTTTTCCAGACGCTCGCGTGTGCTGAGCGGATAGAGCTGGAAGTCTCCGCCGCCGACGGTCAGCGTGTCGCCTGCTCTCAGTATAGCCGGCTCGGTGACCTTGCGGCCGTTGATATAAGAACCGTTCTTCGAGTTGAGGTCGGTGTACTCCCAAACGCCCTCCGAGTCGCGGATCAGTGTGCCGTGGCTTCTGGAAACGCCGCCCAGATTCAGGATGATGTCGCATCCCCGGGAGCGCCCCAGCAGGTTTTCCCAATGGGTCAGGGGCACCGTAGTGGCGTCCGGGCACTTCAAATAAGCCCAGATCTCAGAAGGGTTGCGCATTCTGAGAAGGGCGAAGATCTGGTGCAGCAGGATCAGGATCGCCAGACCCATGCAGACCCACCGCACGCCTGTCGTGAAGTACAGGGATACATATTCAATTAAGCCGTCGTATTCTCCCATAGTCGTTAGTATAGTTTATCTGTGTGTAGATTTCGTGTGCGTAACTATATTATATGCTGCAGCGCGATCGCGACGATCGGGATCGTGATGAGTGACAGGATCGTCGTCAGCATGACGCCCTTTGTCGCAAATTCCACATCCGCGTGATACCGCTCGCTGAGGATGACCGAAAGCATGGCGCAAGGCATGGCTGCCTCCATGATGATGACCGTTCCGAACAGCGTTCCGCTGCCGATGATCAGTTTGACCAGGATCAGGGCGATGGCAGGAGCCGTCAGGAGCTTCAGCAGGCAGACCAGATAAGCCGGCTTGTTTGTAAACATATCCTTGAAGCTGATCCGCGCCAGGTGCGCGCCGACGATCATCATGGCCAGAGGGCTTGTCGCACTGCCGATCATATCCACCGGTTCTCCGAGGATCGGCGGCAGCGTGATCCGGCACACATAGAGCAAAAGCCCGATCAGCACGCCGATGAAGCACGGATTGATCAGACCGCTGACCGTCTCCTTGAAGCCCATTTTCTCTTCGCCCTTAGCGGCCTGACGGATGAGCGTCACGCCGATGGTGAACATGAGCACGTCAAAGGACGAGTCGCAGATGGCGCCGTAGAAGACGCCTTCCTTGCCGAACAGTCCGTTCAGGACCGGCAGCCCCAGGAACCCCGTGTTTCCGAAGACCATCATGAACGCCATGATCCCGCTCTGGGAAACAGGCAGCTTGATGATGGATGTGAGGATCTTGGAGATGATCATGGCGATGATGACGACGCCGATGAAGATCAGCACCACGTAGCCGCAGTTCTGCAGCTTCTCCATGGAGAACTCCATCTGCATGGCGGCAATGACAAGACAAGGGTAGGTCACATTCGTGATGATGTTAGATACCCCCTGTGTGTGTGTCGTGTTGATGATCCCCAGCTTCATGATAATGTAGCCGGGCAGGATCATAATGAATACTTTCGCCAGTGCCAGAATGACATCCAGCGCCCCCATGCTCGTCATAAAAAATTCACCTTTCGCTTTCGCAAAAACTCACCATGATTATAACTTTTTTTAGGGGTGCGCACAAGGAAACTGAATGGATATTAAGAGTCTGATGTGTTAGAATCAAGGCATGAATCAGAGCAGCAGAAAGACAAAAGACTTCAACAGGCCGACCATGCGCATATTTCTGGATTATTTCAAGCCTCACATGGGGCTTTTTGTGCTGGATCTGTCCTGCGCGCTCATCGCGTCGGCCGTGGATCTGATATTCCCGCTGGTGGCGCGGCACGCCATGTACCACATGCTGCCGGACAAGGAGTTTGAGACGTTCTTTCACGTGATGATCATCGTGGCCATCGCGTTCTTCGTAAAGGCGGTCATGCACTACATCATCACCTACTGGGGGCACATGTTCGGCGTTCGGGTCGAGGCGGACCTCAGGGACGACTTGTTCTCCCAGATGCAAAGCCTGGACTTCTCGTTTTTCAACAGGAACAAGACGGGCCAGCTGCTGTCGCGGATGACGGGCGATCTGTTTGAGATCACCGAGATGTCCCACCATGGACCGGAGGACCTGTTCATCGCCAGCGTCACCATCATCGGCGCGGTCATCATCATGTTCACCATCCAGTGGAAGCTGGCTTTGGTGATCCTGATTTTGCTGCCGATCGCCTTGATCGTCGTCATGCTGAACCGGCGGCGGATGATCCGCACATCCAGAGGGGTCAAGGAAAAACTGGCGGAGATCAACGGCGAAGTGGAGTCCGGCCTTTCGGGCATCCGCACCAGTAAAGCCTTTGCAAACGAAGATACGGACTATGCGAAGTTCGCGGCGGCCAATGAAGCCTTCAAAACCTCCAAATGTGAGAACTATAAGGCCTTCGGCATGTTCGCCTCGTCTCTGGAGTTCTTCATGAGCATCATGCCGGTGGTCATCATGGCCGTGGGCGGCTGGATTATCATGCGGGACGAGATGAACTACGCGGATCTGATCACTTTCTATTTGTATATCGCGACTTTTATCACGCCGATCCGCAAGCTGGCCGGCTTCATGGAAACCTTCATGAACGGCTGGGCGGGCCTGAGCCGGTTCGTCGAGGTTATGCGCCTGCAGCCGGAAGAGGACATGGCACCCGGGACAGGAAAGCCGATCACAGGCTACGACATCGACATCGATCAGGTTTGGTTTTCTTATGACGGAGGAGACCGCGGCGGTGAGGTGGAGGTTATCCGGGGCGTCAGCCTGCATGTGGGAGAAGGGGAGACCGTCGCCATTGTCGGACCGTCCGGCGGGGGCAAAACCACCCTTTGCCAGCTGATCCCGCGGTTTTACGATGTCGACGCAGGCACCATCCGTATCGGCGGAACGGACATCCGCGAAATCGACCGGCACACCCTCAGAAAGAACATTGGCGTCGTGCAGCAGGACGTGTTCCTCTTCCCGGACACGATTGCTGAGAACATCCGGTACGGCAGACCGGGCGCCACAGACGAGGAAGTCATCGAGGCGGCGAAGAAGGCGGAGATCTATGAGGATGTCATGGCCATGCCGGAAGGTTTTGCATCCTATACCGGGGAGCGGGGCGTCCTCCTTTCGGGCGGGCAGAAGCAGCGCGTCTCCATCGCCCGCATCTTCCTGAAGAACCCGCCGGTGCTCATTCTGGATGAAGCGACCTCTGCGCTGGATACAGTCACGGAAGCGCGCATCCAGGGCGCCTTTGACAAGCTGGCAGAGGGCCGGACCACTATCATCATCGCCCACCGGCTGTCCACGATCAGGAACGCGGACCGGATCATTCTCATCGACGAGGGCGAGATCAAAGAACAGGGAACACACGAAGAACTGATGAACATGGGCGGACAGTACGCTTCATTGTATAAGGTTTAAGATATAAGGTATAAGAGGGACAAGACAGCAGGGATGGAAAAAAGGAGACAAAAGGAAATACTGATGCTGGCGATCCGCGCCGGCACGATCATGATGAAGAGCGGTGCCGAGATCTACCGTGTCGAAGACACCATCGAACGCATCTGCAAAGCCTGCGGCATCGAATACGTTAACGTGTTCGCGACGCCGACAGGGGTCTTTGTGTCCACAGACAATGAGGAAGCGAGCAACACGGTAACCTATATCAAGCGTGTCAAAAGCAGCGAGACAGACCTGACCAAGATCTCGAAAGTGAATCAGTTTTCGAGGACCTTCACCACAACGGATATGACGGTGGAAGAAGGTGAGAAAATCCTGGATGATATCGAGAAGAATAAACCTTATCCGTTCTGGATCAGGGCGCTGTCTGCAGCTGCGGTCACGGCTTGTTTCAGTGTCATATTCGGAGGCGGAGCGCTGGACTTCTGCGTGACTGTCATCGTGGGTCTCCTGTGCTATATGCTCTCCCGGTTCCTCGAAAAGTATGAGATCAATTTCTTCATACGGGGCTTTTGCTGCTGCGCGTTCGCGGCTTTCTTCGCGCTCCTTGCGGCGGCTTCCATCGACGGGGTCAGTTACGCCCCCGTTATTTCCGGGTGCATCATGTTGTTTGTCCCCGGAATCGCCATTACAAATTCCATCCGCGATTTCCTGTCCGGAAACATGCTGGCCGGCGTTGCGCGCCTTACGGAGGCGATCATCATCGGCGTTTCACTGGCGGCAGGAGCCGGCGTCGTACTTGAAATCTGGTACATGATGGGAGGGCTCGCGATATGATGAATCTGGTCTCACAGTTTGTACTGGCTCTGTTTGCCACGATGGGATTCGCCGTCATCTTCAGAGTGCCGGCGCGCCATATCCCTGCCTGCGTCATCGTCGGCGCGCTGGGATGGGTCACCTACCTGATCACGGACTACAATATAGACTCCCCCGCCATAGCGTGTTTCTTCGGCGCCTGCATGGTCGGGCTTTGCAGTGCCGTTTCCGCCCACATCTTCAAGGAAGCCATGACGATATTCATCATCCCGGGGATCCTGTGCCTCGTCCCGGGCGCTAACATCTTTTATACGATGGAGGCGCTCCTGCGCAGCGACATCGAAAAGATGGCGGAGGTAGGCATCCAGACGATCCTGATGGCCGGTGCGATCGCCATGGGCCTTCTGGCCATGGGCGCGGTCATCAATGTCGTGCGCGCACTGCTGTCAAAAACCATTTCAATCAAAGACAAACTATAATGTTTCAATAGAGACAGGAGGAAAACATGAAAGCAATCATCACCGTTGTGGGTAAGGATCAGGTCGGGATCATGTACCGGGTCTCGGGGATTCTGAACGAAAAGCATGTGAACATCGAAGACGTGACCCAGACGATCCTGCAGGATTACTTCACCATGATCATGGTCGTACAAATCGATGAGACCGCAGCCAGCTTCCATGAAGTTGACGAGGCGCTCCACGAAATGGCAGCGAAGCAGGGACTGTCGATCCACGTCCAAAAGGAAGAAATCTTTGATACGATGCATCAGATCTAAGGGGGAAGGACATGACGATTTACAAAGACGTTCTGGAAACGATCCGTATGATCGAAAAGGAAAACCTGGATATACGGACGACGACGATGGGAATCTCCCTGCTTGACTGTTTCGGCAGAGACCACAAAGCGGCGTCTGAGCGCGTGTACGATAAAATCACGCGTCTGGCTTCCCGGCTCGTCGAAACGGCGAACGAGGTGGGTGAAGACTACGGCATCACAGTCGTAAACAAGCGCATCTCCGTGACGCCGATTGCTCTGGCCGCTGCGGAGTCGACAGAAGATTGGCTTCTCTATGCAAAAGCATTAGACAGTGCTGCAAAAGCCGTCGGCGTGGATATCATCGGGGGATTTTCGGCACTGGTGCAGAAGGGCTGCACGCCGTCCGACGAAAGCTTCATCGAAGCCGTACCCTATGCGCTGGCGGAGACAGACGCCATGTGTTCAAGCATCAACCTGGGCTCTACGAAGTCCGGCATCAATATGGATGCGGTCATGAAGATGGGACCGATGATCAAGAAAACGGCCTATCTGACGAAAGATAACAACAGCTTCGGATGCGCCAAGTTCGTTGCTTTTGCAAATGCAGTTGAGGACAACCCGTTCATGGCAGGCGCTTTTCACGGAGTCGGTGAAGCGGAGAATGTAATCAATGTCGGCGTCAGCGGACCGGGCGTAGTAAAAGATGCCCTCGTCGGCATGGAGGGCGCGACTGCAGACGAGATCGCGGAGAAGATCAAGCAGACCGCGTTCAAGATCACCCGCGCCGGACAGCTGATCGGCCGGGAGGTGTCGAGCCGGCTCGGCATCCCATTCGGCATTCTGGATCTTTCTCTGGCGCCGACGCCGGCAGTAGGAGACAGCGTCGCGGAGATCCTCGAAGTGATGGGACTGGCCCGCTGCGGAACACACGGCAGTACGGCGGCCTTGGCTATGCTTACGGACGCAGTCAAGAAGGGTGGCATTATGGCGTCCGGGCATGTAGGCGGTCTGTCAGGCGCGTTCATCCCGGTCAGTGAAGACAGGCAGATGATCGCTTCTGCAGAGGAAGGCTGCCTGACCTTCGATAAACTCGAAGCGATGACCAGCGTCTGCTCGGTGGGACTGGACATGATCGCCATCCCGGGTGATACGCCGGATGATACGATCTCCGCCATGATCGCAGATGAAGCGGCCATCGGCGTCATCAACAACAAGACGACAGCCGTCCGCGTCATCCCGGTCTACGGCATGAAGGCCGGCGACAAAGCAGATTGGGGCGGACTCTTCGGGGCCTCACCGGTCATGGAAGTCAACCAGTTCTCAAGCAGCGCATTCATCCAGCGCGGCGGACGCATTCCTGCGCCCGTGCACTCCTTCAAGAACTGATGCACTACACATTGGCGCGCACCCAGCGGCGCGCCGTTCGAATGAATTCACGGGCAGCCTTTGTGCTGCCCTTTAATGATCTTGTGCCAATGCCGATCGTTCGCTTAAGAGATGGTGAAAACTCCATGTAGGTGATCGGGAAGGGCATATCGTTCAGTTGTATTTTCGGAGAAATGCAGATGCCGAGGCCTTTGCTTGCCATCGCGATGGCTGCGTAGTCGTTGTCGACAGTGAAAGCTGTCTGCGGTTTGATCCCGTCTGTGAAAATCAGTGCGTTGAAATCATGTTTATCGTAGGTCATCATGATGTACGGATAGTCGCCGATCTTAGAACGGGGGAAGGTTTTGCGGGAGGCCATAGGGTGGTCTTCCGACATGACGACCATCAGAGGTTCTTTCATCAGCTCAAAAAATTCAATGTCAGCGGATGCCGGCGGTGCGGCCATGAACCCGCAGTCGACCTGCCGGCTGTAGATCATCTCTTCGTTCTCCCGGTCTTCATCATAGCTGACGATCTCAATATTGACGTTCGGGAAACTCTCCTTGAAGTCGCGGATGATTCCCGGCAGCCAGTGGATATAGACACTGCTGAAGGTAGAGACGCGGACCGTTCCGGAATCCAGACCTTTGATGTCGTTGATGGCTTCTTCGAGATAGTGCTCTTCGTCTGCTACATTCCGAATATAAGGAAGCAGCGTGCTGCCCTCCGGTGTCAGGCGGACGCCGCCGTACTCGCGGTAGAACAACTTGAGCCCGCACTCCTCCTCCATTGCGTTGATGATGTAACTGATGCCCGCTTGGGTGTAGCCCAGGATGTCGGCAGCGCGTTTGAAACTTCCTGTCTCTACGACTTTCAGAAAGACAGATGCGTTCAGCTTTTCCATGAAACCTCCGAATGATTCTAAAACAGGGATATAAGTAATTTTGGGACTTTATATAAGAAATAACCGTTTTACTTTTATCTTGTGGTTCATTATAATACAATCACCGAGAGAGTTAAAGAATGAATTTAAGATAAAGACAACGGAGGTAAGAACAATGAGAAACAACATGACCACAGAGATGATGAATTCCTGCAGAAACGCACTGTCATTCCTGGCAGGAGTAGATAACGCTACGATGAGAGACGTTGCAGTTATGAACATGAGATCACGCTTCAACGCAAGCCAGCAGAGCATGTCAGAAGTTGCTGACAGCATCTGCGGCGAAAGAGCAGAAGCAAACGAAGACTTCAGCTTCTAAGCCGGGCCAGCCGCATAGCGCACACGATCTATAACAACAATCCTACAGACTATAACAATAATCCTATCGAAAAATGCAGCCAGACTGCATTTTTCTTGTTTTTGCATCTACAAAATGCGAGAGAGTAGGATATAATGAATGCAAACGCAGAAAACAATGCAAAGATACCATTGCAGAGAAACAGGAGGAAACTATGTCATATCAAGAGCACTTTGAACAGATCGTAAAGGATCAGCTGGAAAGAGTCGAAAGAATGAAGAACGCGCCGGCAGCTCCGGATTTTGCTTCCATGGATAAGGTTGTGATCGGAGCCATCGACGGCGACGGCATCGGCCCGATTATCATGGATTCGTGCAGGGAGATCCTGAACAAGCTGCTGGCTGACGAGATCGCTGACGGCAAGATCGAGATCCGCACGATCAAAGGCCTTACGATCGAGAACAGAGTGGAAAAGCTGCAGGCAGTTCCGGACGACGTGCTTGCTGAAATCAAGGAGTGCGACCTGCTCCTCAAGGGTCCGACCATGACCCCGGGCAAAGGCGATAACCTTCCGAATATCGAGAGCGCCAACGTCAAGCTTCGTAAGGAGCTGGACCTGTTCGCTAACGTCAGACCGGTCGTGATCCCGGAAAAAGGCATCGACTGGATGTTCTTCAGAGAGAATACGGAAGGTGAATATGCGCTGGGCAACAGAGGCATCGATATCAATGACGATATCTCAATCGATTTCAAGGTGACGACAACAGCAGGAACCCAGAGACTGGCACGAGCTGCTTTTGAACACGCCAAGAACAACGGCAACAAGAACGTTACCATCGTTACGAAAGCGAACATCATGAAGAAGACCGACGGCAAGTTCCTGGAACTCTGCTATGAGATGGCCAAGGAATATCCTGAAATCAAGACCAACGACAGATACGTCGACATCATGAGCGCCAACCTGATCAACGAGCTCGTCAACAAAGACTTCAACGTCTTCATCCTGCCGAACCTCTACGGCGACATCATCACCGACGAGGCTGCCCAGATGCAGGGCGGCGTCGGCACGGCGGGAAGCGCCAACATCGGAAGCAGATACGCAATGTTCGAAGCCATCCACGGCTCCGCTGAGAGAATGATCAAGGAAGGCCGCGGTCAGTTCGCGAACCCGGCAAGCATCTGCAGAGCAGCAGTCATGATGCTCCGCCATATGGGTGCCTTCGAGAAAGCCGACATCCTGGAGAAGGCTCTTGACGCAGCCGCCGAAAACGTCCACATCATCCGTGACGGCAGCGGCGACACAGCAGCAGACTTCACAGAATTCGTTCTGGGACAGCTGTAGAGCGCAGACGCAGCAAGGATCAGTTGCAGGGCGCAGCAAGGATCAGTTGCAGGATACTGCAGCGAGGAACAGCGAAATGGACATGCGCGGATTTATAGAAACAACTGAAGCAAACGGAGCCCCGGTTTCTGCGGGGCTCCTCGCAAGACTGCAGGAAGATATTCTGACGGGACAGATGCGCCCCGGACAGAAGATCATCGAAAAGCAACTTTGCGATCGTTACGGTGTCAGCAGGACGCCCCTGCGGGAGGCTCTCCGTCAGCTTGAAGCAGACGGTCTCGTTGAGTACATCCTCAACCGGGGTTATTTTGTGATTGGTCTGTCCGACCAGGACTTCGAGGATATGTTCGACATGCGGCGTTCCTGCGAGATACAGGCAGTCCAGTGGGCCATCGAGCGCATTACGGAAGAGGAGATGGAACGCCTGGAAGAGACCTTCGAATTCATGGAGTTCTATTCTATGAGAAACGACATTGAGAAGATGCTCGTGATCAACGCCGGGTTCCACCAGATCATCTACGAAGCATCCAAAAGCCGCATGCTGCAAAAGCTCCTCACCTCGCTTCAAACCTATCTGAAATACAAGAACCCGGATGTCGTCTATACTGACAATTACCTTTCTGTCATACTGAAGGAACACCGGGCCATCTTCAAGGCCTTCAAGGACAATAACCCCCGCGAAGGCGGCCGCGCCATGGAAATCCACATCAACCGCGCCAAAGAACGCCGGTGCGGGTGATCCGGTCGAAGAGTTTCTTGTTGATGCGTTTGACAGGTGCGCCGGACAGGTTTGACAGCACGACTGTCACCATATCGAGCTCCGGGCAGATCCAAAAGCTGGCGCGGAAGCCGTCATCCGTTCCTTCGTGGCCGCAGAGCTGATAGGTGCGGGATGTTCCGTCATCCGAAGTCACTGTCTGCTGGCGCATAAACCAGCCTAGCCCCATCTGCTCTTTGTTGTTTGGAACGGTCGCATAGGGATGCCAGATCTTCCGGTAGGTCTCCGCACGGAGCAGCGGCACGCATGTCCCGGAGGTGGAAGCGTTTCCGCGGGCGGACGCCAGATGGGCGCGTCCCCAGCGCAGCAGATCCCGGACATTCGAAGTCAGCGTTGAGCTCGGTGCGTGCTGACGCGTATAGGGATAATACTGCACAGGTCCGATCGAACGGTCGGACTTTTTTTCATGGGGTTTTGCCATGTGCTCGTTCGATGCAAAATCAGGAGCGCTCGGTCGTTCGAATGTTTTCATAGTTGATGAAGTCATACCGGCAGGTTCGAACAGATAGCGGGCGACGAAGTCTTCGTAAGTCAGAGAGTCCTCCGCACCCGGCATGTGGACGGAACACTCTGAGACGATCTGGCCGAGGATCTCGTAGGCGATATTGCTGTAGCGGAAGCGGCATTCCTGCGGTTCCCACAGCATCGGCTGTGTCAGCACCTCATCGTTTTCATAGACATAGCGCCGGAGCGAGTCTTCGTCTGTTTCGAAATCGTACCAGTGATAATCGTCTACATCACCCAGCCCGGAGGTGTGCGTTAGCATGTTCCAGAGTCGGATCTCTTCATATCGCTTATCGGCGATGCACAAGTTCGGCAGGATGTCGCACAGCCTGGCGTTCAGATCCAGCACGCCTGCTTCCACAAGCTTCATGATTGCAGTGGAAGTGAACAGCTTCGATACTGACGCGCAGTGAAAGATATCATCCTCTGCGAGTGGCGTGCGTGCAGCATGATCCTGATACCCGCGCACACCGATGAACTCGGCCGTTGCTTTAGGCGTGGCAGGATCCGGCACAACGCCGGCGCTGCCATCTGACACACTGACGCCGCCGATTGACACACCGATTGCCAGTCCGGGCAGGTCGTTCAGATTCATCGTTTCATCGAGAAACGAGTTGCAGTTGTTCGTAAGTACATCATATTCCATACCGCAAGTATACCATACGGACCCTACGAGGCGGTCGCCCTGCTGAATATTTGTTAATATCACGAAATCGACACAGTCATCTGTTATATAATATTCTCCGGAAATAATCAGCTAAGATCAGGAAAGGGGTATGAGATGAGAACAAAGAAATCAATCGCGGTCGTTCTTGCTTTTGCATTAGCATTTACCATGAGCTTGAGCTCGAGTGCTTTTGCGGCGGAGAGCGAGGGCTATCTGTCGCTGGGTGCGGATCTGTCGGAGGAAGAGCGCAACACGGTGATGGATCTGATGGGCGTGGATGATCCGGACAATTACGAGGTGCTCTATGTGACAAATGCGGACGAGCACAAGTATCTGGACAGCTATGTGAATTCGGATCAGATCGGAAGCCGCGCGCTGTCATCCGTTCTGATCAAGGAAAAGAGCGGCGACGACATCGATGTGGAAACCCACAACATCGGCTACTGCACGGAGGGCATGTACCGGAACGCGCTGCAGACAGCGGGCGTGGAAGGTGCGGACGTTGTGGTCGCGGGACCGTTTGAGATCTCGGGCACGGCGGCATTGGTCGGAACAATCAAAGCCTATGAAAAGATGAGCGGCGAAACAGTAGATGACGAGGTCATCGAAGGAGCCGTGGATGAGCTGACAACGACAGGCGAGGTCGGTGAGGAACTCGGCGACAAGGAAGCCGCGGAAGACATCGTCTCGGATGTCAAAGAAGAACTTGCAGACAATCCGGACATGTCCGATGAGGAGATAGAAGAAGCGATTCGTCAGGCGGCCAACGAAGCGGGCTACGATCTGTCAGAAGAAAACATCCAGAAAATCAAAGAAATGATCAAGAACCTGCAGGGGCTGGATATCGATTGGGGCGGACTCAAGGAAAAGATTGAAGGCATTGACGCCGGCAACTGGATCCAGAAACTGATCAACTGGTTTGTGGGGCTCTTTGGTTAAGATGTATAAGCCAAGAAGGTGAAGTCGAATGAACGATGGTTTGAGTGAAGAAAAGAAGGGCTTGTCGCAGGACGAAATGGCCCGGGAGAGGACAGAGTTGTCAGAGCTTCGGACCGGTATGGCGACGGAGCGGACAGACCTGGCATACGAACGGACAGCATTGACCAATTCGCAGACATTTCTCGCCTACTGCCGGACGGCGATAGGTACGTTTGCTGCGGGCATCGGAATGTTTGAGTTCATCAACAACCCTAACATCATCCACGTTGGGGTCGGGCTGATGATCGCTTCGCCGATCATCGTCATCATCGGCGTGATCCACTTCCTGCGGGTCCGTCACAGGATCGAAATCGAAGCGACACGACGTAAACAAGTCACGGAGATACTGGAGCGCGAGTTCAGGGAGACTGCTGACGAGATAGCAGCGAACGAGAAAAAATAAAGAAATTAATTACAGGAACATTTCCGTCAGGAAGAGTGTCCACAGCGCCAGGGTGCCAAGAGAGAAGAACGTGGTGGAAGCCGCGCCTTCTGCGGCGAGCTTGGCGTTTTTATTATACCGGCTGCAGAGCACGGTGATGATAGCAGCTGACGGCATGGCCATGAGGAACACATGGATCACGAGGACCATGTTGCTCACAGGAAGCAGCAGGTCGATACCCAGAGTCAGGAACGGTACGACGATAAGAGAGATCACGCAGAGGATCAGATTCTTCGGTGTAAAGATCTCTTTGATTTTGCTGTTGGAAAGGTTGATGCCCACGATGAACATGGCGACCGGCGAGACCGTCGCAGCCATGAGCGACAGCGTATCGTCGATGAATCCCGGGAAGTGGAAGCCGCTGATGAAAATGACGAGCCCTGCGATCGACGCGAGGAACGGAACGCTCAGCATCCGCACCATCAGCTTCATGGTGAACAGCTTCTCGCCTTTTTTATGCAAAAGCATCACGACCCCAAGGGAATACATGAATGTGGTGAAGATGATGTTCATGATGATGGCCAGAAACAATGCGTACCTGCCGAAGAGTACCGTCGTCAGCGGATACCCCATAAAGCCGCAGTTCGTGAAGGCCATCTGCACCATATAGATCCCCTTGTCATCTTCCGGGATCGACTTGACATTGCGGATGATGAGGGCTGCGATTCCCGCAATGAGCAGCGTCACGAGCGCAAAAGCAATCAGCGACCAGATGATATCATTGAAGACCTGATCGTTGATCTCGTCCCGCTGCATGCTTTGCAGGACCAGGCACGGCACCGCCACGTTCAGCACGAAAGCGTTGAGCGTCTTCAGCGCATCATAAGGAACCAGCCGGATCTTGTACACGAAGTACCCGATTCCCACCAGCAGAAATATACTTAAGATTTTCAGCAGAATCTCCAGAAACATACAGGTATTGTATCACAGGAATGTGTCAATAGGGACGGTTCTTTTGACACATTATTTCCCAACGGCGATGCGTCCGTCTGCACCGACGCCTATGACTTTGTCTCCCTGGTTTCGCAGGCTGGTGATGTAGTCGATTTCTTCAGCCCCGATTTCTTCGCCCGGACAGATGAGCGGGATGCCCGGCGGGTACGGAATGAGGGAAGCTGCGCAAATGCGTCCGGCGCATTGCTGCAGGGGCACGAGTTCCTTGACGCGCGGCATCTCGTGCAGCGTGCGGTGCTTCGTCCAGAGCGCTGCGCCGGCTGTGGCCGCATCAGTTGAGCCGGAGTCTGCCGCAAAGGCAATATTCTGCATAGCCGGATGCGTTTCGGAAATCTCCCGCAGGGCCGCAAGCAGTCTGTCGAAATCTTCCCTGCTGTTGCCGATGCCTGTCATGCACATGAGGATGTTCCCTGTCACAAGTTCCGCGTAGATTTCATGTGCCAGCAGGGCCTCTTCAAGCTGGTGTCCGTCCAGGCCGCAGGCGCTCATGTCAAGATTGATCTTCGTCATGTCCATTGCCTGGCGCGCGCCGTCTTTTACCTGCATGAACGCCAGCCCGTCGATTCCGGCGGCCTCCTGGTAGAAGTAATTCAGATTATCGCGCCACGCCTCGAAGAGTTCACCGCCGTGGGCTGACAGAATATCCGCATTGATATCGAGTGAGGCCATGAGCAGATAAGACGGGCTGGTGCTCTCCATCTGCTGCAGCTTGTCCTCCAAGTGGTAGAGGTCATCGAACCGGCTGCCGGCCGGCACGTTGAGAATGGCGCTTTGGGTAAACGAGCACAGCGTCTTGTGGGTGCTGTTGATGACAAGATCTGCGCCCTGTGTTTCCGCCGATTCCGGGACGGCGAAAGGACCGTCAGCAGAAGCGCCGGCAGCATCCGCTGCCGCGCCGCACGTTTCGAAGAACTTCAGGTGCGCGCCGTGGGCCTGATCCACGATCAGGAACTTGCCGGCAGCGTGCACGATCTCCGCAATGGCACGGATGTCGCTGCAGATTCCGTAGTAATTCGGACTCGGCAGGATCACCGCCGAGGCGTCAGGATTCTCGGAAAGGAGCCGCTCGATCTCCGACGGTTCGACCGGTCCGGTGATGCCGTATTCCTCCACCATGGAAGGATAGGCGTACACAGGACGGATCCCGCCCAGCGCAAGGCCGCTGAACACAGACTTATGGCAGTTCCGCGCCATGATGAGTTTGCCGCCCTGAGGGACGCAGGCCATGATGGACGCGATGATTCCTCCGCTCGAGCCGTTGATCAGAAGATAGGATGCTTTTGCATCAAAGAGCTTGCGGTATTTGGCCATGGTATCGGCGATGATGCCTTCGGTCTGGAACAGGTTGTCAGCGCCCACGATCTCGGTGATGTCGCAGCCGACTATGTTATCCAGAAACGAGTCATAGCCGAAGCGCTTGTACAGGCGCGCGCCCTTGTGGCCGGGCATGTGGAAGGACACGGTGTCCCTGCCCGCGTGATCGATCAGAAATTTCGTGATGCCGGTTGTGTTCATGGTAGTACTCCTTTCGCAGGAACATTGTATCACAAAGAAGCGTGATTTGTGAGAATGCGATTTGTTTTGTATAATAGTTGGAAAAAACTGATGTCTTAGGAGCGGCCATGAACTACATGAGAATTATAACCATAACGGCGATCATCATATCGCTGACAATAACGGCTTTCGGACTGTGTTCCTGCAGCGAAAATGGAGACGATAACACAGTAGTCCCTAAAGTGTTCAAAGGGAAGTGGGAGATGTGCGGCCTTGCCCCGAAGGACAAGGACATGACCGCCGAAAACATACTCACGGGAGATGCGCTGCGGGATGAATACGGCTTTGACCCGGAACCGGGAAAGCTCCGCGAGAACACTGTTGAATTCAACGAGGGCGGCGGGATGGCGCCATACACTGACGGGTCTATTCCGGGCATGAGCACGAAAACGATCACCCGCGTAAGCGATACAGAAGTCTGTTACGAACTTGAGATCCTGGAGATGGACGGAAAAGAGCTGTACGACAACCCAATCAATATGAATGTACACGCCAGGATCGCAGATGATTATCTATTTGTCTGGGAAGAGTACCCCGATACAGATGAATACGACGAAAGCGACACGTATCAGGTGTACGAAAAGGTCAATTAATCTTCTGGCGGCAAAAGAATATATGTTCTTGAACATGTGTTCCTTCCGAGGTATAATATACCCATGGAAGAGATACTCATGCAAAAGCTTCAGATTCTGGCTGACAGCGCGAAGTACGATGTGTCCTGTTCGAGCAGCGGGTCGAGCCGGGCGGCGGCAGGCCGGATGGGCAACGGCCACATGGCGGGGATCTGCCACAGCTGGTCCGCGGACGGCAGGTGCGTTTCGCTGCTGAAGGTGCTGTTCACCAACAAGTGCGTCTACAACTGCGAGTACTGCGTGAACAAACGGACGAACGATTTCCCGCGGGCGTCCTTCGAACCGGACGAACTGGCCAGACTGACCATCGAATTCTACAAAAGAAACTACATCGAAGGACTGTTTCTGAGCTCAGCTGTTGAAGTGTCGCCGGACTACACAGCGGAGCGGATTTTGCAGTGCCTGGAACTGCTCCGGTACAAGTACGGGTTCGCCGGGTATATCCACGCCAAGATCATTCCCGGCGTGTCGCCGGAGATTTTGCACAGGATCGGGCTGGTGGCGGATCGGCTCAGCGTGAATATCGAAATGCCCTCTAGCAAAAGCCTGGCAGCCTTCGCGCCCCAGAAGAAGCCGAAGCAGATCTTCGCGCCCATGCGGCAGATCACCAATACCTTGATCGAGACACGCTCCCTCAAGGGACCGGGAACCATGTTCAAGGGGCAGCGGCTGAACACGGAAGCCAACTATCTGGGACCGATGGGACTGGAGGAGAACGTGATGGGACAGGCGGACGAATCCGATCCGGGGGCGGATCTGCCTGTGCTTGCGCGTGCCGCTGGCGCGCCGGCCGCACGCGGGAAGGGAACCTTCGCCGCAGCGGGGCAGACCACCCAGATGATCATCGGCGCAGGCGGGGAGACGGACGCCGGTATTCTGGCGACGAGCGAGAACCTCTACCGCACGTTCAAAATGAAACGAGTCTATTATTCTGCTTATATACCCGTTGTCGATTCTCCGATTTTGCCGGACAAGCAGACAGCGCCTCCGCTGAAGCGGGAGCACAGGATCTACCAGGCCGACTGGCTGCTGCGTTTTTATGGGTTTACGGTCAGCGAGCTGTTCCGCAGCGGCGGAGAAAATCTGGATCCGGATCTGGACCCGAAGGTGACCTGGGCTCTGCGGAATCTGGATCTGTTCCCGATGGAAATCAACACGGCGTCTTACGAAGAACTCATGCGTATACCGGGGATCGGGCACAAGTCGGCCAAGCGCATCATGCATCAGCGGCGGTTCGCAGCGGTCCGGTTCGACGACCTGAAAAAGATGGGCGTCGTGGTCAAGCGTGCCAAGTATTTCCTGTTGTGCTGCGGCAGGTATTACGGCAACAGATTGTTTGAACCGGAGACGATCCGGAATTCCCTGCTGCAGATGGAAAGCGGACTGCAGCTTTCTATGTTCGACAATGACTGGAAGCGGATCGAGGAAGGCGAGCGGCAGGAAAAACTGGCCGCAGCCGGGGTGATCTAATAATGATCGATTATTTATATGACGGAACATTTGAAGGACTGCTCACTTGCGTCTACCACCATTACTACACAGATAAGGCTGCGGGCATCTTCCCGCGGGAGGAGTACCAGCCCAGTATGCTGCACGGGTTCATGGAGGTGGAGACAGAGGAGGACAAAGCCGCGCGGGTGTATGAGGCCATTGAGGAGAAGATTTCCGGTTACGCCCTGCGCATGGTCTACCGCGCCTTCCTTTCGGATGCGCCTGGTAAGGAAACTGTGATTCTCAAGTTTGTGGTGTTGGGATTTCGGATCGGCCCGGCGATCGGATCTCTCCATGCGCGCCCCGAGGTCTACGAGCTGGAGGATCTCGTCCGCAAGGTCGGCAACGAGCGGGAGCGCATGCTGCAGTTCGTGCGTTTCGAAGTCATGGAGGCTGCCGGCGCTGCATCGGGCACTGCGCCCGGCGCCGCCCAGATTCTCTACGCGAAGATCGAGCCGACCTGCGATGTGCTCGCCCTTGCGGCGCATCATTTCGCCGAACGGTTCAGCCACGATCCGCTGATCATCCATGACGTCGGACGAAACAAGGCGGTCTTTGCATATGAAGGGGATTGGTATGTAGCTGATTTCGACGGGATCCATCTGCCCGACGGCACCGCCATCCTGCAGTCTGAGGACGAGCGGTCCTACCAGAATCTCTGGCGGACCTACTTCGACCACATCGCCATCAAAGAACGCACCAACCCGCGCTGCCAGAAGAACCACATGCCCGTCAGGTACTGGAAGCACCTGACCGAAGTGAACGGATTGACAGAGCCTGTATAATAGTCATGAGATGACTATGAAAGACACAACAACCAAACCAACAAAAAAAGAATCTGCAAAGTCTTTTCTGATAGATCTTATCAAAGACATCATTATCGCGCTTGTCGTCGTGCTGATCATTACGGCATGCGTCAAGCCGACTATCGTCAGCGGCCAGTCCATGGATGATACGCTCCACAACGGCAACTATCTGATCGTCAACAAACTGGCCTACAAATTCGGTGAACCGGCACGCGGCGACATCATCGTCTTCGACAGCGGCGATGAGGAACACGAACTCTGGGTCAAGCGCGTCATCGGCCTGCCCGGCGATGTTATCAAGACCGACGGCAAGACCCTCTACATCAATGATGCAAAAGCCTCCGAGCCCTATATCAAAAAAGGAACGGTGGCCCAGGGCGAGATGCAGACATGGACAGTGCCGGAAGGCGCGGTCTTCGTCATGGGCGATAACCGGAACAACAGCACTGACAGCCGGATCATCGGCTGCGTGGAAGAGAGCGCGGTCCTGGGCAAAGCAGTGGTGCGGCTGTGGCCGCCGGGCAGTATCGGACGGGTCGAGTAGGATAACATGATGCAACTGCCGGTTGGATGACAACCGGCTTTTTGTTTTGTAGAATGTGTACAGAAAGCAAAGGGAAAGAGAAAAAGAAAAAGAAAAGAAAGGGGTATTTTATGAAATACACATCTGCAGAAGCAAACAAACTGCTCAAAAGCATCCAGGGCAGAATCAACGACATCACCCGCAAGGAGGACCTGACGTCGAGCTTTCGGGTCGCGGCGGGAGAGGATGTCGAGTCCCTCAGACCGCAGTACGACTTCGCGGCAACACAGGAGGAACTCGCCAGCCTCGAGGAGAAGGCGCGCGTGGTCAAACACGTCATCAACACCTTCAACCTCACACACACCCTGCCTGGGTTCGACGGCCTGACCATCGACCAGGCGCTGGTCTTCATCCCGCAGGTGATGAACAGAATCAGCAAGCTGAGAAGCATGTCGGGTGTGCTTCCTAAGCAGCGCATTATCGACCGCTACAGCTCCGCAAACTTTGTTGACTATCAGGTCAGCAACTACGACATCGAGGAGGCAGAGCAGGCATACATCAAGGCCAAGGAACTGCTCGCGTCCCTCCATCTGGCCCTTGACACGGTCAACACAACCGAGACGATGGACATCGACATCGTCCTCGAAGACTAAAACTGCATACCGACGGACGCCTCCGGGGCGTCCGCCAGACGGCAGATGCTTGGTGGTTCTTGTGTCTCTTATTCCGGTTTACAGTGAAAGAGGTCCAGGTCCACAGATCATGGTAATACGTTATTAGCTGTGTTATTGCTTATTGACCAATGTTCATGCAACTATCAATGATCCCAGACAAAGAAGCGTCAGCGTGTGCTCGTCAAAAACTTACGGCGGCGGAAGTTTGGTTTCATGCCGCCGCTTTCTTTTTCGGAATTTTGCAACAATTTCGGCATCTGGGCGATTGGTTGTAACACGACGGCATTTTGTTTATAATGATTCAGAGCATAGAGGAAGGACTAGTTGAATACTTAGCTATGGAAAAGAAAGAAAGCAGAATACCGAAGCCGTTACTCCCGTTCGCAACACTGTTATCTACGGCAATTGCGATCTTCAATGCTATATCGGGGACAATGAATCTTATCGATCAGCTTGATAAATACGGGGCCAGTGGAGTACTGAAGGGGCTGGTCGTACCGGGGCTCATCGCTGTTGTTGCACTGATCATCTCAGTCATATACCTGAGATCATACAAACAATCGCAAAAGAGCGGCGCAGACAATGCGGAGGGAGGTCTTTTCGCCAGATTCTTCAATGCGCTTGCGAAACTCTTTATTGCCCTGTTTATACTGGCCGTCATTGCATGCGGCGTCTTCGGGTACATGCATTATAAAGACATCACACAGCGGCCGCAGATCCCGATTACCGATAACTATGATTTGGCAGGTGCCATTACTGGCTATAATGGTTCCGGAAAGTTCGTTGCGTCCGAGGTGGAAGAGGACCTTCTTTCTGATTTTGCAGAGACGTTCAAGAAGTACGATAAGCATAACCAGTCTGGCAAGCAGGAGATATCCGATGAAAAACAAAGCATGTGGTCGGACTTCCTGAGGAATATTGATATCGATTGTGAAGACCAGGATGGCCTTTCGAATGACAGCATGCTGAAAGTAACCGTTTCATATGTCGGGCAGGAAGAAGACGTCAAGAAGCTGGAGCACGATCTCCATATCAAAATAAAGGAGTTGAACAAACCGATCGAACGACCCGTCGGCAAAATCAAAAAATTGCCGGACAGATTGTCAGGTGCGGAGCAGGCGGCATCCGAAAAAGGAGATGTGATCCGTGCAGTAGCTGAAAGACTTGAGACCGATATCAGAAACAATCATGAAGACCTTATAGATTACAGCTGGGAAGCGCTGTTTTGCACGCCTGGATACAGCAGTGACAATGAGCCTGATGCACTGGTTATCAGAGCAGCTTACAGCTACTATTTTCTCGGTGATCCAAACGACGTGGAGAAATTGTACTCGATCAGTTATATATATCCCTTTGACGGAAGAGTCGATGTGGATATGTTAAGTGATAACAGCGACCGGGAACTGGAAGACGGTGTCACTCTTGAGTATGAAAAGTACTGTTATACAAATAAAGATCCGGACGCACTGGACAATTTGATAAGGTCTGGCTCCTTGTTTAACAGCAGTGTGAATTACCATATCGAAAAGATTCCGGTCGGTGAGTAAAATTTTTCGTCAGCTTCTGCAGTTTTTAGTTGCATTTGGCAGTGCATCGCTGTATAATACCGAACTGTTGAGAGCAGAAGGGAGTGATGCGAATGAAGACCGTTAATTCCCAAAGAACTCCGGTCACCCAGGTTCAGGTAACCATCAACCTCGAAAAGACTGGAGAACAACTAAAAACTATAACCAAAGAAAAAGGCTATGAGGTCAAGGACCTGATGACGCTGACCGGGTACAGCTCCCAGGCAGTGTACAAATGGTTCAACGGGAAGTCCCTTCCCTCCATCGACACTCTCGTGGTGCTCAGCAAAGCCTTGAATATGGACATCAACGAACTCCTCGTCATTGACGGGGAGTTTGTTTTTTTGCGTGCAACTGCTGGTTCGATGACGGAGCGGCGGTGCAGCAGTTACAATCAATATGAAAGCGCATTGCGCAAAAGCATCACGACTGGTAAGGAGGGATTGGGATGGAGCATATAAAACAAATAAACAGGCTTTTGAAACAGCTACGGCAGGAGCCGATAAACAATTATGAACATTTGGAGGAAACGGCGCGAAGTGCATATCCGCTGCTGGTGGAGCTGGCACGGATGGGCGGCGCCGGACGCTGCGAACTAAATGATCTGCGGGTGGCGCTACGATGCAATCTCCGGAGGAATATCATATACGATTCAGAGGAGGAGTGGACGGAGAAACGGACTGTTCTGATTAATGCAATCGTAGAGGCTGTCAATGCGGGGAGCAACAGCATGATCTGGCTGCGGCTGCTGCAGGACAGTCTGCCGGGAAGAGAAGCGGAGATGATCATCAGCAAACTTCGGGACGAGCAAATCGACCGGAATCTGTTCCCTGCGCTGGAGGCGGAGACAGAATTCCAGCCAACGGGAAGGCTTATGGACTGGTACTGCGCCACGCTGGACAGAAGCCGGCAGCACAAGGAGCAGATCTACAACCGGCTGGCTTACTTCTTCCTGTGGTACGGAGAGTTTAACTGCGATGAAGAAAAAGCGAAGTATTATTTCCGGGAAATGAGGCGGCAGGGGATCAAGCGGCGAAATCCGTATTCGGGAACATTCGGACCGCATGGGCACGATGAGATGATCCGGCGGTTGCTGGACAGCGACACAGATCCTGCTGCGGAGTGCGAGCCGGAGAGCAACAGGGATGCCGCCGGTTTCCGGCTCCTTACAAAGTATGCGAAGCAGCAGCTTGAACATGTGGCAGCACGCGGTATGCGCGGGAGCGTCGAAAAAACTGAACACGAGGTCGGAACGGTATGGGAAGCATGGCTCGAAGACCCCTGCTGCAGGGATCTGCGTGAAAGCATGCGGAGAATCTACGATGATCTGCTGTCGCAGCCATCAGAGGAAGAGCTTTGTTTGTTCGACGATTATCTCCAAGACTACGGTGCAGCAATCAAACAGCTTGCGGCAGGCGAAGGCGCGCAGGGAGAACGGCCTGTTCGGCTGCCGCAGCAGGACCGGGACAAAGCCGTGGTCTTCCTGCTGGCGCTCCTGCTCAATTACGACAACTGGCTGCTCCGTATCATCGATCTGGAAGGAGGGCCAGCCTGCACTGACGCGGATCACAGCGCTGGCATCGAGCGCTGGATCACTGCGATCGAACCTTTCTGCGGTAAAGAATTTGCCTTCGGCGATGAGCTGCTCGTTCTGAACAGTCTGCAGGAGAATCTGATCAGCTATTACGAGAAACAAGGAAACCGAGAGGATATGAAGCGGTTGCTTGAGCAGCAAGTCTACGGTGCGGATGCGTTGGCGGTGCTGTCAGGTATCGGCGAAGACGTCAGCGCAGAGTTGTTCGGACATCCCTACTGCACCCACAACGCAATGGCGCTTCTGAGGCTCTACGAAGAAACCGGAGAAGATGCAAAGGCAAATCAACTGAAGCAGGACATTGGGAAGACGGAGGAAACGCTGCCGCCGGAACTGTGGGAGATGGCATTCAAGGAAAGCCGCGGGATGCTTTGGAAGAAATACGAAGCGTTCCTGGCCGGAGAACAGGAATGGACTGGTCCGGAGGACGATGAGAATCAGGCGGACCATACAGAGACGGATAAAAAAGACTGCAAAGGCCTGCTGAGCATAAGCGGATATGTCATTGCAACCAGGCGGACATCTGAAGAGGAATGGCTGCTGGAACACACCTTCCTGCCCGCATCTCCGACGCTGCGGGGCGACTTCATCCGGTTTGTATACTCACCGCCGGATGGACGGGACTGGTTCGGCATGACAGAAGAGAGAAGGGAGGAGCTGATCAATAGTATTACTTCTGCCTGATACCGGTAGTTTACTGTCCGGTTTCGTGTTTTTTTGTGTTCTTATTACCGCGAACTGTTGTTTGCAAACATGAGTTCGTGGTATAATGCTGTTCCCGGTTGGTCCGGGGACTGTTTGTGAAAGGGGGTTCTTAATGGGAAAATACGATGCAGCAAACAAGACAAGCCTCGCCTTCAAGGGAGACGATATTATTGATCTTCCTCTTGATGAGTCTGTGCTGATCCTGGAGGAGCCGGGGGCAGGCTATGATGCGGACAGTCCGGTCGGCACGGACAGTTCGGACAGCATATCCGATGCCCTCATCCGGTGCATCCGGGATACCGGATCCGTGGACGTCAGGCGCATTGCGGAATACGCAGGCGTCTCTGCAGGCGAGGTCATCTCCAGTCTAAGAGGCGTGATCTATCAGAATCCGGAGACATGGAACGGCGATTCATACGAAGGCTGGGAGATGGCGGATGAGTACCTTTCAGGGAATCTGAGGTACAAATTCCTCAAGGCGCGTGTGGCGCAAAAGAGTTTTAGGGGTATGTTTGAAGATAACGTCAAGGCCCTTGAGGAACTGCTTCCGCCGGAGATGAAGGCGGAGGACATCTACGTCACTCTCGGCTCTCCATGGATTCCGGAAGAGATCATCGATGACTTCGTCAACCATCTGATCCAGCCGCACAGCTACCACAGATACAGCGGCACGCGGCACGACAGTGAGACCGGCAGCTGGGAGCTGGTCAACAAGTATAAGCTCTCAGGATATGTGCGCAATAAGGTCACTTTCGGCACGCCGCGTATGGACGCGGTCACCATCCTGGAGAGAACACTGAACATGCGGACGATCCGCATTACGGACGAGGTGTCTGCTCCTGATACGAAATCGGGCGTCAGGCGGGAACTCAACCGCGCAGAGACAGCGGCGGTGCAGGAGAAGCAGAAGCTGATCATCGCAGAGTTCCGCAGATGGATCTGGCAGGATGAAGAGCGCAGCAAGACGATCCGGCAGATCTACGAGTACAAGTACGGCTGTAATGTGGCGCGCAGGTTCAACGGCAGTTTCCTGGAGTTTCCGGGGATGGCAGAGGATGCGGAACTGTATCCGTATCAGAGGAACGCTGTGGCCAGGATCCTGTTCACGCCGAACATCTTGCTGGCTCATGATGTGGGCGCAGGCAAGACCTACATCATGATTGCGGCAGCCATGGAGATGCGGCGCATGGGGATGGCGAAGAAAAGCATGTTCGTGGTGCCCAACAATCTGGTCGAGCAGTGGCAGAGCATCTTCGGCAAGCTCTATCCGGACGCCGAGGTCCTCAGCATCGAACCCAAAGACATGAAGCCGGAGCGCAAAAGCCGCACTCTGAGGAAGGTCATCCACAACGACTATGACGGCATCATCATCGCCTACAGCTGCTTTGACAGCATTTCGCTCTCCAGAAGTGCGCACATCGACGAGCTGAAAGAGGAATGCGAGAAGATGCGGCGGATCGTGAAAACCCGGAGAACGGTCACGGGACGATTCAAGCGTAAACTGGAGAAGCTCGAAAAGGAACTCAGCGAGATGTCCCTCGAAAAAGATCCGGCAGGACAGATCTACTTCAACGATCTTGGTATCGACCGGCTCTTCGTGGATGAGGCGCACAACTACAAGAATGTTTCCATAGAGACTTCCATCACCGGCGTCTACGGCATCAGCCAGAGCGGCTCCGGCAAGTGCAACAGCATGATGGACAAGGTCCACTATGTCCAGAAAACCCATGGCGGAGGGGGCGTCGTCATGGCGACCGGCACGCCGATCACCAACTCGATCTCGGACATCTATGTTTTCCAGAAGTATCTGCAGAGCGGCGAGCTCGAGATTTTGGGATTCCAGACGTTTGACAACTGGATCGGGATGTTTGCCGAGAAGACGACGGAGTTTGAGATCGCGGTGGACACAGGCAGCTACAGGCTCGCCACAAGGTTCTCCCGGTTTCATAACATCCCGGAACTGACGACGATCCTGGCGTCCATCGCGGACTTCCACAGCATCGAAGAAGATGTGGAACTCCCTCAGTTTGACGGCTATACAGACGTGAAGATCCCGCGTACGCCAGCCCTCAAATCCTATTTGGAAGAGATCTCCAAGCGGGCGGATAAGGTCCACAATCATGAGGTCAAGACGGACGAGGACAATATGCTGAAGATCACAAGCGACGGGCGTAAAGCAGCGCTGGACATCCGCCTTGTGGATGAAACAGGACCGGAGGCTTTTGCAGATGAAGCGGTCGTATACGGAAAACCCGTCGGTGTCTGCAAAGTGACGGAGTGCGCGGAGAAGGTGGCGCTCATCTACCATAGAACGAAGGAGACGCATCTGACCCAGCTTGTCTTCTGCGACACCTCTACGCCGAAGGCCGGTTTCAACGTATACGACGATCTGCGGCAGCGTCTGATCGATCTCGGAGTGGATGCAGCTGAGATCGCCTACATTCATGACGCGGCAACGGCGTCAAAGCGTGAGAAGGTCTTTAAGGCTGTGCGCGAAGGGCGCATCCGTGTACTGATCGGCTCCACCTTCAAACTGGGTCTGGGCGTCAACGTGCAGGACCGGCTGGTGGCAGTGCACCATCTGGACGTTCCGTGGAGGCCTTCGGACATGACGCAGCGGAACGGGCGGATCCTGCGTGCAGGCAACCGGAACGAGAAAGTGGAGATCTACCGCTATGTGACGGAGGGCAGCTTCGACGCTTATTCCTGGCAGCTTCTGGAGACCAAGCAGCGCTTCATCACGGATATCCTCTCCGGCACCATCGCCGGCCGCAGTGGCAGCGAAGTGGATAATACGGCGCTGGACTACGCAGAGGTCAAGGCGCTGGCTCTCGGCAATCCGCTCCTGAAGAGCAGAGTCAGGATGCGCAACGAGCTGACAAGGCTGTCCGCGCTCCAGCGCAAGAGCGTCGAGAACCGGCTCAGACTGGAGCAGAGATACAAGGCTCTGCCGGACGATATCGCGGCCAAGGAACTGGAACTGAACATCTGCAAGTCGGACTGCGCGTTCCTCGCAGAGAAGGGCAGGGACATATACGACGGGATGACGACCAGGGAGAAGCAGCGTATGGCAGATCACCGCCGGCTCCTCAGGGATATCCTGGGCAGAAATCTTTACGGGTACGTGAAGCGGGCGGATGACCGGGTGCTCTTTGATTATCGCGGTTTCATGATCGCGCTGCCTGCAGGTATGGACGCGGATCACCCGTACCTGTATCTGATACGGGAGGGCCGCTATAAGGTCGATATGAGCGATAAAGAGATAGGCATGCTCATCCGGATCGACAACTTCCTGGACAAAATGGGCGAGTACGTCGACAGAGTGCGGCGCGAGAAAGAACTGCTGGAGCAGGAACTTAAGGAGATCGAGATCGAGCTGGCCGAGGCGGACAGTTATGCAGACATGATCGAAGAATGCACGGCGAAACTCGATAAACTGGACGAGGAACTTGGCGTCAAAGAACAGAAGAACGCAGTAAGGTAAGGAGGGGTACACATGGCAAATACGAAATCTAATGCAAAGGCAGTAACGCTCGGCAATGTGCCTTCTGTGAACGTCGGGCAGGCGGTGGGCAAACTGTCGGATATGTACTGCAGCGTAATCGGAGCGGGCGAAGCCGGGATCGGGGTTCTCCCGTCGGTCATGCTGTGGGGCGCGCCGGGCGTCGGCAAGTCACAGGGCGTCAGACAGATCGGGGAGCGGATCGAGTCGGTCACCGGCAAGACCGTGCACATCACGGATGTGAGGCTCTTGCTCTTCAATCCTATCGACCTGCGGGGCATCCCGACTGCCAGCGAGGACAAGACGCTGGCCGTATGGCTGCGGCCGCAGATCTTTGACATGGATCCTGCAGATGACGTGGTCAACATCCTGTTCCTCGATGAGATATCCGCGGCGCCCCCATCGGTGCAGGCAGCCGCGTACCAGATCGCTCTGGACCGGACGGTTGGCGAGCACAAGCTGCCCGCGAACTGCATCGTCATCGCAGCAGGCAACCGCGTAACGGATAAGTCTGTCGCTTACAAAATGCCCAAAGCCCTGGCGAACAGGCTTTTGCACATGGAGGTCTATGCGGACCTGCAGTCCTGGCGGGCGTGGGCAGTATCCCACGGCGTCAACGAGAAGGTGACAGGATTCCTCGCCTTCAAGCCGGACATGCTCATGTCCTTTGATCCGTCGAAGGACGATCTGGCGTTCCCGACGCCCCGCGCGTGGGAGATGGTCAGCAATCTGCTGAACCATGTCAACAGCGACATCAACGAGATGTTCACGCTCATCGCCGGGCTGGTGGGAAGCGGCGCAGCGGCGGAACTGCGCACCTGGTCGCGGGTCTACGACAGCCTGCCTGACGTCAAAGGCATCTTCGCGGGCACCGAACACAGGGTGCCGAAGGAAACGGACGTGCTGTATGCCCTCGTCTCCTCAATGGTCAAGTACGCTTCGATGCATCGCGATGACATGGACGCCATCGCGCGCTCGATCCGGTATGCGGAGAAACTGCCGCCGGACTTCTCCGTTGTCCTTATGCAGGACTACCTGTATCTGGAAGAGGATTATCGGCAGAAACTCATGATGCTGCCGGACTTCATGAAATGGATGCGCAGCAAAGGCGCTCTGCTGAACGGGGTGATGTGATGGAACTGAGTGCAGCGAAACAGCAGGAGTACATGCGCAGGATCCTGATCGCGCGCATGACGGTGCTCAGCCGCAATGGCTTTTTCGGGCTTCTCCTGATGCACATGAAGTTTGCTCTTGATCCGAGTATCGGAACAGCTGCAACAGACGGGGAGAGGATCTACTTTGATCCGCAGTTTCTGGAAGAACTCTCCGATAGGGAACTGGTCTTCATTCTGATGCACGAGATCATGCACGTAGCACTCCGGCACACATCGAGAACGGGAGACCGGGATAACCTCCTGTTCAACATTGCCTGCGATATCGTGGTCAACTCCAACATCCTGCAGGCTGCAGGGATGGACCATGCGAGCATCACGCTCAGCAAATATGGGGAATCCATGCACCTGACGCCAAAGGGCGATGAAGGACATCATTATACGGCAGAAGAGGTCTATGAGATGTTTTCAGGCTTGTCTGCCGCCCGTCGAAAACAGAAGAAGGGCGGATTCACAGACGACCACTCCAAGTGGGGCACTGCAGATGACGAGGCGCTGGACGCGCTCTGGAAGAACCGGATCCGGGACGCTCTGGAAGCGTGCAAGTCCCGCGGGAAAGGGACAGGCCGAGGAACGATCCCGCTTGGTGTCGAGCGGAAGATCGAGGAACTGATGCATCCGAAGACCGACTGGCGAGTGCTGCTGAACGACTTCGTGCAGGAAGAGGTCACTGACTATTCCTTCTTGCCGCCGGACCGCAGGTTCTCAGACAGTCCGTTCATGCTGCCTGACTTCAACGAGACCGAGACCACGGTCAAGAACATCCTGTTCATGATCGATACTTCAGCGTCCATGAGCAAAAAAGAAATCACACAGGCCTATTCCGAGATCAAAGGCGCCATCGACCAGTTCGGCGGCAAGCTGGAGGGCTGGCTCGGCTTCTTCGACGCCGGGGTAGTGCCGCCCATACCGTTCACTGATGAGAACGAGTTCAAGATCATCCGTCCGAAGGGCGGCGGCGGAACTGATTTCGAAGTGATCTTCGACTACGTCCGCATGGAGATGGCGGAGCAGGAGATCGCCAGCATCATCATTCTGACGGATGGCTGCGCACTCTTCCCGGAAGAATCCGCCGCCATGGGCATCCCGGTCCTTTGGATGATCAACAACACCTACGTCGAACCACCCTGGGGGAGAGTAGCAGTGATGAAATAGTTCGGCAATACAAAAAGAATACTCGGTTGACAAATGTATCAAAGGATACTAATAATACTTCAGGAGGCTAGTTATGAAAAAGAACACAATCATTACATTAATACTCACAAGTGCATTGCTGATTGCGGGAGCTTTTGCATTCACGGGATGCGGCTCCAATGACGCAGAAAGCACCAGCGGGGAAGAACCGACAGCAGCGTCTTCTGAAGAACCGGCTCCGGCCGGTGAAGTATCCGAAGGAGAGTGGAAATCCGCATACCGCGAGATCCTGGAAGCCAACGAGGACGGGATCCGCAACTATGAGGACCCGGAAGAACTCGGCGATACCTTCGGGGGCCGGAAGTCTGCGGCGCTGTGCGATCTTGACGAAGACGGAACGCCGGAGCTGCTGTTTATGGAACTCGATGAATACCTTGATGTGCTTCACATCTATTCCTATAAGGACGGCGAAGCCAGTGAGCTGACTTATCCCTGGACGCCCAGTGTTGCATATGAGGACGATGCCACAAACTATGACAGACTGAGCGCTGCGCAGGTTGCCGGCGGATCACAGTTTGTCATCTATAAAGAGAAGAACATCAAAGGATTCACAGCGTATTCCACAATTACGGATGCGACGCTTGAGGCTGCAACAAACAGGTACAAGTTCGGAGATGACGGGAAAATCGAACGCATCTCGCAGATCGGGATGATGTTTTCCTATATGGACGAAGACGGCACCGGGGAATACGGACCGGAACATGCGACGTATTACGATGCGTACAAAGAAATCACCGGCGATGAGTACGAAAAAACCATGACGGAGTCCGTGAACAATATGGACACCGTATTGTTCCGGTTCGAACTCATCGGTGAAGACGTCGATGCAGACACCTATGAACAGGACAACAATCCTGAACTTTGGAAGAAGTCCAAGGGCAAAGAAATCTGCATCACCTACGATGAGATGCTGCAGCAGCTGCCTGCCGGAGAGAAGAAAGAGGAAGCAAAAGCAGGAAATGCTGTGTCAGAGGACGGCAAAAACATGGAAGCCCTGCTGAAAGCATACGGAGCGGGCGACTTCGCAACGGCCGAAGAAATCAACAGCAAATTGCCGGAAACTGTGAAAGAGATGGACGTCTCAGAGGAAGAGGCAGATGCGTATCAGGCGCTTTATCAGTCGGCCCTCGACCAGGAGATCGCAGACGAGTACACGTTCCACTTCATTACAGACATCGATAAAGATGGAAAGGCAGAATACCTTCTGCAGACCGGGACCTGTGAGGCGGATTATATGCTGAACGTTTATCAATACAGAAACGGCGCATCCAATTTCGTCGGCGAAGAGGGCTTCGGTCACAGTTATGTCTGCCAGTATCCTGACCACAACGGGATCATCGTAGTCTCGGGTCATATGGGCGGAGAAAGGCTTTCCGTCGTTTCCCTCGAAAACGGGGAACTAAAAGAGAAAGACGTACTGGAAGGCGGCAGAGAAATAGACTCTCAGGATGCAGATGCTTATCTGGAATTAGGCTGCAGAGCAGAGAACTAAATTACACATCTTCCTGCGATTCACTTTCGTCGCGCACTTCCCGGACCTTTCGGGCAATCAGCGCGAAATCGATCACACAGTCCCCGTCCCATATGGTGACGGGGATTTTGTCATCAAAGGTGTAAACGTTGACGATATCCTTGTCTGCGAAGTCATGCACGATGATTCGTTCATTTTTCGGATCTACGATCCAGTATTCCCGCACACCATAGGCTCTGTATTTCACATATTTAGCCGAGAAATCGCGGTCTCTGGTGGATGGAGAATTAATTTCGATGACCAGGTCCGGAGCGCCCCAGATTTTGTCATCCTGTATTACGCTCCTGTCACACACGACGATGATATCAGGCTGCAGTACAGTCTTCTTGTTCTTCTCAATGTAGACGTCAAGAGGGGGAGTGAACGGAATGCAGCTGCCGCCTTTGCTGTCGATGTAGTTTTGAATGCAGGTGTAAAGGCGGGACTGGATTAGCTGGTGAGACACGCCCGGAGATGTCATGTTAAAGATCACGCCATCGATCAGCTCGCCCCAGCCGTCGTCGCCGCGCAGTCTGTCCAGATCATCCGCAGTATACTGGCCGTCGTGATAAACCTGATAGTAGTATTCTTCGGGCATGCGCTCTTTCACCACAACGGGTGGCTGGCCGGGATAAAAGTCGTAGACAGGCCCGGGATAGTTTGGTGCGTGCGGATCCGCGAACAGCTTCTCCAGTGCCTGCAACGTTTCAAAACGCGGATGTTTGGTTTCTCCGGAAAAGATCTTCCGGACCGTTCCAAGCGGCACCCCTGACAGATCGCAGATCTGCTCATTGGAATATCCCCGTTCTTTTTTTAACCTTTTCATTTCTTCCAGATTCATCTCGTTACCTCCGATTTTCTTCGCCCCTTGATGCTTTTTGCCTTTACTGTTGTAATGTAAGTATAATCACATGATACCCCGAAGTCAACCCGAAACATACCCGAATACGACCCAAGAAATCCGAAAGCCGAAACAGAGGGAGAAGCCCATTGAACGCATATAACCGGGAAAGGATATCAGGAAAAGGATATCAAATGTAACTTCAGGTGTGGTATAATTACCTACAAGTTTCTATAATTATTTCATCTGAATGATTTGATCTGCCTGTGCACAGGCGGCAGAAGGATAAACGAAATGACAGGTTCCATGAGAAGGCTCTCTGCACTGATTTTCGGGCTGATCCTCACGGCTGCACTGACGCTGACGCTGGCCGTGCCTGCGGCGGCTTTTGCAGAAGACAACGGAACAGTTCCGACTAGAATAACGAAATATTTCAACGTAGATGTTCAGGTCAACGAGAACAACAGCTACGAATTTACGGAAACGGTAGGAACGGTCTTCAATACGGAAGGCCACGGGATCTACCGTTATGTTCCGATGACCTTCGACGGCATCCGCGAACAGGTGGGCGGCGGCTGGTGTTCCACGGATCCGCTGAACGCCTACGAAGAGGACGACAACTACATCCTGCAGATGGGGTCCGGCGACAGTTATATCTTCGGAGACCATGAGTTCCGGTACGGATATGACATCATCTTCCGGGACGACCGGGATGATTCGGGCGACTTCATGTACATCGACGTGCTGCCGACCAACTGGCAGACGCCGATCGAATCCGCCGACATCAATATTGAAATGCCAAAAGCAATCGAGAAAGACTGGGTCACTGTTTACATCGGTCAATACGGATCCGAGGCCGATGACACCATGGCTTCCTGGGAACTGAACAGCGGCGGAAAAAACATCCGGATCCATGAGGAAGACCTGGACAAAGGCGTCGGCATCACGGTTCTTGCCAGACTTCCGGAAGGATACTGGGTCGGCGTCGAGGATGATCAGGGTACAAAGACAGCAGCGACCGGGCTGCCGGCTCTTCTGGCTCTCATTCTGGGAGGCCTTTGGGCGAGGTTCGGCAGACGTCAGCCGATTGTCGAGACCGTGGAGTTCCATCCGCCGGAGGGCGTAACGCCTGCAGAGATCGGGCTCATCATCGACGGCGTGCTGGATAAGAAAGACATGGTATCCATGTTCGTCTACTTCGCGCAGAAGGGATACATGAAAATCGAAGAAGTGTCGAAACGGGAGTTTGTCTTCACGAAGCTCCAGGACATCGATCTGGAAGAGAAACCCTTCGCCGTGCGGCTCTTTGACGGGCTCTTCAATGACGGCGACGTGGTGCATACAGATAGTATGAGTGAAGACTTCGCCTACAGCTATAAGGCTGCCTGCGAGACACTGCAGGACGACTACGGCGATGTGACGCCGACCACGACGAAACTTATGCAGCTGATCAGCGGCTTCGCGCTGTACGCCTTCGCGCTGGTGATCCCTCTGATGGGCATGAGTTATATGCTGCGCGGGGACATTTCAATATTTGTTTCTGTGATAACTGCACTGATCGCTATCTTCCTGACGGGCCGCCTGAGAAAGAGCTACCGCTACAGGATGACAGGCAGGAAGATCGGTTCAAGAGTGCTTCGGATTGTTCTTTGGGCAATCGATATCGCTGCGTTGCTGATTACGGCATACGGTGTGGCGAATGCCTTTGACAGCGTTATTGTCGGAGCGATTTATTTCCTGGGCTTCGGCGCCTGCCAGTACTTCAACGTCTGCTGCGACAGACTGACTGACAAGGCGGCCGAGCATATGGGCAAGATCCTGGGACTGAAAAACTTTATCCAGACAGCGGAAATCGACAGGATCGAAGCGCTCGTAGAAGACGATCCGGAATACTTCTTCAGCGTTCTACCGTACGCATATGTCATGGGACTGACCAATAAGTGGATCAAGAAATTCGAGAACATCAATGTGACAGTACCTGACTGGTACAGCACCTACGATACATCCGGTCCGCACATGATGGTATTCCATATGGGCAACTCCATGGGCGGCATGACAAGCGCCGTCACAACATCCGTAGCGACGCACCTGTCGCCGGATCTCTTCAGCGGAAGCGATTCGGGCGGCGGCTGGTCCGGCGGCGGTGGCTTCAGCGGCGGGGGAGGCGGATTCTCCGGCGGCGGAGGCGGCGGCGGAGGCGGCGGCTTCTGGTAGATGACACGCTGTCCGCAGGGCATCGGCTCTCTTAACTGCTGATGTCCTCGAAATGGGTGATTTCAGATGAACATCACCGGCGGCTCACTAAGAAATATCGGCGAACAGCCGCCATGATATTTCTAAGCTCCCGCCGGCGCTCTTCATCGAAATCGCAGCCATTTCTGCGGAGTACAGCCGTTAAGTTCGCCGATGTCCCTGCTGCAGGAAGTCTAAAACGAAAAGAGGAGAATAGGTTGAGTGAATATATTAGTAGTGAATGATGATGGGATCGAGGCGCGGGGCCTTAAGGAACTTGTGACGGCGCTGAGGTCGCGCGCGGGTGCGGATGTTTATGTGTGCGCGCCGGACGGGCAGCGGAGCGCAGCGAGTCACGCCATCACGCTGAGGAGCCCTGTCAGTGCCTGGCCGGTTGCGTTCGACGGAGCCGCGGAGGCTTTTGCATTGGACGGAACGCCGGCGGATTGTGTGGCGGTGGGTCTGAAGCTGCTGAAGCGGCTTGGCGTTGAGATCGATATGGTGTTCGCGGGAATCAACCACGGAGCCAATGTGGGAACAGACACTATCTATTCGGGAACGGTTGGCGCGGCTCTTGAAGGATCGATTCAAGGATACCCTTCGGTGGCAGTTTCGGTGGACAGCCACAAGGCGACCCACTTCGAATACGCCTGTGATCTTGCCGTGGACACGATCCGGAAAACCGGCGGCAAGTGGGACGCCCGCATCATGCTGAACATCAACACGCCCGACCTGCCGGCAGATGAGATCAAAGGCGTCTGCCATACGGTGCTGGGTGAGCGGGAATACCTCAACGACGTACAGGTCGAGACGGAGGGGGAAGTCACCACCTTCATCTACGGCGGAGATGCAGTGCTTTACGAGAGCGACGAGAACCACTTAGACGTGATTGCCCTGGAGAACGGGTACGCATCCATCACGCCGCTCCAAAAAGATATGACAGCGTATAAAGCCGGCGACATGCTGGCGGACTGGAGGATAGGAAAATGACATTGAACAGAGAAGACACACTGGCAGTGTTCATCGATTTTCAGGAAAAACTCGTGCCGGCCATGCACCATAAGGAAGATCTCATAGACAAGACCTGCAGGCTGGCGAAGGGCCTTGGCGTGCTGGGCATCCCGCACATCGTGACTCAGCAGTACACCAGAGGTATCGGTGAGACCATTCCGGAAGTGGCGCAGGCTATCGGCGAGTTCGAACCAATCGACAAGACAACGTTCAACTGCCTGGGACATGTGGATTTTGTAAACCAGCTCGAGATCGAGGCAAAAAAGAATATCATCGTGTGCGGCGTCGAGGCGCACATCTGCGTGCAGCAGACCGTCGAGCAGCTGCTGGAGGACGGGTATAAAGTATACGTACCGGTGGACTGCCTCTCATCCAGAAGCCAGAACGACTTTCTCTGGGCGGCGGAGAGGATGGAAACGGCAGGTGCTGTCATGACCACCTATGAGTCGATACTCTACGAGATTCTCAAAGACTCAAAGGCGGAAGGGTTCCGGGAGATCTCGAAAATCGTGAAATAGCCGCAGCCGGCCGCGCGGCGAGGTACATAAATGTTTTTATTCGATAACAGAATCACATTGGAAAACAGAGACGTACTGGAGGAATACCTGAACGGTTTCGAGTACAAAACTTCCGGGCTCTCTTACAGTGCACTCTACATGTGGCGCGACATCAACCAGTTCAGCTGGGACATGATCGGAGACTACATGTGCATGAGCGGCGTCAGCCATCTGGAACTGGAGCAGGGAATCGAGCTTCCCTTCCTGTTCCCGCCGCTGACCAAAACGGGATCCTACGACAAGGAGTCGCTCCGCGCGACGATTTTTGAAGCACGGGATTTCTTCGAGAGCAAAGGCCACCCATTCAGTCTGCGCCTGGTGCCGTTCCACATTCTGGAGATCATCAAGGAAGCAGTTCCGGAGATGAAGTGGGAAGACGACCGGCCCAACTATGACTACATCTATTTGACAAAGGATCTCATTGAACTGGCGGGGAGGGACTTCCACAAGAAGAAGAACCATCTGAACTATTTCAAGAAGACATATGAGTACGAATATGTTAAAATGACATCTGACATGGCAGATGAAGCTATGCAGTTCATTGAGGAGTTCAACCAACGCAAGGAGATCCCGGCACACGAGATGGAGATGCTGAAGATGGAAGCGGAAGCCATGGATGATGTGTTCCGCAACCTCGAGGCAGTCGGCTATGAAGCGGGCGCGATCCGCATCGGAGGCAAAATTGAAGCCGTCGCTGTAGGCGGTCACCTGGGCACGAAGATGATCACGGAACACGTGGAGAAAGCCAACGTGGAATACCGGGGACTGTACCAGGCCATCAACAACGAATTCTGCAAACACGTAGCCGGATGGGCCAAGTACATCAACCGGGAGGAGGACATGGGGATCCCGAACCTGCGCAAGGCGAAACTGTCCTACCGGCCGTGCCAGCTGCTGGAAAAATACATCGGGCACTTCTGATGGACCCAAACGGAATAGAATGCTTTTGCATTAAGGGATACCAACTGTTAAAAATTTAACATTTTTTCGTCAAAACCCTTGACAACCCTTGATGCGACAGGTATTATAGCAAATGCAAAGAACATTTTGATTTTATCGGACAAGCCGTTAAAATATTAACAAACCCAAACAATATACCCAGAATAAGTATATTAATTAAGGAGGAAAAAAGAATGAGAGAAGTTGTAATCGTAGGTGCAGCAAGAACAGCTATTGGTAAGTTCGGCGGAACACTGAAGAATGTCCCGACAAGACAACTCGGCGCTGTATGTATTGAAGAAGCTCTGAAGAGAGCAGGCGTTGAGAAGGATCAGGTCGATGAAGTTATCATGGGCTGCGTACTGCAGGGCGGACTTGGCCAGAACGTTGCGAGACAGATGATGCTCGACGCTGGTCTGCCGGTAGAAGTACCTTGCTTCACCATCAACAAAGTCTGCGGTTCAGGTCTGAGAGCAGTTGAACTGGCTGCACAGATCATCAAGGCCGGAGATGCTGATATAATCGTTGCAGGTGGTGCTGAGAACATGTCGGCAACAGCATTTGCAATGCCGGCAGCAAGATGGGGCGCCAGAATGTTCAATTCAGAGATGGTCGACATGATGGTCAACGACGGTCTTTGGGATGCGTTCAATAACTATCACATGGGCATGACAGCTGAGAACGTTGCAGAGCAGTGGGGCATCACAAGAGAAGAACTGGATGAGTTCTCCGTCATCTCACAGCAGAGAGCCGAGAAGGCTGTTGACAGCGGCGTATTCGATGACGAGATCGTTCCGGTCACCATTCCGCAGAGAAAGGGCGATCCAATCGTATTCGATAAGGACGAGCACCTGACACGCGGATCCACAATGGAGAAGGTTGCGAAGCTGAAACCAGCATTCAAGAGACCTGACGGTGTTGTAACAGCTGCTAACGCTTCCGGTATCAATGACTCCGGTGCTGCAGTCGTCGTTATGAGCAAGGAAAAGGCTGACGAGCTGGGAATTAAGCCGATGGCAACCATCAAGTCCTATGCATCCGGCGGCGTAGATCCGTCAATCATGGGCGTAGGTCCTGTACCTGCTTCCAGAAAGGCTCTGGAGAAGGCTGGCCTGACCATCGAAGACATGGATCTGGTAGAAGCAAACGAAGCTTTCGCGGCACAGTCACTGGCAGTCAGAAAAGACCTGGGTCTGGATCCTGAGAAGACAAACGTCAACGGCGGCGCTATCGCTCTGGGACACCCGATCGGAGCATCCGGCTGCAGAATCCTGATCACACTTCTGTACGAGATGCAGAGAAGAGGAAGCCACTACGGCCTCGCTACACTGTGCATCGGCGGCGGCATGGGAACATCCGTCATCGTAGAGATGTAATCATAATATGTAACTGACGCATTCGGCCGCTGTGGATTCCGCAGCGGCCCTTTTTTAGCTTCGTAAACGGTCTGCTATATGCATAATAGATTGATAATCCGCACGTTTTATGCAATAATATATGCGGATTATATTTATTATAAGGAGGTGCATCGATGTCGAAAGTGAGCACAAATATCAACCTGGATCAGGAACTGAAGCGCAGCGCGCAGGAACTGTTTAACGCACTCGGAATGGATCTGACGACGGCTGTTACGGTATTCTTGAAACAGGCAGTTCAGGCACAGGCGATCCCTTTTGAAATCAAAAGGGAAACTGTGAACAGCGAAACGATGGCCGCAGTCGGGGAGTATTACGATATGCTCAACAATCCTGCTGAGTATAAGCGGTACAGCTCGTTCGCGGAAGCAATGGAGGATGTGCTCGATGAAGTATAGCATCGTTCTCTCAAACAGATTTAAGAAGGATCTGAAACGCTTAAAGAAGAGACAGTACGATCTGACGCTTCTTGAAAAAACTGTAGACAAACTGGCGGCAGGGGAAGCCCTTGAGCTGAAATACCATGACCACAATTTGAGCGGGGGTCTGTCCGGATTCCGGGAATGCCATATAACGCCGGACTGGCTTTTGGTGTACAGAATTGAAGAGAACGATCTGATACTGCTCCTGATGCGAACGGGGACACACGCGGATGTACTGGGGATGTGATAGCAATGAGTGATAAAGTATTCCGGATCGGACCGATCCGCCCGCCAAGTGAAGCAAACAGTTTGCTGATCCAGGTGACCAACGGCTGCACCTGGAACAAGTGCCGGTTCTGCCAGCTGTACCGCCACACGAAATTCAAGGCCTACAGTGCGGACAGCATCCGGGCCGACATCGACAACATCGCCTACTGGGCGGACCGCGTCCGCAAATACCAGCGCAAAGGCAGTCCGGGTACATCCTGGGACATCGACGGGATCAACGCGGAACTCGCTGCCTTTGCCGACGACGATGAGAGGCAGTGCATGTACACGGTCGCCAACTGGCTCCTTGCCGGCGGCGAAAATGTCTTCCTGCAGGACGGTAACAGCACGGCGCTGAGCAGCGGCAGACTGACCGATGTCCTGGTCTATCTGCGGCAGGTGTTTCCGCAGATCAAGCGGATCACATCCTACGGCAGGGCAGAGAATCTGTCCCGCTCGACTGCGGCAGATTACGCTGAACTCAAGGCGGCCGGTCTCGACCGCATCCACTCAGGGTTTGAGTCAGGCTCTGACGCAGTGCTCACACGTATCAACAAAGGCGTGACCCAGGAGCAGCAGATTCGTGCCGGTCAGTCGGTGAAAGCCGGCGGTATCGAGCTGAGCATCTACTTCATGCCCGGCGTCGGCGGCAAAGACCTGTCTGCCTCCAACGCAGAGGGGACTGCGGAGGTCATCAATGCGGTCGACCCTGATTTCGTTCGCGTCAGGACCGCAGCCATCAAGCCCGGGACAGAACTCTACCAGGACTGGCAGGAAGGAAAGTTCGAACTCTGCAGCGATGACGATAAAGTCCGGGAGATCCGCCGGGTGATTGAGCTGGCAGACGAGAGCCTTTCGACTTACCTCGTCAGCGACCATATGATCAACCTGCTGCAGAACGTAGAAGGGTATATTGCCGATAAACGCATGCTGCAGGTGATCGACCGCTATCTGGATCTGCCTGAAGAGGATCGCCGCGTCTTCCAGCTTTTGCGCAGGACTCTGCGCGCCTATGATCTTGATGACATGAAACGTCTGGGCAGTATCGAACGCGCGCGGCTCCGAAACGATGTCATGAAGGAGGATGAGCTCGGCTGGAGCGTGCGGATGAACGGATATATCTGCAGGTACGTATAACATATGCATGACCGATAATGGACAACTAATGGACAGTAAGGAAATCGACAACACAATCAACAGCACAAACAACACCGACGCGACGTCGCGCGGCACAACGCATCGCACGGCAGCCCAGCAGGTGCGGCGCTATCTGCTGATCGCACTTGGCCTCGCCATCTTGAACTTCGCCTACGTCATGGTGACGGTTCCCCACGGGATCATCAACGGGGGCGTGACCAGCTTCAGCATGATACTTGCGCGACTGCCGGTGACGGACGCGCTGCCGGTCAACGCGTGGGTGGCGATCGTGACCGCGATTCTGGCGGCACTGTGCTGCATCTTTCTGGGGCGGGACATTTTCGTTGCAAGCATATACAGCTGCGCGGTCGGAGTGGCAGCGTTCAATTTCTTTACCCTAATCGTGCCGGCAAAAGCAATCGACGCCATGATCCAGTTCGGGCGATTTGGACCGATCGGCAGTATGACCATGCCGGACGGGACTCCGGTGATCACGGTCGGGCTCGCACTGGAGCTGATCGCGGCAGCCATTGTCGTGGGCGCGGGGTACTATTTCTGCCTGAGCAATGATTCCACTGCGGTGGGAATGGACACCATTGCGCTCATCCTGCACAAGCGGAACGAGAAGATCCCGGTCGCCTACGCCATGTACGCCATCAACATCATCGTACTTTTACTTGGTCTCTACACCTACGGCCTGCGGTGCGTGATCATGGGGATCCTCTTCGCAGGAATCCAGGCGAAGACGCTGAACACCATGCTCGGCTTCAGGCAAAGGAAGAAAGCTTAATCTGAAGCATGTTGCACTAACTCCCCGGCGAGCGAGTCGCCGCAGAAATACAGCGAAAGTAAATCAAATTCTGCGGGAATATAGAGTGCAGACCGGAATCACTAGGTCAGGACCGCAGAAATCAGTTGTTGAATCGAAAAAACTGCGACTCTTCACTTGCCGTGAGCCTTCCGTGAGTCAAGTCCGAAATTGTGTGTAAAATACCTTTAGGCATATTGCTTCGTTTTTCATGCGGCCTGCCGTTGTTGCTGTCCTGCAATCGCCATCAGTTTCCTTGGAACTTCCGATGCCAGCAATGACTCATAGGTCTTATGTTCGAAAATCGTTTTCTGCAATTGGAGCACATCATTCCTCTCCATCAGTACAGCTCCCATAAGACGAAGAATCGACCGACTGTTCGGAAAGACTCCCAATGCCTTTGAGCGGCGCTTCAGTTCTCCGTTCAGCCTTTCTATGTGGTTGGAGGTTCGGAAAAACCTTCGCATCCCGTTCGGAAGGGTCATTACGGTCATGGCGTCTTCAAAGCCTTCGTCCAGACACTCCATTGCGGCTTCTGCTACATCCCTGTAGTCCTCGATGATGGAATTTCTTTTCCTCCTCGCCGCTTCTATCGTCTTGCTGTTGAACATCTCGTGCAGTTCGGTCGAGAGTCCCGCCTGATACTTCTTCGGTGCTTTATCTGTTATGTTCCGGATAAAATGGAACTGACATCTCTGCCATGGAACTCCGGGATATTGATTGGTCACAGCATTTATTATGCCTTCATGGGCATCCGATGTGATCATGAGGAGTCCGGTAAGGCCACGTTTTTTCAAACCGCGAAAAAACGCGTTCCAGGTTTCTTTCGTTTCGGCGTGACATACATCAAAACCGAGGATCTCTCTTGTTCCGTATTCATTGACTCCGTAGGCGATCATGAATGCCTTGGATATGATTCTGTGCTTTTCTCTTACCTTGAAATATGTGGCGTCGACCTCAAGAAAGGGGTATCTCCCTTCCAGCGGTCGGCTTCGGAATTCTTCCACTTTTTCGTCGAGTTCTTTGCACAGGTCTGACACTGTCGACTTCGTATAAGTTTCACCGCAGAGCGTTTCCACTACCTTTGCGACCTTGCGTGTGGAGACCCCGTTTACCACCATCTCCGCCATGCTGGCGATGAGCGCTGCCTCACTGCGTGAGTAATTGTCGAAAATCATCGTCTTGAACGGAACGTTTCTGTGTCTTGGAACATGTAGTGTTATCCTGCCTATACGTGTTGTGAGATCTCGGTCTCTGGAACCGTTGCGACTGTCTGTCCGCTCGTCTGAACGCTCATAGGGTGCCGCTTTGAGCTGTTCTGCCGACTCCGCTTTCAGGACGCTGTTCAGACTGTCCTGAAGCAGTTGACGAAAAGCCTCATCACGGTCATTACAAAGTAATTGTAGTATTTCTTCCTGATTTAATGTAATATTGAGTTGAGCCATCGTGTTCTTCCTCCTTGGTACTATGTTGTTTTGGTAGACTTACATTATACCTAAAGGTCGAGCATCTGGCTCTTTTATTATTAATTTACACCATTATATGGACGTAACCCTTCCGTGAGTGAAATCCCGCAGAAATAAGGTGCAAAATCAAGAAATACTGCGGCTGCCCGCTCGCCGGGCAGTCTCCGGAAATGTTGAAATAACCCGCAACGAACCGCCTCAATGAGGCGGTTTTGTGTTATACTATATTCTGTATTGGTATGTGCAGCAGAAGAGGAATATATGAAAGAACTGTTAATGGGAAATGAAGCGGTGGCCGTGGGTGCGCTGGCTGCAGGAGTGCAGGTGGTCGCAGGTTATCCGGGCACGCCGTCTTCAGAAGTTCTGGAAACGATCGCAAAGAGAAATCCGGGCCATGTTTATGTGGAGTGGTCCGTCAACGAAAAAGCCGGTGCGGAGGTTGCCGCGGGTGCGGCGTATGCCGGCGCGCGCAGTCTCGTGACAATGAAACAGATGGGGCTGAACGTAGCGTCCGATCCGGTCATGTGCGTCAACTATATCGGCGTCAAGGGCGGTATGGTCATCTATGTCTGTGATGACCCGGGTCCGATTTCATCCCAGACGGAGCAGGATACAAGAAGCTTCGCCCGTTACGCGCACATCCCGTGCTTCGACTGTGACAGTCCCGAACAGGCCTTCCAGGCAGTGCAGGATGCTTTTGCATTTTCGGAAGAGCACGAAACGCCGGTCATTTTGAGATCGACCACGAGAGTCTGCCATGCCTGCGCGGACATTGAAGTTCCGGAAATCGGGGATCCTGCGCCGGCGGACGGATTCGTCAAAGACCCCCGGTGGGTCATCTTCCCGAAACTGGCGTATGAAGCCAAGCTCCGAGTTGCCGGCCGCGAGCCGCAGCTTGCTGCAGATTTTTCGGAATACAAAGGCAACACACTGGAGGGAACCGGACCGATCGGGATCGCCTGCGGCGGGGTCAGCTATTCCTATGTCAGGGAAGCCATCCGCGGACACGAAGACAAGTTCACCATCCTGAAAATCGCAACGCCCTATCCGTTCCCGGCGGAGCTGGCAAGACAGTTCCTGCTCGGCGCGGAGAAGGTCATCTGCTTTGAAGAACTGGATCCTTATATTGAGGATTCTCTCATATATGAGTACGGCAGCCTGAGCCTTGAGATCGACAATCTTATCGAAGGCAAGCGTACAGGCGCTGTTCGCCTCGGCGGCGAACTGAGCGCCACGGAAGTCGCGGAAGTGATCCAGAAGGTCACCGGCATTCCGACTGCGGCAGACGTCAGCGAACCGGAGAACGTACCGCCCCTTCCCGTCAGACCGCCGGTGCTTTGCGCGGGATGTCCGCACAGAGGCGCATTCTATGCGGTCAAATCGGCAGTAGGTAAACGGCCGGCGATCTACAGCGGCGATATCGGCTGCTACACATTGGGGAACGCAGCGCCGCTGGACATGGTCGATACGTGCCTTTGCATGGGCGCAGGAATCACCATGGCCCAGGGACTCGATCACGCGATCAACGGTTCCGGCATTCCGGACCGCGATGCGGCGGATGCAGAAGCGGCGGACGCGACGGGCGACACTGCCGCGGATGCGGTGGTGAGCAGCGCTGCGGCTGCCTGCTTTGCTTTTGTCGGTGATTCCACGTTCTTTGCCAGCGGCATCACAGGAACGGTCAACGCGGTCTATAACCAGTCGGACATGATCCTGTGCGTGCTGGACAATTCCACGACAGCTATGACGGGGCATCAGCCCCATCCGGGCATGGGCGTCACCATGATGGGCAAGAAGGTCGAGCCGGTGGACATCGCGAAGGTCCTCGAAGGCATCGGCGTCAAATGGATCCGGACCGTGGATCCGCAGAACCTGAAGCAGTCGCAGGACGCAGTCAATGAAGCGTTGGAGGAGAAAGGCGTGCGCGCCATCATTTTCAAGTCGCCTTGCATCGCTCTGGTGAAGCCGGACGCGCCGAAGCAGGTTGATGCGGATACATGTGTCAGCTGCATGCGGTGCATCAATGAGATCGGATGCCCGGCGCTGATCACTGACCAGTCTGCAAATGCGGCAGGCAAACCAAAAGCAACGATAGATACGGCCCTCTGCACAGGCTGCGGTCTTTGCACCCAGCTTTGTCCGACAGAGGCGATCAGATAGAGGGATTAGAAAAAAGGATAGGAAATGAACGAACATGAAGTGAAAAGCTGTCTGCTCTGCGGCGTAGGCGGGCAGGGAACAGTCCTGGCCTCGAGGATCATCGCGGCGGCAGCCATGGCCAAAGGTCTCCACGCAAGAACTGCTGAGACCATCGGCATGGCCCAGCGGGGCGGAAGCGTTGTCAGCCACGTGCGGATCGGCGAGGAAATCGCATCGTCGACGATCCCTCTGGGGACGGCGGATGTGATCATCGGATTCGAACCGGGCGAAGCAGCGGCCAACCTCAAATACCTGAAGGAGGACGGCGTGCTGATCCTGAGCAGCAAGCAGGTGAAGCCGGTGACGGCATCCCTCGGACAGAGCGCTTACGACGGCGACGAATGCCTGGCTTGGCTCAAAGACAAAGGAAGCCGGTGCATCGTGATCGATCCCGACGAGATCATAGCAGCCTGCGGATCGCCGAAGGTGCTCAACGTCGCCATGACAGGCGCGCTGGCAGCAAGCGGAGCAATGGACCTCAGCCTCGGCGATATGGAAGAGGCGCTTAGAATAAGAATGAAACCTAAGCTTTTGGAAATGAATCTGAAGGCTTTGCATATGGGCGCGCAGTGTGCGACGGAGAGGTAAACGATTATGAAGATGAAAAAAGCAACGTTGAAGGACATCAGAAGGCAGATCACGAGAGTCCAGGCGGCAGGCGGTTTTTACGCGAAGCGGCTGAAGGGCATCGACCCGGAGGACATCAAGACCCAGGAGGATTTCGAGAAACTGCCGTTCTCGGAGAAGGATGATCTGCGGGATGCTTATCCGCTGGGGCTGGCGGCCGTTCCGGATGAGGAAATCGTCAGGATCCATTCCTCAAGCGGTACGACAGGACTGCCATGCATCATTCCGTATACGCAGAAGGATGTCGAGGATTGGGCGGAGCTGTTCAAGCGCTGCTACGAGATCGCAGGCATCACGAATAAAGACAGGATCCACATCACGCCGGGTTACGGACTGTGGACGGCGGGTATCGGATTCCAGCTGGGCGCCGAGAAGCTGGGCGCTATGACGATCCCTATGGGACCGGGCAACACAGATAAGCAGATCAAGTTCATGCAGGACATGGAGTCGACCGTGCTCTGTGCGACGTCTTCCTATGCGCTGCTTCTCGCCGAGGAGATAGAAAAGCGCGGCGTGAAGGATACGATCAAACTGAGGAAGGGCGTCATCGGTTCGGAACGCTGGGGTCCGAAGATGCGTGCCCGCATCGCCAACGAACTGGGTGTCGAGCTCTATGACATCTACGGGCTGACCGAGGTCTACGGACCGGGCATCGCCATCAACTGCGAGTACGAGACCGGCATGCACTACTTCGACGACTATCTCTACTTCGAAGTCATTGATCCGAAGACAGGCAAAGTCCTTCCGGACGGCGAACTGGGCGAGCTGGTCATCACGACTTTGAAGAAAGAGGGAGCACCGCTCATCCGTTACAGGACCCACGATTTGACGAGGATCATTCCGGACGATGTGCCGTGTCCGTGCGGACGCAAGCTTCCGCGGATCGACGTTATTCTGGGCAGGACCGACGACATGGTCAAGGTCAAGGGCGTCAACATCTTCCCGGGTCAGATCGAGGACTGCCTGAAGGACATCGAGGGAGCATCCAGTGAGTACCAGATCTTCATCGACCACGAGGACGGCAAGGACGTGATCAACCTATTCGTCGAGACCATCTTCACGAAGAAGGGCGAACGCCGTAAACTCGAGAAGGCGATCAAGGATAAAATCAAGAGCGTCATCAATGTCGGCGTCGTACCGAAGGCAGTCGACATTGGAGACTTGCCGAGAAGTGAGAAGAAGACCACCCGCGTCTTCGACTACAGATATTAGAAAGGGATAGTACATGACTGCAAAATCAATGATGCCATATGTGGAGGGAAACTCCGCGATCAGGGCCATGTTCGAAGAGGGAGCACGCATGGCGGCAGAGTTCGGAGCAGAGAATGTTTTCGACTTCAGCCTGGGCAACCCGAGCGTGCCTGCTCCGCCTGAAGTGGACGATGCGATCCGGAGCATCCTCGCAGAAGAGGACACGCTTCTGGTACACGGCTACAACAAGAGCAACTCCGGTTATGAGGATGTGCGCCAGACAGTGGCGGAGCATCTGAACATGCTCCACGGAACGAGCTTCTCTTCGAAGAACATTATCATGACGGTGGGAGCAGCCAGCGGACTCAACGTGGCGATCAAAGCCCTCGTTGATCCCGGTGAAGAAATTCTTGCCTTTGCACCTTACTTCGTCGAGTACGGAAACTACGCCAAGAACCACGGAGCACAGCTCCGGGCAGTGCCAGCGGATACGAACACTTTCCAGCCGAACCTGGAAGTGATGGAGCAGATGATCACGGAGAAGACACGCGCGATCATCATAAACTCTCCGAACAACCCGACCGGCGTCGTGTACAGCGACGAGACCATCCGGCGGCTGGCGCAGATTCTGAAAGCGAAGCAGGAAGAACTGGGAACGGAGATCTACATCATCTCCGACGAGCCGTACAGAGAGCTTGCTTACGACGGCGTCAACGTGCCGTACGTCACGAAATACTACGACAACACTGTCGTTGGGTATTCCTGGAGCAAGAGTCTGTCCCTTCCGGGCGAGCGGATCGGGTATCTGGTATTCCCGAGCGAGCTGGCGGATTTCGAAAACGCTATCCAGGCGGCGAACATCGCCAACCGCGTGCTGGGATACGTCAATGCGCCGACTCTCATCCAGCGAGTCGTTGCCCGCTGCATTGACTGCAAAGTCAATGTTGCCGCTTACGACCGCAACCGTCAGAACCTCTACGACGGACTGGTGGACGCAGGGTACGAATGCGTGTATCCGGAAGGAGCGTTTTACCTGTTTGTTAAATCGCCAATAGACGATGATGTGGAGTTCTGCGCCCGCGCAAAGGCTCACAACATCCTGGTAGTGCCCGGAAAGTCCTTCGCCTGCCCGGGATATGTGCGGATCGCTTATTGCGTCTCCCACGAAACAATCATGAATTCCATTCCTGCTTTTGCAGAACTGATGAAAGAAATAAAAGAAGAAAACAAGGAGTAACAAAATGGCTGAAGTGATCGAGATGACAAATTTTATCCACGATATCATTGACAAGGATCTGGAAAACGGCAAGTACGGAGACAAGGTACTGACAAGATTCCCGCCGGAGCCGAACGGCTACCTGCACATTGGTCACGCCAAGTCCATCTGCCTGAACTTCATGACAGCGCAGAAGTACCACGGCGGATGCAACCTGCGGTATGACGACACCAACCCGGTCAAGGAAGACATGGAGTATGTGGACTCCATCGAAGAAGATGTCAGATGGCTGGGCTTCGAGTGGAAGAACAGGCTTTGGGCGTCGGACTATTTCGATGAGATGTACGAGTGCGCCGTGACTTTGATCAAGAAGGGGCTGGCTTTCGTCTGCGACTTCAGCGCCGACGAGATCAGGGCCAACAGAGGGACCCTGACTGAGCCGGGTAAGGAATCTCCTTATCGGAACCGGAGCATCGAAGAGAATCTGCAGCTCTTCGAAGAGATGCGCGAAGGCAAGTACGCGGACGGCGAGAAGGTGCTCCGGGCCAAGATCGACATGGCCTCTCCGAACATCAACATGAGAGACCCTGTCATCTACCGCATTGCCCATGCGGAGCATCACAATACAGGCGACAAGTGGTGCATCTACCCGATGTACGATTTCGCCCACCCGATCGAGGACGCCATTGAGGGCATCACCCACTCCATCTGCACACTGGAGTTCGAAGATCACAGACCGCTGTATGACTGGGTGCTCCAGGCAGTCGGCAAGTGGCCGACTCCGCCGCAGCAGATCGAGTTCGCGCGTCTGAATATCACCAACACCATTATGTCCAAGCGTTATCTGAAAGCGCTTGTTGACGACGGTGTTGTGGAAGGATGGGATGATCCGCGTATGCCGACCATTGCAGGTATCCGCCGCAGAGGCTACACGCCGGAAGCGGTCCGTGATTTTTGCGAGAGAATCGGCGTTGCAAAGGCAAACTCCACGGTCGATGTAGCTTTGCTGGAGTCCTGCGTCCGTGACGACCTGAAAACTAAAGTCGAAAACAGAAACGTCGTCGAGAATCCGATCAAGGTCGTGATCACGAACTATCCGGAGGATCAGACGGAAATGATGCCGATCGAAAACAACCGCGAAGTCCCGGAGATGGGCGAGCGCATGGTGCCGTTCAGCAACGAGCTGTGGATCGACGGTGACGACTTCATGGAAGTTCCGGTGAAGAAATACTTCCGACTTTTCCCGGGCAACGAAGTGCGTTTCAAAGGCGCGTACTTCCTCACCTGCAACGAGGTGGTCAAGAACGAAGACGGTTCCATCAAAGAACTGCTGTGCACCTATGATCCGGATACCAAGAGCGGAACGGAAGGCGCCAACCGCAAGGTCAAAGGCACCATCCACTGGGTCGACGCGAAGACGGCTGTCAAGATCAGGATCAGAAACTACGACTATCTGATGATCGAGGATGAGAACGGCGAGATGGATCTGAATCCGGATTCCCTCATAGAATCCTGGGGCTACGCAGAGCCGCTGCTCGGCGAGGCAGACCCGGGCGAGCGTTTCCAGTTCTTCCGCAAAGGCTATTACATCGCGGACAGCGTGCTGTGCGGCGAGGAAGACGATGGATCTGAGCTGAAGGTGTTCAACAAGATTGTCGGACTGAAGTCGTCCTTTAAGGTGAAGAAGTAATAGAAGACAGACATTAAAAGGAAAGGCTGATAAATGGATAAAGATGACCTGAAGGAAAAAGTTGGGTACAAGCCCGACGACTCTTTGAAGAAAAACAAAAAACTAATTTGGATATTTCTTGCGATTGTGCTGATCCCGCTGTTCATCGGATTAATTGCAGTTGCAGGTGGAGGATTGGAGTAGTCAGAATGAAAGGGATTTGGCCGCTGCCGGAGCTGCTTGCTCCGGTCGGCGGAAGAGCACAGCTTGAAGCAGCAGTGAATCATGGAGCGGATGCCGTCTATATGGGCGGCTCCCTTTTTAATGCGCGGATCAATGCAGAGAACTTCACAGACGAAACCCTTGCCGATGCTATCGGGTTTGCGCACGAGCGGGGCGTGAAGGTATATATCACGTTCAATACGCTGGTGAAAGACAGCGAACTGGAGCGGGCGTTCCGGTACGCGTGCTTTCTGTACGAGATCGGTGCGGACGCGCTGATCCTGCAGGACATGGGACTGGCGCGTCTGATCCACAAGTACCTGCCGGACTTCCCACTGCATCTGTCGACGCAGGGGACGGTCTACAATGTGCAGGCGCTGAATCTGGTCCGTCAGCTTGGCTTCTGCAGAGTCGTGCCCGCACGGGAGCTGTCTCTTACGGAGGTCCGCAAGCTGTGTGCGGCGGCGCGTGGCGCGGCGGCGGATGACACTGTGGCGCATGGCGCACCAGTGTTGCATAATACAGCAGAGTGCGGGACAGCGTCAATTGGCGAAGCGCCGCTGGAGATTGAAGTGTTCGTCCACGGTGCGCTTTGCATGTGCTACTCCGGCCAGTGCCAGATGAGCAGGGCGTTCGGGGGCGGCGGACGAAGCGGCAACAGGGGCCTTTGCGCCCAGCCGTGCAGACTGCCCTATACAGACGACAAAGGGCGCACCGGCTACTTCCTCAGTCCGAAGGATCTGTGTGCTTTGGAGCTGATGCCGCAGCTGATCGAAGCGGGCGTGGATTCTTTCAAAATCGAAGGGCGGCTCAAGTCGCCTGAGTATGTCGCTGTCACGACATCGGTGTACCGAAAGTATCTGGACCTGTACGCACAACACAGCGACGCGGATGCTCCCGACGCCGGGATCACACCTGACGAATGGAAGAAGATGATCGACCCTGCAGATATGCAAAAGCTGAAGCGTGCATTCAACAGAGGCGGCTTCACGACCGGATACCTTGAGGGCAATCCAGGAAGAAAGATCCTGTCCGGAGAAAGTCCGAAGAACCAGGGCGTTTATGTGGGTGTCGTCGATTCTGTCCGTCAGGTCAGGAGCAGCTCTGCAAGCAGAGATAAGGTGCTGGTTGATGTCGCGCTGAAGGGACGCCATGAGAGCATCGCCCAGGGTGACGGCGTGGAAATCCGGGACAGAGCATCCGGCGTGACCACCGGCAATGTGGTGACCTATGTTGAAGAGCGGCCGGGCGGAACGCTTCGCATCGGAGATTTCGACCGGGGAATCCGTGCCGGCGACAGAGTCTATAAAGTCACCGACAAGGCGCTTCGGGAAGAGGCGCTGTCAGTGCCTGCGAAGAAGATCCCGGTCGGGATGCGCTTCCTCGGGAAGGTCGGACAAGCACCGGAACTTACATTGTTATTAGGCGATGAGCCTTGCGGCGCAAGGGCTGGCTCTGACGGAGATTCAGACAGGGGTACCGTCAGAGTATGCGGTGATTTTGCGGTAGAAAAAGCGCTGAAGCGGCCTTTGACGGAGGAGAAAATCAGAAGCCAGCTTATGAAACTGGGCGACACGTGCTTTGCGACTGGAGAGGAGGATATCGAGGTCGACATCGATCCGGATATCATGATCCCGGTTTCTGTCATCAATCAGATGCGGCGCGAGGCAGCTGATGAATTGGCAGGCAGCCTGCGTGCGGCCGTGATAGTCACTCGCACGCCGCTTCCGGAAGGGAGCATCGTCGAGATCATCGAGCAGGAACAGCTTGGAAATGAAGACGAACTTCGTCAATTAGAACAGGCTGCAGAAGGGGTCGGATCCAGATTGGTTCCTGTGGAGGAATTCTATGTGAAGAGGATGCATCAGGACAGATCAGACAAAGCCGTGCTCCCATATATTCTGAACGTAAGCAAAGGAGCGCTCGATGATCTGTTGGAGCAGGATTTCGATGCTATCGCGGAAGCCGTCCGCGATACCGGCATCCTGGTCGGCAATCTCGGGTGGATCAAACAGTTCCTGGACGCAGGGGTGACGGTCTACGGCGACTACGGACTGAACGCATACAATAGCCAGTGCGTCAAAGCCTATGAGGAACTGGGCGTGAGGATGCTGTTTCCGTCACATGAATGTTATGCCGGGGAACGCGGAGCCGGAATGAGGACCTCCGATCCGCGCTTTGGCGGGCGCGTTCCGCTGATGATAACAGAACACCCCTTCGGAACAGATCACTTGATCGACCGAAAGGGTGCAGTGCATGGGATTATTAAACGCGGGGATAAATATATTATCCTCTAATCTATTGTCCTCCTATTATTCTCTGACGTCACAGCTCGTTGGCGTTCTTGAACATGAGCACGGCCAGGAAGATCATGACAAGCCCCACGATGACAGACCAGGTCGTGCTGAAATGGGACTGGGCCGAGATCAGAATGCATATAACGCCGACTATGAGCAGGAACAACGAACTGAAGATATATCTCGGACTGCGTTTTCTACCATTGTTTCTAAAAGACATATTTCTACCTCCAAATCGAAACTATACTAACATATAATCTCCGCCCTTTCAATGAAGAAGTGATGTTATTCACCTGCGGCGGGGTGTTGGAGAATGTACAAGAAAAACGCTGTTGATCGTTTCTACTTGACTCGCGGTGCAAGATATGACCGGTTTCCCGGAATCTCTTGCACAAAACAACTTGAAACCTAGATGAAAGCTCTGCTTTTGGCAAGAAATGATTTGTATTCCGTCATTTCTTGTATTGGCAAATCTGATTGTGCAAGAGATATTGGAAATGCCAATCTTTCTTGACCTATGGTACAAGAAGAGGCCCTTAAACACTTTTCTCTTGACCAATTCACCAATTCACCAATCGACCAATCCACCAATCCACCAATCCACCAATCCACCTTCACCTGATATCAGCGGAAACACAGCATGCACATATGATGCATCCAATTATCTTCAACGACCGATTGCGAGCATGATCAGGAGGTGAATAATAATACATAAAAAAGCGGCGTCCCGAGGACGCCGCTTCTGGTGTATACGTATACTGTTTTATTGGTCCGGCCAAAGCCGGTGTTCGGCTTACGCCGTTTGAAGCATAACCGCTAAGCTTACGCTTCTGCAGCTTCCAGAGCTGCCTTCTTGTCTTCTTCTCTCTGGTGAAGAATGTGCTGGTATTCTTCCTCGGTCATCTCTACCATTGTGATACCTGTTACTCCATAGAACATGGATACGAGCGGGTTCACATAGTTGAGTATTGCGAATGGAATGTAAGCACTGTTGACGCCCAGGAATGATCTCATGGTAGCACCGCAAGTATTCCATGGGAAGAAGTTGGAAGTGATTGTTCCGGAGTCTTCCAGACATCTGGACAGGTTCTTCGGAGCAAGTCTTCTGTCTTCGAATGCTTCCTTGTACATTCTGCCCGGCAGGATGATGGACAGGTACTGGTCGCAGCAGATCGCGTTTACGAATACGCATGTGAGCTCTGTTACGATGACCAGTCCGCCTCTTGTGCCTCTTGCCAGCTTCAGAATTGAGTTCGCCAGGTTGGCCATGATTCCGGTGGAGTCTACGATACCGCCGAAGCACATCGCCAGCATGATCAGGGAGATTGTCCACATCATGGACTGGAGACCACCGCCGGAAAGCAGTGACAGCAGTTCTTCTGCAGCACCTTCATCGATGCCATCAGGAATCTGCAGGTTCTCGGAATCCCAACCATTGTTCAGGATGTAACCGATCTGGGATGGGCCGCCACCCGGGAAGATCTTGACGCCCTGCATAGCTGCGAACGGAACACCGAGGAATACACCGGCGATCAGAGCAGGCAGAGCAGGCATCTTGACGATAACTGCAACGATTACGAATACTGGTGGAATCAGGTACAGCAGGCTTACCTTGTAGTTCATGGTGATGAACTCAAGATACAGCTGGATCGTTGACTCGTCCGCAGCGCCGCCCTTGTGGGTGAAGCCGAGAATCAGGTAAACGATGAATGCGATGATCAGTGACGGGCCTACCGTGTAGACCATGTGTTTGATGTGATCAAACAGTGTAGCGCCAGCAACCGCCGGAGCCAGGTTTGTCGTATCGGACAGCGGTGACATCTTGTCGCCGAAGTACGCGCCGGATACGATCGCGCCGGCTGTCATGTAGGATGGGAATCCCAGAGCCGCACCGATACCGATCAGAGCAACGCCCATGGATCCTGCTGTTGACCAGGATGAACCGGTCGCCAGGGATACGATTGAGCACAGCAGGCAAGCTGTGAACAGGAAGATGCTCGGAGCAATAACTTTGATTCCATAATACATCATGGACGGAATAACACCGCCGCACTTCCATGAAGCGATCATGGCACCTACAACTGCCAGGATCAGCATAGCCTGCATGGATCTGTTGATCGCAGCCAGGATGCCCTGCTCCATGTAAGACCATTTCCAGCCGTTCGCCGCACCGATGAGACCGGATACGCAAGCAGCCAGGATCAGGCCGACATGTGCTTCTCCTCCATCGTCGAACATAACGTTCCAGAACAGGAACACTACCATGGCGACGATAGCAAGGATGCACTGCCACATAGGTACTTTTCTACCCATAACAAAATCCTCCTTACTAGATAATAGTAAAAAATGAAAAATTCCGAATAGAGTGTCCTATACACCACCAAACACTCTAGTCGTAAAAAATTATAACTGTATGATATAAAATTGTCAATGATTCAGGCACTTAAAATTCCTTAAAAAAGCAGTGCTTTACCGCTCTACAAAGCCATTCTTGAGGCGCTTTAAAATGCAAAAGCCCCGCATTGCTTTCGGAATATTGCGAGGCTTGTTCACTGGGTTGGAAAATGGCGGATTCCGGCCTTTATTTCGCTCTCGGATGGGATCTGTCATACACATCCTTGATGTGGTTCTTTGTTGCTGCCAGATAGACCTGCGTGGCGGATATATCTTCGTGCCCCATGAGCTCCTGTAGGGACTTGAGGTCGGCCCCGTTCTGGAGCATATGGACAGCGAAGGAATTCCGGAGTGTGTTTGGGGTAAGCTTGTGTTTGATACCGGATTTTTCTCCGTATTCCTTCAGGACTTTCCAGAGCCCCTGCCGCGTCAGGCGCTTTCCGTAGTAATTGACAAAGAGCGCCGGCTCGTCCTTGTTCTCGCCGAGGAGCTGGTCGCGCACTTCGTAAACATAATCCTCAAGCGCGGCTCTGGCAGGACGCCCCATTGGGATGATGCGGGTCTTCCGGCTCTCGCCGTAGCAGGTGATGAAACCCATGCGGAAGTTCACATCTTCCAGATTGGCGTCGATCAGTTCGCTGACCTTGATACCCGTGGCATAAAGCACCTCCAGGATCGCCCGGTCCCGTCTGCCCTTCAGAGAATCATCGGGACTTTCAAGAAGTTTATCGATCTCTTTGATTGAAAGGTACTCCAACTCCTTTTTCTCGACGCGCGGCGTCTTGACGCCGCGGGCCGGATTGTCAGTGATGACATGCTTGTCCTGCAGGTAATTATAGAAGGTCCTGATGGAAGCCATCTTTCTGTTCAGCGTCGACGGCGATCTGCCGTCTGCCTTCAGTTTATTCAGAAAAGCAGTCACATCATTGCGCGTGGCCCCGGGAAGACCCGCTGCGCCGCGCTCCGATAGGAATTGTTCAAAATCACGGATGTCTCTTCCATAGGCGTCCAGAGAATTGGGCGCCATCTTTTTTTCACTTTTGAGATAGTCGATAAACTGTTCAATATACATTTACAAACATCTCCTCATTATGTTATTCCTGCAGCCGGCCTTTCGCCATAAGCAGGGCGGCAAGCGTTTTTGAGTCTGCGATTTCTCCGCGCACGGCCATGTCATAGACTTCATCAAAAGGCATCTCTACGATTTCGATCACTTCATCATCGTCCAGTTCCTGCTCGCCCTTGGACAGTCCGCGCATGAGATAGAGGTGGATCACTTCTTCTGAATAAGCGCAGCTCGGATTCACACCGCCCAGATAGATGATCTCAGACGCAGTGTAGCCGGTCTCTTCCTTGAGTTCGCGTTCAGCTGCAGCCTGCGGGTTTGTTTCGCCCTTGTCGATCTTCCCGGCAGGGATTTCGAGCACCGCGCGTTTGCATGCATACCGGTACTGCCGCTCCATGATGATGTTGCCTTCATCTGTGAGCACCACCATGGCGACAGCGCCGTTGTGCTCCACGATCTCCCTGTAAGAAGATCCTGTTACCGTCGTGACCTTGTCACGGCGCAGATTCAGAATACGCCCCTCGTAAATTCTTTCGCTCTCAATCAGTTTTTCTTCAAAAATCACTGTGCTGTCATCTCCTTCGATCTGTCTACAGCTGCCTGGAATGCCTCGGTGACATCATCCATGAATCCGTTCGCCTGCAGTTTCTTCACTGCCTCGATGGTTGTGCCGCCGGGGGAGCACACGTTGATGCGCAGCTGCTCCAGCGTCTCCTTGCTCTCGAGAGCCAGCTTCGCAGCGCCGATGACTGCCTGGCAGGCAAACACGCGGGCCTTATCCGGAGCCATACCGTTGCTGACGGCTGCTTTTGCGAGAGCCTCCAGATACATGAAGGTGTACGCAGGGCTCGATCCGCTGACGCCGATGACGCAGTCGATCAGATCCTCGGACACTTCTTCCGCTCTCCCGATGGAATCAAAGATCGTCTTCGCCAATGCGAAATCTTCGTCGCTGACGTTGGCGTTTCTGCACATAGCTGTCATCGCTTCCCCGACCTGGGCAGGCGTGTTCGGCATGATGCGGATGATCTTCGCCGTGTCCCCGCTTCCCGCCGAGGCTTCGTTCAGGAAGCCTTCCATGCTTTCGATGCTCGTGCCGGCCGCCATGGAAACAATGATTTTGCCGGCTGCGGGAGCGATCTCCCGGAGGACATCATCGACATTGCTTGGTTTGACGCCAAGAATGATGATGTCAGACTGCGTCGCCAGATCCTTGTTGTCGTTGCAGATCCGGATCTTCGTGTTTGCGAAGCCGCTCAGACTCATCGCCTCCGCCATAATGGAGTTGTGTTCCGTCAGTTTGTTGTGTATCAGGATCTCGTTGCCGTCGCTGGCAGATGAATTGGCGTAGCCTTTGAGGATGGCGCCGCCCATATTTCCCGTTCCAATAAATCCGATTCTCATAAGCATTCCTCCATAATTTTCTTTGTGAACTCTATAATAAAATGATTTGTCTCTCTGTATTTGATGCCGCCTGCGTCTTCGATGACAAGGAATCCGCTCGCGCAGCCCGGGTAATCCTTAAAGCAAAAGCCGGAAGGCATGGCTGCGTCCAAAAGCCTCGCAGCTTCCAGGTCGATCACAGCCAGACCGCTCTGACGGATGACGGGCACGGACAGTTCGAAGCCGCTTCCTGTGAACCGGCTTCCGGCCGGCCACCCGTGGTAGTCATATCCCATGTATGCAGCAGGCAGGCGGTTCTGATCACCGCTCCATTCAAGCCTGTCCTGACGAAGACGGATGCTTGTGACAGTGACCATCGCCGGTCCGCGTTTCACAGGAAATCCGATGTGGAACATGGCCTTGTGGAAATCGCTCTTGGTGATCGCTTTGGTCAGACGAGTGAGCTGTCTCACGTCATCGTTGTTGTGCAGGAGGATCTTCGCTTCGGCATCCGGGTCTGCTGTCCGCTCATACAGGTGATATAACTCGACGCTTTCGGCGCCGGAGATTTCGTCCGCTCTCGTCTCCCACAGCCCCATGTAGTTTTCAACTGTCTTCTGCTTCATGTTCGGCAGAAGCCGACGAAGGGGTGAATGTTTGCTGAGCACCGGATAGAGATCCAGGTCATACAGATAGCTGCATGAGAGGGAAGCCGTCTCCGGGTGCTTCCGAAGCCTGGTGTCCAGAAACGGAATGTCGAAGTGATTGCCGTTATAAGTGATCAGCACATCCAGCTCTGCCAGCACGTCCATATATTCACCCAGCGCCAGAGGTTCTTCCGTCTGGTTTTCTGCGAGGATCTGGTGGAGCTGATGCTTCTTCACATCGTAGACGCCGCCCAGAATGAATTTGTTCCGGTAAGGATCAAGGCCGGTCGTCTCGATGTCCAGCACGCCGACTTTCAGTCCGTCGAAATAAAAGTCCCACAAAGCGGAATGGCAGATGTCCTGCTGCCAGTCTTCTATGATGTGCTTCATGACTCACTGCCGTCTCCGATTGGCTCGCCATCGTCTTCGGCGCCGTAAGGATCTTCTTCGATCTCCCGTTCAAACTCTACGACATATGCGCCCAGGATTTCCTCCACAGGGAGCTTGATGAAACTGCGGATCCTCTCATCGTCGTCAAAGAAGGCGTTGGCGGGAGGCAGTTCCCAGTCCAGGGAGCAGTCTGCGTATTCCTTATTCTCATTGATGACTTCTGCTTCCAGGAAGCCGTAGGATCCGGTGTTGTAGTCCCAGTAAAAGCAGCCGTCGTTGTCCGCTTCATGGGGACAGCCGCCGGCCTTTCCGGTGGGCGTGAATTCCAGATGCATGTAGTCAGGCTTCTCCAGCCATGAGCAGATGTTCAGCCATCCGCGTTTCCCTTCGGCTGCAACAGGTGTATTGAATTCCACATAGCCCCAGTCATCATCTCCGTCGAAGCACTCCACGTTGATGCGGAGAACCGGACGCAGAGATTCGAACCCCGGCGGAAGCAGCCTCTTGATTTCATTTTCATCGGCCCGGTAGGCCATTACATACTGTTTGATTTTCATTGCGTTCCTCCGGTTAGAGTATACCACATTTTATGGTAAACCAATGCGAGGCAAACAAAAAAACAAAAGAAACCCGAAGGTTTCTTTTGTTAAAAGGGGTATTGGGATTAGAGATTAATGAGGTTATCAGGGGATAACCACAGGTAAATAGTAACCTACAATCCGCTAAAAATCAAGGTTTTTTTGTTTATTAAAAAATATTAAGTTTCATATGGACATGCTCTCATATATAATTATGTAACAAGTATAATGCCATTGATATGTGAGAGAAGAGTATGCGCAGGAAAAAAACAGCCGCCATCGCTCTGCTTACAGTCCTTATTTTAGTGGTTTCACTGATGCCTTTGGATGCCTTTGCGGTATACAGGACATCGGTTGGAGACGCCGAGACGCCGGCCAAGTACAAGGACGGATTTGTCCAGCGCAACTGCCTGGATATCTCGTCATGGAACGGTGATCTGGACAATGATGACTGGGAAGCCATTAAGGACGCAGGCGTAGACAGCGTCATCATCAGAGCGGGCTACAGCAAACTCAATACGAACAGACTCAAGAAGGACGAACGTTTCGAGCAGAACATCAAACGTGCGAGGAAACACGGCCTTGATGTTGGCGTGTACTATTTCACAACGGCCCTGACCCATAAGGAAATGGAGCGGGAAGCGAAGTTCTTCATGGAGATCATCGAGCCGTACAGAAGCAAGATCACACTTCCTGTTGCCCTTGACTTCGAGACCAACAGCCACGGCAGACTCAACGCATATACTCTCAGGGAATTAGGACAGAAGAACTGCACGGAGCTCTGCATGACCTTCTGCGACATCATTGCAGAAAACGGATACGATCCGATGCTCTATGCGAGCCGGGCATTGTTCAATTATTATCTCGATGCGGAAAAGCTCGAGGATAAGTACGCTATCTGGATCGCGCAGTATACATACGATCTTTCGGCCACCGGTTATCCGGGTGAATATTATATGTGGCAGTACAGCTCCAATGTGAGGATCCCGGGCATCCGCTGCAGGTTCGACGGAAACTATTTATATGAAAAGGACTACACGGTGCAGCACAAGCCGAAGGAAATCAAGTCATCCAAAGGGAAGACGGTGACCTACAAGCTGTCTGCTCCGGTCAAGTCTGTTCTGCCGGTCAAGAGCAACAAGAAAAAAGCCAAAGCGCAGGTCACAGACAGTTTAGGTGTGAAGCATGAATATACGATCTGGAAGTCAGCAGATGTAGAGCAGAGCACTGGCGAATGCATCATCGCAGGGCTGCTCTCCGGCCTCGGCTACGAAAACGACAAGGGCGAACTCCTGAGCCCGGCAGCGGTCAGGAAATACATCACAGGAAGCAAGGATAAAAAGACCGATCTTGACGACCTGGAGGATTACATGGACGCCTTTGATAAACTCGGCGTCATCGGCGATCTGCACGATGACGATGACAATGTATATGTGGATATCAAAGGCAACCTCGCAGGCGGCATGCCGGTCATCCTCTCCATCGACGCGGACAGCGGCCCATGGAAGGGCGATAGCCAGCGGCTGCTCCTGATCGGCATGGACGAGGACGGCAGGGCGATCGTTGCGGACTCGAAAGACCGCAAGTGGTTCGAAACGGATCAGCGTTTCAAGCTGACGGATATCGACGAGCTGGTCAGCTACATCGACAAAGGATATATCATCATCAGAGGCGCGCACTAGACAGCGTACACTAAACAGCGCACACAAAAAACGACAATGAAAAACCGGTCTGCAGGAAACTCCCGCAGACCGGTTTTCTGTTATAGACTTATTCTTCTTCTTTTACGCCGACAGGCTCAAAGTACTCTTTGCCTACGCCGCATTCCGGGCAAATCCAGTTTTCAGGAAGATCTTCAAAAGCTACTCCAGGAGCAACTCCGCCTTCCCTATCACCCTTCTGAGGGTTGTAAACATAATCACATGCCTTGCAACAATATTTCTGTGCCATACTGCACCTCCTGTTAACAACTAACTGTCTTCGTTTCTAAGGCCTATAACTTACGCCACAATTCTAACTATCTGCAGCCATGATGTCAATGAGATATAGGCATAATGAACCGGGTTTTTTTTAGAACATTTTAACGATTTCGTCCTTTTGCGCGAAGCCGACGATCTGACCGTCAACCTCACCGTTCTTGAACACGAAAAGCGTCGGGATGGCAGTGACTTTGAACTGCATGGCAAGCTGCGGTTCCTCGTCTACATTTACCTTGCCGACTTTGACTTTGCCTTCGTATTCTTCTGCGATCTCCGCAACGATCGGGCCGACCATCTTGCATGGGCCGCACCATGTCGCCCAGAAATCTACCAGAACCGGAATGTCCGATTCGAGAACTTCCGCCTGGAAGTTATCCTGTGTGATTTTAAGTTCTGCCATTATATTTTCCTCCTGTTTTGTTGTGTGCTGATTTTTTGTACTGCTACATTATAGTATATAACCGCAACATGCGCAAAAAGTTTGTGCTGTTTTGTGCTATAATGTTTTCGCATAGGAAAGACATAAAGAGAGGTAGTGATAGAGAGATGAAAAGAATTCTGATCACAACAATTGCGCTGGCGGCGGTGATCGCGATGGCAACGGCCTTCGCGGGTTGCGGCGGGGCAAAAGTCCCGGAGCGTCTGATTGGTCACTGGGAATGCGCTGATTTGGCTTCAGACGGCCTTACCGATACGAGTTTTTACGCCCTGACCATCGAGAAGGACGGGACGTTCAGTCTATATGATTACGCTGCAGGAAATCCTGGCATCTCCGGAACGATGAAGGGAGATGACACGGGCAAGCTTGGTATACTCGAGCTGACATGCAATGAAGATGATTTCGATCCGCCGGTCTGCTGGTCCAAGATGCAGACTAAGTCCCGCGTACGGTATAAGATCATGGCCGACGGCACGATCCGTCTCGGCTACGTTGGTATCTGGCTTATTTTCAACAAAGCCGGGGAAGAGTAGTTTCCAGGAAGAGTAGTTTTTAGATGAAAGCACTGATTGCGATGAGCGGCGGGGTAGATTCCTCCGTCGCAGCAAAATTGATCCGCGAAAAGGGATTCGAGTGTGTTGGCTGCACCATGAAATTATTCGAATCCGCAGCTGCCGGAAATGCGGAAGATGCGCGCAGCGTGACGGAACGTCTCGGCATGCCGTTTTATCTCCTGGATCTGCAGGAAGAATTCCGCAGCTGCGTCATCGACAAATTCATCGATTCCTATTCCCGGGGCGTGACTCCGAACCCTTGCATCGACTGCAATAAGAACCTCAAGTTCGGGAAGCTTTTGCAAAAGGCAAATGAGCTCGGCTGTGATTACATCGCAACGGGACATTACGCCCGCATCGAGCGTGATCCCGCGACGGGGAAATACCTGCTTCGGAAAGCCCTCGACACATCCAAGGATCAGAGCTACGTGCTCTACAACCTGACCCAGGAGCTGCTGGCGAGGGTGCTTTTGCCTCTCGGGGATCTGACGAAGCAGCAGGTGCGGGAGCTGGCGGAGGCGGACAGATTCGTGAACGCCAACAAGCCGGAGAGCCAGGACATCTGTTTCGTTCCGGACGGTGATTATGCTTCTGTCATCAAGGCGTATTCCGGCCGTGAGTTTCCCGCAGGCGAGTATGTGGATCTCGACGGGAATGTCATCGGAACGCACCGTGGCATCATCCACTACACCATCGGCCAGCACAAGGGCCTGGGGCAGGCGTTCGGCGAGAAACGCTATGTCTGCCGCATCGACGCTGAGAAAAACCAGATCGTCCTCGGAAGCAACGAAGACGTCTTCTCTCCTAATGCAAAAGCAACCGGCGTGAACTGGATCAGCGGAGAGGTGCCGGCCGGCGAGATCCGCTGCCGCGTGCGTCTGCGCTACAAACAAAAGGAGCAGTGGGCGACCGTGCGCCCGTCCGGCGAAGACGCTGTTGAAATCATCTTTGACGAACCCCAGCGCGCCATCACCCCCGGCCAAGCAGCCGTCTTCTACGATGAAGACATCGTCCTCGGCGGTGGGACATTGATCTAAAAGACTCCGGTTCTCCGGAGCCTTGTTGCATTACCAATCTTTCAGAAACTGTTTCGGGGTGATTGCCCGCACTGGTGATTTTGCGAAATCTTTCGCATTGCGGGTGACCAGGCAGTCGGCCTTATTGCGTTTGGCGCAGGCCGCCAGCAGAGCGTCTTCAAAATCCGGCATATCGGATTTGACGGCTTCATTGAAGTCGTCTGCGGTCACGTCGGTCAGGCTGATCATATAGGATAATTTCAGCAGTTTGTCTTTGACGTCACCGGACTTTCTTAAAATGTATGCAATGTCAGTAACCGCGGATACCGGCATCATGCAGAGATCACCGTTCTCCAATGCGTTTAGGAGAACAAGATAAGAGTTGGCAAAGAAAGGCTCTCTTTTCTCGAGAATATCAATTACGATATTCGTGTCCAGCATGATCTTCATTGTTTTGCCAGCCTTTTTTCTTTGACTTCATCCAAAGTCAGGTTTTCAGATTCTGCCGCTCCGACCAAACTATTCAGGATATCGATCTTTTCACGGTTCGGATTGCTGAGCTTGACCAGAATGTGCCCGTTCTTCGTGATGTAGATATCTTCCTCCAGCGCCTTGAGCATGTACATGCCGAGGTTCTTTTTGAATTCTGTTGCTGTAATTGTCATGATAGTATCCCCGCTGATTTCACACGAATAATGCCAATATTTCGCACGAATTATTATAGTATTTCGCATGAAATATGTCAACGATATACGCAGATCGAAAATTATTAGCACTCTCGTGCAGTGAGTGCCAAAAAAGTGTTGACTTTGGTATATACGGGTATTACAATGAAATCGGACGAGGGGTCAAGCCCCAAATCCGTGACACTGTATAAAGGGGGATAACAAAGATATGAACATCGAAAAATACACACAGAAAGCACAAGAGGCGATCATTGATTGCCAGAATATCGCGGTAGAAGAAGGCCATCAGCAGGTGGATGGTGAGCATCTTCACATGGCGCTGCTGCAGCAGAAGGATGGACTGATCCCGAAACTGCTCGCATATGCCAAGATCAATGTAGGCGAAATCATCGGCTCGGTTCAAAACGAGCTGGATAAAATACCGAAGGTGAGCGGCGGCGCGGATCAGATGTATTCCACCAGACGTCTGCAGCAGCTCTTTGTAGATGCTGAGAAGAAGGCCGCCCAGTTCAAGGACGAATACGTCAGCGTCGAGCATCTGTACATGGCGCTGCTGGACGAGCGGAACACGCCGAGCGCGCAGATCTTCAAAAGATACGGCATGAGCAAAGACTGTTTCCTGAACGCGCTCAACCAGGTACGCGGAAACCAGCGTGTCACCAGCCAGAATCCGGAGGAAGGATACGACGCACTGAACAAGTACGGCAGGGACCTTGTGGAGATGGCCCGGGACGGCAAACTGGATCCGGTCATCGGCCGTGACGCGGAGATCCGGCACACCATCCAGATTCTTTCGAGAAGAACCAAAAACAATCCGGTCCTGATCGGCGAGCCGGGCGTCGGCAAGACGGCGGTCGTCGAAGGACTTGCCCAGAGAATCCTCAACGGGGATGTCCCGGAAGGACTGAAGGATAAGACCATCTTCGCGCTGGACATGGGATCGCTCATTGCAGGCGCCAAGTTCAGGGGCGAATTTGAGGAGCGGCTGAAGGCGGTCCTCAACGAGATCGAGAAATCAGAAGGAAGGATTTTGCTCTTCATCGATGAGCTTCACAATATCGTCGGCGCAGGAAAAACCGAAGGCGCTATGGACGCGGGCAATCTGCTCAAGCCGAAACTCGCCAGAGGCGAGCTGCACTGCATCGGCGCGACCACACTGGACGAGTACCGCAAGTACATCGAAAAGGACGCTGCGCTGGAGCGTAGATTCCAGAAGGTCATGGTCGACCAGCCGACAGTGGAAGACACCATCTCGATCCTGCGTGGCCTGAAAGAACGTTTCGAGATCCACCACGGCGTCAGGATCACTGACAGCGCGCTGATCGCGTGCGCGACCCTGTCGGATCGGTACATCACGGACCGGTTCCTGCCGGATAAAGCCATTGACCTGATGGATGAGGCTGCGGCAAGGATCAGAACCGAAATCGACAGCATGCCGGCGGAACTGGATCAGATTTCCCGGAAGATCATGCAGCTGGAGATCGAGAAGCAGGCTCTGAGCAAGGAGACCGACAAGGCTTCGAAGAGCAGACTGGAGGCGCTGGAAGCGGAACTGGCCGAGCTTCATGACGAAGACAATGCGCTCCGCGCCCAGTGGGAAAACGAAAAGAATGCAATCGCCGAAGTCAAAGAAGTTAAGCAGCAGTTGGACGATGTGCGTCACGAAATGGAAGAGGCTGAGAGAAACTACGACCTTGAGAAGATGGCCGAACTCAAGTACGGCAAACTGCCTGAACTCGAAAAGAAACTGGAAGAAGAAAAAGCAAAAGCAGAAAAGGCCGAGGAAGCACGCCTGCTGAAGGAAGAGGTCGGCGAAGAAGAAATCGCGGAAGTCATCTCCGGATGGACCGGCATCCCAGTTGCCAAACTGGTCGAAACCGAACGGGAAAAACTGCTCAAACTGCCGGAGATTCTGCACCAGAGAGTCATCGGACAGGAGGAGGGTGTGCAGTCTGTCGCAGAGGCAGTCCTCAGAGCCCGTGCCGGACTGAAGGACGCGAAGAGACCGATCGGATCATTCATCTTCCTGGGACCGACCGGCGTGGGCAAAACGGAACTGGCGAAGGCGCTGTCCGAAGCGCTCTTTGATTCCGAACGGAACATGGTACGGATCGACATGTCCGAGTACATGGAGAAGCACTCCGTTTCCAGACTGGTCGGAGCTCCTCCGGGATACGTGGGCTACGATGAAGGCGGTCAGCTGACGGAAGCCGTCAGACGCAAACCGTACAGCGTCATCCTCTTTGATGAAATCGAAAAAGCACATCCGGATGTATTCAACATCCTGCTGCAGCTCCTCGATGACGGACGTCTGACAGACAACCAGGGAAGGACCGTAGACTTCAAGAACACCATCGTCATCATGACTTCCAACATCGGAAGCAGCATGCTGATCGACGGCATCCGCGATGACGGCACCGTAGACCAGGAGGTCAAAGAGCAGGTCGAGAATGAAATGAAGAAATACTTCAGACCTGAATTTCTGAACAGAATCGACGACATCGTCGTATTCTCACCGCTGACCAAGGATCAGATCATCCGGATCATCGAACTGGGGCTGAAGGACATCGAGGCGAGACTCACAGAGCGTGAGATCACACTGGAACTGACCGACGCAGCCAAGGAATTCATTGCGGATGAATCCTATGACGCCACCTACGGCGCGCGTCCGGTCAAGCGGTTCCTGCAGAAGAACATCGAGACCGAGCTCGCCGGAGAGATCATCCGCGGAACCATCCTCGACGGAGACCACGTCGTTATCGATACCAACGGAGAGAAACTCACATTCACAGCAAGCAGGTAACAGAAGACTGACGTTTTCCGCTAAGTAACAGAGACCAATAAAAGAGCGGCTGGGGAGACATGCAGCTGTAATCCGCAGGAACGAGGACATCAGCGGAATGTCTCCCCAGCCGCTCTTATTATGTTTATTAGTGTACGAGCTTGAGGTTCTCCGGGCTGCCTTTGAAGCGGCGGCGGTACCAATTGATGAGGAAGGTCATGACGTAGTCGTAGAGAAGCGCCATGACGATACCGGCTGCGAACAGTCCGCCGGTTGGCCATTCGGGCATGTGCACGCCGGAAGTGAGAACCGACTTGAAGAAAAACAAACCGATGAACAGTACAGCGGCGAAGTAGCAGGCCTTGACAACCAGCTGCAACACGCCGCTTTTTATTTTCTCAATATAGTATTTCAGAACGGCGTAATAGCCGAAGCAGAACACGTAAGGAATCAGGGCGAGCTTGTTGGGAATGAGAATGAGCCCCAGAAGGCTCGCCGCGGCAAAGACAGAGAGCCCGCCCGCAGCGCCTGCTTCGATGACCATGACAGCCGTAAAAAGAGAGCTGATCAAAAAGAGAGTCAGCTCGATTCCCGGCACGAAAGACGCGCCGAACATAAATATGACAGCGAGGGCGGTGCAGATCCCGCCCATCGCGATTTTACCGGTTTTGTTTTGTTTCATTATATATGTGCGTTATTTATATGCAGTCGCAGCAGCAGTCTGCGCAGATGTAGCACTGAAGCGCCTGGCAGCACAGATCGTCATTGCCCATGGAATTGTAGCCGTGACCCTGCGCCTGGTTCTGGTAGACATTGCCCTGGTTCATTAGGCTGGCGTAGTGGCGCCGGTATTCCTGATTGGCCGGTTCCATGTTGCAGGCGGTCTGCAGGTTGTTGACAGCATCGTCGTACCAGCCTTTGCGTGAGGACAGCACGCCTTTGAGGAAGAACCATTCGGCGTTCCTGACGGACATGCCGTTCAGCGCTGCTTCCGCGCTGTCGAGCCGGCCTCTGTCGATGTCCTGACGGATCCGCTGGAAGTCCGCGGTGTAGTCATAGTCGCTCTGCGAGTCGTAGCTGGCCTGTGAGTCGTAGCTGCTCTGGGATGCGTATCCGCCCTGAGAAGCATAGCCGCCCTGTGACGCGTAGCCGCCCTGGGACGCGTAGCCGCCGGAGCCGGAACTGCCCGGCTTCTTCATGAGCATATCATAGGCTTCATTGACCTCCTGAAGCTTTTTCTCCGCCAGATCCGCGAGAGGATTATCGATATACTTGTCCGGGTGGTATTTCTTGACGAGCTCTTTGTACGCCGCCTTGATTTCTTCTTCTGATGCCCCTGGTTTTATTCCCAATACTTCATATGGATTCATTTGATTCTCCTTTGTCTGTTTTGTTTAGGATCTCCTCGGTCTTCCGGTTCATGCCGAGGTAGATCACATTGTCTATTATACCTTGATTCTTTCGAATATCAAGTGATCCTGTCTGCTGGCTGAGAACTGCCAGATACTGATAGAGGTTGAACTCCAGATCGCCGCGGATCCGCTCCCGGAATTGCTGCGGCGTTTCCACGTCCGGTGCAGTGTCCGAACCGGCATCGTGCGCGCTGGCAATGCCCCTGTATTCGAACCGGTACAGCAGCGGGTTGTAGGCGCCGCTTTCGATGTTCTCCTCGATGTCGTCGGCGGCGTCCATCAGGTATATCCACTTGCCCATATGGTACCCGATGCGTCCGAAGGTTTCGTGAAGTTCCTGCAGATCCGGATACAGAGCCCGCGCGCCTTCCCGGAAAATGACGTCCATGATCTTCGAAAAACTCTCCGCAGCTTCATCCAGACTCGCGCACTTGGCCTTTTCTAGACCGTTCAGCTTCGCCAGATTGATTTCGATGCCGTCGCACAGGGCAGGGTACTTCTTCTGCAGCTTCCGGTGCAGTTTTTTCAAAAGCCGCGCGGATGCTTTTGCATAGAGCTTGCCTTCGTCCTGCGCGTCGTCGAGCATCTTGTACCAGGCGAGGATCAGCATCACGTCGCCGGCGTATTCCACAGCGCGGTTGCGGATGATCGTCTTGTCCTTGATGTGGTGCGCGATGCAGTGTTCCTGGACCGGCGCGTCCGGCGTTTCGTCAACGCACGCCAAAAGCAGTGCCAGAAAAGCAGCGTCGTAACTGAGGACCATGCGCGGCAGATGGCCATACTCGGCGCCGATGTATTTGCACACGCCGCAGTAGTAGCCCATATATACTTCGTATTCCCGGACCTTGAGTTCCGGTTTGAAAATCTGCACGTAACCTAACATTTTAGTTCTATCTTCATAACCCTATCTTCAGAAGCTCGATGAACTGGCGCGCTGTCCGCGGGCTTCTGCCGTTTCTGCGTATCGCAAAAGCCTCCGCTCTTTTCATGAGTTCCTCTTCGGAAATCTCGTCCTCGCCGTCGCCGACTGCGACGCCGTATTCATCCGCCAGAGAACGCACGATGGAAAGGTACTCATCCTTGCCGGGTTTGCTGAAGGTGATGGTGAGTCCGAAGCGGGCCGCGAGGCTCATGGTCTCCTGCATGGTGTCGTTCAGATGCAGGTCATCATCGAAGCCGGCGCCGCTCACGCGGTCGGATGCCGATTCGCGGACCAGATGGCGGCGGTTGCTCGTCGCGTAGATGACGGAGTTGCCGGTGCATCCGGTGATACTGCCTTCCAGGGTCGCCTTGAGGGCAGAGAAGTTATCATCGTTTCCTGCGAAACTCAGGTCGTCGATGAAGATGATGAACTTGAGCGGATTCGACGCGATTTCCTCCATAACAGAAGGAATCTGGAAGAGCTGCTCTTTTTTCATCTCGATCAGACGCAGACCCTGATCAGCATACGCGTTTGCCACTGCCTTGATAGTGGAGCTTTTGCCTGTTCCCATGTCGCCGTAGAGGAGCATGTTGCTGGCGCCGCTGCCGCTCAGGAGGGCCTCCGTATTGCGGATGACGAGATCCCGCTCGCGCTTGTATTCAAAGAGCTGGTCGATGCTCTGCACATCCGGATGCGCGACGGGAACGATCTGTCCGTCCTCAACCCGGAAGAAGGTGTATTTCGCGTAGATGCCGTAGCCGGTCTGTGCGATGTCCGACAGCTTATGGGTGAAGTCCTTCACGAGGTTCAGGTCCGTCGTTTTCCACTTCGGAAGGGCAAGGCTGCTCTCCGGTGAATCGGAATCCAGCACCATCTGCCGGATCTCGGCAGAAGTCACGCCGGCGATTTCGCAGATCGTATTCAGCTCGCTTTTGACGGCCGCCGCGATTTCCGGATCGATTTTCTGCCCGGCTGCTACAGCCTTGACGTAAAAATTGTCATCCTCCAGAACGAGCTTGCGGATATACTCAGAAAAGTTCGCCCCTTCGGGGTAAAGCAGCGAAATGAAATCGCTGTATGCTGCGACGCTCCTCTCCTCGAGCAGTTTCCGCAGGGCGGCCACAGCCGCGTCTTCTCTGACATGGCGAAAGACAGCCAAAGAATCGATTTTTGTTTTCAGTTCGTTATATGCGTTTGCGCTCATTGATCTGGCTCCTTAATTTCTCTTCTTTATTATTCTGCACAGATTATACAACAAAAAGCAAAAGTGGTTTAAAAACTTTTTTTGTACAAATTGCCCGGAATGGGTTGACACCAAAAGCTACGAGGGCTATTATATGAATGCGTTACTGATTTAATTCAATAAAGCAACCTGAATCAGTCTAGTAGCATAACATCTATCTTCTTGAATTGAGACCTTCGGGTCTCTTTTCATTTTAAATGTGTTATACTACTTCCATGAGACTGAATAAATACATCGCGTCAGCGGGCGTCTGCTCCCGGAGAAAAGCAGACGAGCTGATCGCCAACGGAAATGTGAAAGTCAACGGCGCCGTCTGCCGGGAGATGGGGACGCAGGTCGAGGAGGGAGATGCGGTCTCCGTCAACGGCAAGATCATTGAAGCGGATGCGGCCAAGGTCTACGTGGTCGTTAACAAGCCGCTTGGTTATATTACGTCCATGGATGATGACAAGAACCGCCCGACGGTGGCGGATCTCGTTTCAGACATTCCGGAGCGTCTGTTTCCTGTGGGCCGTTTGGACTACAATACTACAGGCCTTCTGATCATGACCAACGACGGCGATCTCGCCTACGCGCTGACCCATCCCAAACACGAAGTCAGCAAAACTTACATCGCCACAGTTGCAGGCGTGGTTTCAAACGTCCGTCTTGCCAAGCTCCGCAAGGGAGTCGACATCGGAGGCTTCGTCACATCGCCGGCTAAGGTGCGCGTCCTGAAACAGAATCCTCGTTCCGCGGTCGTGGAGATCTCCATCCATGAAGGCAAAAACCGCCAGGTCCGCAAAATGTTCGCCGCCGTCGGGAACAAAGTCCAGTCCCTGGAACGCGTCGCCATCGGCGACATCCGCCTCGGCCGGCTCCTGCAGGGCCACTACCGCAAACTCACCCGCGCCGAGATCGAGTACCTCAAGTCCCTGTAAGCATGGAACTGCAGCAGAGTGCCGCGGGTGCAGTGAACGTTTTCCGCAGGAGCTGGAAGAGGGAACCAACGAGCTGCGACAGACGTGGCGGGTGCGACGAACGATTTCCACAGGAGCGTTACGAGAACAGACGAAACGAACATAGACAAAAGCAAAACCCAGAGATTGTCTGAGCCGCAAGGCGAGTTTCTCTGGGTTTCTTTTGTCTGTGAGTGAGTCGTTGTGATCGTTCGCGACGAGGACTTAGTGAGTCGTATCCGCCGCGCTCTGTCTCAATCGAGTCGCTTATTTTCTCTTCATCTCTTTCGGTGTCACGCAAGTTCCGGAAGCTCTTGCAACGATGATCGGCTCTTCCAGGAAGTCAGCAGCGGAATCGTTGATGTCTTTTCTGGAAACGATGACCTTTCTTGCTTCGAAAGTCATGTGTCTTGAAGTGTTGCCGATCTTGTCGATCTCGCCGTAAGCTTCGATGTAGTCGCCGGCATAAGTCGGAGCCAGGAACTCTACATTATCATAAGCGCAGAACAGACCTTCGTCTCCGTCCAGCTTGATCAGCAGCTCGGTAGCAACGTCACCAAAGAGGTGTACCATGTGTGCGCCGTCAACCAGTTCTCCGCCGTAGTGAGCATCCTTTGCAGACATTCTGAGTCTCAGTGTTGAAGTAATTTTTTCCATCTTGAATCTCCTTTTCATATTATTGATAAAAAAGTGTGTACTGTTTTTGCACTGCGATTATATATTGCAAAACCAATGCCAAGCGTTTATCATATGAATCAGAGGAAAACGAACCGATTTCGGTTCGGGAGGAAAAGGAAAATGAACACATTTGGAATTGACAGGTCCCTGACGCCGCGCCGTACGTTTACGCCGCTGGCATGGGAACTGGATAACAGCAGCCAGCTGAAAAGCGGCGAAGTCAGGATCGCTTTGGGAAAGGTTCATGTGGAAGGGACCAGTTTCCGGCAGATCTGCCAGGAGGCGGGCAACGACGAGGAACAGATCAAAGAGAAGATCAAGGACATCGTTATCCGCAGGGGCAAACTACACAACCCGGTCACTGACACGGGCGGGCTCTTCTGCGGAGTCATAGAGGAAATCGACGGTGATTATCCGAACACCAAAGGCTTGAAGCCCGGGGATGAAGTCATCTGCAACTCTTCGCTGGCCGGCATTCCCATGTACATCGATAAGATTACAAGCATCGACAAGGTCTACCCGCAGTTCGACGCGGAAGGGTACGCCATCTCGCTGCCCGGCATGCCTATCGTCAAACGGCCTAAGGATATCCCCATAGGCCTTCTTATGTTTACGCTCAACGAATCGGGAACGATCTACAAAGTTTCGAAGGAAGCAAAGAACAAGAAACGGTTCGCGGTTCTTGCAAACAATGTGATCATGGCGACCATTTACGGGTATACGATCCGGAAAGCGGCGGGGGAAGACGCAGAGATCTTTTGCCTGCTGGACAGGAATACGCCGGTGGCGATGAAAGGTCCCGGTATAGAGAGGCTCAAGGCGGAGGTTTTCACAGACCTTTTCTATGTTAACATGATGCGGCCGGCCGAGTGCCTGAAACAGTTTGACGGAAAACAGCAGGTGGATATGGTCGTGAACTGCGCTGACGTTCCGGGAGCTGAGACCATCAGCGTCGTGGCGGCGAAATCCGGCGGGACGCTGATTTTTGCCAACTTCAACAGCAATTACAACATCGCGCTGTATGTCACTGAGGCGACATCCAAAGATCTGCAGATCAAATGCGCCGACGGTTATCTGGAACAGTACGATGAATTCGACTTCGAGATCGTCAGGGAGCTGGCGCCGTATATTGAGGGCAGTCTAGTGCCGCGGGAAAAGACTGTCCGGGGCGGACAGCGGTCGGAAGTCGACCGGGAGATCCTGCAGCAGTACACCCAGCATAATCTGGAGGAAGCGGAGGACTTCGTGTCCGTCAGCTCCCGCATGCAGTCGGTGCTCGATGAGATCATGAGCGTATCCAAGTACGACTGCAATGTTCTCATCACCGGTGAAACAGGCGTCGGCAAAGAAAAAGTCGCGAATATCATACAGAAAAACAGCCGTCGCAAGATGCAGCCCTTCGTCAAGATCAACTGCGCGTCCATCTCCCCGAACCTCATCGAATCCGAGTTCTTCGGGTATGAGAAGGGCGCCTTCACAGGCGCGGACAGCAAAGGCAAGATCGGCTATTTCGAAGCGGCGGACAACGGCATCATATTCCTGGACGAAGTGGGGGAACTGCCTATGGATATGCAGGCGAAACTGCTGCGTGTCATACAGGACGGTGAGTTTCTCAAGGTCGGCGGAACAAGGCCGGTGAAAACGGACGTCAGGATCATTTCCGCGACAAATAAGGACCTTGAGGACCTTGTGGAGAAGCGGGTGTTCCGGCGGGATCTATACTACAGACTCAATGTTTTCCCGATCAAAGTTCCCGCACTTGACGAACGGACGGAAGACATCCCGCATCTGGCTGAGAGCTTTGTGCGGAAATACAATGAGAAGTTCGGTTTGAGCAAGTACATTGACGAGGATGCCAAGGAGAGACTGGCGTCCCACAAATGGCCGGGGAATATCAGGGAACTGGAAAACGTCGTGCAGAGGCTGCTGATCGGCAGCAGCGGCGACGCAATCACGGTCATGGACGTGGTCAAGGAGTTGGACAGAGACCTGATCAAGGGAATCGATGCGGCGTCACCTGACGCAGACGACGAAGGAAACATCGATCTGACAAGCATGGTGGAAGCTTTTGAGAAAAACATCATCCGTCAGGCCTGCGAGAAATACGGGTCCACCCGCAAGGCCGCAAAAGCAATCGGAATTTCCCAGACCCAGTTCGTCAGAAAAAAGAATAAATACGGGCTGTAAGACGTCTGGCCAAATAACACGATAACGCCTTAACACAATGCGAACCGAAATCGGTTCGCGTTTTTTGTGTTTAGAACACGTTTCGGTTCAATAATTGACAAAAAATTGACAAAAACAGGACGTGATCGGGAAGCATAACCGGCCGGAAGGAGCGGCAGATACCCAAATAATGGCGAAATCCCAAGCGGGAAGGGGCTGAAACAGTGTTGACAGGGTATTGAGAGGCCTGAAATCAACCGGTTGGCACGCATATTGCTAAATAATTAACATAACGTTAAAGTTGCCTTTGCATCAAAGGCGGGCCTTGAGCAAAGGCTGAAATACAAATAATATTTTTTAGGAGGAACATCATGAAAAAAGGTAATCCGTACGGAACACACAGAGTTATTTCACCGAAGGGCGTTCTGCCGCAGCCAGCAGACGTTGTCGACAACACAATGGAAATCTATGACAACGAGATCCTGATCGACGTTAAGACACTGAACATCGACTCCGCTTCCTTCACAGAGATCTGCAAGCAGGTCCTGGGCAAGAAGCCGGCTGAGATCGAAACGCAGGAAGATAAGGACAAGGTTGCACAGTGCATGAAGGACATCGTTGCTAAGGCCGGAAAGCACAAGAACCCTTGGACTGGTTCAGGCGGAATGCTGATCGGAACCGTTAAGGAAATCGGACCGGAGTGGAAGGGCGACCTGAAGGTTGGCGACAAGATCGCTACACTGGTATCCCTGTCACTGACACCGCTGGTGATCGAAGAGATCCACGAGATGAGACCGGCAATCGACCAGGTCGACATCACCGGACAGGCGATCCTGTTCCAGAGCGGCATCTATGCTAAGCTGCCTGATGATATGCCGGAAGGTCTCGCACTTTCAGCACTGGACGTTGCTGGCGCTCCTGCACAGACAGGCAAGCTGGTTCAGCAGGGACAGAAAGTCCTCGTAATCGGCGGTGGCGGCAAGTCAGGTCTGCTGTGCCTCTACGAAGCAAAGAAGAGAGCCGGCGTAACAGGTCTGGTTGTATGCGCGGCTGGTTCACAGAAATCAGAAGACAGAGCAAGAGCTCTCGACCTGGCAGACGAATACTTCCACATGGACGCATCTGATGCAGTAGGAATGTATGAGAAGGCTATGGAACTGACCGGCGGCGAACTGTATGACGTAGTCATCAACTGCGTATCCATCGAGAACACTGAGATGGGCTCCATCCTGAGCTGCAAGGACGACGGAACAGTTTACTTCTTCTCCATGGCTACAAGCTTCACAAAGGCTGCCCTGGGTGCAGAAGGCGTTGGCAAGGACGTCAACATGATCGTCGGCAACGGCTACACAAAGGGCCATGCAGAAATCACTCTGCAGGAGCTGAGAGAGCATGAAGGCCTCAGAAAGCTCTTCGAAGAAATGTATGCGTAAGCAAGTAAGATAGGATGTAAAGGAGAATACTATGGCTATTAGAAACTGGAAAGACATCCCTCTTTTCAAGGATGTTACAGATGAGCAGTGGAACGACTGGCACTGGCAGGTAGCGAACAGACTGGACTCCGTAGAAAAAATCAAGCAGGTCGTAAACCTCACACCGCAGGAAGAAGAAGATATTACTAAGGTAATGGACGGCTTCAGAGTCGGCATCACACCGTACTATGCTTCCCTGATGGATCCGGACGATCCGCATTGCCCGGTCAGAATGCAGGCAGTTCCTACGCTGGCTGAGACCCATAGAGGCGAAGCTGACATGCTCGACCCGCTGCACGAGGACGAAGACTCCCCGGCTCCGGGACTCACCCACAGATATCCGGACAGAGTTCTGTTCCTGATCACAGACCAGTGCTCCATGTACTGCAGACACTGCACCAGAAGAAGACTGGCCGGCGAAACAGACGGCGCTAGATCCATTGAAGATATCAATGCATGCATCGATTACATCAAGAGAACGCCGGTCGTCAGAGACGTACTGCTTTCCGGCGGTGACGCTCTGTGCGTAGAG
>CADADV010000006.1:0-131271 GCA_902786815.1 uncultured Eubacteriales bacterium
GTGATTGCAGCTGTCAGCGTTGTCTTGCCGTGGTCAACGTGACCGATCGTTCCGATGTTGATGTGTGGCTTAGTTCTTTCGAATTTTTCTTTTGCCATTGGTTTTTCCTCCTGTTAAAATCCTTTTCCTTTAAACCAAAAGGTGAAACATTAATTGAAACATTAATTATATTAATTAATTGAATCCACTAGATTGTCCGGTAATTTCTCGAAGTGGTCGAACTGCATGACGTACACGCCTCTTCCTTGTGTCCTTGAACGCAGGTCCGTAGCATATCCGAACATCTCTGCCAAAGGAACGTATCCTCTGATTGCTACGGCGCCGTTGTTCATGTCGGAACCTTCGATTCTGCCTCTTCTCGAGCTGATATCACCGATTACATCGCCCATATATTCATCAGGCACTGTAACTTCGACTTTGAATATCGGCTCCAGAAGTACCGGGTCTGCCTTCCTGGCGGCTTCTCTGAAGGCCATGGAGGCTGCGATCTTGAAGGCCATTTCAGAAGAGTCAACTTCGTGGTAGGAACCGTCGTAGAGTTCTACGCCTACGTCGACGACCTGATATCCGGCTACAGGGCCGGTCTCAGTTGCTTCTTTGATACCTTCTTCGATCTTAGGAATATATTCCTTCGGTATTGCGCCGCCGACGATGGAGTTCTTGAATTCGAATCCCTCTCCCGGCTCGCGCGGGTATACCTTGATCTTAACATGACCGTACTGGCCTTTGCCGCCTGACTGTTTGGCGTACTTATGGTCTACATCGACCTCCTTGGTGAGGGTCTCTTTGTAGGATACCTGAGGCTTGCCAACATTGGCCTCCACCTTGAATTCACGCAGAAGTCTGTCCACGATGATTTCCAGATGAAGTTCTCCCATTCCGGCGATGATGGTCTGTCCGGTTTCTTCATTTGTGTAAGTCTTGAATGTCGGGTCTTCCTCGGCGAGCTTCGCCAGAGCGATACCCATCTTTTCCTGTCCTGCCTTTGTCTTAGGCTCTATGGCGATTTCGATTACAGGATCAGGGAAATCCATCGACTCGAGGACGATCGCTCTCTTCTCATCGCAGAGCGTGTCGCCCGTTGTAGTGACTTTGAGTCCTACTGCTGCCGCTATATCGCCAGAGTATACCATATCGATATCCTCTCGCTTGTTCGCGTGCATCTGGAGTATACGTCCGATTCTTTCCTTTTTCTCCTTGACCGGGTTGTAGACATAGGAGCCGGAAGCCATCTTTCCGGAATATACTCTGAAATATGCAAGCTTGCCCACATATGGATCAGCCACGATCTTGAATGCGAGGGCTGAAAATGGGCCATTATCATCCGCAGGTCGTTCTTCTTCTTTGCCTGTCTTCGGCGATACTCCTGTGATAGGCGGAATATCGATCGGTGACGGCATGTAGTCGACGACTGCATCGAGCATCATCTGAACACCCTTGTTTTTATATGCGCTCCCGCAAGTGACAGGGACCATATCTCCTGCAATCGTAGCCGTTCTGATGACTTTCTTGATTTCGTCCTCAGTGATTTCCTCGCCTTCGAGGTACTTCATCATCAGGTCTTCATCAAGTTCAGATACCGCTTCCAGCAGCTGTTCCCTCCACATCTGCGCTTCGTCCAGAAGTTCTTCCGGAATCTCGGTCTTCTCGAATTCTTTGCCGAGGTCATCCTTGTAGATCTCAGCCTTCATTTCAATCAGATCGATGATGCCGATAAATGTCTCTTCCTTTCCGATTGGAAGCTGGACAGGAACGGCGTTCGCCTTCAGCCTGTCTCTCACCATGTCGACGACTCTGTAGAAGTCCGCTCCCATGATGTCCATCTTGTTTACGAAGATCATTCTCGGCACACCGTACTTTTCTGCCTGTCTCCACACTGTCTCAGACTGAGGTTCGACCCCGCCCTTCGCGCAGAGTACTGTGACAGCTCCGTCGAGAACTCTGAGAGACCGCTCAACTTCAACGGTGAAGTCAACGTGTCCCGGAGTGTCGATGATGTTGATTCTGGTGTCCTTCCATTGGGCTGTAGTAGCAGCAGAGGTGATTGTAATACCACGTTCCTGTTCCTGTTCCATCCAGTCCATTACAGCAGCGCCTTCGTGGGTCTCACCCAGCTTGTGCGTGCGGCCTGTGTAGAACAGAATTCTTTCGGTTGTCGTTGTCTTACCGGCATCGATGTGTGCCATGATACCGATGTTTCTTGTCTTCTCCAGCGGAAAACTTCTATTCGACTTTTCTGGCATTTCTTCCTCCTTTCTGCTTGATTTGCAAAATCAGTAATAATCAGTTATGCAATCCTACTGCCCTGCATTAGAATCTGTAATGTGCGAAAGCCTTGTTGGCTTCTGCCATTCTGTGCGTGTCTTCCTTTTTCTTAACGGATGCGCCTGTGTTCTCAGCAGCGTCCATCAGTTCTTTTGCCAGTCTCTCTGACATTGTCTTCTCGCCTCTGGCTCTGGTGTACTGTGTGAGCCATCTGAGCGCCAATGTCTGACGTCTTTCTTCTCTTACCGGCATCGGTACCTGGTAGTTTGCACCACCGACACGTCTTGCCTTGACTTCAAGAACCGGCATAATGTTGTTCATCGCTTTTTCGAATACTTCCATTGGTTCTTCACCAGTTGTTTCTCTGATCTGGTCGAACGCATTGTACACGATCTTCTGCGCTGTTCCCTTCTTTCCGTCCAGCATGATGCTGTTGATCAGCTTGGCAACAACGACACTGTCGTATACAGGATCCGGAAGTACTTCACGCTTAGGTACATTTCCTTTTCTTGGCACTTCACTTTCCTCCTTAATTTCTAATTCGGTACTCGTTGACACCCGCCGGATTTTCTTCGGACAGCTTGTATAAAGCATGTCTTACTCCGCCGGCTGCCCCCGTGAGCGCTCCTTTATATCTAAAAAAGTTGCGCTACGAATTACCTTGTTGTGTGTTTACTTCTTAGGCCGCTTAGCTCCGTACTTGGATCTGGCCTGTCTTCTTTCTGCTACGCCTGCAGTATCGAGCGTTCCTCTTACGATGTGGTATCTTACACCCGGGAGGTCCTTAACTCTGCCGCCTCTGATCAGTACAACACTGTGCTCCTGAAGGTTGTGACCGATTCCAGGAATGTATGCTGTTACTTCAATACCATTTGTGAGACGTACTCTGGCAACCTTTCTAAGAGCTGAATTCGGCTTCTTAGGGGTAACCGTCTTAACGGAAGTGCAGACTCCACGCTTCTGCGGTGAATTAACATCCGTAGCAACTCTTCTCAGGGAGTTCATTCCCTTGTTCAGAGCCGGTGCAGTTGACTTCTTCTCGCTGCTTGTTCTGCCATGACGTACAAGCTGGTTGATTGTAGGCATCCTTTTTCTCCTTTCTTCCAAAATTTCAGGCTAAAAATGGGCATACTAAGCCCACAGCCGTTGACCATTGTATCATGCAAAACCCCTGCATGTCAACGATTTTATCAATCTATGACTCAAGAAAGCCGGCGACTGAAGCAACGCGCTGTACTCCGCAGAAACGGCTGCGATTTCAATAAGGTTTGATGACGGGAACTTAGAAATGTCGTGGCGGTGGTTCGCCCGAGATTTCTTAGTGATCCGGCATCAGGGCTTATTAGAAATCACCCGTTTCGAGGACATCAGCAAATTGCTTCAGCCACCGGCTAATTGTAATTATTGATTTATTTATTCGTCGCCATCAATGTCTGTCTCATTGACAAACTCATCCTCAGCCGCATAGGCTTCAGCGGACTCGAGATCGTCGGCAGTTGCCATCTCCGGAGCGACGCCTTCGAGTTCTTCAGCAAAGGCTGCAGCCTCGCCTTCTTCCTCTTCTTCCTGTTCTGCTTCAAGCAGTGCTTGCTTGTAAGCTTCGATGAGTTCCTCGTTTACGCCGTAGTCGAGCTGGATGTTCCTGTACTTCCGCATACCGGTTCCGGCAGGGATCAGCTTACCGATGATGACGTTTTCCTTCAGGCCTTCCAGATGGTCTGTCTTGCCTTTGATCGCCGCATCGGTGAGTACTCTCGTTGTCTCCTGGAAGGACGCAGCGGAAAGGAAGGAGTTGGTCGCCAGGGAAGCCTTGGTAATTCCCAGCAGCAGACGTTCCGCGTCAGCAGGTTCTTTGCCTTCGGCCTCGGCCAGCGCATTGGCTTCCTCAACCTCGAACTTGCCGTACTGTCCGCCCGGCAGAAGTCCGGTATCACCCGGGTCGTTGACTTTCATCTTCGACAGCATCTGTCCTACGATGACCTCGATGTGCTTGTCGTTGATGTCAACACCCTGGTTCTTATATACTCTCTGCACTTCCTTGAGCAGATACTGGTATACGCCTTCCACACCCTGCAGTCTCAGGATGTCCTTCGGATCCAGCGGACCGGTTGTGATGTTGCCGCCGGCTTCCACATAGTCGCCTTCTGCAACAGCCAGTCTGGCTCCGTAAGGAATGATGTATTTTTTCTCTTCTTCCCCGCGGACAACGACTTCCGTCTTGTTGTCCGGCGTAGAAGAGATGGATACAACGGTTCCGTCTGCTTCGCAGATCGTTGCAAGACCCTTCGGCTTTCTGGCCTCGAAGAGTTCCTCGACTCTCGGCAGACCGTGGGTGATATCGGATCCGGCAACGCCGCCCGTATGGAATGTTCTCATCGTGAGCTGTGTACCCGGCTCACCGATGGACTGGGCTGCCTGGATGCCTACTGCTTCACCGATGTTTACGCTTTCGCCTGTTGCCAGGTTGCGTCCGTAGCACTTGGCGCAGACGCCGGACTTGCTCTTGCAGGTCATGACCGATCTGATCGCAACAGATTCAATACCGGCCTTTTCGATCTCTGCCGCAGCGGCTTCGCTGATTTCGCAGTCTTCTTCGACGATGAGCTCGCCTGTCTCCGGATGGAAGATATCTGTCAGCGCGGTTCTGCCTACGATACGCTCTTTGAGCTTCTCGATGACTTCCTTGCCGTCTGTGAAGGCTGCTACTTCGATACCTTCAACAGTTCCGCAGTCATCTTCTCTGACGATGACGTTGTGTGATACATCGACCAGTCTTCTTGTCAGGTAACCTGAGTCGGCCGTTCTGAGAGCCGTATCAGCAAGTCCCTTACGTGCTCCGTTCGATGAAAGGAAGTATTCCAGTACGGAAAGTCCTTCACGGAAGTTCGCTTTGATCGGGATCTCGATGGTTTTACCTGTCGCGTTGGCCATCAGACCACGCATGCCGCCGATCTGTCTGATCTGGTTCTTGGAACCTCTGGCTCCTGAATGCGCCATGATGTACAGGTTGTTCAGGCTTCCCAGGGATTCCATCAGAGCGTCTGCAACGTCCTCTGTCGTCTGGTTCCAGATATCAACGACACTCTTGTATCTCTCTGCCTCTGATACCATACCTCTTCTGTACGCCTTGTCGTACTTGTCGACGAGGGCGTCGGATTCAGCAATGATTCTCTCCTTGGCTTCCGGGATCTCCATGTCGGAGATGCCGATGGTGATCGCCGCTCTTGTGGAGTAGTGATACCCCGTGGCTTTGATGTAGTCCAGCATGAGGACAGTATCTGTGTTTCCGTGGATACGGTAACATCTGTCGATGATGTCCCCGAGTTTCTTCTTGTCACAGAGGAAGTCGACTTCCAGTGAATACGGGTCGTTCTCTCTGTCAGGTACGTATCCCAGATCCTGCGGGATGCCCTGGTTGAAGATGAATCTGCCGACGGTGGATTCCACGAGTCTGCCTCTTTCATCATCTTCGCCTGCGTACATTCTGACCTTGACTTTGGCGTGCACGCCGACCTGATTGGTCTGGTATGCCATGAGCATCTCAGACATGTCTGTGAAGATACTTCCGTCGCCGATCTCCGCCTTGGATGTTCTCTCGCCTTCCGGCTGTCCCGGATGGGTCAGGTAGTAGGATCCAAGGATCATGTCCTGTGTCGGTGTTGTGATCGGGGAACCATCCTTCGGTGCCAGGATGTTGTTCACGGACAGCATAAGGAATCTGGCTTCTGCCTGTGCCTCTACGCTGAGCGGAACGTGTACCGCCATCTGGTCTCCGTCGAAGTCCGCGTTGAACGCTGTACAAGCCAGCGGATGGAGCTTGATCGCCTTACCTTCGACCAGTACCGGCTCGAATGCCTGGATACCAAGTCTGTGCAGGGTCGGCGCACGGTTCAGCATAACCGGATGTTCTCCGATGACCTCTTCGAGGACATCCCATACTTCCGGGCTGACCTTTTCGACCATTCTCTTGGCGCTCTTGATGTTGTGCGCATTCTGGTTTTCCACCAGCTTCTTCATGATGAACGGCTTGAACAGCTCCAGCGCCATCTTCTTCGGAAGACCGCACTGATAGAACTTCAGTTCCGGGCCGACAACGATTACGGAACGGCCTGAATAGTCGACACGCTTACCGAGCAGGTTCTGTCTGAATCTGCCCTGCTTACCCTTGAGCATATCCGAAAGCGACTTCAGAGGTCTCTGTCCGGGGCCTGTAACCGCCTTGCCTCTTCTGCCGTTGTCGATCAGCGCGTCAACAGCTTCCTGCAGCATTCTCTTCTCGTTTCTGACGATGATGTCAGGCGCGTTCAGTTCCTGCAGTCTCTTCAGTCTGTTATTTCTGTTGATGACTCTTCTGTACAGATCATTGAGGTCTGATGTGGCGAATCTGCCGCCGTCCAGCTGTACCATCGGTCTCAGATCCGGCGGGATGACAGGAATGACATCCAGTACCATCCATTCCGGTCTGTTGCCGGAGATTCTCAGCGCTTCGATGACCTCGAGTCTTCTGGTGATTCTGATTTTTTTCTGTCCTGTGGACTTCTTGAGTTTTTCTGTGAGGTCTGCGGACAGCTCGTCCAGATCTACCTGGCTGAGCAGTTCCTTGACTGCTTCTGCACCGCTTCCTGCTCTGAACTTGATAGCAGGATCGTCCATAGCTTCTCTCCACTGCGTCTCGGAGAGAATCTCCTTGTAAACGAAGTTGGAGTTGCCCGGATCGATTACGATGAAGTTGGCAAAGTAGAGGACCTTCTCCAGGATCTTTGGTGAAATGTCCAGTACCAGTCCCATTCTGCTTGGGATGCCCTTGAAGTACCAGATGTGGGAGACAGGTGTGGCCAGCTCAATGTGGCCCATTCTCTCTCTTCTCACCTTGGCCTTCGTAACTTCAACGCCGCACTTATCGCATACGATGCCTTTGTATCTGATTCTCTTGTATTTACCGCAGTGGCACTCCCAGTCCTTTGTCGGTCCGAAAATCCTCTCGCAGTAAAGTCCGTCCATCTCAGGCTTCAGGGTCCTGTAGTTGATCGTTTCCGGCTTGGTGACTTCACCATGGGACCAGCTTCTGATCTTTTCCGGGGAAGCAAGTCCGATCTGCAGGGCTTCAAAATTGTTCATTTCGTAGTTTGTATTCTCACTCATTTTGTTTACCCCCTTCTATTAGTCTTCCGCCGGATCAACATCGGATCCGCTGTCTGCCTGTTCTATCGCTTCGATATCACGTTCATCAAGGTCTCTGATCTCTTCCTCCTCGATGATCTCGAAGTTCTCTTCTTCGTCTTCGTCTAAGTCGTCAGCGTAGAATTCGTCTTCTTCCTCTTCTTCGGGCTCTTCATACTCAGCGGCGGCTTCCTCCTCGAGTCTTCTGGCGTCGATCTCACGGTCAACCATTCTCTCGATTGCTGCGATGCCTTCCGCTTCTGTTTCTTCCTTGATCTCGATTTCTTCGCTGTTTTCATCCAGCACCTTGATATCAAGGCAAAGGCTCTGCATTTCCTTGATGAGTACCTTGAAGGACTCAGGAATGCCCGGTTCAGGAATATTCTCGCCCTTAACGATTGCTTCGTATGTCTTGACACGTCCTACGATATCGTCGGACTTGACGGTCAGGATCTCCTGCAGCGTGTAGGCTGCGCCGTACGCTTCCAGGGCCCATACTTCCATCTCTCCGAAACGCTGTCCGCCGAACTGGGCTTTACCGCCGAGCGGCTGCTGCGTTACGAGGGAGTACGGTCCTACGGAACGTGCGTGGATCTTGTCGTCGACCAGGTGGTGCAGCTTGAGCATGTACATGTAGCCGACGGTTACAGGATTGTCGAAGTACTCTCCTGTTCTGCCGTCTCTCAGTCTCAGCTTACCTGTCTCACTGTATCCTGTTTCCTCAAGCAGACTGATAATGTCCTTCTCGTTGGCACCGTCGAATACCGGTGTCGCGATATACCAATCTTTCTTCTTTGCTGCCAGGCCCAGATGAACTTCCAGTACCTGTCCGACGTTCATACGGGAAGGTACGCCCAGAGGATTCAGCATGACCTGCAGGGACTGTCCGTCTTCCAGGAACGGCATATCGTTCTCCGGAAGGATTCTGGAGATAACGCCCTTGTTGCCGTGTCTTCCGGCCATCTTGTCGCCGACCTGGATCTTTCTCTTCGTTGCGATGTAAACTCTGACCAGTTTGTTTACGCCCGGTGAAAGTTCGTCGCCGTTTTCTCTTGAGAAGATCTTGACGTCAACTACGATACCTGTTTCTCCGTGCGGAACCTTCAGGGAAGTGTCTCTGACTTCTCTGGCCTTCTCGCCGAAGATGGCTCTCAGAAGTCTTTCTTCCGCTGTCAGCTCTGTTTCGCCCTTCGGGGTGACCTTGCCGACCAGAATGTCGCCCGAATCAACTTCCGCGCCGATTCTGACGATACCTTCTTCGTCCAGATCCTTGAGTGCGTCTTCGCCCACGTTCGGGATATCTCTCGTGATTTCTTCCGGTCCGAGCTTCGTGTCCCTGGCTTCGGACTCGTATTTTTCAATATGGATGGACGTAAGAACGTCTTCCATGATCAGTCTTTCGTTGAGGATGATCGCGTCCTCGTAGTTGTAGCCTTCCCACGTCATGAAGCCGATGAGAAGGTTTTTGCCCAGAGCAACTTCGCCGTTGGCTGTAGACGGACCGTCAGCAATGACTTCGCCTGCGTCTACATGCTCGTCCTTGAAGACGATCGGTCTCTGGTTGATGCAGGTTCCCTGGTTCGAACGCTTGAACTTGAGGAGTGTGTAGTTATCCACACCTTCGCCGTCATCACGGGTGATTTTGATTCTGGTTGCATCAACGAAGGAAACCGTTCCTGCATGCTTTGCCAGCTGTACAACGCCGGAGTCTCTGGCAGCCTTGTATTCGATGCCTGTGCCGACCATCGGCGCCTCCGTAACCATAAGAGGAACAGCCTGACGCTGCATGTTGGAGCCCATCAGCGCACGGTTGGCGTCGTCGTTCTCAAGGAACGGGATCATTGCTGTGGCTACGGATACTACCTGCTTCGGTGATACGTCCATGTAGTCTACAGCTTCTCTCGGAACCAGGTCGATGTCGCCGCCCTTGCCTCTGGCTGCAACCTTGAAGTTGAGGAAATGACCCTCGCTGTCAAGCGGTTCATTCGCCTGTGCTACGATCTTGTCTTCCTCGTCGTCGGCGGTCAGATAGTGGATCTCTTCCGTGACGATTCCTGTTTCTTTATCTACAACTCTGTACGGAGTCTCGATGAAACCGTACTGGTTAATGACGCCATAAGTCGTCAGAGAACCGATCAGTCCGATGTTCGGACCTTCAGGTGTCTCGATCGGGCACATTCTTCCGTAATGAGAATGATGGACGTCTCTGACCTCAAATCCGGCTCTTTCTCTGGAAAGGCCGCCCGGACCCAGGGCTGACAGCCTTCTCTTATGTGTCAGCTCTGCCAGCGGGTTTGTCTGGTCCATGAACTGCGACAGCTGGGAACTTCCGAAGAACTCCTTGACTGCTGCTGTCACCGGTCTGATGTTCATCAGGGACTGCGGTGTTACCTCCGCGATGTCCTGCGTGTTCATTCTTTCTTTGATGGTTCTCTCCATTCTGGTCAGACCGATTCTGATCTGATTCTGGAGAAGTTCGCCGACTGTTCTGAGTCTTCTGTTGCCCAGATGGTCGATGTCGTCCGTATTGCCGATACCATAGTTCAGGTTGAGCAGATAGCTGACGGACGCAACAATGTCAGCGACCAGAATGTGCTTCGGAGACAGTTCGTTTTTGCGCAGTTTCAGCACTTCTCTGATTTCGTCCTGTCCGGCTTCTGCATTCTCTTCCAGGATCTCCATCAGGACAGGATAGTACACTCTGTCTGCGATCTTCAGATCTGAAATGTCGAATTCGATGTACTGATCGATATCTACGAACTGGTTTCCGATGACCTTTGTCGACTGGTTTTCATCAAGGTTGCTGCGCACCATAACAGCATCCACACCGGCGTTTTCGATCTGGCGGGCCAGCTCCTTGCTGATCTGCTGTCCCTTCTCGGCCAGGATCTCACCTGTGTTAGGATCTGTTACGTCTTCGGCAACAACATTACCGGCCAGTCTGTTGTAAAGGCCCAGCTTCTTGTTGTATTTATATCTTCCGACCTTAGCGAGATCGTAACGCTTCGGATCGAAGAACATGGAATTAAAGAGCTGTGTGGCACTCTCTGTTGTCGGAGGTTCGCCAGGTCTCAGTCTCTTATAGATTTCCTTGATACCGTCTTCATGGTTCTTGGTTGGATCCTTATCGAAGGTTCTGAGGATCCTCGGTTCCTCTCCCAGAAGGTTGATGATTTCTTCGTCCGTGCCATAACCGATCGCTCTCAGCAGGGTGGTGATCGGCTGCTTACGGTTTCTGTCTACTCTGACAGAAAGGACTTCGTTGGAGTCCGTTTCATATTCAAGCCATGCACCTCTGTTAGGAATCACCTGTGTCGAAAACAGGTTCTTACCGGACTTGTCGATTTCCTTATCATAATAAGGTCCCGGCGAACGTACGAGCTGTGTAACGACGACTCTTTCAGCACCGTTGTATATAAAGGTACCTTTTTCTGTCATGAGAGGGAAATCTCCCATGAAAACTTCCTGGTCCTTTACTTCCTTGATGTCACCATTCTCTTTGTTGATGAGTCTTACTTTGACCTTCAGAGGCGCAGCATAAGTCACGTCACGTTCCTTGCACTCCTCCTGGCCGTACTTCGGTGGATCTGAAAGTGAATAGTCGATGAATTCGAGAACGAGATTATCTGAGTATTCCTTGATCGGTGAAACGTCCTCAAAAACCTCACGAAGACCTTCTTCAACAAACCATTTGTAGGAATCTGTCTGAATCTGAATGAGATTCGGCATCTCCGCTACTTCGTTTATCTTAGAGAAGGTCATTCGCTCTGTTCTTCCTAATTTGATAGGATTTGGCATTATTATCACTCCTTATTAGCTTAACAAACTACAATTACAGGGCAATTTAATAATATAGCACTAAGTTGTCAAGGTGTCAAGAAGTTTTAGCCGGTATATGAAATTTTTTTGATTCTATTTTTCGATGTTTTTGATCAGGTTGATCATCTCGATCGCTGAGCAAGCTGCGTCGTATCCTTTGTTACCCGCCTTTGTTCCGGCGCGCTCGATCGCCTGCTCGATGGTGTCTGTCGTCACGATCCCGAAGAGTGTCGGTACGCCTGTGGCCAGTCCGACCTGCGCGATGCCTTTGCTTGTCTCCGCACAGACCAGATCGTAGTGACTTGTGGAGCCTTTGATGACTGCGCCCAGGCAGATAACAGCATCATACTTTCCGGATTCGGCCATTTTCTTGGCGATGATCGGGATCTCGAACGCACCCGGCACCCACGCCAGATCGATGTCCTCATCCTTCACCCCATGGCGGACGAGAGCATCACAAGCCCCGCCGATCAGCTTCGATACGATGAATTCGTTGAACCTTGCTGCCACGATTCCGACTTTGATTTCTTTTGCTACTACATTTCCTTCTAACTTATTCATGGTTTCTCCCTCCTTGATAACGATCTATTCGTAATCGGTCATATGATCCATTTTTTCCTGCTTTGTTTTGAGATACAGATAGTCGTATTTCTGCGGCCGGATCTGGATCGGCACGCGTTCTTCGATGGTGATGCCGTAGCCTGCCAGGCCGGTGATCTTCTTAGGGTTGTTCGTCAACAGACGCAGACGTTTCGCGCCGATGTCCCGCAGGATCTGTGCGCCGATTCCGTATTCCCTCATATCCGCCGGGAATCCCAGCATGATGTTTGCCTCCACAGTATCATATCCCTGCTCCTGCAGTTCATAAGCCTTGAGCTTATTGAGCAGGCCGATTCCCCTGCCCTCCTGCCGCAGGTACAGCAGAACACCTCTGCCTTCTTTGGCGATCATCCGCATGGCCTGATGGAGCTGCTCGCCGCAGTCACAGCGGCTGGAGCCGAACACATCTCCGGTCAGACATTCCGAGTGGACGCGGCATAATACCGGTTCGCCATTGGCCACATCTCCCATCACGAGCGCCACATGGTGGTCGCCATTGAGCAGGTTCTCGTAACCCATGATCTCGAACTCGCCGAATTTCGTCGGCAGCTTTGCGTCCGCCTCTCTGCGCACCAGGCTTTCATGCGCCAGCCTGTAACGGATGATCTCGTCCACGGTGATGACCGTCAGGTCTCTCTCTTCTGCAAACTCCAGAAGCTCCGTGGTGCGCATCATGGTCCCGTCCTCACGCATGATCTCACAGCAAAGGCCGCAAGGCTTCAGTCCGGCAAGTTTCATCAGGTCCACAGTCGCTTCCGTATGGCCGTCCCTGACCAGCACGCCGCCTTCTCTTGCCCGCAGCGGGAACATGTGCCCCGGTCTTCTGAAATCCTGCGGACGCACGCCGTCCTCAACGCACTTCATCGCTGTATAGGACCGCTCTGCCGCCGAGATTCCTGTCGTAGTGTCCACGTGATCGATCGACACGGTGAACGCGGTGCTGTGGTTGTCGGTGTTCACGCCGACCATCTGCTCGAGCCCTAATTCTTCACACATCTCGCCGCTCATCGGCATGCAGATGAGCCCCTTGGCGTCTGTGGCCATCATATTGACGTTCTCCGTTGTCGCAAACTCGGCAGCGCAGATCAGATCGCCTTCATTCTCCCTGTCCGGATCGTCGATAACCAGAATGACTTTGCCTTCTTTGATGTCGCGCAGAGCTTCTTCGATTGTTCCGATTTCCTTTGTCATTTCGATTCCTCCAATGCTGTTTCCTATATGAACCCGTTCTCGCGCAGAAAGTCTTCTGTGAGTCCGCGGGATCCGCCCGCCTCCTCCGGCTCCGGCCTCATCAGCTTCTCAACGTACTTGCCGACGATGTCCGTCTCCAGATTCACAGCGTCTCCCTCCCTGAGGTACTGCAGCGTTGTCTCTTTCTGCGTGTGGGGTATGATCGACACACTGAACGTTTTATCATCTGTCCGCGCCACAGTCAGGCTGATGCCGTCAATGGCGATTGATCCTTTCTCAACGATGTAACGCAAAAGCTTCGGCGCGGCTTCGATCTGATACCATATAGCGTTCTCGTCTTTCGTAATGCTTTTGACCGTTCCTGTTCCGTCGATATGGCCGGACACAATGTGCCCGCCGAATCTGCCGTCCGCCGGCATGGCACGTTCCAGGTTCACATGGCTTCCCGCCGCCATCCTTCCGAGTGCGCTGCGATCCAGTGTTTCCGGCATCGCATCCGCTGTGAAATAGGTGCTGCCGAGCGATGTGGCTGTCAGGCACACGCCGCTGACCGCGATGCTGTCCCCGATCCGGCTCCCCTCGAGGACACGGCTGCACTCTATAGTCAGGACACAGGAATTGCCGCTTCTTCTGATTCCTTTCAGTATTCCGATTTCCTCTATGAGTCCTGTGAACATTTACGTAACCTCCTTGCTGCGCATCCGTGCAGGATATTCAGGGTATCCTGTGATGCAACAGTCTTCTCCAACCGTACTGACCGTCATGTTCTTAAGCCGCACGGCGCCTGCCATACTCTCTGCTCCCCGTCCCCCTACCGGTGACGGTGCGTCTTGTCCGCCGATGATCACGCCGCCGACATACGCATAGACTTTGTCCACGATTCCTGACGCAAAAGCATCCGCGTTGATTTTGCTTCCTCCTTCGATGAGCACGCTGTCGATTTTCCGCCCGCCCAGCTGCGCCATGAGGTTCTTCAAATCGACCTTGGCATAGCTGCTGTTTCCGTCTGCAGCGGCCGGCGTCTGCAGGACAGTCACGCCCGCTGCGGCGAGCCGGTCCGCCTTTGCGCGGCCTTCGTCTGTTTCCGCGGTTTCTTCCACTGTGCATACGATGGTCGGGACCTTGCCTGCGGTCCTGACGATCTGCGAATCCATAGGGATCCGCAAGTGTGCGTCGCAGATGATCCTGACCGGATCGACCCCTTCCTCTTCCCGGCAGTTAAGCATGGGATCGTCCACCAGAACGGTTCCGATCCCTGCCAGGATCCCGCTGTAGCGTTTGCGGAGCATGTGCACCTGTTTCCTGGCAGTCTCGCCCGTGATCCACTTGGAATCGCCGGATGCGCATGCGATCCTGCCGTCCGCGGACATGGCGTATTTGGCTGCGACAAAAGGTCTTCCCGTACTTATATAATGGAAGAATACTTCATTGAGCTTCCGGCACTCTTCTTCCAGGATCCCGGATTCAACTTCAATGCCATGTTCGCGCAAAATCTTCACGCCCCCGCCTGCGACTTTGGGATTGGGGTCCACGTTTCCGATGAAAACGCGGCTTATTTTCTTCTCAATGATGATCTCCGTGCACGGAGGGGTTTTGCCGTAGTGACAGCACGGTTCCAGGGTAACGTAAAGATCGGCCCCCGCCGGATCCTCCCCGCAACGCAAAAGCGCGTTTCGTTCCGCGTGGTATTCGCCGTATTTCTCATGATACCCTTCGCTGATGATGCGCCCGTCCTTGACGACGACGCAGCCGACCATGGGGTTCGGATTTGTCCTGCCTTCCCCCATGCGCGCCAGCTCGAGGGCTCTTCTCATGTAGTTTTCTTTCGTTTCCATCTTATTTCCTGTTCAAACCTGCCTCTTGCTCAAACGAAAAACAGACCCTGTGAATAATCCACAGGGTCCGGTAAACGAATTGGTGCAATGCGTTGCTGCAGCACGTCGCCGCATCGCAAGCATTGCTCACAAATCTTCTCCCATCCAGACTGTACTGTCGGCTCCGGAATCACACCGGATCAGCTCCGAAGAGCTCGCGGGCTTTACCGCCGGTAGGGAATTGCACCCATCCCTGAAGATTCTTGTTTGTTTTTTATTCTGTTATGCTGGTATGCTGCTTATTTCAGTTCGACAACAGCGCCAACTTCTTCCAGCTGAGCCTTGAGGGTCTCTGCCTCTGCCTTCTCGCAGCCTTCCTTGACGTTTGACGGAGCGCCGTCTACCAGAGCCTTTGCTTCCTTCAGGCCCAGGCCGGTGATTTCTCTGACAGCCTTGATGACCTTGATCTTCTCTGCGCCGATCTCCTTCAGAACGACTGTGAATTCACTCTGCTCTTCTTCTGCTGCTGCTTCGCCGCCTGCTGCTGCTACAACAACGCCTGCTGCTGCGCTTACGCCGAACTCTTCTTCACATGCTTTAACCAGTTCGTTCAGTTCCAGAACTGACATCTCTTTTATAGCTTCGATGATCTGATTCTTATCCATTGTATTTCTCCTTATTATTATTTCTTAAATTTCAATTTAGATTATTCTGCTTTTGCTTCTGCGATCTGTGATACGACTCTTGCGAAGTTCGCGATCGGTGACTGGATGCTTCCCATGAACTTGGAAATAAGTGCATCTCTTGACGGAATGGAAGCGATCTGGGTGATACCATCCTTGTCATAGTATTCGCCTTCTACGAAACCGCCCTTGAACTCCATCTTCTTGAACTCTTTGATTGCGTCGTTGAGAACTCTTGCAGGGGCTGTCGCATCGTCATAGCTGAATGCGAATGCGCTCGGTCCTTCGAGCACTTCAGCGATTGCTGCATATTCAGTTCCGTCAACGGCTCTCTTAACGAGTGTGTTTTTATAAACAGTGTAATCAACATTGGCTTCGCGGAGCTTTGCTCTCATTGCGTTCGCCTGCTCTACTGTGATTCCCATGTAGTCGATAACGACTGCGGATTCAGCTCTTTCAAACTTGTCTTTGATCTCGTCGATCACTACCTGCTTTTCAACGAAAACCTGTTTCATTTCTGACATTTAGCGTCTTTCTCCTTTCGTAAGATTTTTTGTACGCCGTAAAAATCCCCGTCTTGCTGTTTCAGACCGGACGGGGAATGTATATTTACATTGTACCTCGGCTGGATTCATTGTTTAAGGGCTGCCGCTGCGCGGCTTCCCTCCAGCTGTCTACGGTCTGTAGTATTCTGTTTTGCAATCCTTCAGACTAACCGAGTTTCTGCGGATTGATCTTGACGCCAGGGCCCATGGTTGAAGCAACAACGGCACTTCTGATGTACTGACCCTTCGCTGCTGCCGGCTTAGCCTTGATGATGGCTCCTGCCAGTGCGTTGAAGTTCTCTGCCAGCTTTTCAGTACCGAATGATACCTTGCCGATCGGGCAGTGGACAATGTTTGTCTTGTCGAGACGGTACTCAACCTTACCGGCTTTAGTCTCGGCGATTGCTTTTGCAACGTCCATCGTGACTGTGCCTGACTTAGGGTTCGGCATGAGGCCTTTCGGTCCCAGCAGTTTACCGAGTCTGCCTACAACGCTCATCATGTCAGGTGTTGCGATAACAGCGTCGAATTCGAACCAGCCTTCTTTCTGGATCTTCTGAGCCATTTCTTCAGCACCTACGTAATCTGCGCCGGCTTCCTCAGCTTCTGTAGCCTTCGGTCCCTTAGCGAATACGAGTACTCTCTTAGTGTTACCTGTTCCGTGCGGAAGAACGATCGCGCCTCTGATCTGCTGATCTGCGTGTCTTCCGTCCAGACCCATCTTGAAGTGGGCTTCTACTGTTTCGTCGAACTTGGCTTTGGCTGTCTTCTGAACGATTTCCAGAGCCTGGTCAACGTCATGGAGTTCCTGCTTGTCAAACAGCTCCATGGATGCTTTGTAATTCTTACCTCTCTTAGGCATTTTCTGTTCCTTTCTGTGGTGCATGCGACTCCGCCGCGTAAGGATCGCGGTATCTGCGTCTCCCACTTAATTACTCAACTTTGTCTTCAATAACGATTCCCATGCTGCGGGCAGTTCCCTTGATCATCTCAGTTGCTGCCTCGAGACTTGCTGCATTCAGGTCCTTCATCTTTGTCTTAGCGATCTCTTCTGCCTGTGCATATGTCAGTGTTGCAACCTTAGTTTTGTTCGGTTCTCCTGACGCTGCTTCGAGACCTGCTGCCTTCTTCAGTAATACTGCTGCAGGCGGAGTCTTCGTGATGAATGAGAAGCTGTGGTCTGCGTATACAGTGATTACTACCGGAATGATCATGCCAGGCTGATCCTGTGTCTTAGCGTTGAACTGCTTACAGAAGTCCATAATGTTTACGCCGTGCTGACCAAGAGCTGGTCCTACAGGTGGTGCTGGATTTGCATTACCGGCCGGGATCTGAAGCTTGATATAGCCTGCGATCTTTTTAGCCACTTCTTGTCCTCCTTTCTTTAATTATTGTCGGGATGCTTTCGCTCCCTTCTTAGTCGAGCTTGTCTACCTGTGCGTAGTCGAGTTCGACAGGTGTATCTCTTCCGAACATTGAAACCTTGGCGCGCAAAGTCTGTTTCTCCGGATTGACTTCCAGTACGGAACCCATAAAGTTCTCGAACGGTCCGTTGATGACTTTGATCGTGTCGCCAATATGAATGTCCAGATCGATGTATATTTTCTCGATGCCCATTCTTCTCACTTCTTCCAGTGTGAGCGGAACAGGATCGGAACCGTGTCCGACAAACCCTGTAACACCCTGTGTGTTTCTGACAAGGTACCAGGATTCGTTCGTCACGATCATTTTAACAAGAACATAGCCCGGGAACATCTTCTTTGTCTTGATCTTTCTCTGGCCGTTCTTGATTTCTACTCTGTCTTCTGTAGGTACGACAACATCGAGAATCAGATCCTGCATGCCTCTGCTCTCTACCAGTTTCTCGATATTGACTTTTACCTTGTTCTCGTGGCCGGAATAGGTGTGTACGACATACCATTTGGCGATGCCGTCGCCTCTAAGGCCTTCGAGTTCATTCAGGTTCAGTGCCGGCTTTGTTTCTTTGTCTTCGCACATTGTACTCTCACCTTATATATAATGTAATGTTTTTAGAAGCAGATTGCCTTGATGCCTGCGAGGACTGCTGAATCGATTCCCCAGAACAACAATGCAAAAGCCGCGCAAACTGCCAGAACGACGGCTGTGTAGGAACCGAGTTCCTGTCTCGTCGGCCATACGACTTTCCGCATTTCAAGTTTGACCCCTCTGAAGTATTCCTTCCAGCGGCCCTTCTCTCTCTTTTCCTTCGGCTTATTCTTGTTCTTCTGACGCTTCTCTGCTCTGTCCTGCGCCCTCGAAAGAGTGCTCTTCTTTTCCGGCGTCTTTGTTTCTGCTGCAGTGACAGCAGTCTGTTTATAATCCGAATTCTTTCTCTTCTTTGTCTTGGACTTTGCCATTTCCCTCTCCTGTTAACTGATTACTTGGTTTCCTTGTGAGGAGTGTGCTTTCTGCAGAACGGGCAGTATTTGTTCAGTTCGATTCTGTCCGGTGTGTTCTTCTTGTCCTTCATTGTGTTGTAGTTTCTCTGCTTGCACTCTGTACATGCCAGTGTGACTTTGACTCTCATTCTATAAGTCCTCCCTCTGTGTCTCTAGTTTGACTGAATAACTTAAACATAGAGCGGCAGCCGCTCTTTGATTTGTTTATTTCCATAAAGTCGCTCAATAATTATATAATAGCGCCATGTCAACGTCAAGGGTGAGTTTTAACGTTTTTTTATGTGTCTTTTTTCACAACACACAGGCCCGGAATATTCCGGGCCTGCGCTTCTGAATATTATTCAGGAGTAATTATTCTTCTGCCGCTCCACCGAATGACAGGCTTCCCTTCGGGCACTTGTCGATGCAGGCGCCGCACTTGACGCATGAATCAACGTCGACCTTCCAGAGTTTTTCTTTTCTATCTACTTCGATGGCGTCCGCAGGACAAGCCTTCGCGCAAAGTCCGCAGAATACACAGCTGTCTGCACATGTCAGATCGCCGTCTTCATCCGCAGCCGCTTCTTCAGCCGGTGCTTCCGCAGGTGCCGCAGCCTCTGCAGCTCCGCCGAAGGACAGGCTTCCCTTCGGACATTTGTCGATGCAGGCGCCGCATTTGACGCAGCTTTCTGTATCAACTTCCCAAAGTTTCTCTTTTCTGTCGACCTTGATCGCGTCGGCTGGGCAGGCTTTCGCGCAAAGTCCGCAGAATACGCAGCTGTCTGCGCATGTCAGATCTCCATCGTCTGGTGAGGATGCAGGCGCTGCTTTGTCAGCTGCCGGAGCTTTCTTCGGCGCCTTCTTCGGGATGTCGAATGAGTCTACGACCTTGACAACGTCAGGAATCGTATACAGGTTCTCCATCGTCAGGCACTTCTTCGGGCAGCAGTCCACACAGGCGCTGCACTGGATGCACTGCATTCTCTGGATCGTCCACTTGCCCTCCACCTTATCGATTTCAATGGCGTTGGTCGGGCATGCTCTTTCGCACATTCCGCAGGCGATACAATTGTCACCGTCGATGGAAACGGAACCTCTGGTTCTCTCTTCCCACTCTCTTGGTACGACAGGGTACATATGAGTAACCGGTTTTTTGCCGATGCTTCCCAGGATAGTCTTACCAAACTTGAAGAATCCAAGTCTTGCTGTGACGACCGCACTCAACAGGAGAGCGGCGATAATGACTGCTATTTTAGCTACTATGATCACTACTCTCACCTACCTTTCTGTACAACTGATGCATGGGTCGATGGTCAGTACCAAAACAGGTACGTCTGCCAGATCTGCGCCCCCGAGCATCTTCACTAACGCAGGAATATTGATGTTGGTCGGTGTCCTGACTCTCATTCTCTTCAGGAACTTGGTTCCCTGGCCTTTCGCGTAGTAGAACGCTTCACCACGAGGCTGCTCCAGTCTGATGGCGAATTCGCCTTCGACCTTCTTTGGCACCTTCATGTCGACCGGACCGTCCGGAATCATCTCAACAGCCTTCTCGATCAGCTCGATGGACTGGAAGACCTCTCTGATTCTGACAACGGTTCTGGCCATGCAGTCGCCTGCTTCTTCTACGCAAGGCTCAAAGCCCAGTTCTTTGTAGACGCCGTGGTCGCCGGTCAGTCTGATGTCCTGTCTGACGCCGGAACCTCTGACGGTAGGTCCTACCGCACACAGTTCCATGGCTTCTTCCTTGGTCAGCACGCCGACGCCCGTCATTCTGTTCTTGACAGATGCGTCCTGGATGAATGTGTCAGTAACTTCTTTGATATCAGCCTTGAGTCCGTTCAGAACCTTAACCATTTCCTGCAGGTTCTCATTGCTGATGTCTTTTCTCATGCCGCCCGGCTTGCAGATGGAGAATACAACTCTGCCGCCGGTGTTCTTTTCGAACAGGTCGAGAACGGTTTCTCTGATTCTCCAGCAATGGTAGAACAGACTTTCAAATCCGAAAGCGTCTGCCATCAGGCCCAGCCACAGCAGGTGGCTGTGTACTCTGCCCAGCTCGTGGAGAATCGTTCTGAGGTATTCTGCTCTTTCCGGGATCTTGATGCCCAGTGCGCCTTCCATAGATGCGCATGCGCCCCATCCATGACCGAAGCTGCAGATTCCGCAGATACGTTCTACTACATATACCATCTGTTCGAAATCTTTGATTTCACACAGTTTTTCCAGACCTCTATGGATGTATCCGATAGATGGAATGGCTTCCACAACTGTTTCGTCCTCGAGTACCAGGTCGAGGTGAATAGGCTCAGGAAGCACTGGATGCTGTGGTCCAAATGGAACTATCGTTCTTTTAGCCATAATCTTTCCCTTCCTTTCCTATTACTTCTTTGGCTTCCAAGGTGTTTCTTCAACGATTCTGAAGAATGTTCCCTGGTAGTCTAACTTACTGTGGTTGAACTGTACACCGAACAGGTCGTGGATTTCATTTTCATAAATGAACGCCGGCCAGTAGATTCCGGTGATACTCTCAACCTCATCAACGTCGATTTTAACATCCAGTCTGAGGTTCTTCAGGAGATGATCCTTATCGAAGGAGTAGAGGATCTCGTAAGTTTCATCATCAAGAACAACGCCGCAGATCTGAACGAGTCTGTAGCCTTCTGCTTTGAGATCGCTGACTTTTGAAATAAGGTTCGAAAGCTCAACGTATTCAAAGTCCTGCACAGCAGTAATTGTTTCCATTATTCTTCCTCCTTATTTCTTCAGAAAGTCCATCGTGTTCACTTTGATCTCAGCCATTGTGAAGATCGGCGGAACCGCTACGGCTTTCTTTTCTTCAGTTACAGCGTCTTCAGCGGCTTCGATTGCTTTTGCATCTTCAGCCTCTTCAGCCGGAGCTTCGACTTTGTTCACCATAGCATCTCTCTTCGCCTGGAGAACGCCGAGGCCCTTGACTACAGCATCTATGATCGCTTCCGGTCTTGCCGCGCAGCCCGGAACATAAGCGTCAACCGGAATAACCTGGTCTACGCCGCCCATGACATTGTAGCAATCCTTGAAGATACCGCCCGAGCAAGCACAGATACCTACTGCCACGACGACTTTCGGTTCCGGCATCTGCTCGTAGATCTGTTTTACTATGCCTTTGTTCTGCTCGTTGACAGAACCGGTGACCAGGAACACGTCTGCGTGCTTCGGGTTACCGCAGTTGATAATACCGAATCGTTCTACGTCGTACCCAGGAGTAAGACATGCCAGAACTTCGATATCGCATCCGTTACAGCTTGAACCGTCATAATGTACGACCCAAGGCGACTTTGTTACATATGCTGCTGACATTAGAAACAAACGTAGAGAACGAAAATGTTGATCATGCCGAGAACAACGGCAACGATCCACGCCGACTTGAACGCGAACTGCCACTTCATTCTCGCGAAACAGTTATCGATGAATACTTCGAAGAAGTAAGCCAGGATCGCAACGACGATACCGATGACCCATCCATACCATGTTCCGTTCGCGAAGAACAGGAATACGAATCCAAGAAGGAATACATTTTCATACCAGTGAGATATCTCGATCCAGCCCATGGTTCTTCCGACGAATTCCGTCGTGACACCTCTTACCAGTTCCTGGTGTGCGTGGTGTGACATGCTCAGGTCGAACGGTGACTTTCTGAACTTCAATGTCAGAATGAACAGCCATCCGAAGAAGATGCCCAGCAGCGGCAGGAACGGCATGGAGTCGCCGGCCAGAATGTCGCTTACGCGGAAGCTTCCGGTGTACATATAGAATCCGATCACAGTGATCAGAACCATTGGCTCATAAGCCAGCATTGCCAGCAGTTCTCTCTCCGCACCGAGCTCAGCGTACGGTGAGTTGGAGGAGTAAGCTGCGATGATCAGGAATGCTGCGCCGATCGTCAGTGTGAAGATTACCAGGAGCAGGTCGCCGCCGCTGAAGAACAACACGCCTGACGCTATGACGAACACTACGAACAGGAGTACATAGAAATCCTGAAATCTCGTAGGTGTCTGTTTCTCTTTCTGGAAGAGCTTGCCTACATCGTAGAACGGCTGCAGTACCGGAGGGCCTACTCTTCTCTGCATCTTAGCGGAGAGTTTTCTGTCCAGTCCTGCCAGCAGTCCGCCGACAAACGGTGCCAGTACGAGGAAGGCTACGATTCCAATTATTGCTTTAATAATCATTACATAACACCTCCCATCAGACTAACCAGTGTAGCGATCATGTAACCAAGTCCGATGACGAGCATCGCTACGCAGAGAACGTCGCCAATGAGATTCATTCTAGGCTCACCAAAGTACTTCTCCATGTGCCAGTTTCTCAGTGAGAAAGCAACTTCCTTCTGCATGGAGCCGTAGTATGTTCTGTTGTCGCCTGTGTTTGCACCAGCCAGGTAGATTGGTACTTTCGGCTTTCTGGACTTGCCGAAGCCGAACAGTGCCAGCAGTACGATGACCGCTACCATGATGACCATGATCAGCATATTGCCGGAAGACATGATGCCGCCAGCCAGTCCGCCGAAGGTGATCTCAAGATAAGGTACCAGCATGTAACTGGACAGGAGCGGGAACAGCAGACATACGAGGACGACCAGAACGACCAGTGTGATGTGCACGAATGTCTCTGTTCTGTGTACGCCGTACTCGATGCTTTCTTCACCTGCAACGACTGCTGTCAGTTTGCCCATCCACTTGAGCCAGTAGAAGGCTGTTACCGCACTGCCGAAGCAGATGCAGCCGATCAGCAGAATGTTGCCGGAGTCAACGAATGATACCATGCATCCCCACTTGGAGATCAGCATTCCGAACGGTGCCAGGAACATACCTGCGATACCGATGATCATGCACATTGCCAGTCTCGGCATCTTGTTGAACAGACCGTCCATATCCTCGATCATTCTTGATCCGATGTGGTGCTCTGCAGTACCTACGCAGAGGAACAGTAATGACTTGGTGATTGCGTGGAATATGATGAGCATGATTCCTGCCCATACAGCTCCGGCTGTGCCAACGCCGCCGCAGGCAACGATCAGACCGAGGTTTGCAATGGTCGAGTAAGCAAGTACTCTCTTCGCATTGACCTGAGAAATCGCTGCGCATGATGCGAACAGGAATGTGATGCCGCCTACCATCATAGTCATAAGTCCGGCGAAGTTGCTCATTCCGAGAACAGGAGCCAGCTTGATGATCATGAACACGCCTGCCTTAACCATTGTTGAAGAGTGGAGTAACGCAGATGTAGGTGTAGGCGCTACCATAGCTCCGAGCAGCCAGCTGTTGAACGGCATCTGTGCTGCCTTGGTGATTCCTGCGAATGCGAAGAATGCAGCCGGGATAGCAACCAGATCTCCGTACACTGATCCGATCAGGAGCATGGAGTTCAGTTCCACTGTCTGGAATACGATTCCGAGAATAACGATTCCAACTGCGAATCCGAGACCGCCGAGCAAGTTCATGATCAGCGCTCTGAACGCGTTGTTCGTAGCTTCCTCGGTCTTGGTGTAGCCGATGAGCCAGAACGAAGACAGGCTGGTGATCTCCCAGAAGAAGTACATCCAGATCATGTTGTTGGATGTTACCAGTCCTACCATTGCGCCCAGGAACAGGAACATAACGAAGAAGAACCAAGGTCTTCTGTCTTTATTTCCCTTCTCGTCTTCATGGTGCTGGAAATCTTTCATGTAGCCTAATGCATAAACAGCAATAAGCGTTCCGATGATGCCTATGATCAGGATCATGATGATCGAAAGTCTGTCGATGTACAGATTGCTCTCGACCTCAATGCCGTGACCTCTGGTAAATTCAAACCACATGATGAGAGGGGTCTGAATGATGGCAAAGATAAAGGCAAGCCACTTTCTGTGCATTGCCGCTGTGATGCAGATGTAGATGCATAACCCTGCTTCTACCGCCATCATGATGTAGCTGACCACCTCGCCGTTGAAGGAGAAGAAATCTCCGCCTCCGGCAGCGAACTGAACCGCAACTACGATCGACATCGCAGCGATGACCGCTGACGCGCCGATGACGATTACATCTCTCGCTTTGTCACCTTTTACTACCAGAAGAATAAAGGCAATGATCATCGGGAAAAGGATGAGAAAAACTATTGTGCCCATTTAATCCTCCTAAATAATAAAAATAACTTATTCCTTGAAAAAAACTTTTCATATCATTATACATATACTGCCCTGAAATAATCAAGTTCGAAAGAAAATACATTATGCGTCTGCGCATCAATTCGCAAAAAAATTAACAAACAAATAAGCGGCGCTGCGCGCCGCCTGTTAATTTGTTGTGTTTCGCCGTTTATTGTCGGAATAATCCGCCTTCTGCCTCCCGTTTATTTCAGCTTTCCCGGCGGCCAGACCCGCAGCAGGACCTTGCCTTTGATTTCTTTGGAGCTCATAACGCCGATCTTTTCATTTCGACTGTCATGCTTTTGCTTCGTATCCCTGTTGTCACAGAGGACGAAGACCTGATTGTCTTTGATTTTGACTTTTGAGACTTCATCCTTGCAGCCTTTGATACCATTCGGTGTGACGTATTCCTCATCGTTTACAAGGACTTTTCCCTCAGTGATCTCGACCGTATCGCCCGGAAGGCCGATGACTCTCGTGATGATATTATCCTTCGCGCCTGCTTCCCGGGAAAAGGGCTTCTTCAGAATGACCAGCTGCCCGCGGTCAGGCATGCCGCGGTTCATGGTGAAACTCGTCTTCGATGTGACCAGAGCCTGTCCGTCGGTAATGGTCGGATCCATGTAGTTCCCGTTGTTCACCTCCGGTGCGAGCAGGATAAACACGATCACGGCAGCAACAAAAGCCAGTCTGTACCACCTGTGTTCTTTTTCTTTTCTTGTTCCGCCCGGTCTGAGTAATTGCATCTCGGTCTCCTTCCTGCATCTGTTCGTTCTGATTTTACCACTAAAAAAGGGCTCTCGCGAGCCCTTTTTATTTGTGTTGATTGTTACCGGAGCCTATGCTTTCGGGTCTTCATCCTCAGCGGCTGCGACTGCAGCTTTCTCAACTGCCTCAGCAGCTACAGCGATTTCTTCCTCTCTGATCATCTCTTCCAGTTCTTTGTTGTGTCTTGCGCTGATCGCATCGCAGCTCTTCTTGAATGCTGCCCTGCACTCTTCCTTGGAAGGCTCAACCTTCTTGGAGAGCAGGTAGATGATAATGCATGCAAGGGCACAAACAATGGTCACGATCCAGAGAACGATTCTGATCGTACCGACGATCGTATCGACATCGGCTGCTTCCAGGATTCCATCGAAGTAATCTCCGGACTCCCACGCATCCTCTGTTCCCCAGCCTTCGTACCAAGGTTCGAATACCAACGCAAACAGGTTCATGATGGTAATGACCAGAAGCAGGAAGGAAATCCTTCTCGTGTCGCCGACAGCCAGCCCTGTTCTCGGATTGCATACAAATGCTTCCGGATCCTTCTTTGACAGTCCGCCGTACATTCTTCTCCAGATCAGGTACAGGATCGGGCCTGTGAGAAGTCCGATCATACCGCCGAGATAGTAGTCGGATCCGTTTACGAAGAATGCGAAGATCGCAACACAGGTAGGTACGATACAAATCACACCGAGAAGTCCGTTCCCTCCCGGAATACGGAAGACATAATCTTCTTCCGGAATCCTCCGTCTCAGAACCATTGCTGAGATATATACCATGACATAGGATGACAACAGCAGCGCAACATCCAGTACGATGATGAATCCGAACGGGAACATGCAGAAGAGCAGGTTGAAGATACCGACGGACAGTACTGCGATGTAAGGCACGCCGTACTTCTTGTCGACCTTGACCATGACCGGCGGTGTCAGGTTGTCATCTGCCAGTGCAAAGAATCCTCTGGAACCGGATGCGATATACGTATTGTAGATCGAACACTGTGCCAGAATCGCCACGACAACGAAGATGATGCCCCAAACCGGGCCCCAGAATGTCGATACAACGGTTGCGTAACCGACAGAGTCTCCGTCCGTTCCCCAGTTATCGAACTGACCGATGGAACCAAGACCTGCAACGGTAGGCAGAATATATACTGCCATGATCAGCGGAATTGTAATCAGGGTTCCTTTCGGAATGACCTGCGGATTGGCAACTTCTCCTGCAATCGTCGACATGGACTCGTAACCGGAGTACATCCACATACCGATGGATATGCCGCCTGCGATGTAGAAGAACCAGTCGCCGATTCCCTCTGCCGGTTCCGGAGTCATCTGGAACGTTACCGATGGGTCGCTGCCCCAGTTGAGGAATCCGCAGAGTGCCACAACTCCGAATGCTACCATAACGAAAATGGAAAGGGCCGTACTTACTGCACCTACGTCCTTAACGCCTCTGATGTTGATCAGCGTAAAGATGCCTATCATGCAGAATTTCAAGGCAAACTCTCCTCCAATCCCCATGTCCCATACAGTCGCCGCATAGCCGCCTGCCAGGATAACATATGAGGTATTGTCAATGTAGATGGAGATCGTTCTCCACCAGCCTGCCTGGAATCCCCAGAATTCTCCGAGAGCTTCCTGGACCCACTTGTAGTAGCCGCCTTCCTGCGGCCGGACTGAACCAAGTTCAGAAGCGACCAGACCGAAAGGAAGGCCCCATACAAACGGGAGTATGCACAGCATGGCGATGGTAAGTCCGGGTCCGCATTCCGGAATCATTTCCTCGATACCATAGCATCCTGCTGCGACCAGGCAGAAGATCATGAATACGACAGTGGAGACCCTGATTTCATGCTTTTTCAAGCCATGTTCATTGGTCTGAGCCACTGCTGCCTGTGCCTGACTCATAATGGTCCTCCTTGCAAATGATTAATGAATAATGACGAATAATTAACTGAACATTATTAGTTCTTAACAATTAAATTATAGCACCTTCATCAGCACTTTCAAGCGCAAAAATAGCGGCATATGAATGCCGCTCAATTTGCTTTTGCAAAAGCAATCCGTCTCAGTTGTTGAGCCACCACCAGACGATACCGATGATGCCTGCAAGCGCCATGACCGGGAACAGGATAACGGCGATTCGCTCCCCGATGATCTCCCGCTTCGTCTTGACATATTCCTTTGCAGTAGCATTGTCGTCATAATGAACGCTGCGGTCGTAGATGTACGTGGCGCCGCAGGTGATATCAAGGGCCTCCCATCCGAGCTTTCCATCCTCTGTGACGATCGGCTTCGTGAAGATTTCCTCATTCATCAGGGGAATGAACGCAGGCCCTCTCAGACGATGACTGTCAAAGAGTCTCACGTCCCCATTGCTGAATTCCAGTCTCAGAGATCTGGGATTCAGCGCCCTGGCTGATGTGATCCGAAGTGTCTTTCTTGTTTCGCTCATTGGTGTTCCCCTTCTGCTGTTGTTATTTTGGTCAATGTGGTAAGGGGCATGACGCAAGTTCCTGCGTCACGCCCCTCTTGGTTCAGTCATACGATGAAGCGTACTTCAGCCGACAATTACTTGTTGATCGGCGGGAATGCTTCTTCGAAGGTCTTCTCATCACCGTGCAGTGTAGCGATGTGTCCAACCTTGCCCATCTTGTTCATGATCTGATATACGATCATCGGAATTACGATCGCGGATGTCGCGATGATGAAGATGATCAGTCCGCCGCCGGTGTCGCCGACTGCGATATCAGGCTCGAGTCCCTGCGCTTCCATTCCGGCAATGTACGCTTTCTCAACAGGCGTTGCGAATGCCAGCATGATCAGGCAGATGATCTGTGCAATGAGAGCGAACCAAGGTACCCATGCCATTGCCTTTGGTACTTTCGCTCTGAGAATCTTCTCCGGATCATATCCGTTTCTCTTAAGTCTTACACGCATTCTCTTCTGGGCTGCGATGATACCTACCCAAGCCAGTGTGCCGGTGAATCCGGACATGCACAGCAGTGAACCGTACAGGTCGGACAGTGCTCCGGTTACTTCTGATACGAGACCTGTGATCAGTACCAGCCACATGAACGCCATTGTGAAGAATACAGCGTTTCTCGGAGCCTGGTTCTTTGACAGGTGGCTCAGGAACTTCGGTGCCAAACCTTCTGTTGAAAGTCCGTACATCGCACGTACTGTTCCGTAGAATCCTGTGTTACCACAGCTGAACGCAGCTACCATTACGACTGCACAGAAGATGTAGAAGAACGGTGTCAGTCCGTAGTCTCTTGCAACTTCCGCGAATACCGGTGTTGCGTCATCAGCAAGTGCTGTCGGGTAGATCAGGATAACCAGGAGGATCGGTGCCAGGTACAGAGCGACGATACGATATACTACGCTTCTGCATGCCTTTGGTACCGCAACGTCCGGGTTCTTTGACTCAGCTGCCGCCAGACCTACGATCTCAGTACCCTGCATGGTTACAAGTACTACTACCATCATTACGGAGATGATCAGCAGGCCATGCGGGAACCAGTTGTCGAATACGCTGATTTCAGGAGCAAAGTTGACGCCGGCGCCCTTGAATCCTTCTGTGATGTTGTAAGCTGTAAGCTCGCCCTGCGGGCTGCCCCAGAATCCAACCCAGATACCCAGTCCAACCAGAATGAACAGGATAATGATGATAACTTTTGTGATAGCCAGACCGGATTCGATCTTCGCGAAGATATCTACCGCGAAGCAGTTGATCAAGGTCAGTGCCATCATGGTGCCTACCGCGAATGCGATATAAGCGACCGTACTGGTGATGCCGGTGATCGCCTGCAATGCTGCTGATACAGCGATCGCTTCTGACGGTACATAGCATACCCAGTTGAACCAGAATGCCCATCCGAAACCGGTGGATACTGTTGGTCCAAGGAATTCATTGGTGTAAGCAATGAACGATCCGGAACGAGGGAGGTTAACAAGGAGTTCCGCGTAGGAGATCATCAGACCAAATACGATGACGCCTACCAGCAGGAATGCCCAGAATACACCAGGACCCATGACTTCGATGTCCCAGCCTACGCCCAGGAAGTAGCAGGATCCGATAACGCCGCCCAGGCCGATAAATGCTACCTGCCATTCAGCGATGCCTCGCTTTAGATCCTGTGAGCCTTCTTCGGTAGCAGCCACTACCTTTTTCTCTTCATCCATAAGATTCCTCCTAAAAGCTCTTTTAGATAATAGCGAATAAATATACAGTTATAATTAACACACGCTTAATTATATGCGTCTGCTCAAACAACGTCAATAAATTAACATGTTGTTTTACAATGTTTTTTATTATTATTTTGCCAATTGCAAAAAAATACAACCTCTGCGTCAGAACAGGAAATACTTGATCGCGCTGAGCACAACGATCACGCCGAGAATGCCTCCGGCAAAGGCCAGAGCGCTCTTCATGGGATGCCTGCGCACGCGCATAAACGCCAGTCCCAAAAGCGCCAGAACGATCGCGCCTGCCCACTTCATTACCACCGGATTGCTGCCGATTTCCTCAAGTGTATCAATGAAACCACCCATCAGAGTTCTCTCCTTCCTTCGATTGCCTTCAACAGCGTGACCTCATCCGCATACTCAAGATCCCCTCCGACCGGTATGCCGTGGGCGATCCGCGAGACCTTGATGCCGCTCGGCTTAATGAGGCGGGCAATGTACACTGCAGTCGCTTCCCCCTCGATCGTCGGGTTTGTTGCGATGATCAGTTCCTTGACTTCCGGATTCTGGAGCCGGGTGATCAGGCTTTTGAGGTTGATGTCCTCCGGACCTTTCTGGTCCATGGGGGAAATCACGCCGTGGAGCACATGGTAATATCCCCGGTACTCCCGGATCTTCTCCATGGCCAGCACATCCTTCGGGCTTTCCACGACGCAGATGGTGCTGCTGTCACGGCTGGTGTCTGCGCAGATCGCGCACGGATCCGTATCCGTCAGGTTCCCGCAGACACTGCAGTACTTCATTGTCTCCTTCGCTTCCCGGATCGCGTCGGATAATGCAAAAGCCTCCTTGTCATTCAGCGACAATATGTGCAGCGCCAGCCTTTGCGCGGTTCGCTCGCCGATCCCCGGAAGACGGGCAAGCTCATTGATCAGTTTGTTTAATGGTTTTGCATAATACTTCATATCTTAGAGTCCCGGGATCCCAAGGCCGGACGTGAACTTGCTCATCTCATTCTGCTCGATCTCTCCCATCTGGCGCAGCGCTTCGTTGACCGCGGCCATGACCAGATCCTGCAGCATTTCCACATCATCAGGGTCGCAGACCTCAGGCTGGATCTGGATGTCCTTGACTTCCTTCTTGCCTGTTACCGTAACCGTCACAGCGCCGCCGCCGGCCGTGGCTGTCGTCTCCATCTGCTCGATTTCTTCCTGGACCTTGTCCATCTCTCTCTGCATCGCCTGCATTTGGGCCATCTGCTGTGCATTTCCCATCTTCGGCTGTTTTGGCCGCTTGCCGGCCTTCATTCCTTTACCCATAGTTCCTCCTGTTTCTATTTGACTTCAACTTTGATTCCCAATAGATCCGATGCGGCCGCTGCGATTTCCTCCGCCGGTTTCTCTTCCCGGGCGCTTTTCGCGAGTACGATCCGCATGGTTCTGAATTTGCCTGTATGCTTCTCCACCAGATGCTCCAGAAGCTTCCTGTTTTTTTCCGCGAGATTTCCGATGAACTCGTTGTTGACGGTAACCGTGAAGTTCTTTTCTTCGATAGATGTGAGCTGCGCGCTGTTGCGGATGATATAGATGCTCCCTTTCTCTTCTTCACCGTCCTCGAAGACTTTGTTCCAGATGTCCTCGCAATCGAAACTGCCCGGAGTGTCCGGCGTCTGTGCAAGGACGTCCGGTGCCGGTGCTGCCTGTACTGGTTCTGCAGGAATCGGTGCGCCCTGTTCCGTCTCTGTAGGCGCCGGTACCGCAGGCGCTGGTGCAGCCGGCGCAGGTGCAGCCGGAACTGTCCTGGCCGGAACCGGTGCAGCGGACACTGCATCTGGTGGCGAAGCAGGCGTGTCGACGAACCGGGGCTCCGTCAGTTCACGGATCTGTCCGGCGCCCATGCAGAGCCGGACGATGGCCAGTTCCAGAAGAATGCGGGGCTGAGTGGACCACCTGGCCTCATTGGACATGGAGGAAAGCTCCATGATGCCCCGGTTGATATCTTCAGGCTCGAGTACAGCTGCCTGACGTCTGAGACGTTCGATGTTCTCGGCGGACATGCCCAGAACAGTCTCCGGATTTCTCATGTATTTGACAAGAAGCAGGTTTCTGTAGTGACCTGTCCAGTCGCGCATGAACTGGCGCACATCCTTTCCATCCTCAAGGAGCCTGCTCAGGAAAATGATCGCTTCTTCGGTCCTCTTCTTACGGACCATATCCGTCAGTTCCAGGAAATCCTCCGCGCCGGAAGCGCCGAGAAATTCCAGGACATCGTCCGCAGTGACCTGCTCATCCCGGCCTGCGATGCACTGATCCAGTATGCTCAGTCCGTCTCTGACCGACCCGTCCGCGTTGGCGGCGATGATCCGCAGGGCGTCTTCTGTGACGTTGATTCCAAGGGCGGCGCAGATGTCTGACATTCCCTTGATCAGAACCGCTTCGGGAACGCGTTTGAAATCAAGACGCATGCACCTGGACAGAACGGTTGCCGGAAGCTTATGGACTTCCGTAGTCGCCAGTATGAATGTGACATACTCCGGCGGTTCTTCCAGCGTCTTCAGAAGCGCATTGAACGCTTCCGTTGTCAGCATGTGCACTTCATCGATGATGTACACTTTCATGCGCCCCGCTGCAGGCGGATACTTCACGCTTTCCCTGAGTTCCCTGACATCATCAACACCGCGGTTTGAAGCCGCGTCGATTTCGATCACATCAAGGAAACTGCCTTCTTTGATTGCCTGACAGTTGGGGCACTGACCGCAGGGGCGCTGTCCTTCGGAAAGGCAGTTCAGTCCCTTGGCGAGAAGCCTGGCCGTGGTGGTTTTGCCTGTACCCCTCGTTCCGCAGAACAGGTACGCATGGCTTGTGCTGCCTGTGGCGATCTGGTTCTGCAGTATTCGTACGATATGATCCTGCCCGAGGACTTCTTCAAAGACCTCCGGACGATACTGTCTGTAAAGCGCTCTGTACATGAAAACTGTTCTCCCGTAATATTCCAAATTGCCCTTTGATGGTCCCGCAGGCGTTGGAGAAGGCTGATCTGCGGCACATAAGACATTCCGCTTATTGCTGCTTCCTTCCGGACCTGACAAGGTTCACGGCGTCCTATTGCGCAGGACCCAATCCATGCCTTACGGAACCATCAAAGGGCAATTTGACCATGTCTGATTATAGTATCTTTGTGTTTGACCGTCAATACCGACCGATCAGAATAAATCCGAATTCCGGTCGCCTGAAAGTGTCTGTGTGTAGAAGCCGGCGTGCCAGTCTTCTGCGGAGTACTGGTTCACCCTCTTCACAGCGACGATGTACATGAACAGAACGAACGCCAGGAGCACGAAGGTCGTTCCGTACTCGCCCAGGAAGGCCATCGTATCGTAGAACCCGTGAATGAGGAACGGTATGAACAGCGCTTTGAACGTCGCTGTCGTTGCTTTGCCATGCTGTCCCTCAATGGAATACCTCTTGGCCGCACCGTAATAGATTCCCATGAACACGCCGCAGAAGCAGTGCAGCGGCACTGCCAGAACGCCGCGCATCAGAGCTGTATACAGACCGCCTTCCATTACGTAAAGCACATTCTCAAGAATCGCAAATCCCGCCGCGACTGAAACGCCGTACACGATGCCGTCAAACCGGTAGTTGAAATTCCTGTTCCTCCAGGAGCCGATCCGAAGCAGCAGATACTTGCAGACCTCCTCGCACAAAGCTGCAACCAGAAATGCGTTGTACACCGCGCCGGCGACGCTTCCTTCCTGCAGCCCCGGCGCAAGAGCGCCCATATAAGTTTCTGCAAACACGGCAGGAACACAGGATACCGCTCCCAAGATCACGAGCTTGACGATAAGGCTGACAGGCTCATGCTCCACCTTGTCTTTTCTGAAGATGTAGATAATGATCAGGATTCCCGGCAAAAGAGCCAGAAACAGAAGATAAGTTTCCATCTTTTTCTCCTTTGTTACTTGTATGTTTTATATATTTCGTCTGCGTACGGCGGATCGATTTTCACTTTGATCCTCCCCATGCAGCCGGAACCGCAGGTCAGGGTGTGCCGCGCCATGCAGATGCCGTCAGACTCCTCTTTGATGATTCCGATCACGGACGCATCGACACCGGCGGCTTTCATTGCTTCTTCCATCTCGGCGCGCTTATCCTTTGGCACGATGATGATCATGGAGCCGCTGGAAATGAGCCGGAGCGGATCCACATCGAAAAGGCGGCAGATTCTCTCTGTCTCGGGATGCATCGGGATCGCGTCTTCCCAGACCTCAGCGCCTGTGCGGGAAATCTGACACATTTCCCAGACAGCCCCAAGTATACCACCTTCCGTGATGTCGTGCATCCCGTGTGTGCCCACTTTTCCGGCAGCGACGCCTTCCGGCACGACGCTGACCAGATCCAGAAACGATTTTGCCTTTGCGATTTCTTCGTCACTTACAAGTCTTTCGCCGTCAGGTCCGCACGCCGCCCGAAGCTGTTCCTCATGGTCGCATGCTATGATGCCTGTTCCTTCAAGCCCGACCGCCTTGGTCATCATGATGAAGTCTCCCGGCTTCATGTCATTACCGTCCTGCGACGTTCCTGCGGGCGCTTTGCCGATCGCTGTAGATACAATGACCGGCTGTCTGACTGCCGGTGTGATTTCCGTGTGGCCGCCTATGATTTCGACGCCTACTTCGGCAGCGGTCGTTCCCGCCTGCTGCATGATTTCTTCGACATCTGCGTCCGTCGTTCCTTCCGGGAGCATGCAAGCCAGCATGATTCCCAGCGGCTGGATACCGTTGGACGCGATATCGTTGCAGGTGATGTGGATCGCCAGTCTTCCGATGTCGCTCACCGTGGAAGAGATCGGATCTGTGGACATGACGCAGTCATAGTCCCCGAAATCGATCAGTGCGCAGTCCTCCCCGATCCCGGGGCGGACTTTGACGTCGTCGTTTCTGTATGTGATCTTGCCGAACACGATCTGCCGCAGCATATCGCTGTCAAGTTTGCCTGTTTCTAATTTCACTTTATCATCTCCAGAAAGTCTTCTTCAGTAATAATTGGGATACCCAGCTCCTTCGCCTTCTTGTTTTTGGAAGAAGCGGATGCGATGTCGTTGTTGATCAGGTAGTCTGTCTTCTTGCTGACAGAGCCGGCTGTCTTCCCGCCGAGTTCCTCGATCTTCGCTTTGGCAGCATCCCTGTTCTCAAAATGGGAAAGGCTGCCCGTTATGACGAAGGTCTTCCCCGCCAGAACATCCCCGGCCTCTTCGAAGCTCTCATCGATGGTCAGCACTCCGAGCAGATCCTCAACGAGTCTTTTGTTGTCCTCGTTATTAAAGTAATCCACATATGCTTTTGCCATAACGTCGCCGATACCTTCAATGCCGACGAGTTCTTCCTCCGTCAGCCCCGCGATATCGTCCCATTTGTTTTTACATGCCCGGCAGATCATACGCGCATTGGCAACGCCGATATTTGGGATCCCCAGCGCGTACAGCAGCCGGTCCGGCGTGGTATGGGCCGCCTTCTCCGCGGCGGCAAGCAGGTTTTCAAATGATTTCTCACCAAACCCGTCCATGGAAACGATGCGCTGCCTGCTGCCTTCCATCCGGAAGAGATCCGCCGGCGTCCTGATCAGCGCTTCATCCACAAATTTCTCCAGCGTCGCCTCCGACAAGCCTTCTATATTCATTGCGTTCCGTCCCACAAAGTGCGTGAACGACTTGATTCTCTTAGCCGGACACTCCTCGTTGACACAGTGGACGGTCTCGATGCCGTTTTCGTTTCTGATCACGGTATCATGTCCGCAGACGGGGCACTTCTCCGGCGGTCCGATCAGCCTGCGCGGGGTTCCGTCCGCTGTCTGTTCCTCGCCCTTTGACTTGTTTCCTGCGATCTGCGGGATGATCATGTTGGCCTTGTATACACTGATCGTGTCGCCGAACCCCAGCTCCAGCTCCCTGACGATACTCAGGTTGTGCACGGAAGCGCGGCTGACAGTCGTTCCCTCCAGTTCTACCGGTTCGAACACTGCAATCGGATTGATCAGCCCTGTTCTGGATGCGTTCCAGATGATATCGAGCAGTTTTGTATCGCTGATCTCATCCTGCCACTTGAAGGCGATCGCATCCCTCGGAAACTTCGCCGTGGTTCCCAGCGATCTTCCGAATGCGATATCATCGTATATCAGAACGAGCCCGTCCGAGGGGATATCAAATCCCGGAATCGCCTGCTCATAGTCTTTCACCGCGTCCGCGACGGTCGCTGCCGTGACCGGAACGTTGCGGACTGTCTCGAAGCCCTGATCGTTCATCCACTCGATCTGCTGACGGCGGAATGCAAAATCCTCCCCGCCTGCTGCGAGGGAAAAGGCGTAAAACCGCACATGACGCTCCGCCGTGACCCTGCTGTTGAGCTGCCTCACCGATCCGCTGCAAAGGTTTCGCGGATTCTTGTAGACGCCGTCTGTATTGATCGCTTCGAAATCGCTGTAGCTGATGACGGCCTCCCCTCTTATCACGACCTGTCCCTTCTCCGGAATGGATACCGGGATGTTCTCGAATGTTCTGGCGTTGGCTGTAATAACTTCGCCTATGACGCCGTCGCCTCTTGTCACTGCTTTCGCGAGGCTGCCGTCTTCATAAGTCAGAACAACGGTCAGGCCGTCCAGCTTCCAGGACAGCAGGCCTTCCTTATCGCCCAGCCACCGCTGAAGCTCGCTGACCTCTTTGGTCTTGTCCAGCGACAGCATGGGAGACGGATGCGGTTCCTTCGGAAGACTGCTTACCACCTCATAGCCGACATTGACGGGATGCCCGTCTCTTTCTCAAGTGCAGCGAGCTCATCATACAAAGCATCATACTCCTGATTGGACATGATCTCCGTGTCCTGCTGATAGTAAGCCTTTGACGCTTCATTCAGTATTCTGACTAATTCTTCGATTCGTTCTTTCATCTCGTTCTCACAGTTTCTTTAAAGGCGCAATGCCCAGAGCCAGTTTCCTGGTCTGGTCTGCGAATTCGATCCGTATAACATTCCCGTTCAATTCGATGACCGTTCCCTCACCGAACTTCGGGTGGGAAACTCTGTCTCCCGGCGCGAAATCCGTCGCGTTTGCTTTTGCCATTGCATCGGCTTTTTTCTTTGTCTGCGCTCTGGCGTATTTTAACTGGTCAAATGGTTTGATAGGCGACCCCTGCGATGCGCCGTCTCTGAAGAGACCTTCGACCTTCTTTTCTTTCCTGTCGTAGATACCGTCCCCTTCCAGAAGCTTATTGTCAAGCTCGTGGAGAAAGACCGACTCGCGTGTGTAATCCGTTCTGCCGTACAGGGTCCGTGTCCTGGCGCTCGTCATCCACAGGCGCTTCTTCGCCCGGGTGATCCCCACATAGCAAAGCCGCCGTTCTTCTTCCAGTCCGTCTTCTCTGTCAAAAGCACGCCAGCCCGGGAACAGTCCGTCCTCCATGCCGGGCATGAACACATAAGGAAACTCCAGTCCCTTGGCGCTGTGAAGCGTCATGAGCGTGACGGCATTCTCCTCTGCGTCGTGATTGTCCACATCGGCCAGAAGCGCGATGCGTTCCATGAACTCTGCCAGGTTCATGTTCGGATCTTCTTTTTCATACCCGACGATGACTGACTTGAATTCCATGAGATTTTCAAGCCTGCTTTCTGCTTCGACCGTATGCTGATCCTCCAGCGCTTTCATATACCCAGAATTGACCAGAAGCCCGTCATAAAGATCCGAAATCTTCATGTTGTCTTTTTCGATGCTGTAGGCTTCGATCAGACTGGCAAACTGTTTCAGATTCTCCGATACTTTCGTGCTGAATGAGCTGATGATTTCATCGTCGAGCAGGATATCAAAGAGACTGCATCCTCTGACCTGCGCCAGTGCCTGCAGCTTTTGCAGGGTCTTTCCTCCTACGCCTCTCTTCGGCTCGTTGACGATGCGGACCAGCGCCAGATTGTTGGCTTTGTTCTGCACCAGGCCCATATAGCTCATCATGTCTTTGATTTCTTTTCTGTCGTAATACCTGAGTCCGCCGAGCACGCGGTACGGGATCCCTCTTCCCGAAAGCGCCTCCTCAAAGGTTCTCGACTGGGCGTTCGTCCTGTAAAGGATGGCGAACTCCCGGTAATCGGAACGGGCTGTACCTGAAAAAGCCGAAGATCCTGCGATCCTGTTGATCTCGCCGGCGATGAAATACGCCTCATCCTTTTCATCATCCGCGTTGTAGTAGACGATCTTCTTCCCGTCCTCAGAGTCTGTCCAGAGTTTCTTGGATTTGCGTCCTCTGTTGTGGGAAATGACGCTGTGGGCAGCCGCCAGAATGTTCGCCGTCGAACGGTAATTCTGCTCAAGTTTTACTGTTTTTGCACCTGGAAAATCCTTTTCAAATTCGAGGATGTTACGGATATCGGCGCCGCGCCACTGGTAGATACACTGATCGTCATCTCCGACAACGCACAAGTTCCGGCGGATGTTCCCGTTCCGGTCGCGCGCGTCGGCCAGCAGCTTGACGAAGGCGTACTGGATCATGTTCGTATCCTGATACTCATCCACCATGATGTACTGGAATCTGTCCTGATATCTGAGCAGTATTTCTTCGTCCTTTTCAAAAAGTTCAACGGTCTTGAGGAGCAGATCGTCGAAATCCATAGCGTTGTTCTTTTTCAGGGTCTTGTCGTACTCGCGGTACACCTGGCCCATCATCTGCTCTTTGAAGTCCGTGCCGAAAAGATTGTTGTATTCCTTAGCGGTGATACGCTGCTCCTTGCAATGGGAAATCCTGCTCAGGAAGTATCCCGGCGCAAACTTCTTCGTGTCGATGTTGAGATCTTTGCAGATATTCTTCACTACCGTCTTCTGATCAGTTGGATCATAGACCGCGAAATCACGTCCGTAGTCAAGGACCTCCGCGTGACGCCGAAGGATCCTGAGGCACGCTGAGTGAAACGTGAGGATCCACATGTTGACGCCCTCGCCGATGAGGCGCTGGACCCTCTCCCGCATTTCCTTCGCAGCTTTGTTGGTGAAGGTCACGGCCAGGATATTGTAAGGGGAAACGTTCATCTCTCTGATGAGATACGCGATCCGGCATGTCATTGTACTGGTCTTGCCGCTCCCCGCTCCCGCAAGTATAAGAAGCGGACCCTCGGTATACGTGGCCGCTTCCCGTTGTTTGTCATTCAGTTTGTCAAGGTAATCCGTCCTTCCCATTGATACTCCCTATGCTCTCTAAAACAGTATTCCCCATACGATGTTCATCAGGAAACTTACACACGGCGTCAGGATCATGCCCGCGACGCCGAATACGATGATGATGATCAGGAACCAGCTTCCGTAGTTGTAGATGCGCCAGTAAGTCTCCGTATTGCCGAATCCCGCGATCTGGGCGATGATGTTAAAACCGTCCAGCGGCGGACACGGAATCAGGTTGAAGATCATCAGCACGAAGTTGATCTGGATGGCATAGTAGATGATCCACCAGAAGCCTTCCGCAAGCGTTGAGTTCAGCGCGCCTCCTGTCGCAGTCACAAACACCTTTGCTATGATGATGAAGAGCACCGCCACCAGCAGGTTCATCACCACGCCGGCCAGAGAAACAAACAGTTCATCCCGCCTTCTGTGTTTGAAATTGTACGGATTGATCTGCACCGGCTGTCCCCATCCGAATCCGCAGAAGAACAGCGCCGCCAGTCCCATCCAGTCAATGTGCGCCATGGGATTGATCGTGACTCTGCCCTGGAGTTTCGGCGTGTTGTCTCCCAGTTTGTACGCCACGACCGCGTGCCCGAATTCATGCAGCGACAGACCGATGATGATGCCCGGAAGAAGAAGCAGCTTCTCCATGAGCCACTGCTTGGGGTCAGCCATCCCGCTCCGCAGGGAGCTGCCTGCCAACAGCACGATAATGATTATGAATGTGATGTCGATATTGCCTTTTCTCAAAATATCACCCCTTATTTTATCTGATCAAGCAGAGCGTCTATGACCTGCTCCGCGTCGAATACACCTTTGTAATCGGATGCTGCAAAAGCCTCCGCGTCTTTGTCTGTATTGATACTGATGATCCTGCCTGCGCCGGCGATACCGCAGGTGTGATGGGCTGCGCCCGAGATGCCGAATCCGACATAGATCTCGGGGCTTACCGCCCTGCCGCTTGTACCGATCATCGTATCCTCCATGCAGCCCCACCCTGCGTCAAGAGCAGCTCTCGTGCAGGCGGCCGCGCCGTTGAGTTTATCTGCCAGCGCCTCCAGCTTGTGCCAGGTTTCTTCATTGCCGAGTCCGTAACCACCGCAGAGTATGAGCTCCGCGCTGGCGATGTCGCTCGCTGCGCGCTGCCGCGGCGTGATCTCCGCGAGCCGGAATGCTCCCTGCGTCTTGCTGCCTTCCGGGATGCTCCCGTCAGCAGCCAGGGCGTCCACATCGATGATCCTGACGCTGGGCGCAGAGCCAATATCTGTCCGGTCGAAGCCGTCATATAAGCTGATCCGCTGCTGGAAGATCCCCGGTTTCACTGTGGCAATGGCAGGATGCCCTGCCTTTGCATCCGGAACAAAGATCTCGCCGATCACCCTTCCGCCGAAGGCCGGGATCAGGAAGGTGAGACGGCCTTCGTCATTCACCTTGATATCCACACAATGGGCTGCTACGCCTGTCCGAAAGCGTACGCCCAGCGCCGGCGCGATTTCCTCACCCAGCGCCGTTGCCCCGATCAGCACCAGTTCGGGATTTTCTTCCCGAACCGTCTGTTCCATCATCCGGAGAGCGATGTTGTGGGTTTTGTGAGCCTTGAGCACTACGTATTCCGTTTCTGCACCAAATACCGCGTATGCTTTGGCGAGCAGCTGTCCCGCGACCGGATCGCCCTGGTCGAGAATGAGGATCTTGTTGATATCTTCTGCTTTCATATTAGATCCCCGCCTCTCTGATGATTTCCAGGATTCCTGCCGCCGCCTCTTCCGGCGTCTGCCACGGCTCTTCCGCCGCTCTTCCGGTTTCCGGTTCGAAGAGTCTGCCCGGTTTTGTGGGCGACCCTGCCAAGCCGGCCTTATCCGGATTGATGCCGAGGTCCTCAATGGTCCATATGGTCAGCGGTTTCTTCCTGGCTTTGATGATTCCCATGGCTGTGACGAGCCGCGGCTTGTTGATGTCCCGCGTCACCCCGATCACAGCCGGTCCTTCTCCTTCAAAGGTCAGCATGACCTCTTCGCTTCGCTTGATCACGCGAATCAGGCTGCTGCCTGCTGTGCTGTCCGGCAGCTGGATACTGCAGACATTCGAAATGTGCGTGCGCTGCAGCCACTCGGCCGTCTGGACCGCCACATGGGAGGTCCCTCCGTCCGAACTGGACGTACCGGCAAGGATCAGATCGAACTGCAGCTCTTTTTCTGCCTCGATCTTCCGAACAGCCGCCGCTAAAGTGTACGATGTGGCATAGGTGTCCGCACCGCCGAACGCCTTGTCCGACAGCAGATACGCTTCGTCCGCGCCCATCGCCAGCGCTTCTGTCAGTTTGTCTTTCATCTGCACGGGCGCCATAGCCAGCGCCGCAACAAACCCCGGCTCACGGCCAGGCTGTTTCGCCAGCTGCAGCGCTGCTTCCAGAGCATTGCGGCTCTCCGGATCGATCACGTGCTTCACGCCCTCGCGCACGATCCTGCCGCTCTCCGTATCTATTCTGATGTTCTTCTCCTGCTCCGGATCCGGAACAGGTTTGATCAGTACTAAGATATTCATATTAGAATTTCTTCAGCGTCTCCCCCGCAACGATCATCTTCTGGATCTCGCTGGTTCCGCAGGACGGGATGCACCCGGCTGCGTCTCGCAGATATCTGCCCGCGGGGTACTCGTTGACGAATCCGTAGCCGCCCATGATCTCCATCAGCCTTTTAGCGGATCTGACCGCTGCCTCGGAGATGAAATACTTGGCCATGGAGAACTCAGCGCCAACTGTGCCCTCGTCCTTCATGGCAGCTGCATTGTAAAGCATCAGCCTGGACGCTTCGTAGTCGCACCGGATCTCCGCGATCTGGAACTGTATCGCCTGCAATTTGGAAATCGGCTTGCCGTACAGCACTCTTTCCTTTGCAAAGGCAACCGCGTCTTCCAGGCATGCTCTGAGGATCCCCAGTTCGATGGCTGCCATGCTGGCTCTGCCGACTTCACCCAGTTCCTTCATGGTGATCGGCATGCCTTTGCCCGGCGCGCCTACTGTATTGCCGGCAGGCACTTTCACGTTGTCCATGATCAGTTCGCCTGTATAGGAACCGCGCAGACCTAGTTTGTTTTCTTCTCTTCCCGGCTTGAAGCCTTCTGTACCCGCCTCGATGGCGATGGTGGACATGAGAGGTCTGCCCTTCTCATCCTCACCTGTCCTGCATGTTACCACGGTAACGCCCGCACAGTGTGAGTTGGTGATGAAGCACTTTCTCCCGTTGATGGTCCATGTGTCGTCTTCCAGCACCGCGACCGTCTTGAGACCTGCAACATCGCTTCCGCCGCCGGGTTCCGTGACAGCCAGTCCGCATACGCAGCTTCCGTCGCACATGCCCGGCAGCCACTTCTGCTTTTGCTCTTCCGTGCCGTAATCGACGATCGCGGCAACACCCAGATGATGGGTGAACACCATCATGGCGAGGCCCGCCGAATACCTGGCGATTTCTTCGAGCGCAATACATCTTTCGATATGGCCAAGACCTGCGCCGCCGTACTCTTCGGGAACGAACACACCCATGATGCCCATCTCACCGAGCTTCGGTACGATGTCCATCGGCACGTGGTCCTCTGCGTCCCATGCCGCAGCGTGCGGCGCGATTTCCTCCTTCGCGAACTGCGCAAAGGCGTCGCGCAGCAGGCCCTGTTCCTCTGTGAAATGATAATCCATCGATTAATCCTCCTCGATAGTTACTTTAGCCATTCTCTGCGGTTTCTTCGGCTTGTCATTCATGTCGCGCGGCGTTGCGACGATGGCGTCTGCCACTTCCTGTCCCTCGATGATCTTGCCGAATGCCGCGTACTCGCCGTCCAGGAATGGAGCGTCGTGCACCATGATGAAGAACTGGGATCCGGCAGAATCCGGGAACGGAGTTCTGGCCATGGACATTACGCCTGTCGTATGCTTCAGGTTGTTTTCGAATCCGTTGGATGTGAATTCACCCTTGATGGTCCAGCCCGGACCGCCCATGCCGTTGCCCTGCGGGCAGCCGCCCTGGATCATGAATCCCGGAATGACTCTGTGAAAGATCAGGCCGTCATAAAAGCCATCATTGACCAGTTTCTCAAAGTTTGCTACTGTTTCCGGTGCGATTTCCGGATACAGTTCCCCTCTCATTACTCCGCCATCTTCCATTTCGATTCTTACGTATTTCATTTGCAAATCCTCCTGTGATTTCTTTTGCCTTTGCTTATTATTTTTCACGCATTCTGAATGCGTTGTAGTCGATGGTTCCCTGTTCCAGATGCTGCCAGAGTTCCTCCCTGAGAAACTCCGGGTACACGTTTTCCAGGCCGGCGACTTCTTCCCGGCTCATGAACTGCAGATCCGCCAGCACCTGCTCCGATTCGGAAAGTTCAGGATCGTGTCCAAGTGCAGGTTTGCCACCGCGCAGGGCTGCCCTGAAGAAATTGACGAAACGCTGTCCCCGGTCGGAGACCTCCTCAACATGCCAGATGAGCCCCAGGATCTCCACTTCCAGACCGGTTTCCTCCCGCACTTCGCGTGCGGCGGCCTGCGCGGAGTTTTCCCCTTCTTCGATACCGCCTCCGGGCACCATCCAGACAGTCCGCTCCGGATGCTCCTGCTTGACCATCAGTATTCTGTTATTTTCATCGAGCACGATGACTCTGACGCCGCCTGTCCACATATCACATCACTCCGTATATCAATGCTCCCGCGGCGCCCATAATGAGCATCACATGGAGCGGTTTCAGTTTTAAGAGACTGATCAGCAGGATCGACACTGCGAAAATGCCGATCGGGATCCAATTGTAGTATCCGGGGTCCGCCATCTCAGCGGAAACGACCGGTCCCTTGACCAGTACGCCGTTCATAATGAATATGACCGCCGCGAGCAGCAGCCCTATGGTCACCGGCCGGATCCCGGCGAAGGCGCCCTCTACCAGCGTGCTGCCTCTGAACCTGTCCAGAAGTCTGATTACGATCAGCATGATCAGAAAACACGGCAGACACACGCCGAGCGTCGCGAAGACCGCTCCCGGTATGCCTCCGGCCTCCAATCCGATGAACGTCGCCGCATTGACAGCCACAGGTCCCGGCGTCACCTGCGAAAGAGCCACCATATCCGAAAAAGCTGATGTCCCCAGCTGGCTGAACTTCTGGATGCTCTGGTAAATCAGCGGGAGCATCGCATTACCGCCGCCGAAGGAAAACAGCCCTACTTTGAAAAATTCTGCAAACAGCCTGAGAAGGAGCATCATTTGTCCACCTCCCGGCTGCCGTTCATAACGGTGATCCTGTAATACACGATACCGATCACGATCCCGGCCAAAATGACCAGAACTGCTGTGATTCCGAAGAAGCCCACAGCGACCAGAGACAAAACACTCATGATCACGGTGAATACCACGTGGCTTTTCCTGGCGTAGGTTCCGTCTCTACCTTTGCACATCTGCAGCAGCAGTTTCACGGAGGTCACGATAAGCAGTCCGCAGACAGCTGCTTTGATTCCTGTAAACGCGCCGGCGATCCACGGGTTGTCGCCGATCGCTCCCAGCACTGCCACAAGAATCAGGATCGATAGAAAGGCAGGAAGCACGACGCCGACGGTCGCTGCCAGTGCGCCCGCCAGCCCCCGCTGCCTGTACCCGACATATGTCCCGATATTGATTGCGATCACACCGGGAAGAGACTGTCCCATGGCGATGCAGTCCAGCATTTCATCTTCCGTCAGCCAGCCCTTTTCTTCTGTGGCAACCTGCTGGATCTGCGGAATCATTGCTGCACCGCCGCCAATAGTAAATAAACCTATTTTGAAGAATTCCCAAAACAGGTTTATCATTCCTTCGTCTCTCTTTTTATTTGAAGTAGCACCTTCCGTCTTTTTCTGCATTTACTGTTTCGATTGCTTTTGCAATTCCTTCATCTACCGGAAGCTCCGTTCTGTCAGCATCCCGTCTCATCTTGTACTCGATGATGCCGTCAGCCGCGCCTCTGCCGACTGTGATCCTGATCGGGATCCCGATCAGGTCTGCATCTTTGAACTTAACGCCCGGGCGCTCTTTCCTGTCATCCAGGATCACTTCGACGCCTGCCTTGCTGAGTTCTGCGTAGAGTTTATCCGCAACGGCCTTCTGTGCCTCATCTTCCGGTTTCATCAAGGTGATGATCACATGGTACGGCGCTACGGACATCGGCCAGATGATGCCGTTATCATCATGGTTTTCCGGCATATCGATGATTGCCTGGAATGTCCTGGAGATACCGATTCCGTAACATCCCATCATAATCGGATGTTCCTTCTGCTTCTCATCGAGATAGGTCGCGCCCATGGAAGCTGAATACTTCGTTCCTAATTTGAAGATCTGGCCGACTTCCACGCCGCGGGCGTGTTTGATCGGCGCACCGCAGACCGGGCAAGGATCTCCTTCGAGCAGGTTCTTGACATCTGTTACGATGTCGGCTTCCCAGTCGCGTCCGTAGTTGACGTTTTTGATATGATGATCCGCTTCGCAGGCTCCGGCTGCCAGATTCTTCAGTCCCGGCACTTCGCTGTCGCATACGATCGTGCAGTCATGGAGTCCCACCGGACCTGTGAAGCCGCCAACGCATCCGCACTTCTCCGCCATCTTCTCTTCATCTGCAAAAGCAATCGCGTACTCGTGCACGCCGAGAGCGTTCACCAGCTTGGTCATGTTCAGTTCTCTGTCGCCGCGGATAAATACTGCCACATATCCATTGACCTGATCGTCTTCCCCGTAGGTCTCGAACATGAGCGCCTTGAGGGTCTGCTTCTGATCCATTCCGAGGAAGTCGGCAACTGCTTCGATCGTGGTCGTTCCCGGTGTGTGGACTTTCTCCATAGGCAGCATCTCTGCTGTATCCTCCGGCGCATCCTTGCAGGCGGCCTTTTCGATAGTGGTCGCCAGGCTGCATGAATCGCAGTAGCAGATCTGGCTCTCGCCGTATTCACAAAGAGCCGTGAATTCATGTGAACCGGAACCGCCGATCGCACCGTTGTCCGCCTCGACCGGACGGAACGTGAGCCCGCACCTCGTAAAGACATTTGAGTATGCCTCGTACATCTGCTGGTAGCTCTTCTCCAGGCCCTCTTCATCCTTGTCGAAGGAGTAGTTGTCCTTCATGATGAAGTTTCTGGAGCGCATCATGCCGAACCGCGGCCGTGCTTCGTCTCTGAACTTGTCCGTGATCTGGTAAAGCATCATAGGAAGCTGCCGGTAGGATGTCAGATCGTTTCTGACGATGTCCGTAAACACTTCCTCGGCAGTCGGTCCAAGGCAGAAGCCTCTGCCGTTTCTGTCATTGAGTCTCCACATTTCAGGGCCGTATGCGTCCCATCTGCCGGATTCCTCCCAGAGTTCGCCCGGCTGAAGGATCGATGTGCTGATCTCCTGGGCTCCCTTCGCATCCATTTCTTCTCTGACGATGGCCTCGATTTTTCTGATCGTCCTGTACCCCATAGGCATATAGCTGTATATGCCGGCGGCTGTCTTCTTGATCATGCCCGCTCTGAGAAGCAGGATATGGCTTGGGATCTCCGCTTCATTCGGTACTTCCCTGAGTGTTCTGAAAAACGCTTCTGATAACTTCATTTGTCTGTTCTTTACTCCTTCGTTTTGTATTTTCTGTTTTTGTTTTAATGTCTGATCTATACTACCGGTAGATAGAGCAGACCGCTTCGCAGGCGATCCCTTCTTCTCTTCCGGTGAAACCCAGTTTCTCTGTGGTCGTCCCCTTGATATTGATCCTGGTTCTGTCCAGTTCAAGGACCGCCGAGAGATTGTCCCGCATCTCATCGATGTACGGGCTGATCTTTGGTCTCTGGGCGATGAGGGTGACATCAATATTGCCGATGTTATAGTAGTTTTCTTCGAGCAGCTTTTTGACCTGCGCCAAAAGTTTCAGGCTGCTGATGCCTTTGTACTGGTCGTCACTGTCCGGGAAGTGCTTTCCGATGTCTCCCAGAGCGGCAGCGCCAAGAAGCGCGTCCATCACAGCATGCACGAGCACATCCGCGTCGGAATGGCCCAGAAGGCCTCTGTCATACGGGATATCGACTCCTCCGAGTATCAGTTTCCTTCCCTCTGTAAGCTGATGCACATCGAAGCCTGTACCGACTCTGTTTTCCATGGGCAAGTCCTCCTTCGTTGTGATTTTGATGTTGCCGTAGTCACCGTCCACAATGGCGATATCATAGCCTGCACGCTCGACGATGGAGGCGTCGTCCGTCCCCTCGAAGTCATCGTCATAGGCTCTGTCATAGGCGTCAATGAGCATAGACTTGCGGAAGCCCTGCGGCGTCTGGACGGAATAGTAATCTGTCCTGTCCACGCTCTTGCTTCCTTGTCCGCCCGCTTCCACCATGCGTACGCTGTTCTTCATCGCGACGCAGGCAACGGCTGCACCGGTATTCTCCGTTTCCTCGAGTACGTTCAGAATGACGTTCTTTTCGACGAACGGCCTTGCCCCGTCATGGATGAGCACCATTGAGACACCCGGCTTGCGCGCGTTGATTTCCTGGAGCGCATTGTAGACAGAATCCTGTCTTCTGCTCCCTCCGGGAACGACCCCCTCTACCTTGGCGAAGCCCCGCTCTTCTACGATTTCCGCACACATGCGCGTATAGTCCTCGTTTGTGACAACAAAAATGTAGTCGATCTCATCGATATCTTCAAAGGCTTTGATTGTCTTTGCAATAACATATTCTCCGCCGATTTTGAGATACTGTTTGGGGATACTCGATCCGAGACGTCTCCCTCTACCGGCGGCGGCAATGATAACCGCTACTTTGCTGTTCTTATACATCTCTGTTCACCCTTGTATTATGCCCTACAGGTGTGCAGGACGCACATTTCCCGCCGGTTTGGCGAAAATCATCCTGCCGGCGGATGTCTGCAGCACGCTGCTCACGATAACTTTTATTGTCTGCCCGATGAACGGTTTTCCTTCTTCGACAACGATCATTGTGCCGTCGTCAAGATAGGCCACAGCCTGACCGTTCTCCTTTCCCTCTTTGACAAGGGAAAGAATCATTTCCTCGCCCGGCAGCACGACCGGTTTGAGTGTGTTGGCCAGTTCATTGATGTTGAGCACCGGTATGCCTTTGATGGCAGCGACCTTGTTCAGATTGAAATCGTTCGTAACGACCTTGCCGTTCATGATCTGGGCAAGCTTAAGGAGCTTGACATCCACTTCCGGGATTTCGTCAAGCACCTTCTCCGAAGCCGTGTTGTAGATCTCAACTCCGTATTCTTCCTGGATCGCATTGAGAATATCCAGCCCCCGCCGGCCTCTCTGTCTTTTGAGAGTATCCGATGAGTCCGCGATATGTCTCAATTCGACAAGGACAAACTCAGGGATGATAATCGGTCCCTCAATAAACCCTGTCTCCAGAATGTCTGCAATTCTTCCGTCTATTATGACGCTTGTATCGAATATTTTAGGTGTCGCGTCGCTTTTGTGTTTGCCGGTTCTGCCTGACTGAGAAGCGCCTTTTCTGGCGTTGAGCAACAATGATCCGATTTCTTTGGCCTTGCTGTTCACGACCAGCACGCCGAGTCCGCCGAGTATGATATACGTCAATATATTCAGGATCATGCTGACGACCGGTATCTCTATACTGGTGTAGATGCCCCTGCTTATAAGGTACGCAACAAACAGGCCCGTGATCAGCCCTGCTATTGTCGAAATGATATCGTTGATCGGCGTGTCCTTCAGGTCGGACTCAAGATTGCCGGCGGCTTTCATGCCGCCTCTTCTGAACACTGGAAACAGTTTATAAAAAATAATAGCGAAGATAAGTGCGAGTGCAGTGACAGTAAATATCTGCTCTGCCACAGTAAACTCTGTTTCCATGTTATAGCCCTGAAGGCCAGCCCAATACTTCACAAGCAGATAGAAGCCGTAACCAACGATGGCACCCACGATGGTCATAACAGCTCTTATCAACTTTCCGAGCACTTTGTCATTTCCTCCTTTCCTTATAAAATTGCGCATGCCAAGGAGACTCTGCCAGACGGATTCCGCATTTGACGGATCACACGCATCCGAACAAACCGACCTATATTGCTTTGTCGATCAGTTCCAGCACGGCTTCCTCATCCATTCCGGTGACGAGCATGATCTCACTCTGCAGGATCTTGCGTGCGTTGGAGAGCATCTTTTTCTCTCCCGCTGAAAGTCCGCTCACCCGGTCGTGTCTTGTGAGATTTCGTACGACTTCGGCAACCATAATAATATCGCCGCTCTTCAGTTTTTCAGTGTTCGCCCTGTACCGTTTGCTCCAGTTTCCACTTAATTCTGTGGAATCCCGGCCAAGAACAGAAATCGCTTCGTCGATTTCCTCTTGTGTCCCTACAGGCCTCACTCCAATGTCATCACAAGCTTCGACGGGAATCATTACTTCCATATCTCCACAAGGGACGTGAAGTAGATAATAGTCCTTCACTTCCCCGAGGATCTCGCAGCTTTTCACCTGCTGAATGACTCCTGCTCCATGCATAGGGTACAGAACTTTATCTCCTGCTCTATACATACAGATTCTCCCGTATTTTCTCCTGTGTCTCCACCCGGAGAAACCATTTGGTCATACGTATTGATATTATAACATGACGGCCATAGGACAGTCAAAGAGATTAGGGGCTGCAAAGGCCGTCATATACTCCTGAAAAAGCATACGGCGGCCTTCATCGCGGCGGGCTGATCCGGCCGGATCTGTCCGCCGCCGGATCACCTGCTGAGAATCAGTTTCCTGATAAGATAAGCTGCGGACAAAAGCATTGCCGCAAAAGCAGCAGGCAATGTCCGCGGGAGGCTTTCTCCGGTCTGCGGAGACGTGAATGAAAGGGTCTGGGATTTTGCGTCGAAACGCCTGTGCGCGGCGATTTCGACCGCCTGCTCCCCTTCGTCGGAATCAATCATGATATAGCATGTTTCAAAAGCAACCAACGTCCTGCCTTTGAGCTTTGCGGTGTCCGCCCTGAATGTGAGCGTAACCTTGCCCCTCGGCTTCGCGGGGGTGAATCGTACTTCTGATCTTAGTTTCCGCCCGTCGAGTATCACGGGTTTGCTTGTCGCTTTGTCCATCAGTACACCGTACATGATATAGGTCTTCCCCGGAATCAGGTTCTCGTACTTCACCTTGTCCCTGATAATGTTTCTTCCGGAGGATGCCTTTGTTTCAATAGCCGGAACGCGTACCGTCTGTCCTTTGTCATTGATGTCCTTGTGCTGTCCGATGCGTTTCCCGTCCGTATACAGTTCTTCAAAAGCAACCAGACTTCTGCCTGCTAGCTTTCTCGCATCCAGCCTGAAGGTCAGATCCACAGAGCCGGAGACGAGTTCCGCTTCATCCTCTCCGCTTTCTGCGGCCTGCTCCGCTTCGGCAAAGTCCGGGTCGTCTTCAAAGACAGGTCCGTCTGCCGTTGCCTTGAACCGGACAGCTGCGGTCACCTTTTCACTGCCTCCTTCGCCGTCAGCCGTCATAGGTCTTCCGGTTTTCTGATCCATCAGTACCCCACGGACTTCGTATATGCGGCCGACAAAGACATTGGAGTAATCGACCGTATCGATGATGACCGTTTCTTCACCTGCGTTTGTGATGTGCATCCCCGTATCCTCCCCTCTCGCAGTTGTGTGCAGCGCGGGAAAGTAGATGGACTGATCCTCATTGTCCGCTTCGGAGTGGGTTGCGATGACGGAATCGCCGATCGGAAGTTTCGGATCTCCCAGGCTTTCGAAGATGACCGTTTTCGCTCCTTCCAGTTCCGACGCATCGAAGGTGAACCGGACATCCACGGCTCCTTTCCCTTCTGCCGGTGTGAACGAAACGGTTTCCTCGACTGCTTTGCCGCCCGCGATTACCGGATCCGCGTCTTCGCTTGACGCGCTCTCCTGCGTCTGCGGCTTGAATACGAGACGACCTGTCATCGTATAGCTTTTGCCTGGCGTCAGGCCCTGATACCTGACGGTGTCGATCAGTGTCACCGGACCTCCCTTTGCGTCGGACATACGCAGTCCCACTGCGGCATCCCGTGCCTGTGTGCTGATCTCGGGTGCAGCGTTTTCAAGAAAGAGCGGCTCCATATCTTCCTCAAAGGTAAACGGATAGTCGACCGCGGCAGTGTATCCATCCGGGGCTTTCGTTTCAATGAGTCTGTACGCAGCGTGCCGCTTAAGTCCGCGGAGCACTGCGTAATTGTATTCGACTGTTTCATCACGATCCGGATCATCTGCGGCTTCCTCCCCGGACCCCTCAGCTTCCTGATCGTCTTCAGCAGCGTCTTCTGATAGTTCGCTGCCGGAAGTCTCAACGTCTTCATCTCCGGCTTCAATGCGCGACCCTTCGGCTCTCCACAGGATATTTGCTTTTGCTTTACCGTCCTCTCCTCTCACGATGCTGAATGTGACGGCCTTCTCCCCGTTTTCATACAGGTCGAATTCTGCACCGTCCAAAAACATCTGAGACTCCCGGTCCACTTTCGTGAGAAAGAGGCTTGTAATAGGATCGTTTTCAAAGGCGATCTCGATCGGCGCCTCTTCATCCCCGGTCACTGTGAAGGCTTTGGCAGGATTTTCATGCCCTTCGAGCCTGTATGCATCGTGGAAGACATAGGACGAAGGATCGAATCCGGTCTCCTCCAGAACATAGCTGCCCGCATAAAGCTGTCCGAAATCGATCCTGCCGTCGTCCTCCGTGACGGCTGTGACCGGTTCCAGCTCGGCTCCATCGAAGGATCTTGTTCCTGTCAGTGTGAATTCGAAACCTGCGACCTCTCCGTTTTTCCCGGCGTTAGTCTTGACCAGTGAGACGTCAGTTGACTTGGCTCTGTTTATACAATCAAAGACGAGCGGAGCCGCATCCTCACCTTCTTCAAGGGTCTTCGTCTGCGCTGCCGGCGTTTTGAAATGTCTGCTCTGTTCCTCTGTCAGTTCTTCCGTAACCGTATAGGTCCCGGGAAAAAGATCCGCGATCCTGATTATGCCGTTCTCCCCGGTCGTTGTTTCCGCGTCGCTCTTAAAGTATGTATCAGCGCTTCCTGCCCAGATCACATCGTTATACTCAATGATCCATCCTTCCGGTTCGGAAATGCCGGTCCCCGCGACCGGATCCGTCACTTCATGCTGATCGCAGACCGAGCGGAGTGTCACCTTCACAGGAATGATGATGTTTTCCGTTTCCTCTTCCGGCTCATAGACTCTGAAGAACGCTTCATCGTCGAGCAGGCACTCTTCTCCCCCGGTGCCGCGGATCTGATCCAGGCTGTACGTTCTGGTTTCCTGTGCGATGTAGAGGGTCCCTTCATAGAGCAGTGCATCGCCCTTTGTGAAGACATAGCTGTCTTCACCCTCCAGGAACGTCTCCAGCTGGCGGCTCTGCGGCGGCTGTGCCGGTCCAGTCGCTTCCGCCGTGATGTGCACGGTACATGTCCCTGTCTCCTTGTTTTCCGCTGCACTGTTCAGCTCCGCCAGCTCCGCTTCATTTACACGGAATTCTCCCAGCGCAAAACCATCCCGCACCGTTACAGGCGTTATGTGCGCATAGGCCAGCAGCGTTTCCTTGGTGAGTTCTCTTCCCTTGATGTCTCCCTGCACACTGAAATGGAAGCCGTCGACAGGCGAGTCGTCATCCGTTGTCTTGATAATGACCAGCCGGTTCGCTTTTGTGTAGCTGTTCTTCCATGAGATCTGCGCAGTCTTGCCATTCTCGATGATCACGGTCTGGCCCTGCTTGCTTTCATTGGCGTAACCGGCTTCCTGCTGTTTGTCAGTCAGGTTTTCCGTAACCGTATACGTCCCGGCCTTCATCTTCCTGATAACGAGTTTTCCGCTCGCATCAGTCTCAGCCGTATATTTCCTGCTGCTGTCCGCCTTGCTTCGGAGCGTGAACCGGAATCCCCCCAGAACAAATCCATCATCTGAGTCCGGCGTGAACGCCTTCTGAAGCGAGAAAGCACCTTCCGCACCATTGCTGGCTTTGACTTTGACTGTCTTCTTGCTGGCCACCTTTGCCGTGCACCACTTGTCATTTAAAAGATAGTTTGCATTGGTCTTCGTCTCCTTCACGTAATACGTGCCCGGCTGAAGAGAAAGGATGTTGGTCGTTCCGTCCGCTTTGCAGGTGAGTTTTCCGACTGCTGTTTTCTTGTCGCTCTTATACACAGTGTATTCGCATCCGGCGAAGGATTTCTTGTATCCTTTGACAGAGGAGCTTTTCACCAGATGCAGTTTCCCGGGCGGGGTGTACTTCCAGATGACTGCCGCCTGCTTGCTCGTATCTCCCGCCGGGATCACGAACCAGCACGTAAATCCTTCCGGAACCTTCACATTCTTTGCGGTATCGACCATTTCCTTCAGTGTCTTTTCCTTGAAGTTGAATGCCTTGCCTTTGTCTTTGGCGCCGCTCTGTGTGGAAACATAATTCAGGCACCTGGCAAGTTTCGCTCCGTTGGTTCCGCTTGTCCACCCCTTCGTATATCCATAATAGTAGGCAAGCTTTGCCATGATGTTGTTTTTGCAGTAGTTTGAAGAATCGTGCAAGGTGTAACTGTGTTTTCCGGTGATCGCATGGTAGTGTGCTTTTGCGCAAAGGCCTTCATAACCGTTCCCCGAAAAGTACGTATTCGTGTGCCAGTCACCGTACGCGTCCTTGTACTCGAATTTCTTGCCGGTGAGCGTGATGGTACTTGCCGCATCGACGCTCTGCGCGGAAAACAGAAGTCCGCCCGGGATCATCGTCACTATGGCTGCAATTGCCAGAAAGATGGCAAGCAGTCTTTCTTTCGCTGTCTTACTGTTCATGATTGCTTCCTCCGAATAAAAATAGTTGTCGATAATAGAAAAAGGAGCCTCCGGCTCCTTCTTTGCGTCACCTTTTCTTCACATTTATGTGCTATAATGCAGTCAAATCATGGTAATCACAGGCCCTGCCGGGCCGGATAGGAGACTGAAATGGCGAAACTGCTCGTTGTGGATGATGAAAAAGGTATACGCGATGTGATCAGGGAGTATTCCGAATTCAATGGTCATGAAGTCACTGAAGCTGAGGACGGCATGACAGCCGTCGGTTTCTGTAAGCTCAATGAATACGATCTGATCATTATGGATATTATGATGCCGCGGCTCGATGGATTCTCCGCCTGCAAGGAGATCCGCAAGATCTGCGATACCCCTGTGATCATGCTCTCGGCCAGAGGCGAAGAGTATGACAAGCTGTTCGGTTTTGAACTCGGCATCGATGATTATGTCGTCAAGCCGTTCAGCCCGAAGGAGCTCATGGCCAGAGTCAGCGCTGTGCTCAACAGACGCAGCGGCAGCGCCAAAACTGAATCCGATCTGCTCAAATTCGACGGACTGGAAATCAATATCCCGGCGCGCACCGTAACGATCGACGGAGAGCGCGTGGAACTGACCCCGAAAGAATACGATCTGCTCTTTTATCTTGTGCAGAACAAGAACATCGCTCTCTCCAGGGACAAGCTTCTGTCAGATATCTGGGGATACGATTTCTTCGGTGACGACAGGACCATCGATACCCATATCAAGAATCTCAGAAGCAGCCTCGGTCCATACCGGGACTGCATCGTGACGCTCAGAGGAGTAGGATACAAATTTGAAGTTTAAGATCGATCCCAAAAGCATCAAGTTCAAATCCTGGCTTTACTTCATTCTGTTCGCGGCTGTTCTCATGGCGGCGCTTTGGATCGTTCAGGTGCTTATGCTGAACAATCTGTACGGCACTATGAAAACCTCCCAGACCCAGAAGGTGGCCATCGACATCGAAGAGTCTTTCAAGAGCAATGATTCTGAAGACTTTTTTGATGATGTCGCAGAGTATTCCGATTCTCACGATATGTATATCTATATCGTTTCTCTTGACGGCACGGCCATGTATTTCAGTCCTTCCTCCGGCGATTATGACATGTCTGCCCTCGGCGGTTCCGCAGATTCCGAAAGCAAAGGAGCCGATTCTTCTGCCGACAGCGACAATGTTCCAAAGGGGCCTTCGATCAATCCGCAGTACATCTCGCAGATGCAAAGGCTCAATGAAGAGATGATCAAAAAAGGCAATGCTGTCTACATGACCTTCGGTGAGGACGACGAGTCCCAGAAGGTCCTCGCGTGCGGCAACGTCCTGCATGCCGAGGACAAGGAAGATGTGATCGTCTACATCTTCTCACCCCTGTGGCCCGTATCTTCCACGATCCGGATCCTGGCGCATCAGCTTCTGATCGTAACCATCATTTCTCTCATCCTCGCCTGCCTGATCTCATTCTATCTTTCCAGCAGGATCACCAGGCCGATCAGAAAGATCAACAATTCGGCCAAGCGTCTTGCTGCCGGAGAGTACGGGATCGTGTTCAAGGGAGGCCATTATACGGAGCTCAACGATCTGGCTGACACCCTGACCGGCGCCTCCATAGAGCTGGAGAAATCCGATCTGATGCAGAAGGACCTGATCGCAAATGTTTCACACGACCTCCGTACGCCGCTCACAATGATCAAATCCTATGCTGAAATGATCCGGGATATCTCCGGTGACGATCCCGAAAAGCGCGAGCAGCACCTGCAGGTGATCATCGATGAAACAGACCGGCTGAACAACCTCGTCGGCGATCTGCTCCAGGTCTCAAAAATCCAGTCGGGCAAAAATACGCTGGATAAAACCAGGTTTTCGCTCAGTGATTCTGTCAGATCCATCGTCGAAACCTATCGCGTCAAGGAGCTGGATGAAGGCTATACCATCGATCTGAATTGTCCTTCCGACTTCATGGTCCTTGCTGATGAAGACAAGATCAAACAGGTCGTTTCCAACCTTATCTCCAACGCAGTCAAGTTCTGCGGCGAAGACAAAACCGTGAATGTCACATTGAAAAAGCAGGGCCGCCAGGTGAAGGTTTCTGTTGAAGACCACGGCTGCGGCATTTCCGCGGACGATCTTGAACACATCTGGGAACGCTACTACAGGGCCAGTTCCAACATGGTCCGTTCTGTAGAAGGTTCCGGGCTGGGCCTGTCCATCTGCAAGGAGATCCTTGCCCTGCACAAGGCCGACTTCGGCGTCGACAGCACTCTGGGCAAAGGCTCCACGTTCTGGTTCACGCTGGACCTTGTCAAGTAAGCAGTTTCTTATTGTTTGAACTTCACCGCGACCGAGTGGTCGGCGGTGATTTTTTTAAAGGTGTATTTTGATTTTGCTTTGACCTTCCTGCCGTCCACCTTGACATATTCCACAGGTTTTCCCGAAGCCGAAGTGTATTTTATGGTTGGACTTTCCCCCGCCATATATATGTTTCCCGGCGTGATCGTCCCGTTGATGCAGCTGGTTCGTACCTTGAATGTCCTGATGCTGCAGACAATGTGCACCGGCTTGTTCAGGTTCCTGCCCGTCGCCCGGTGCCCGCGGAACGCCGTGTCACTGATTTTTCCCCTGCGCCATTTCGCTCCCATCTCGTCCGACTGCTGGATCTGCTTATTGATTTTTCCTGTCAGTTTATCCGCATGACCGCCTGAATGATGGCCCCAAATGACACATGTTCCATGCCCGATATCCCTTCGCGTGCCGCTCTCGTAGATCAGCGGATGCCCGCCGGCATCCTTGCCCATATACACAAAGGTATGACCGGATCTGCACAGGATGTCTCCGTACCGGATCATGTCGTTCTGCGCCAGATACTTCAGACTCTTATGCGGATAGGAGATGGCCAGCATTTTGGAATTCCTGCGGAGCTTCCTGACTGTCTTATTTGGTTTCGTGCCGTGGTTGGAGCTGAGCCAGATGCATCCGCTTTTGCGGGGCAAAAGCCCGATCCTTTTGAGCGCGACTGTCGACAGTGTCACGCAGCTTTGCGTGTTGCCTCTCTTCCCGGTCTTCCCGCTCCAGTGTCCGCTTTTGGTCTTCCAGTACTTTCCCGGATTCCCGTGACTGTACTTCCTGCCGTTGATGTGAAAGAACGTATCGATCAGGATGTGCCGCCACGGCGCCAGCGCTTCCTCTCTGCTCCCGGCAGGCGGGACGGTCACCTTCAGTTTGCGGGACGCCGGCTTGTAGCTGCGATCACCCGCCTGCCGGATCGTGATCTTCGCCGTTCCGGCCTTCTTCGCCCGCATGAGACCTTTTGCGTTTACAGTTACCACCTTGGTATTGCTCGATTTGTACTTCAGCTTAAGACCGGATGAAGCTTTTGCACCGATCGACTTGCTCGCCCCGACTTCCGGGAATGTGTACGCTGATATGCTTTTGATTTTCTGCTTCGCTTTTGCCTTTTCTTTCGGTGCGGACGTTGTTTTGTACACGGCCGTTACCTTTGTCTTTTTCGGCGCTGCAGTCGTTGCCTTTACCGCCTTTGTCGGTTTCGTCGATTTCGTCGCTTTCGTCGGTTTTGTCGCCTTCGTTGTTTTCGTCGGTTTTGTCGGTTTCGTTGCCTTCGTCGTTTTCGGCGCTGTGGTTGTCCTCGCTGCAGTGGTTGTTTTCGCGGAAGTGGCCGGCTTTGCTTCCGGGATGCCTTTGTATGTCTTCGTCACCGCGCCTTTGAAACTTCCGGTACCCGTAACTTTCACAGTCGATTTCCCGGCATCTTTACCCCCGCTGAAGGTAAGCTTGTAATCGGTGTTCTTCCTGAGCTTTCTCCCCTGATATGTGATCGTCACCTTTGGCATGTGATACTCCCCGTCAACGACGAACTCCGTATATGCGAGGGTAATGATGCATTTGCTGAGATCTGTCTTTACCGCTGTCGTCTCCGGCTGTTCCTTCGCGTAGGACACAGAGGTGAACCTGAGCGGCGGCGGCACTCCGGTTTCTGCCGGTTTGTTGAGAAGCATGCAGGCTCCTGCAATGATCACTGCCGCAGCAAGAATCATGATCAGCGTCGGCAGCGCTCTGCTTGTAATTCTCATTCTCATTTCCCATACTCCTTTCACTGAAAACCGCGCATAAAAAATGGAGAAGATACCTGCTGCGGTATCTTCTCCACAAATTGCGCTCAAATATTTGCTATTATATGTCTAAAGATTATTGGAACAAATCCCTTGTCTGTGCGATGTTCCGGATGCCGATGATCTCGATGCTGGCCGATTGTCTGTCTTTCTCGCGCAGATGCTGGGCGTTTTTGATCGGGAGCACGATCCTGCTGAATCCCAGCCGCTGCGCCTCCCGTATGATTTTGTCGCTGTTCTGCACGGCCCGCAGATCGCCTGTCAGACCGATCTCACCGATTACCAGCGTCCTGCTGTCTATCTTCCTGCCTGTGCAGGATGAATAGACGGCGAGAGCCACAGCCAGATCTGTGTAAGTGCCTTCCGGCTTGATGCCGCCCACAACATTGACGTAGACATCCTGATCAAGGAGCCTGAGCCCCATCTTCTTCTCCAGTACTGCCAGGAGCATATTCAGCCTTGAACTGTCGATCCCGAGTGCTGTTCTTCTCGCAAAACCAATATTGCACGGGCTGGTCAGCGCCTGGACTTCCAGGATCAGCGGACGGGTCCCTTCGTACACCGCCGTTGCAACGGCGCCTTCGCTGTCTCTATCCATTTCCTCCATGAGGATGCCCGACAGATTCTCGATCTCGATCAGCCCTTCCTCGGCCATTTCGAACGCGCCGATCTCGCTGGTGGTCCCGAACCGGTTTTTCTGTGACCGCAGGATCCTCAGTTCATGGCTTCTGTCACCGGTAAAACTCAGGACGCAGTCTACCATATGCTCCACGATCCTCGGTCCGGCCAGATCTCCGCTCTTCGTCACATGGGCGACGATAAAAACAGGGATGCTGTTGGTCTTTCCGATCCGCATGAGTTCATTGCCGCAGGCACGCACCTGTGAAACGCTTCCCGGAGCTGACTCCAGATCTGCGCTGTACATGGTCTGTATCGAGTCTACAATAAGGAACACCGGATTCAGACTCTCGCAGACAGCGCTGACATTTTCGATGTTCGTCTCAGCCAGAATAAACAGATTCTCGCTAATCCCCGCAGGTCCGCAGACTCTGTCGGCCCGCATCCGGATCTGCTCCTCAGATTCCTCTCCGGAAACATAAAGGACAACGCCTCTCGAAGCCGCAATATGCTGGGCCGCCTGAAGGATGATCGTCGATTTGCCGATCCCGGGCTCTCCGGAAATCAGGCAAAGAGACCCCGGTACGAGTCCTCCGCCAAGTACACGATTCAGTTCCTTGATTCCTGTGTCGATCCTGGCTGTTTCCGATGACCGCACCTGCGCCAGCCGCTCCGGCCTGCCTGCCTGGATGCTCCCGTCTCCTGCAATGGCATGCGCTCCCGCGCCGCCGGCGCCTGCAGGCGCACCTGACGTTCTGCGGCGTTTGTCCGACGCATCGAAATCTACGACCTTCTGCTCAAACATGGAATTCCAGGCGCCGCAGACCGGGCACTGCCCGACCCACTTGGCGCTTTCGCTTCCGCATTCGTTACAGACAAAAACTGTTTTTGCTTTTTTTGCCATTTGCCTCTCTCCGCCCATGTGCAAACATTTGTTCTTTGTTCATTCTACAGCCTTTGCCCTGCTCTGTCAATACAAAACGGACCCGCATCTACTGCAGGTCCGCCTTTCGATCGGTCTGATCGGTTTTTATTTCTCTTCCTGTGAAGCTTTGTACTCAGCGATGATCTTCTGAGAAATGTTTGCAGGAACAGGATCATGTCTTGAGAATTCCATCTCGAAGGAACCTCTGGCCTGTGTCATGGTTCTGAGTGCGATCGCGTAGTCAAGCAGTTCTGCCTGCGGAGCTTCCGCCATCAGTCTCTGGATTCCTCCTCCGATCGGTTCCATGCCCAGGACAGCGCCGCGTCTGTTCGGAAGGTCGCCCATAACAGCGCCTACGTAGTCGTCCGGAACCTTGATTTCCAGCTTCATGATCGGCTCGAGCAGGCAAGGATTCGCTTCTGCGATACCCTTCTTGAATGCCAGTGAAGCAGCGATCTTGAATGCCATTTCGTTGGAGTCTACTTCGTGATAGGAACCATCGTAAAGGATCGCCTTGACGTTCTGGACTTTACATCCTGCGAGAGGACCCTTCTCCATGCATTCTCTGAGTCCCTTTTCAACTGCAGGTACGTAGTTCTTCGGAACGGAACCGCCGAACAGTTCTTCACCGAATTCAAACTCTTCTTCTGACGGTGAGAATTTGATCCATACATCACCGTACTGTCCTGCACCGCCGGTCTGCTTCTTGTGCTTACCCTGAACATCGGATGTGCCCTTGATCGTTTCTCTGTAAGCGATCTTCTGCGGTACTGTGTTGACATCAACACCGAACTTGTCTTTGAGCTTATCCTTCATGATGTTCAGCTGGATGTCGCCCTGACCTCCGATGAGTGTCTGGTGTGTTTCAATATTGTTCTCGAGAACGAAGGACGGATCTTCTTCCATGAGTCTCTTCAGACCTGTACCCATCTTCTCATCGTCGCCGCTCTTTGCAGGTTCAACAGCCTGATACAGAGTTGGTGAAGGGAAGTGAATTTTAGGGAATTTGATGATGTTTGCCTTCTCACAGAGTGTATCGCCTGTCTTTGTGTTCTGGAGCTTACCGATCGCAACGATATCTCCGGCAACGATTTCAGGAGCATCTTCCTGATTCTTTCCTCTGACGAAGAACAGTGATCCAAGCTTTTCATCCTTCTCGGAGTTTGCGTTGTAGATCGTCTGTCCGGACTTGATCGTTCCGCTGATGACCTTAGCCAGTGAGATCTTTCCGAGGAATGAATCTGCCAGCGTCTTGAAGATGAGAACTGCCGGCTTGCCTGCAGGATCTACTGCAACTTCGATATCCTCATCCTTGCCGTCCACTGCCGGATACGGCTCGTGGTCAGCTGGCTTTGGAACGAAGTCGATGAACTGCTGCAGTACTTCTTCGATTCCTTCGCCCTTGAGTGAGGAGCACTTGAATACCGGAACGATATCTCCGGTTCCGATGCCCTTCGACAGGCCCTTTGCAAACTGCTCGTCTGTCAGTTCCATATTCTCGAAATAGTACTCCATGAGTTCCTCATCGGTACCTGCGATTTCTTCTTCCAGCGCTTCTCTGTCATCCAGTGTAACGACGGATGAACCGAACTTCGCCTTCAGCTGTCCAACCAGCTCGTCCAGATCAACGTTGTCTTTGTCTGTCTTGTTGATCAGGAAAAACTTCGGTACTGAGAATTCCTTGCAGGAATCCCATGCTTTTTCAGTTCCAACCTGGATTCCGGATGCCGCATCAACAACGATCGCTGCAGCCTCGACTGCTCTAAGTGCTGAGTTGACTTCGCCTACAAAGTCAAAGGATCCCGGTGTATCAACAAAGTTGATCTTGACTTTGTTGTACTCAACAGGTACAACTGTGCAGTTGATAGAATAACCCTTCTCGATTTCCATCTTGTCATAGTCGGAAACCGTCTGGCCATCCTCAACTTTACCAAGTCTTGAAATCACGCCTGTCGCAAGCAGTGCCGCCTCGAGGAAAGTAGTTTTTCCGCAGCCGCCGTGTCCTACCAGCGCGACGTTTCTAATGTTTTCGCTTTTATAGCCCTTCATCTAATGAGACCTCCCTAAAAATTATTTACTGTTTCTTGTATGCCCGCGCATACGCAAATAGTATAACATTTCGGAAAATCTATAGCAATCAGTTTTTTACGCTTCGCGCATGGTTTTATAGTGCATTTTCCGCACTTTTGGTTGTACACATTTTAGCATAGGTAATTTTTGGAATCAAGACCATTTTTTAACAAATTGCTTTGTTTTGGTTTTCAATAGCCGCGATCATCGCTGCTACTTCCAAAAACAGGTCCTTCAGTTTCTCCTCGCTCTTGGTCCAGTGGAAGGACATGATCCGTTCATACTTGTCCGGCATATAGTCCCTGACTGCTGTCATGATGCTGTATATTTCATACATCCAGTCTATGAGAATACTGCTGCGGCCTTCCCCGACTTTGTTTTCGATTCCGGAAAGCGCCTGCCCGGTTCCCGCTTCCTGCATGATAAACATGTCTGCAATCAGTTCGTTCCGGCCGGAAGCTCCCGCATATCCTCCCGCTGGCCGGCCCGTTTTTTCACAGAACTCCTGCAGTGATTCGTTATATATGATTCCCTGTTTCCCGTTCCGGAACAGTTTCATGCTGGAAACCGCCTTCATCAGCAGCGTCGGGGAGCCATCTTCTCCTTTTGCCGCTGCTTCCTGCAGAAACGACATTATTTTCCTGACAACCGGAAGACCTTCCGCTGCAAAGTCATACTCTCCATACCACCAGTTTCCTTCATTGCACCATTTCTCAATTGCACGGAGCGCTCCTGCGAGGGCGTTTTCTGCAGTCCTCTTGCGTATGCCGGTTCCGTTTCCTCTTGTTTTGATGCATCTGCCGAACTTGTTGTCGATCACTTCTCCCCAGTTGTGTGGAAGTCCGCGGAGCAGCACGAACAGCGCATTATCCAGATCATAGATGTCGTTGATTTTGCATATTTCATCTGCAGCTCTCCATCTGACATAAGCCTGCTCCGTATAAACGCCGTTCTGCAGCCGCATCAGTCCGACCACATCCAGGTCTTCTGCCTCGACGTCGACTTCGATCTCTGCCTTGACAACCAAAAGCTTCATAAGCCTGTAGCCGCCTTCCCTGAAAAACGCCGCGTACTCCTCCTTCAGCGATTCCATGTTCTGCTGCTCATTGCTCATCATTTCGTTATTCATTTTCTCTCTCCTATCTGCCCCTTTTTCTTTCCCTTACATGTGCATTTCCGCACATGTTATACTTTATTTACCAATAATACCATTTATTTACTATTCTGGTCAAGATAAAGAAACCATAAAGAAAACCCTTAGGGGCCAGTCTGTCTATTTGCTGTCCCTAAGGGCTGTTTCCACTTCTTCCCGGCTTATGCCGAAGTGATTGAGTCTGCGTAGAAAGGTTTTGCTGCTTGCCATGCCGATCCCGAGCCTGCTTCCGACTTCCTGCCTTCGCCGCGCGGCTCCGGGCATCCCGTCGAGTCCCCAGCGGAAGAGATCGTCGCGGGTGAACACATCAGCGGATCCTGTTTCCTGTACTGTCCGGTCTGCCGACATTGGCCGGTGTGCTTTTGCGAGGGCTTCCCGGATACTCTCCGGTGAGGCGTTCTCGATGCCGATGTCTCCGTCCTTTTCGGCCAGACTTCTGTCGAGAAAGGCGTGCTCTGCGTTCGGATAGCGCTCCGCGAGGCGGCGCCGGATCTGCTCGCCAGCCGTATCAGGATCCGTGAAGATGATGATGCCCGCCGTTTCATAGGCCTTATCTATCACATCCCAGGTAGACGGCCGGATACCGTATCCGTGAGTCTCGATCGTGACAGCGTCCACGCTTCGGAGGATGGCAGCTGTATCGTCACGACCTTCCACTACAATGATTTGTTCAATTCGTTTCTTTTCCATTTCAGGTCACAAAAAAGATGCCAAAAGGGGCGCTTCACCCTTCCGGCACCTTCTTCCTTTTGTTATTTTCGTTCCACTTTCTGCGGGCTGTCGATTTCTTTGCTGTAGTTCTCTGATGAGATCATATCCGTATCGCTCGGGTCGCTGCACGCTGCGCCTGCTGCGCTGAGCGGATGCACGCCCTCAGAGGAGTACTTTGTAAATTCAAATTTGTTATCGTAGATTTCGCATACCGTTCCGGTCAGCGTATTGTCGGCCGCATCGGACTTGCAGTATCCTGTGTAGCCCGCGTTCAGGTATGTGAAGTTCAGGGTCTCTTTCGTAAAGGAGTCTGTCGTTGTTTTGTTGCTGTCATATTCCGGAATGAGGATCGTATCACCCGGCTTCTTGAAGTAGCAGCTGCCGCCCATATAGTTGTCCCATCCGTTCGAATGGTTGTGCCCTGTCACGTAGATGATGTTCAGATCCTTCGCCGCTTCGTTGACAACGTCAAAGACGATCGAGGAATAGAGGTTGTCTCCTGTTCCGTTTTCGCTGGAAGTACGCGCCGTGAAGTGGAGCGGTACATGCTGCGCCACTATGATCGGACGTTTTTCTCCCGCTTCGATCATTTTATTGAAACGGATCTTCATGACTTCTGCCGTATGCTTGACCTTATAAAGGCATCCGGACGTCTTGCCCTGCATCCACGGAAAATCGATTTCTGTATTGTTGACATAGACAATGTAATCGTCGAATTCATGGATCCCCGGCGCGTTGATGGAAATGGTCAGCGGGTCATGGTTGCCCTGTGTGAAGATCATATCGTCGTTCTCCAGATCCGGATATGCATCTTTCAGAATGGTCTCTATCTCAGAGATAGCAGGCTCCGGCGTGATCTGGAAGTTGTCTTTGCCGCTCACGTTGGAATAGTCGCCGCAGAACACGGTCCCGTCCAGCTCCGGCTTGTCTTCCTTGACTGCGTTCAGGATCCCCTTCAGATTATCGGCAGGACTCCCCTGCTCTCCCTCCTGATAATCGGAGGCGAAGAACAATGTCGCCTGCAGTTCAGACGGTTCTTCCGGCTCTTCAGGTTCTTCTGCCTCTTCCGGCTCTGTGATCACGATCGGCTGTGTCGTGGCCGGTTCTTTGTCTTTGTTTCCCGCGGCGCCTACCATAACAACGCCCAGCCCGACGACTACGATCGCCATGGCTATCGTTATTATTGCGAGTATTTTGTTTTTCATATGCGCCTCACCCCGATTCTGCCGTTACTCACTATCGTTTTCACTGTAGTTTTTACTGTAGTATTGATGTAGTTTTATACATGTATATTTTCTCATACACAACGCAAAATCATCAACAACAATACTCTTAAAATATGTTAACCAAAACAGGGTTCTAAAAACATGTTGGGTGGCTCACGTAATGCGGGCCATCGGCGGATGTCCGGCGAGCGGATGGCCACAGTTATTCCTGCTTTTGCGCCTGATTTCTGCGGGATTTCACTCACGGAAGTCTCGCGGCAAGTGAACGGTCGCAGTTTTTTCGGTTCAACGACAAATTACTGCGGGTCTGCCCCGATGAGGCCGGTCCGCACCCTTTATTCCCGCAGAATATGACAGGATTTTGCTGCTTTTCTGCGGCGGTTCGCTCGCTGAAGAGTCAAGAAGCAGCCACCCCAACATTCTTTACAGAATCCAAAAAAGGGACGACGCCTTTCAGACGAAGTCCCTTCGTTCAATTCGTATTGTGCGCATTGCCGTTACAGTCCGATCATGGTTCCGGCGAAGATGCCGTAGTAGTTGCCGAGGACGTAGCCCAGGGTCCCTACCAGGATGGCAGGCACGATGAGGCCGTTCCAGCCTTTGGCGATGGCCATGGCTGCGGCAGTGGTCGGTCCGCCGATGTTGGCGTTGGACGCGATGATGATCTCCTCCAGACCGAAACGGAAAAGCTTTCCGAACACGAAGGAGAACAGCATGTTCACGAACACGATGATCGCGCAGAACAATAGCAGCAGCGGCGCCTTTGTCACGATCATGTAGATCGACGCCGGCACGCCGATGACTGCGAAGAAGATGTGGATCAGATATGTGCCGATTTCCTGCGCGCCCGGCATGTCGCCGATCTGCTTCGGGAACAGGGTCGCCACCAGCATGGTCAGCGTGGTGATGATCAGATACTTGTTCCCCAGCAGTCCGTTCAGAAGGGACAGCCCGAAGTTCGATGTGGGAATAACTCCCGCAAATACTTCGGCGATCTTAACGGACACTGCCACAATCACAAGTGACAAAGCAACACATAATGCGATGTCTTTGAGTGAGATCTGCTTCGGCGTCCAGAATGTCGCTGCGCCTTTCACTTCGCCGTCCGCGCTCTGCATCTCGATCTCGTCGATGATCGGGTGACGGTACGCTTTCAGGAAGAACTTCGATCCGGCTGCCGCGATCAGAGCGAAGAAATAGAGCGCCATCAGCAGGTTATCTGCAACTACGGAGGAGGAAACCAGTTCCCCGCCCACGCTGTACGCGTCGGACATGGCGACCAGATTCACGCTGCCGCCTGTGTAGGTTCCGATCATCATCGGGGTCACGAGACCCAGATCCGCGAAAGAACCCTTCAGCAGATTGTACGCTGCAATACCGCCGGCAACGGTCCCCAGCCCGCTGATCAGATAGATGATGAGCAGACGTCCGCTCTCTCGGCCGATCCGCTTGATGTCTGCGTTGAACAGAAGCATCGGGATCGCCAGCGGGATGATATAATCCCACACGAAATCATAGGCCGGCGCGTCGAGCGGGATGATCCCCACGTTCGACAGGATCATGGCGCCGATCAGCGCCATTACGCAGCCTGTGATCTTCGATCCGATTTTTGTCTTTTGCTCCAGATAAACAGCCAGCGTTGCGATCGCCGCGAGGATCGCAAACAACGCCCATGTGTTTTCTGCGCTGATCAAAGTGTGTTCCATAATAATCTCCAGTCAGCTTTCTTCTTAGCCGATCTTTCCTTCGTCAATCATTTTCGCCAGTTCTTTCGCGAAATACGTGATGTACATGCCGGCTCCGGCACGGTACGCGCCGACCGCCATCTCTCCGATGATTCTTTCTTCGTCGATCCAGCCGTTCATGGCAGCTGCCTTGACCATGGAGTACTCGCCGCTGACGCTGTATGTTGCAACCGGAATGTTAGTCGCGCTGACGACTCTCTCCAGCAGATCATAGAAAGCCATCGCCGGTTTGACGATCAGGAAGTCCGTTCCTTCCTCTACGTCGAGGAGCGCTTCCTTCATCGCTTCCCTTCCGTTGTGGTAATCCATCTGGTAGCTTTTGCGGTCGCCGAAGTGCGGTGCGGAATCCGCCGCGTCACGGAACGGCCCATAAAATGCGGATGCGAATTTCACTGCGTAGGACATGATCGGAATGTTCTTGAACCCGTCCTCGTCAAGTTTCTGACGGATCGCTGTAACGTGACCGTCCATCATATCGGAAGGCGCCACGATGTCCGCGCCGGCTTCTGCCTGGGAGCTTGCGATTTCCGCCAGTTTCATCAGGGTCTTGTCATTGTCGACATATTCTCCGTCAAGGATCCCGCAGTGTCCGTGGGATGTGTACTCGCACATGCAGACGTCTGCGATGAACAGCATATCCGGGAAGTTCTTTTTGCCTTCCCTAAGCGCCCGCTGCACGATACCGTCATGGGCATAGGCCTGGCTGCCGCATTCGTCCTTGTGATCCGGAATGCCGAACAGCAGAACGTTGTTCACGCCCAGTTTCGCCGCTTCTTCCAGTGCATACGGAAACTGATCCACACTGTAACGGTACTGCCCCGGCATGGACGGAATCTCTTCCTTGATTCCGGTTCCGTCGATGGTAAAAATCGGGTAGATGAGAGACGCCTTGTCGACTCGTGTCTCCCGCACCATCTTTCTCATTGCTTCTGTTGTACGTAATCTCCTTGGTCTGTTGATCAGTTCCATAATTCTATCTTCCTTTCATTGAACATTTCATTGATATCACCAGCTGAGTCAGGCTGTCCATAGTCGCCTCCTCAGAAATATATACTTCCATACCATGTGCACGTGCCTCGCGAGCTGTCTGTTTGCCGATGCAGGCAGCCCGTACAAGGCTAAAATCCAGCCCCGGGTTCCTGCTCACAAAGCCTCGCACTGTCGACGCGCTTGTGAACACGGCGCAGTCGATCTTGCCGCTTTCAAAGAGCGCCGCTTCATCGACGAGATCCTGCGATGCGTCAATCGTATCGTAGGTCTCAATGTCTGTGACAGATGCTCCGGCGTGCTCCAGCTCTGCCACCAGCTGCCGGTTTCCAACAGCTGCACGCGGAATCAGAATGCGGTCATCGCTTCCGACCTGCTCCGCCAGTTCTTTTCCCAACGTCTCACCGTCATATACCGACGGCATAAAATCTACGAGGAGATTCTGCGCAGCGAGTTCCTTCGCGGTCCCTGTTCCGATGGCTGCGATCCTGACGCCCGCCAGACACCGCACGTCACAGTTGCCCTTTCGCAGCACGTCGAAGAACACCCGCACGCCTGTCGGCGAAGTGAACACGAGCCAATCGTATTCTCCAATCGAATCGAGCGCTTCCGTAAGTTCGCTCTGGTCCGCTCTTGCCACCGTCTCGATCGAAGGCAGTTCCAAAACTTCTGCGCCCATTTTCCGCAGGCGCGCCGCCATGCCGGAGATCATCCCCCGCGGACGGGTGACGATCACTCTGCTACCCGCAAGCGGCAGTTTCTCGTACCATGCAAAAGCATCCGCAAGGCTGCAGACTTTGCCGACGATGATGATAGCCGGTGTCTCAACGCCCTGCTTAGCCACCTCATCTGCCAGCGTGCCCACCGTGGCGACAATACGTTTCTGCCCCGCTGTCGTTCCCTGCTGCAGGACGGCAGCCGGTATATCCGGATCCATGCCTGCCTCCAGCAGTCCGCCGCAGATGAAGGACAGCCGCGCGATCCCCATCAGGAACACCAGCGTCCCCTCCGTGCGGACCAGCGCCTCGAAATCGATATCCTCGTCGGAGCCCTTCCTTCTGTGCCCCGTGATGATATGCAGTGACGATGTAAAATCCCTGTGTGTGACCGGGATCCCGTTATAGGCCGGCACCGCGATAGGCGATGTGATGCCCGGCACGATCTCATAAGGCACATCATGCTCTGCCAGAAGTTCCAGTTCTTCGCCGCCCCGTCCGAAGAGGAACGGGTCGCCTCCTTTCAGACGGACTACCTTCTTCCCCTTCTGCGCCTCCTCAAGCAAAAGCACATCGATCTGTTCCTGGGGCATAGTGTGGTTCCCTGACCGCTTGCCGACGCTGATATACTCTGCTTCCTTCGGAAACAGCGAGAAGATCGAATCGCCGATAAGGGCGTCATAAACAATCAGGTCCGCGTCTTTTATGATTTCCACTGCCTTGACAGTGAGAAGTCCCGGATCCCCGGGGCCGGCACCTACAAGCCATACTTTTCCTGTCATTACTCGTACCGTCCCTTCATGATCTTCGCAAGCCGGATGCCCAGTTCCTCGGCCTCCTCCGGGTTTCCTGTGATCGATTCCCTGTGCCACTTGCCCGTCGGATCGTCATAGTACAGTCCCTCGATCGTAAGTTCTTCGTCCCCACATACTGCAAATGCTGCAATGGGGGAGGAACATCCGCCGTCGAGCCAGCGGACAAAGGCACGCTCCGCCAGAACTTCCCGTTCTGTCTTCTTATCGTTGAAACCATCAGCCCAGCTGTAATCCTCCCCGCGTCTTCCCTGCACAGCCAGAACGCCCTGTCCTGCTGCCGGAAGGATCTCGGACGGTTCGAAATATTTGTAGATGCGTCCCTCCAGACCGAGACGGACCAGCCCTGCGGCTGCCAGCACCAGTGCGCCGTACTGTCCTTCATCAAGTTTTCTGAGCCGCGTCTGCACGTTTCCTCTGACGCTTTCCACCCTCGCCTGGGGATAAAGTTTTTCGATCTGGATCCTCCTGCGGAAGCTGGAACTTCCGATTGGTTTGCTGAAGTCGATCTCATCTGCACCCTCCGGCAGGACCAGCACGTCCCTGGGATCCTCCCGTCCGGAGAACGCAATGACCGGCAGTTCTTCAGACACCTCCATCGGCAGATCCTTCAGCGAGTGGACGGAAATGTCGCTGCGTCCGTCCAGCAGCGCATGATCCAGTTCCTTCACAAAGAGGCCTTTGCCGCCGATTTTATCCAGCGTCTTGTTCAGGATCTTATCGCCTGTTGTCTTCATTTTGACGAGCTCGTACTCCATGCCGATCCCTGTCAGGTAATCTCCGACCATCTCACTCTGGATGACTGCGAGCACGCTCTCTCTGGTTCCGATTCTTACCGGTTTCATATTACTTCCTCTTTCATATCCCTTCCTCTGTCAGTATTTCCTGAATGCGTTCCCGGACCCTTTTGGCTTTTGCGTGATCCTTGCCAGATGCCGTGATGCCGATGACGGTATCTCCCTGCCGGACGATGCCCGGGAAGTAGAAGTCGCACAGATTCTTATCGCTGGACACATTGACCAAAATGCCTTTCCGGCGGCACATCAGAGCGATCTGCTCATTCAGTTCCTCATCATCCGTCGCAACGAAAACAAGATCTTTCTCTTCCAGATCTTCGTCATCAAACTCCCGCATGATCCAGCTGACCTCCCCTTCTTCTGTGAGGGCGAGGATGCTGCCGTCCGCTTCCGGCGCCACGATGGTGATCCGCTGGATGAACGGCGCAAGAGCGTTGATTCTCCGAGCAGCGATCTTGCCGCCTCCGACGAAGAGGATCTCCTTCTCGCTGATGTCCACAAATAGTGGGAAATACTGTCTTTCTGTCATTGTCTCTTCCTCCTCTTCAGCACCAGATTCAGGATACCGCCGCCGATGATGATGAGCAGCGCGATATAGATCACTCGCTTCGCCGCTTCCTGCGGTACCTTCGTCACGGAGTTGATTGTGTCTTTATAAAATGTCAGTTCATATTCGATCTCCACCGGATCGCCCATAGCTGTCGTATCCGCAATGACACGGATCGGCTGATCGAACAGCGCTACCGGGATCGTGAATGTGGAGTTGCCTCCGTCTTTGGATTCGTTTTCGTATTTGATGCCGTTGATCTTCATGTAGTCGTAGTGGGAGCTGCTCCAGAGAAGTCTGGCGTACGCCTTGCCGCCCCTGACGATGAACCAGGTCGGCGAGCTGACCGAAGCTCTTCCCGAGCCGCCTATCATATTGACCTCGATGGAATAGGTGTCGTCCTCCATGTCTATCTCCGCCGGAATCAGAAACGATGCATTGCTCTCTGCTTTTTCTTTGCCTTCTTCCGCCGGATTCTGGTCCGCAGCGGAGCCTTTGCCCTCGTCATACTGCTCTACAGCCTTGTCGATCAGGTCGTAATCAGGCAGTTTGATCTTGAGCGCCTTCTCAGGCAGGCCGGACGCATCGATCAGGATGTCCCTGTCGTACCACTGTTTTTCTTTTTTGCTGAAGGCTGCGCAGGCGATCGGCGCGTTCAGCGCCTCCACCGGGATGGTGAAACTGCCCCGCGCATCCTTTTCGTCTGCGAAGATATAGTCCTTTTCCGGAGCCTTTGCTGCGTCAACTGCTTTGCCCATGTATACGCACTTGTAGCTGGTGCTGTCGATGGTCATGACCGCCGTCATCCGGCCGCCCTTGACCGTCAGTTTGCAGGCGTAGATGCTGAAAAAGCTGGAGCTGCTCTCCATGTCGACATCGTAGGTGCCGTCCTCGATGCTCCTACCGTAGACCGGCGTCATGCCGTACTTACCTACGTCCTTGGTTTCGGCAGTTTCTGCGCCGGAAGCAACATCCTCGTAGCCTTCGGCGGCCCATGTATGATCCAAGCATGCCGGGCAGAACATTATCATGGACACTGCAAGCAGCGCAGCGATAAAGACAGCCGCGATGCTCCCCCCTATGGAATTGTGTCCTCTGCATTCAGTCATGTTCTGTTTCCTATATGTTTCCTAAATCTTCTCTGCATGCTCCGCGTGCTCCGCGAACATGTCCTGTATCTCTTCGTATTCTCCCAAGCCTGCCAGGATCACTTCTGTTGTGTATCCCACTGCTTCCAACTGTTTCTGCCAGGAATCCGGTGCATCCCCTGCCAGATCGTTGACGGCGTGGTCCCCTGCCACGATCATCAGCGGCGCGAGGATGACCTTCCTGTATCCTGACTGCTCCAGCAGCGCCTTCGCGTCCTCGAATGCCGGCGTTCCTTCGACAGTCCCCACGAACACATTGTCCGCACCTGCAGAGGCGAGGCTGTCCTGCAGCTGTTCGTAGACCGGCACCGGATGTTTTTCCGATCCGTGTCCCATCAGAAGCAGGGCTTCGTCACCGCGGCAAAGAGTCCGCATGATCTGCGCCACGCGCGCCCTGTCCTCTTCGTTGTCCAGCAGCGGACGTCCCACGGCGATACGCTCGAACCGGTCCGCGAACGTTCTGACGATTCCCAGCATGCGCCGGTTCTCGTAGCCGTCCGACAGGTGGGTCGGCTGAACGATCACATCCGTGACGCCGGCATCGGCCAGTTTTTCCAGCGCTTCCTCCGGCGTATCGATCGCCAGCCCTTCTGCCTTTGCAACTTTCCTTATAATAAAGCTGCTGGTCCACGCACGCCGCACATCCCTGTCCGGGAAACGTTCTGCCAGTTTCCGCTCGATCGCACCGATCGTACGCTCGCGCGTCTGCGCATATGAAGTTCCGAAGCTGATGACCAGCAATGCTTTTTCTTTCATTGTTATAAGTTCTTCTTTTTATATACAAAGGCCACGGAGATGGCCGAGAATACTGCCAGGTACAAAAGCAGCACGATCCAACCGAACACGCCTGTCGTTCCTCCTGCTGATACGCTCCGGATCATTTCGCATGCCTGTGACAGGGGCAGAAGTTCCACGAACTGCCGGATCCCCATGGGCATCTGCTCCGTGGAGAAGAAGGTGTTGCACAGGAAGGACATGGGCATGATGATATACGATGTGAAACGCGGTGCGTCCGTGTAGCTCTTCGCCAGGAACGACAGCACCAGCGCGATCGTCGAGAACACGAGCCCGTTCAGGAACATGACCAGGAAGGACCAGCCGTTGAAGGTCAGATCCGCCGCGATGGGCATCGTAATGAGCAGGATGATGCATGCTGCGTACATGCCCCGCAGGCTCCCGCCGATGACCTGCCCCAGGATGAACTGCCACAGCGGCGTCGGCGAGACCATAACCTGATCGAGGGCCTTCTCGTACAGCCGCTGCACGCTCATGTTCTGTGCCACGGCGCTGAAGCTTCCGGTCATGGTGGACATGGCTACGATGCCGGGGACCAGGAAGTTCAGGTACGGCTCCCCGTGGGAGGTGGTCTGGATCCCGAGTCCGAACACGATAAGATACATCAGCGGTGTGATAGTCGCCGCCAATGTGATCTTATAGAAGTCCCTCCGGAACTCTCTCCATTTTTCCCACAATACTGCAATGATTCCCATATATGAAACGCCTTTGCTTTCGCCTCTATTTTCCTCCAAGCCCTCTGCCGATCCGGTAGATGAACACATCCTCCAGCGTAGTGTTTCGCATGGACGCTTCCTTGTCGGATCCGCGCAGGTACTCGATGGCTTCTTCCTTGCTGTGGAAGTGGGAGGAATGCAAAGTCTCCTCCGCTGTCTCGTCCACTGTATACCGGCCGAGTTCCTCGATCAGATTCGCCGGCGTGTCGATCGTATTCAGGCTGCCCTTGTTGATGAGCGCGATGCGCTCGCACAGGGACTGGGCCTCTTCAATGTAGTGCGTCGTCAGGAGGATCGTAATGCCCTCTGCGTGGAGCTGCCGCAGCAGGTTCCACATCTGCCGTCTGGAGATGGCGTCCATCCCGGCTGTCGGCTCATCGAGCAGCAGGATCTGCGGCTCTGTCATAAGGGCGCGGCAAATCATGAGCTTCCGCTTCATGCCGCCCGAAAGGTGGCGCACCACCCTGTGCCTGTACTCACTCAGGCCGGCAAATTCCAGAAGTTCTGCGCTTTTCTGTTTGATGACTTTCTTCGGCAGATAATACAGCCTGCCCTGATACTCCATCACTTCATCCATGGTCATATCCTGACGCATGGAGTACTCCTGGGTGATAACGCTCAGTTTGCTCTTTTCGACGGAGGCCTTTCGGTCCAGTTTCTTCCCGTCGATGAAGATCTGCCCTTCCGTCGGCAGCAGAACAGTGGAGAGCATGCTGATGGTCGTGGTCTTGCCGGCGCCGTTGGGTCCGAGCAGACCGAAGAACTCTCCTGTTTCGATGGTCATATTCAGGTGATCCACTGCCGTGAAGTCACCGAATTTTTTAGTAACATCTTTTAATTCGATCATGATTTATGATTCATGGCTGTGATGCTTTTGCAGCTTACAGATCCCTTTCGTCTTCTTTGGCGATGATCAGGGAGAAGTACCCCGCTTCATCCGGGATCTCGTCCACGCCTCTGTAGATTTTCTCTCCGGGCATGCCGCAGTTTTCGACGACATTCACATCCCTGCCGCTTGCCCTGAGGATCTCCTTGACCTCAGCCATGTGGCTGCCGGATTTCATGAGCACGTAGTTGCCCGGCAGGCTCAGGTCATCGCCCAGCTTGTGCAGCGCCGGCATGATGTGGAGCGGTTCGTTCCACTCGCACAGAGGAATGTTCACGCGGGCCGCCGCCGCGCAGAAGGATGTGATGCCCGGCACCAGTTCTGTCTCATAGCCGTCCTCTTCCATGATGGCCTGCAGGTAGGTGAAGGTACAGTAAACGGTCGAGTCTCCCAGTGTCAGGTAGACGACATTCTTTCCCTCATCCAGGTATTTCTCGATGATCTGCGCCCCCGCCTTGTGCTGCCGGCGGATCTCATCCTTGTCCATCTTCATGGGCATGTACACCGGGACCAGTTCCTTCTCTGCCAGCTCCGGCACCGCCGCACAGGCGATCTTGTATGCGACTGTTTCCTTCGGTTCCTTGCCCGGGAAACAGAACACGTCGTTTTCTTTGATCAGTTCTACTGCTCGCAGCGTCATGAGTTTCGGATCTCCCGGACCCACGCCGACGCCGTATGCTTTTCCTTTTGCCATCCTTCTTCCTCGTTTCTTCCTAAACACGACAAAAACGACCGCCCCATCTCAGAAGACGGTATTTGATTCTGACAGGTACCCCGACTTGGTTCTTATTGATTTCACGGTTGCTGAGACACAGTGCCGGATTCGCACCGGCTTCCCCTGCATCAGAATGACTCTTTTATTCTTGTTGTCTATGTTATACGTATGAGACAGTAATGTCAATGCTGTATAGTTTTCACATCCCACATCTGATGACAAGAACACTTCGTACTTCACACACTTCTTGTACGACAGTACAAGAAAGACAGGATCAACGCTTTTTTCTTGTACAAAAGTCGTGATAATCCTGTCTTTATCGTTCTGTTAATGCAAGAGATTGTCTGTTTTCCCTCATTTCTTGTACCCGCGGCGTCTATGATCCGCAGCAACGCCTCTGGCTCACTCTTGAACGACCCACCAACACTAGTGTATCATTTCATTCTCTTCCTGATCAATAATCTCTTCCCTGGAAGGCTGCGTCCACATTACGCTCTGACACTTTCCCGCCGGACACCTTGTTTCCAACGACCTGCGAGTAGTAGACATCGCCGCGGAAATCACTGATGACTGCGGAATTCAAATAGTATCCGTTCGGCAGTTTTTCCGATTTGATCCCGGAGCTTTTTTTGATTTTGATTACATCACCATTCTCGTCGTTGTTGTCTCTGCCGCCTGTTTCTTCATTGATCTGGTTCACTTCATAGACCGGAGTGACTATGTCGCCCGGCTCGAGCTCAACCGTCATCCGCGTATTGACCAGATAGTTGATCGGATCAGGATTGACCTGCGGGTTCATGATACCGCCGCCGGTTTCCTTTACGCCATTGATGGTAAAGTTTTCCGCGTCCCTGTCCCAGGTAAAGGACAAATAGGCATCCTTGCCGTTATGCAGGATGGGGGAACGGTATTCCACAGAGGACGTTGTTGCGGCAACGACCTCCGTCGCGAGCGGCACGCCGTCCAGACAGATCCAGGTCCCGTCGAATTCGCAGTCCATGTTCCCTTCTCCGTCCAGCCGTGCCAGCTCATCCCTGCCGTAGTTGATCAGTTTGCCTTCATCGCTGTCATAGACAGCTGTCTCCAGTTCATAGGATTGGAGCATGCTCTGCAGTTCCTCGCTGAGCGGGATTTCGAATCCGGTGTCCGTCACAGAAGGTTTCTCGCCCGCAAACTGCTTGAACGGCTTCTGGTCAATCGGCTTAGCCTTCTCGTCCGTCAGCGTTGCCAGATACTTCTGCATATCCTCGTTCAGACACCCGGCGATCTTATAGTAATACAGCGCCCGGGTCGAGGGATCGTCACAGATTTCATAGACGTACTCCAGACACGCCATGAGGCTGCTGAACCCATCAACAGATCCCGGCACATATACGGAGATACCCTGTGTTTCACTGAGTGCGCCGTTCTCCCGATGATACATGACGGCATCCTTGATCAGGTTTTTGATTCTGCTCGATTCTTCAGGATATACGTCCACCATCTGATCTACGTAATTGCCCAGATCGATGGTATTGTAGATATTGTACGCCGTCGTCGCGAAATGGGTCGACTTGTCGCTGCACCGGCCAATCTCCGCCAAAACGCTGTTGTCTTTTGCCGCGTCGGTGATCTGTTTCTTCGTCAGATCACACCAGGCGTCATACAGTTTTCCTGCTTTTGCCGCGTCCAGCACAGCGAACGTGACGTCATTGGAATACAGCCATCCCATGTTGACATTCTGCGTCATATAGAAGTCCATATAGGTGTCCGCGATCTGCCGCGCCACCTGGGCGGGGCTCATGGTTGGGTCCTCTGACATCGCCTTCAGCCAGGGCGTATAATCCCATCCTTCTCCCGGTTCCACCTCTTCGCTGAGCGCGTAATAGGATGCAAAACCATCCAGCGCGTGCGTCACTTCCAGAGAAGACATGAGACAGGCGTCAAACCCGATGATATCAAAGGCAGGGTCCTTGATGTTCGGCTTATAGGCTCCTTTCAGTCCTTCCCGGACGTCTTCGAGACTCATCATGCTGTCGGAAAGCGAGTCGTGTCCGTAGCCGAAGACACCTCCTCCATGATTCCAGAGGACCAGCATTGTGTGATCTGCGGGATACTCCTTATTGCAGAACTTCAGGAAGGAAGTCAGGGTCTTCGGATCCGTGGTCCTCTGAACCGGCTGGTCATACACTTCCTTGAGTTCACCGTTTTTATACAGGAACCGCTGTGTACGGTTCGGATTCACCATCGGGTGGCTCCACCGGGTGGCGCCTCCTGTCTGGATCACGATCGAGATATTGTCAGACCATTTTCCTGCCGTCATTTCACCAATGTCGAGTGACGCGGCTCCGGGTCTGTCCGCCACGACCGGGCCGGAGCTTTGTTCTCCCCTTTGTGACGCTGCCGGCGGTTTCGACGGGTAATAGAGATACGCCGGGAAATCCAGATCATTTTCTTTCAGCTCACTCGTGAAACTGTTCAGCCGGTTTGATCTCTTTTCCCCGGAGATCGACGCCTGCATCGCCATTTCTTCCTCGATCTGCTCCCCGACGATAGCAGAAAGATCATCCTCCCCCGCGTCTTCCAGATCGGATCCGGAGATATACACGCAGATGGTCCAGGTATCGTCTTTTCCTACCGGCGCTGTAGCATCGATGCGTTTCGCACCCTCCTTGTCTATGGGCGAAAGGGCCTCGATCTGCTCCTGTGAGACCGGGTTGTTCTTGTTCTCGAACATCGAGTTAACGAACATATTCGGCACCACCTTCACCGCCCCGAATCCCAAGGCCGCAATGATCACCAGTGCAATGAATGGCTTCAGAAGATACAGCCTCGGAACACGGATGATCCACGGCGCGTCCCTGTAATGGTCCTTGAGCGCCTGGCGCCGCGCCGCCTTTTCCTGTTTCCAGCGCAGCCGGCGCGCCTTCCTGCGCAGAGCGGCCGTCGGGTACTTTTCCTTTTCTTCCATCTTGTGTTGACGCTGCTCCTCTTTCAGCCGCAGTTTGTCGGCTTTTGCCTGCCGCGTCATTTCCTGAAGTTCTTCTCTGGCTTCTTTTTTCTTTTCTTTATCCGCCATGATCGAATCCTTTCTCAATCTATCATGATCTGTTTTTCTTATTCTTTTTCGCAAGCCTTTCATCGTATTTCACGGCACTTGCAAACCCGCTGTTGCCTTTTTTATGTGCAATGAACGCTCCGACTACAAAGAATGTAATCAGCGCAATCATGATCACCGCCACAATGATATTGTCCATGTCGTCTCCCTTCATGATCCGGCCAAGCCAAACGCTGCCTCTGCGACTGTTATGTATTATATCACAAAGAAGGATTGGTCCGGTTGATATCGCTTCTTCTTCGTGTTATAATGCAGCCGGATACAAAACTGACAGGTGCTGAAGCGACCGTTTCAGGTAATAGGGAAACAGGTGCAAATCCTGCGCGAACTCGTCACTGTAATCGGATGGTTCACCGCTACGATGTCACTGGGGAAACCCGGGAAGGCAGCGGAAGAACAATGATCCGTAAGTCAGGAAACCTGCCTGTCTTTTAATCGGGGCATTCTTGCTTTTGCCCCGGGCCACGAGTCACTGGCGGAACAGAACACCTCTTTATTGAATGACTTGTTTAGAAGTTTCAAAAGGTCTTTGCTCCGTTACGCGAAGGCCTTTGTATTCGAATCAAGTTATTTTTATTTATCTAAGGAGGTTTTTGTTATGAAAAATCTTAGAAAATTCATTGCCATCGCGCTGTCACTGGTCATGGCGCTGGGCATGATGATGCTGGTCACAGGCTGCGGCGGCTCCTCAGAAGAAGCTGCGGAACCGGAAGAACAGGCTGAAGAAACAGCTGCAGATCCGGTTGCGGAATGCGCGGCGCTGATCGAAGCGATCCAGGTCCAGGAGCGGACAGAGGATACAGACGCGCAGTGCGAAGCTGCAAAGGCTGCCTATGACGCGCTGACCGATGAGCAGAAGGAAGAGAACGAGGACGTATTTGATTACTTCGGGCGCGACACCGGCGATGCTTCCAAGGATGACCCGCTCAACGGCGATGAGATCGGCGAAAACGAGCTGTTGGTAGTATCCTTCGGTACTTCATTCAACGACAGCAGAGCAGCTGATATCGGCGGAATCGAAAAGGCTCTTCAGGAAGCTTATCCTGACTGGTCCGTCAGAAGAGCATTCACTGCTCAGATCATCATCAACCACGTACAGGCACGTGACGGCGAAAAGATCGACAACATGCAGCAGGCTCTTGACCGCGCTGTTGACAACGGCGTCAAAAACCTGGTTGTACAGCCGACACACCTGATGCACGGTGCAGAATATGACGAGCTGAAGGGTGCTGTAGATGAGTATGCTGAAAAGTTCGAATCCGTAGAGATCGCTGAGCCGCTCCTCGGTGAAGTCGGTGCAGATGCATCCGCCATCAACGAAGACAAAGCTGCTGCTGCTGAAGCTCTCGTTGCAGAAGCAGTCAAGGTTTCAGACTACGACACACTGGATGCTGCTAAGGAAGACGGCACTGCATTCGTATTCATGGGACACGGAACTTCCCACGAAGCGAACGTGACCTATGACCAGATGCAGACACAGATGGGTGAGCTCGGATATGAGAACGTGTTCATCGGAACAGTTGAAGGCAACCCTCCTGACACAGCACTTCCGGAAGTCAAGAAAGCTGTAGAAGAAAAGGGTTACACCAAGATCATCCTCCGTCCGATGATGGTCGTTGCAGGTGACCACGCGAACAACGACATGGCCGGCGACTGGGGCGATGCTCTGGCAAACGGCGGTGAATTCGAAGTTGAAGGCGCTGACGCACCGGTTGACCTTGGCGAAGGATTTGGAAAAGACAACGTAACAAGCCAGATCGAAGGCATGGGAAGAATTGCTGACATCCAGAAGATCTATGTTGAACACACTGGAGCAGTAATCAAATAAGCATTACTTGTGAAACAGCGGCTCCTATCCCAGGACCGTTAGATCAGAAATCTCAGGGAGCGGGCGCGAGAACTACTCGTCCCGCTCCTGCAATCTTAAGGATCAGTATTTAAGGATCAAACATCATGAAGAAATCATTATTTGCAATTCTGGCTGTTTTCATCATGGCAGCCTTCACACTTACCGGATGCGGCTCAGGCAGTTCTGAAGAAGCTGCGGATCCCGGCATTCCGGACGGAACCTATGTGGCTACATTCACCACAGACAGCCCCATGTTCCATATCAGCGAAGCAAACAACGACAAAGGCATCCTCACCGTGAAAGACGGAAAGATGACAATGCACATCAGCCTGCAGTCGAAGAAAATAGTAAATCTCTACTACGGTCTGGCGGAGGACGCCCAGAAGGATGGCGCCGAGCTGATCGAGCCGACCACAGATAAGGTCACTTACAGCGACGGCTATGTCGATGAAGTATACGGTTTCGATATCCCTGTCCCCGCCATCGATGAGGAATTCGACCTGGCGCTCATTGGCAACCACGGCAACTGGTACGACCACAAGGTCAAAGTTTCCAACCCCGTCGAAGGCGATGACATCCACGCAGGATCTAAAATCGATCTGGAAGACGGCGACTACCAGGTAGATGTCGCCAAGGAAGGCGGCACCGGCAAGGCTGAAATCGAAAGCCCTGCTGATCTGAAGGTTGCAGACGGCCAGGCGACTCTGACCGTCAAATGGTCCAGCCCTCATTACGATTACATGATCGTAGACGGCGAGAAGTACGAGCCGGTCAATAAAGACGAGCTCGCATCTGCGGACGAAGACAGCGGAATCGGTTCCATCTTCGAGATCCCGGTCTCCGTTATGAACGAACCATTCACCGTCATCGCGGACACTACCGCCATGAGCGAACCGCATGAGATCGAGTATAAACTCACAGTAACACTTGTAGAGGACTAGAACCTATTACATCACAAAGAATAAGAGGTTCGCTTCAGTTCATTCTGAAGTGAACCTCTTTTGTTTTTGATGATTCTCCGTTACCCGTGGAATCTGTTGTCTGTAAACAGACCTACCATCACTTTGGGGTCAATATCTGTCAAGCTGAAGCTATCAAAAACTGTCTTGTCAATGTCTTCTTCGGTCAGTCTCGTAATAAAGAACGAGATTTGGATCTTATCACGCATCAGCTTGTATGACAGCTGCAATTTGGGTTTGTCACGCACCGCGCTCAAGGCTTTCAAACATTGTTTTTCCTGTTCTTTCAAACGGGTCAGGTGCAGTTCGTAAGTCTCATGTTCCGGTGATTCAAAGGTGATCGTCTCATCATCGATGAGGGTAAACTGTTCATTGCTGCAGTTCTCTGCAGCAGCCTCAAATCCTGCTGCGTCATCAACTGTATAATGAACGGTCAGTATGATGTTATCGCCTTTTTTCTTCATAGTCCTCTTCATCCTTTCCTGCAGTTCGTGATGATTTCTACTGATCAATTCCTTTCGAGCTTTCCGGATTTCTCTGCCGCCTCAATGATCTGGCTGATCCGGCTGTTGGCGGTCCCGATCGGAAACTCTGTCGCAATAATGCGCTCGCAGGACTCCACTGCCTCCATTGCCCGTGCAAAAGCCTCCTCGCTGATTGGTTCAAATGCGGGTGTGGTGATCACTTCCGCTGCCAGCAGCCTGGCCAGCTGGTAGTCGATATCGTTCTCTGCGAGAACGCCTGCAATAAACGGTGTGTCCTCCTTCTGCAGTCTGCGGTAGACGGGCACGCCGCTGCCGCCCGACGAGAGGACCAGAACTTTCGGCTCGATTGCTGCCGGTTCCTCCCCTGCCGCCTTGTCCGCCTCATCCGCGGCAAACATATTCCCTGTCGGCGCAGGCAGTTCGATGCTGCCCAGCAGCGGATCGAAGAATCCGTTGTCGATGGAGTACAGCTCGCGGATCATTGCTTCCTCGAAGATTTCTTCCGGAGCTCCGTACCGGTAGATGCGGTCGCCTTTGACGCAGATGATCTTGTCGGAGATCTTCTCCGCCAAATCGATTTCATGAAGTGACATGATAACGGTGATGCCCTTCTTCTTGGCCATGTTCCGCAGGATGGACAGCAGTTCCAGTTTGTACCTGACGTCAAGGAATGAGGTCGGTTCATCCAGAACGATGATCTCCGGATCCTGACAGATGGCGCGGGCAAGCAGGACGCGCTGCTTTTGCCCGTCACTGATGGCGTTGAAGTCGCGCGGTCCCAGTTCCGTTGCGTTGACTGCTGCCATGGCATCATCGACCATTCTCTCATCTGCTTCCGTCAGCAGTCCCAGTTTGCCCGTGTACGGGTATCTGCCGCTGGCGACGATGTCGTAGCAGGTCATGAGCTCCGCTTTGAGGCGCTCTGTCAGCACCACTGCCATCTTCGTTGAGACGTCCTTCGAGGTCATCTTGTGCAGATCTTTCTCGGCGAACCAGACTTTGCCTCCGATGAGGGAAAGCTGCCGCGTGATGCTCTTGAGGATCGTGGATTTACCGGCGCCGTTCGGGCCGATGAGTGTGACGATCTCCCCCTTGCCGATATCGATGCAGATATCTCTGATGATAGCCTTGCCGTTGTAACCGACGGCCAGATTGTCCATGCTGATGTAGGCATTCTGTTTATTCATCACATCTGCCTCCTTCTGCTGACCATCATGTAAATAACGACCGGCGCGCCGAAGACCGCGGTCACCGTACTGATATTGAGTTCCTGCGGCGCAAAAGCAAGACGCGCGATGACGTCACACACCATGCAGAACACGCCGCCGCCCAGCATGCATCCCGGAATCACCACCAGAGGCTTGGCCGTTCCCATCGCTCCCTTGATCAGGAACGGAACAGCGATGCCGACGAATGAGATCGGTCCTGCATAAGCGGTCACACAGGCTGTGAGCAGACTCGATAATGTGATGAGGGCGATTTTGAACCATTTGATGTTGACGCCCATGCTCGCCGCATAGTTCTGGCCCATCTGGAACGCCCCGATCGGCTTGCTCATCAGCATGGTCAGGATGAATCCGCCGCCCGTAACGACCAGACACACGCCGACGTTGGTCCAGGTCATTCCGGAAAAACTGCCCATTGACCATACATGAAGATTGGCGATATCCGAATCCTCCGCAAACGTGATGATAAATTCTGTTACAGCATTGCAGATGTATCCGACCATGATGCCGGCAACAAGGAGCGCCGCCATGTTATGGATCTTGAAGGACACGGCCACAATGAACATGGTCGCAATGAGCGATCCGATGAATGCTGCAGCGATCAGTGTGAATGAGGAAACGTGAAGCCCGTTCTGCATAAACAGGATCATGGCGATCGCGACCACCATCTTGGCGCCGGAGGAAATCCCCAGCACATATGGCCCCGCGATCGGATTCTCGAAGAACGTCTGCAGCAGAAATCCTGCCAGCGCCAGCGCTCCGCCGAGGAGCATGGATACAATGATTCTCGGCAGCCGGATCGTCCAGATAATATCCAGGACCTTGTCCTGGCCTTCCCGCAGGAAGATGGCCTTTGCGATTTCACCGACACTGATGTGCACGTTTCCGGAGTTGATGTTGATCACGATCACCACTGCAAACGCAGCGATCATGATCGCAAACACGATCGCGCACCGTGTGCGCCGCCGGAAATTTTCTGCATGGTAACCGCCTAATGCAGTTGCCGGCGGTTCCTGCTGATTCACTTTTACTTCTTTTGTCTTGCTGTCACTCATAGTTTGTCACTTCTATAGTTCGTCACTTACTGCAGTTTCTGCAGATATTTCAGGTCGTCCGGATCATCCTCTGTGAACGCCTTATGGAAATCCAGGATCATGTCCGCGACGATATCTGTCCTCTGGTACATGGAGTCTCCGGTCACCCAGCACTTACCCGCCTTGACCGCCTTCAGTTCCTTCATGATCGGATCCTTCTCCAGAAGGTCCGCCATAGTCTTGACGGAACCGTCGATGCTCCCGTTGTAGATGATGTAATCGGCGTCACGCGCCGTTTCGTAGAATGTCTCAACAGACATATCGATGGACGTCCTGTCGGTGTCATCGTCCAGATCCGAGAACGCATATCTAGCGCCTGCGATCTCGATCATCTTCGGAACGTAATCGGTGCTTTTGCGCACTACCATTTTGCCGTCCGCTGTCTGATAGAAGAATGCAACTGTCTTCTCTGTATTTTCGAAGTCATCCAGATCCGCCAGTTTCTCCATCTGCTCATCGAAGAACGCATTCGCTTCTTCCTGATGGTCCGTCAGCGCTCCGTAAAGTTTGATCCACTCGGCCCTTCCCATCGGATCTTCCTCATAGCTGGACCGGTCGATCATCACAGGAACATCCAGTTTCTCGATCATCTCCTTGACTTCCGGGGTATGGTCGATCATGGTCGATTCAATGGCCAGATCGCACTCTTCATCAAAGAGTGTCTCATAGTCCGGCGCACTGTACTTGCCGGCGTAGATGATGTCGCCCTTCTCCATGGCCTCCCGCGGCTCGTCAAAGGACCAATCGTTTTCCTTGATGGAGGACATCCGGATGTGATCCAGAGCGTCGCAGGAACAGAACATGGCCATGGTCGCCGTAGCCGCCAGGTAGATCCTGTCGACCGGCTTCTGCAGTACGATGATACCTTCCGGAACTTCTTCCGGCGCTTCGCCGCCTTCTGGAACAAGCAGGAATTTCTCGCCCTCGTGGATGTCGATCAGATCGTAGCCGCCTTCATAATGATAGATGCTGAATTCTGTCGCGCGTTCAAGCTGCATCTCCGATTCGTACGTCAACCCGCTGATAGCAGGCGCGCCGCCCGTGTCTTCACTTTCGCCGCCGCTTCCGCCGCAGCCTGCCAGTCCCAGCACCAACATGCAAAGGGCGCACGCAAAAGCCACAAGTTTCTTATGTTTCTTCATTATTTCTGCCATCCTCTCTTCATCGGGTCAACCATGTCTACAGCCGAGTACAGCAACGCATTGCAGATCGACGCCGCCACGTTGCTGCCGCCTTTTCTTCCAAAGGCAACAATTGCCGGGATATCATGCTCTTTGCAGATCTCAAAAATCTCTTCCTTGCTCTCCACGACATTGACGAATCCTACCGGCACGCCGATTACCAAGGCCGGTTTCAGACCGTCCCGGATCATCTCTGACAGAGCGATCAGCGCCGTGGGCGCGTTGCCGGAAACGAAGATCCCGTTCGGATACTCCGCTGCGCCTCTTCGCATGGATGCGTAGGCACGCGTCGTCCCTTCCTCCTTTGCCTGCTGCATGATCGCAGCATCGGCCATGTAGCAGATAGCCTGCGAAGACAGTTTCTGAAGAGACGGTTTGCTGATTCCTGAAAGAGCCATGTTCGTATCGGTGATGAACGTGCAGCCGCCCTTCTGCAAAGCCTCGACGGCGCGCTTGACCGCGCCTTCCGTGAATTTCAGATTCGTTCCGTAATCGAAGTCCGCGCTCGTATGGATGACGCGTTTCACCACCGTCAGATTCTCCTGCGGGACCTCGATACCGCGCTCCGCAAGCTCTGCCTCGATGATCCGCATGCTTTCTTTTTCGATGTCCGCCGGGCGGACGTATTCATAAGTACTCATTCCATCTTCTCCTGTGCCTTGTTTTATCTGTCCGTGATCTCATACCGATCCATGATCTCGTAGATTTTGCCGATATCCAGCACCTTCCGTACGCCTTCTGCCAGAATGTCGTACTGCTGCTGGACATACACTTCATGGGGGATGATCTGCATCTCGCCCGGATCGATCCCTTTGCGCTGGGCCAGCCACCGGATCAGCGTCTCCGTCAGCTCGCCCGTGTCGAACAGCCCGTGGAGATACGTGCCGAACACATTGCCTCTCACGCAGCCGTCTGTCTTTCTGTCCGTTGTGCCGTCCGTCAGCTCGCAGAAAGGATCGCCCTTGACTGTGCTGACGCCCATGTGTATTTCATATCCGTCCAGCTGCACGCCCGCGAACTGGGTTGCCTGAACGGTCCCCTGCACTCTCGTTCTGGACTTGTCTGCCGTGAACACCGTGTCCACCGGCAAGAGTCCCATGCCCTTGAGATATTCTGTCTTGCCTTCATAATGGTCCGGATTGAAGAGCTGCTCGCCCAGCATCTGGTAGCCGCCGCACACGCCCAGAACGGGCTTACCTGCAGCCGCGTGTTTCAGGATCGACGCCTCCAGTCCGTTCTGCCGCATCCATAAAAGATCGTCCATGGTGTTCTTCGTGCCCGGTATAATGATCAGGTCTGGCTCACCCAGTTCTTTGACCTCCCGGACATAACGCACCCCGGACAGGTCTTCCATCTCCAGTGCGTTGAAGTCGGTGAAGTTGGAAAGCCGCGGCAGCCGGATGACCGCAATGTCGATAGGGCTATGGCCGCCGGTTTTCGTCAGGCGTGAGGACAGTGAATCCTCATCATCCAGATCCACGTGGAGCATGGGGATCACGCCGAGCACAGGGATGCCTGTCTTCTCCTCCAGCATCTCCAGTCCCGGTTCCAGGATCTTCACATCCCCGCGGAACTTGTTGATGATCATGCCCTCGATGCGTGCCCGATCTTCTTCCGTCATGAGTTCCGCCGTTCCGTACAGCTGCGCGAAGACGCCGCCCCGGTCAATATCGCCGACCAGCAGGACCGGCGCGTTCAAGTACGCGGCCAGACCCATATTGACGATGTCGTTTTCCGCCAGATTGATCTCTGCCGGACTGCCCGCTCCCTCAATGACGATGATATCGTTCTCCGCCGCCAGCTCGTCAAAGGCCTTCCGGACTTCCGGCAGCAGCTGTTTCTTGTAATTATGGTATTCCATGGCGGACATCTCATCCCGGATCTCACCCAGAACGATGACCTGGCTTCCTGTATCGCTGGAGGGCTTGAGGAGCACCGGGTTCATGCGCACGTCCGGCTCGATGCCGGCCGCTTCGGCCTGCATGACCTGGGCCCTTCCCATCTCGAAACCGTCTCTTGTAATGTAGCTGTTCAGGGCCATGTTCTGACTCTTGAACGGCGCGACCTTGTAGCCGTCCTGCTTGAAGATCCGGCACAGCGCCGCGCAGACAACGCTCTTGCCCGCATCGGACATGGTGCCCTGTATCATGATGCATCTTGTTTTCATATGCCTGTCTCCCTTGTGCGTTCCAGCGCTTCGACGAGCTGCACGTTCTCGTCATGGGTCCTGACCGCGATGCGGAACCATCCGTCGCCCAGTCCTTCATAATTATCGCAGCTGCGTATCAGGATTCCCTGCGCCCGCATCTGCTCCTCCAGATCTTCCTGTCCGCGGAACAAAATGTAATTCGCGTCGCCGCAGACGCCTGCAAAGCCCAGTCCGGTCAGTTCCTCTTTGATCCACTGGCGCTCTTCACGAACGATGCTCCGCCCTTCCTGCACGTGCTCCCGATCCTGCAGTGCCGCCAGTCCGGCTTCCTGCGCCAGGCTCGAAACGTTCCACGGCGGTCCGGCCTGGGCAAGGGTTTCCGCGGTTTCCGCTTTTGCACAAAGGCAGTATCCCAGGCGCACGCCGGCCATGCCGTAGATCTTGGTAAAGGCCTTCAGGATGATCAGGTTGTCGTAGTCCTGCAGGTACCCTTTCATCGTATGCCCTTCCGGATCGTCAAGGAATCCGTTGAAACACTCGTCGATGACCAGCAGTGTGCCGGCTTGCCGGCACGCCTTAAGGATTTCCTCCAAAAGCGCCCGGTCTGTAGCGATGCCGGTCGGGTTGTTCGGCTCGCACAAAAACAGCACATCCGCACCGCCGTCCTTTTCGCGGTCGATCACTTCGATTGCACGCGGAAGCTCCTCGCCGATCCGGAAATCCGTCTCTTCCGACAGCAGCCATTGCTCCACCTTCCAGCCTTCGGACGCAAAAGCTTCCTCGTACTCGGAAAAAGTCGGTGCTGTTACCAGAAGCCGCGGCTCCTCAGCCTGTTGTTCCGCCGGCTTTATTGCCTTCGCCAGTCTGTAGATGATATCCGCCGCGCCCGCGCCACAGAACACCTGCTCTGCTGTCACGCCTTCTGCTTCCGCGATGGCTGCGCGCAGTTTCCGGCATTCCGGATCCGGATACCGCTCCGCAGTCTGCGCCGCCTCCGCGATCGCCTGCTTCACGCACCCGGACATGCCGAGAGGATTGACGTTCATAGAGAAGTCAAGAGGCTCTTTTCCGTATTCGATTTCGTAGGAAGCCCAGTCGCCTCCGTGTTTGTTCTTTTGTTTGGTCATAGTCAAATTCCTGCGATGATGAGGCACGCACTCACCGCCATGGCCAGAAGCAGCGCGATGATCGACGCCATATACATCATTCTGTTTGTTTTCAATATATCGTCCGGCTCAATGGCGCGGGTCTTATCGCCGATGGTCGGTTTCTCATAGAGTTCCCCGAAGTAGTAGGCCGGCCCTGCCAGCTGCACGCCCAGCGCTCCCGCGCAGGCGGATTCTGTCTGGGCCGAATTGGGACTCGGATGATTGCGGTTGTCCCGCCGCCAGATTTTCCAGGCGTTCTTCGCGCGCCGCTCACACAGTCCCGCCGCCGCGATCCACATGAGCGCTGCCAGCCGAGCCGGAATGTATCCCGCAAAATCGTCCAAATGCGCCGGTCCGCGTCCGAAGTTGATATACCGCTCGTTTTTATATCCCACCATGCTGTCCATGGTGTTGATTGCCTTGTAAGTAAGCGCCAGCGGCGCGCCGCCGATCATCATGTAGAAGAACGGCACTGCCACACCGTCGGAAAAGCTCTCCGCCACGGTCTCCACCGCAGCCTTCGTCACGCCCTCCGCTGTCAGTTCCTGCGTGTCCCTTCCGACGATCCTGGACACAGCCTTCCGCGCGCCCTCGATGTCGCACTCCGGACTCAGATACGAATAAACATTCTTTGCCTCATTGGCAAGGCCCCGCACGGCGATCGCCTGCCAGCACCATAGCGTATGCAAAAGCAGGAACACGATCGGATGCACGATCCAGGCCAGGACACACAGACCCATCGTCACGACGAAAGTCGTCAGGACGATCAGCGTCGCCATCACGCGCCCCGCTGCCCGCTCGCCGCCGGGAGACTTCGGAAAAATGTTCCGCAGATTCCGCTCCAACAGCGTGATGCCTTTGCCGATGATCACCACCGGGTGCGGCAGCTTCGCCGGATCTGCGAAGAGCAAGTCCAGCAGGAAGCCGAATATGATCGATAATTCAAACAGTAACAAAAACAACATTATCTTCTATACGTTATCTTCTACACCTTCTGCACGCTTCAATAAACCGCTCTGCCAGCTGCCCGCCGCCAAGATACAGGTGCGGGAATCCGGCGTAGAGTGTCTCGCCTGCGTAACCGAAGTCCCACTTGGCGCCGGTCGACAATTTCGTCAGGGTCATGTCGGATCCACCTGCAGTCGTGTCCCAGTAATGGAACTCATGGACAGGCGCCTTCTCCCCGGCCCGCAAAAGCATGGTATCCTTCGTTGCGCTGATAGTCCCGTAACCGAAGCGCACCAGCTTGCCTGCGTTGCTTCCGCTGCCCGGAAGCACGCCGACCATGGGCCAGCTGACTCCATCGGTGTCTTCCAGCTGCGCAGACAGATACAGGAATCCGCCGCACTCAGCGATGGTCGGAAGTCCGGCTGTGACAGCTTCACGGATCTGCTCCCGCATGGATGCGTTCTCTGCAAGCTGTCTGCCGTAAAGCTCCGGATATCCGCCCGGCAGGTACAGTCCGTCTATGTTCTCCGGCAGCCCTGCGTCATGGACCGGGCTGAAGAACACGATCTCCGCGCCGGCGTCCTCCAGAGCCGTCAGTGTTTCCGCGTAGATAAAGTTGAAAGCCTCGTCCCGGGCGACAGCGATGCGGACGTCTGCTGCACCGGCAGCCTTCGCATTGTCCTGAACGCCTGCTCCGGAAGCTTCCTGCGCATCCGGCGAACTTCCTGCCAGCGCGAGCAGTCTCTCCAGATCAATCGTCTCTTCCATCTTCTGCCCGATCCTGTCGATGCGTTCCGCAAGGTCCGTGATCTCTTCGGCGGTCATCAGACCCAGATGACGGCTCTCGAAGTTCGCCTCCTCCATGTGAGGAACGTATCCCAGCACCGGAACGCCGCTCGCTTCTTCGATGGCCGGGCCATACATTTTGTAGTACATCTCGCTGCAGTCGTTGAAGATGACGCCGCAGATGCGGCTGTCGTCTCTGAACTCCGCAACGCCTTTGATGACGGCTGCCAGCGTGAGCGCCGCGCCCTTCGGGCGCACCACAAGTATCGCCGGAATATCCAACAGGCTTGCCACGTGGTAGGCGCTGGCATAATCGCCCGCAGACCCTGCAGGAAACTGCGCCGCACCGGTTCCCATGCTCTGCTGCATCCCGCCGGTTCCCTCGCCGCGCCGCACGCCGTCGTAGTATCCCATCACGCCTTCGCACACCGCGGCGCCGTGGCCTTTGCTGTTCCTCTCGAACACGTCTTTCACACCGTTCTCTCCTGCCAGGAACACATCCAGATTGTTGCTGGAGATGCCCAAAACGGAACGGTGGAACATGGGATCGATATAGTCCGGCCCGCACTTGAATGCGCAGGGGTCGTATTCTTTTCTTTTGAGCAGTGACAGCAGCCCGCAGGTCACGGCGGTCTTGCCGCTGTTCGATGCCGCTGCTGTGATCATCACTTTAAGCATTCTTCTTACCTGTTATGATGTAGATCGGGTTGCCCGCCATCATCATGTGGCGGTCCCTGATCTGTTTCGATGTGTTGACGCACACCTGTATGATGTCCGTGTCCATGCCGCGATCGGCCATGGCCTTGACGGTGTCCGCCATGGTTTCCAGCACGATGGCGGAGACGCAGATCAGCGCGTCGCCATTCTTCTCCAGTGCAGCGTCTATGATTTCTTCCAGCGTTCCGTCCGATCCGCCGATGAACACCCGGTCCGGTGCCGGCAGATCAGCCAGCGCTTCCGGCGCGCTGCCGGAAACAACATGCAGGTTCCATACGCCGAATTTCTTTTTATTATCCTCGATCAGCTCGCATCCTTCCGGCTCCCGTTCCACAGCCCAGACGCTGCCCCGGTTTGCCTTCATGGCCAGTTCCACGGACACGCTGCCCGTCCCGGCGCCCACATCCCAGGCGGTGTCTGTCTTTTTGACTGCCATCTTCGAGAGGATCGCGGCGCGAACCGTCTGTTTCGTCATGGGGATGTCTCCGCGGATGAACGCGCTGTCATCGATTCCCGGCGTCCTGTCTGTAAACTCTGCAGGCTCCGCCAGCATCACGGACAGGGAATCAAACTGCCGCTCTGCAAAGTCCGCCGCCTTGCCCACGGAGATCTTTTCGTCCGCATAGGACAGACGCTCTCCGATGATGACCCGAAGCTCGCCCAGCCCCGCGTCCGCAAGCTTCGCACAAAGCTCCGCAGGTCCCAGAGCGCCCCCTGTCAGGAAGAACACTTCTCTTCCCTCCATGACTTCATGCACCGGGTCGCAGTCCGTTCCGTGCGCGGATACCAGTTTCCAGTCCTGCCACGGCACCTGCAGGCGCGCGGCCATGACCTGGATGCTCGAGATACCCGGCATCACATCGGCCTCGATGCCTGCCTGGTGAAGCAAAGGCAGCAGGCTCCGTGTACCGGAATAGAATCCGGAATCCCCGCTGTAGGCTACGCAGACGTTGATTTCGATTCTTCCGTCTTGCGTTCCTTTGATGGCTGCGACGGCGTCTTCGGCCGCGCCGGTTCTCTGGATCGCATCCAGGATCTCTGCCGGCTTGATTTCTGCCACCTTCAAGATGCCCGGATCTGCGTAACCTTCCACTGCTTCCAACAGACGCGGTGCGCCGATGAGAACGTCCGCTTCCGCGATCGTCTGCTTCACTTCTTCGGTCATTGTGCCCGGATCGCCGCATCCGGTTCCAACAAGTGTCACTTTCATTGTATTATCTCCCTGCAATACGCAAGTATCTGATCAAAGGGCAGTCCCTCTTCTTCCGGTCTTCTGATGACAATGATCGATACGCCGCAGCTGCGCGCGGCGTTGATCTTCTCGGCAAACCCGCCGGCTCTGCCGCTGTCCTTGGTGATCATCTGATCGATCCGGTAATCCCGCATGACCGCCTTGTTCAGTTCCTCCGAAAACGGTCCCTGCACTGCGATGATGTTCCGGTGCGGGATGCCTGCATCCTCACAGGCCTGTATGCTCGATACGACCGGCAGCACCCGCGGATACAAGAGCTCGGGATCGAGAATCTCCGCGTAAACGCCAAGTTCCTTCGACCCTGTGGTCAGCAGCACCCGTCCGCCGACCGCGTATGCAGCATTCGCGGCCTCCTGCGCGGTCTTGACATAAAGGATATCCTCAACGCCCTGTGCTTCGCTGTCGGATTCGTCCCGCAAAAGCCGCAGCCGCTCTACGCCTTCTGCTTCCGCCGCGCGCCGGATATTGTCCGTGACGATCACAGCGTAAGGATGGGTCGCGTCGATGACCAGATCCGCATCTGAGATCATGGCGCGGATCCCGTCTTCCTCCTTCGGACCGACCTCGACCTGCACGCCGTCAAATTCGCCCTGCTCTTCTGCACCGACGTCCGACACCACGCTGACCACAACGTCAGCGCCTGCCTTTGCAAGAGCCTGGGAAAGCTCCCGTCCTTCAGATGTTCCCCCGAAAATAACTGTCTTCATGCTTTTCGTATCCTCTCGGTGTGACCATTCTCCCCGCGATGACTTTTGTCGAAGCGGAACCGATGAACACGGTCGTGAACATATCGATCGGTTCCTGCTCCAGCTGCGCGAGAGTCACGATATTGTATTCCTGTCCTTCCCTGCCGATGTTCTTCACCCATCCGCAGACCGTGTCCGGACTCTTGTGTTCCATGATGATGCTGCAGGCCTTCTGCAGATGATCCGCCCGTTTCTTCGAACGCGGATTGTAGATGCAGATGGCGAAGTCTGCTTCCGCTGCGCAGTGCAGCCGTTTCTCGATCAGTTCCCACGGCGTGAGCAGGTCCGACAGAGAGATGAGACAGAAATCGTGTCCCAGAGGCGCACCCAGGACTGCTGCCCCGGAGTTTGCCGCTGTCACGCCGGCGACCACTTCGATCTCCACGTCCTCGTACTGGTCTGCTAGTTCAAACAAAAGCCCCGCCATTCCGTACACGCCGGCGTCACCGCTGCAGACCATGGCAACGGTCTTTCCCGTGCTTGCTTTCTCTATGGCCCATCTGCACCGCTCGATTTCCTGTTTCATCGGCGTCGTGTACGTTTCCTTGTCCGGATACAGATCCTTCACCAGATCCACGTACACGGTGTAGCCCGCGATCACGTCTGCGCGCCCCAGCGCTGCCTTTGCTTCCTGGGTGAAGAACTCCTCTCCGCCCGGTCCGATTCCTACTGCATATACTTTATTCATCTTGTTTCCACTCCCATGTTGGTCTGTAATCTATCATTGCCACGGCCATGGTCACGCCGCCGCCGGACATTTTCCGAACGACGACCTCACCGCCTGATTTGGCGCAGGCGCTCCGCTCGCAGACGTTGTCCACGCCGGTTACGTTTTTCACCAGTTCGGAGGCAGTGAATCTGCCGCCGATACCGGCCAGTTCATTCGCGGTATAAAAATCCGCCTCCCAGCCGTGGTCCTCGCAGAATTCCAGCAGCCCGGCTTCCTCTTTCTTCAGATCGATCGAGGCCACGCCCGTTACTGATTCCGGCCGGAGGCCGGTCTTCTCGATCAGTTTCTCAAGCAAAGACTCAATAGCCTCTTTCGGGGTGCCTTTGCGGCAGCCGATGCCGAGGGTACATACCGGCGGAACGATGTGCAGGGTATCTGTGTCCTTGCTGAAGGCATCCAATGTCACGTCCGCAGATGCGTCCGCGTCCGCGCAGGCGTCGACCACGCGGATCCCTTCCGGAACTTCCCCTGTGATTTCCCAGGGGCTTTTCACGGTCACGGTGCCGCCGCCCAGCAGCGCGCCCGAAACGCGCACGATGCGTTCTTTCTCTATGAGCTTGCATCCCTGCCGTTTCGACCATTCGTCCACGGCAAAGACGCCGTTGATGTCGGTGGCCGTCGTGATGACGCAGTTCGCGCCGGATGCTTTTGCGATAGCACGGGCAAGGTCATTGGCGCCGCCCAGATGCCCCGACAGAATCGGGATGACGTTCAAGGCCTTTTCGTCGATGACCACAACGGCGGGATCCGTCGTCTTGTCCGCGACGTATGGCGCAATGGCACGCACGGCAATTCCCGCCGCGCCGACGAACACGAGTCCGTCGTCCGATGCGAAGTGCTCCTCCGTCCACTCGGACAGACTCTGTGTCTGCCCGCTGCGGAAGGCGGTTCCGCCCAGTTCATCCGCCAGTCTGACCGCCAGCTCATATCCAGTTTCTGAAAACGCCAGATACGCCAGTTTCATGATGCAATCCTGCTTGATTCTTCCCTATTTGCTCGCCTGCCGGAACTCCGTTGTGAATCCCGGATCGTAGAGCTTGCTTCTTTCGTATTTGTCGCCCAGGAATCCTCCGACGAGAATCAGGGCAGTCTTGGTGATGTTGTTTTCCTTTGCGGCCTGCGCCAGTGTGCTGACGGTGCAGTGCACGACCTTTTCCTCCGGCCATGTCGCCTTGTAGACGATGGCTGCCGGAGCATCTGCCGCGTAGCCTCCATCCATGAGTTCTGCGCTGACCTCCTCCAGAAGTCCGGTCGACAGGAAGATGACCATGGTGCAGCCATGGGCTGCGAAAGAGCGGATGCTTTCCTTTTCCGGAACCGGCGTCCTGCCTGCCATACGCGTGATGACCACACTCTGGCTCACGCTGGGCAGAGTGTACTCTGCATTCAGGGCAGCTGCTGCGCCGCTGAAGCTGGAGACGCCGGGGACATCCTCGTATTTGATGCCGAGCTCATCCAGCAAATCCATCTGCTCCCGGATGGCGCCGTACAGGCTGGCGTCGCCCGTATGCAGCCGGACCGTATCCAGACCTTTGCTCTCCGCGTCTTTCATCTCTTCGATGACTTCTTCCAAAGTCATCTCGGCGCTGTTGAAGATCCGGCATCCGGGTTTCGCGTATTCCAGAAGCGCCGGGTTGACCAGGCTTCCAGCGTAGATGATGACGTCTGTCTCCTGCAGGAGACGGGCGCCTCTCATTGTGATCAGATCGGCCGCTCCCGGGCCTGCTCCTACGAAATGTATCATTTGTCTTCCTCCCATTTGCTAAGAATGATATCTGCTTCTTCTGTTGTGCCGAGCAATCCGTATACATTGGAGAACATGACCGCTCCAATGTCATATTTGCCTTTAACTCTGTGCTCGAGTTTCTGCTGGACAGCGTGCAGGATGCTCTCCAGTACCTGTTCGCGAATCCCTGCTTCCTCAAGGATCTCGATGCAGGCGTCCGTCGTCGCTGCGTCCATCAGTTTCCTGCAAGTTTCTGTATCCGCGCCGCAAATGGCCGCATGGGCGCAGAAGATTTCGTTTCGTCCGTCCGCGTATTTCGAGTGGGTGTTCATGATGCCCGCCGCCACCTTGGACAGTTTGCCCACGTGGGCCACCAGCAGGACTTCGCGAACGTCCAGCCCCGACAGAATGTCCAGCGTCTCGCCGAGGAAGTTCGAGAACTTCTGGATCGGCACGTCCATCTGGTCCAGCCCGCGTTCCGCGATGAAATCCTCGCCGTAATTGCCCGGCGTGATGATGAGCCGGTCTGACTCCAGCGCTGTCTGCTTCAGTTCTATTTCAATGGTATCCACGAGAGCCTGCTCACTCATCGGTTCCACGATTCCCGATGTCCCCAGGATCGAGATGCCGCCCTCGATGCCCAGCTTGGCATTGAATGTCTTCTCCGCAGCTTTCTCTCCTTCCGGCGCAGTGATCAGCACATCGATCCCGCCTTCATAACGCAGTTCACTGCAGACGGTTTCGACAGCCGCTCTGATCTGCTCCCGCGGACCGGAATTGATGGCTGCGTTTCCCACCGGCTGGTTCAGCCCCGGCTTCGTGACTCTGCCGATGCCCTTGCCCCCGTCGATGGTGATGCCCTCTTCCCGGTGGGAGACATGTGCGCGGATTTCCAGTCCGTCCGTCACATCCGAGTCATCGCCTGCGTCCTTGTAAACCGACGCCCAGGCTCCGGTCTCATCGGTTCCGAAGACTTCTATTTCCACACGGACCGGGATGCCTTTGCCTGTCATCAGTTCCTCGGCTTCCGGCGCTTTCCCGGACAGCAAAAGCCGCGTTGCCGCGGCAGCCGCCAGCGCAGCGCAGGTCCCTGTTGTATATCCATATCTGAGTAGCTTTGTTCCGCTTCTGTGATAGTATTCAAACGTCACTGTTAACTTCTCCTATATGCCCCTGTTACCCCATGATAATCTACCATAATCGGCCCGAACCGTCAATTTACCGGACCTGTTTCCGACCTATTTCCGACCGTGTTCACGCCCCTAAAAATAAGGAAAAGCAGGAACAGATATCCGGCGTTTGCGGGCCACCAGGATATCTGCGCCTGCGGATGAAAAGGCTTCTCCACGATTCCGGCCGGACCGGAATAAAAAACGCACTCTCTTCTGAGTGCGTGTACGTTTCGTATAAATCGTTTTTTGCTCTTACACAAAAAACACCGCCGTCCTACCTCAGAAGACTAACTCCTTCAATCTGACAGGTCTACCGACTTAACCTTTATAACCTACTTGGGCGCCTTCCCAGAGCCTTGGCTCCAGTGACTTGCTTTGATGCCAGCCCGTTCGTCGATATCACGGTTGCTGAGACACAGTGCCGGAATTTCACCGGCTTCCGATAATGTCCAGATCTATTCTATTGAATTGTCTTTGGGCTCCTATAAACCCATTAATATTGTACTGACAAAGACGCATTCTGTCAATACAAACATCGTATAGAATCAACTGTCGCGAGTCCGTTTTTAGATTTGCAAAGAGCGAATAGTCATAGTATCAAGATCATTTCAATTCAGCAATTACGATACGTCGCTTATGGTTCTCTATTCATTGACAAACAGTTTGTTTTCATGATACCATGATTTTCCATATAATAACAATATTGTAATTAAAAGGTTGTCACCCCAGTTGACAAGTGTGTATTTAATGTGTATTATCAATGAGGAGTATCCGGGATGAGACGCAGAGATCTTATCAGAAGGCTCAAGAAAGTCGGCTTTGTATTTGAACGCCACGGCGGCGAGCACGATATCTATCGCAAAGGCAAGTATATAGAATCAATACCCCGGCATTCTGAAATCAACGAACGATTGGCAAACGCCATACTGAAGAAGTGGAACGCATAATAAGGAGGACCGATAATGAAACGAGTATATCCAACGATTCTCACTGTAACCGATGACGCGGTTCTCGTAGAAGTGCCTGATCTGGAAATACTGACGGAGGGAACTGACATCAGCAATGCAATCGAAATGGCAAGAGACGCTATTGGAATTGCCGGAATCTCCATCCAGGATCATGGTGACGAGATTCCTGAACCATCAGAATGCAAAAGCATCAAAATCAAGAAAGGAACATTTGCCAAGGATGGTCCCGGAATACTTACACTCGTCGATGTAGACTTTGATGTTTATCGTAAGAGACTCGACCAGAAGATGGTCCGCCGTAATGTTACCCTGCCTAGCTGGCTGAACGCCGCGGCAGATAAAGCAAACCTCAACGTCTCACGCGTCCTGCAGGAAGCCCTCAAATCGAAACTCGGATTCTGATTGAATCATTCTCTCATCGATATATCCCGTACTTGATCTTCACCCGTTCGAGTTTGCGGATAATCAAGTCACCGAAGAGGAAAATGAAGATGGCCGCCGTCGCTGCATGTACCGCATCGTATGGAGCACCGGTGATGTACAGGAGCCGCAGTGTGTTCAGACTGATAGGGTCTCCGCCCGGCATGATCGAGGCGTTGACCATGGCGCAAACATTCATGATCCCGCCATAGACGATAAAGGTCACAAAGAATGTGAACAGAGCCATGGTAAGTCCATCTGCCGGAAGCCGCTTTCGCTGCAAAAGCACCCCTGCCAGAAGTCCTCCTGCGCCGAAGATGTACAGGCGCCATCCGATAAAGCCGCTGTTCTCACCTGAACCCGGCCAGATGAGCCAGCACACATAGGCCAGTGCGATGGCGAACAGGATGCAGATCACCGGTCCCATTACAACACGGAAACTTCTGGAATTCACTTTCATCAGAGGTCCCGGCAGTTTCCGGGTGCCGGCGTTGATCTTTTCTGACGCCAGCTGCCGGTACTTTCGCAGATCCTCCGGATCGACTTTGTTGAACGCCAGTCCGGCGAGAAATCCCAGCAGCCCCCAGCAGAACATCTGCCACGGTGTCCATGGTCCCTGCCCAATGTAGAAATTACAGACCAGTCTGGCCAGCGCACCCACCAAAAACCCCGCTTCCGGGCCCAGGGCGATGCCGGAGATGATCACCATCGCCGTGCCTGCCTGGATCGGGACCGTCACATGAAAGAACAACTGCAGAACGACCGTCAAAGCTGCCATCATAGCGATCAGAACGATTTCCCGCGCCTTTGGTTTGCGCGCTTCGAACACCATGAAGAACGGGATCAGGGTGTAGATCACCACCAAGAGGCTGATGATCATATACATATTCTGATCCAGCACAACAATGCCGAACACCATGGTCGCAGGAATCAGAACAAAGATCATAAAGGACGCCATCAGTGCACGCTTCCGTCGGAAGACTTCATACTGCGTGGCCTGCAGCGCGGTCCGGGAAGCACGCGGCGCTGTCATCGGATCCTGCGGATGCATGCCGCCACCTCCTCCCAAGTGATCGCGCCGGGGAAGTATTCCCGCGCGATCCGGTTGGCTGTCGTCGTATAGAAGTTGTTGCCCGTGAAGAAGCTCTCCGCTTCGCCTTCCGAAATAATGCCACCGTCAAAGAACATGGCGCAGCGGTCTGCGTACGCAGCGCAGAATTCAATGTCGTGGGAGACCATCAGGATGGTGATTCCCTGTGCGGCGAGATCTTTCAGGATCTCTGCCAGCGTGATCTTAAAGAAAGGATCCAACCCCTTGGTCGGCTCATCCAGAAGCAAAATCTCCGGTTCCAGCAGAAGCACTTTGCCAAGCGCCAGCCGCTGCTGCTCTCCGCCGGACAGATCGTATGGATGGACCTGGCGGAGATGTTCGATCTGCAGCAGCTGCAGCATGGACTCTACTGCGGCTACTTTTTCCTCATCTGTTTTCTCTGCGTAGTGCAGTGCCTCCAGCAGATCGTCCTCCACCGTGATCTCTGAGAACAGAGCCTGCGGATTCTGTGGCAGCATCGCCGCCCTGCCGCTGATCTGCACCGATCCCCGCCGCGGCTTCAGGATTCCCTGCAAAACCTTCAGGAGGGTGCTTTTGCCGACGCCGTTTCCACCCAGCAGAGAGTACAATGTGCCGCGCTCCACCTGCAGGTTCAGATCCCGCAGCACATCCGGCGCGTCCTTTCTGTAACGGAACCACAGGTCCTTTGTCCGGATCGCGAGATCCGTGTCCGCTCTGCGCGGTGCAGGCGGGCGCGTTTCTGTTTTCTCTTCCCGCACTTCACGCAGGATCTGCCCGGCAGTCTGCACGTCAAGTTCTGCGGTCGCGGCTTCTTCCTTCAGCCAGAGTCTGCCCTCACGGACCGTCAGCGGACCAGCCTCGCCGGCATATGTCTCCGCTGTTTCCGGATGCTCCTCCCTGTCCGTCATGACAGTATGATAAATCTTCGTCACGGCGGGCAGTCCGTAAAACATCGGGTGCTGCAGCTGCGCGAGCTTCGCGCCGATGCTCCGCGGAGCATCACAGGAGAGCACGCCTCCATGATCCATGACCACAACACGGTCTGCCATGGTAAACGCCTCTTCCAGGCGGTGCTCCGAAAGGATGACGGTTACACCCAGATCACGGTTGATCCTGCGCACCGTCTGCAGAAATTCCGACGCCGCGATTGGGTCCAGTTGTGAGGTGGGCTCGTCCAGCACCAAGAGCCTTGGCTGCATCACCATGACGGATGCCAGATTCAGAAGCTGCTTCTGTCCTCCGGACAATTCGCTCACATCCTTTCGGAACCAGCTCTGGATATCAAAATAACTGGCCATTTCCGCCACGCGGCGGCGGATGGTCGCATTATCCAGGCCCAGACTCTCCAGCCCGAAGGCCAGTTCGTGCCAAACCTTATCCGTCACGATCTGGTTGTCCGGATTTTGCTGTACGAATCCGATCTCCGATGCGCTCCTGCGGTCATCCAACGACTCCACCGGTTCCCCGCAATAGAGAACCTCACCTGTCAGTTCCCCGTATGGAATGAGGTTCTTCTTCATCTGGCGCAGCAAGGTGGTTTTGCCGCAGCCGGACTTGCCGCATACCACGAGGAATTCGGATTCAGACACCGAAAAACTGACCTCCGACAAGGCCGGACGGTCCGCCAGCGGATAGGTGAAGCTTACATTGTCAAATCGGATCATTTCCATCTATCTATGCTCTCCTACGATCTATGCTCTCCTACTGTTCTCCATTCTCCAGTCGCTCCCACCGGAGCTCCCCGGCGATGTCCATGATCAGCGGTGTTGCCGCCATCAGGATAAATGCGATCAACGTTACGGCTGTCATCATGTCGAAAGGATGCAGTTTGTAGACGGGATAGAACCAGGCTTCTGTCTTATGCAGGGCGCATCCGGCGATGCACAGCGCGCCCAGCACGCAAAGCCAGACCATCATCGCGGTATCCCGGCGCGAAAAACGGTACAGATTGAAGCTGGTACGTCCCCGCAGTCCGTATCCCCGCGCCTCCATGGAATCCGCGCTTTCGATGGAGGACTCCAAAGACCAGGAAATCAGGATCGACGCGTTCTTGCCGGCCTGCCGCAAGCGCATTTTAAGCGGCGGCTTCGTATCTTCTACTTTGCCCCGTCCCAGACACCGCTGTCCCATGCTGATCTCGCCGTACCGGGCGCGCAGCAGCGGAATGTAGCGAAAGATCATGGACAGGGTCAGGCCCAGCACCGGCGCAGCCCGGCCGAAGAGAAAAATCAGTTTCTCGGCGGTCATGACGCAGTTGAAGCTGGTGAACCAGATGAGGACGGAACTGAGCATGACGGCTGCCGAAATCCCGTAAATCAGAGCTTCCGCCGTGATCCGGTTGCCGTGGATAAAGCACAGAACCGTATCGCCGTCGTGGACGAACAGCACGTTGATCAGCGCCATCACCACTACGATCCAGAAGACGAACACCAGATTCAGACGGAGAGCCGCCCTGCCTTTGAGCAAAAGAGAGTAAAACCACGACAGGATAAACGTGGCCGCAAGAAACCAGGGCGACATACTGAACATGGTGATTCCGATCACCAGCGCGTAGTACACCAGATTGACCCATGGATGGTATTCCGCAAATTCCGTGCGCTCTCCGATTCCTTCCCTGAACATTATTTGCCGCTTCCCCCGCCGGCTTCGCTCTTTGTGTAATCCACTACGTAGACCCAACGGATCTGATCGCCGTCCTTCAGTTCGTATTTCGAACATCCGACATCGGGCATTTCATCATTCACATAATAGGTCCAGCCGCTCCGTTTGCCTGCGTCCATTTCATACAGATGCCCGATGCCTTCCACATACCTGGATCGGTATACGGAATCCTCGCTGCTCTCCATCTGGATGTCCCGGTCACGGCATGTGTTGTACAGGCAGTCGTAGACCGTCTCCCCCTCCGCGAACTTGTACGGAGTCGGCGCGAGGATCACGCCGTCCGATGGAATGTAATCCCGGATGGATTCCTTCTGCAGCTGGTCCATCTGCTGCGACAGGTCGCTGCAGTCCACCGAAATGGTCACCGTCCCGGCACTGCCGCCGCCCTGTTTCACGACAAGGCCCGCGAACCCAAGCGCCGCCAGCACCACAAGCACCACGATGATGATAATCGACCGCGCTCTCTTTTTCTTTGTTTTTTTCAGAAGCTGCTGGCTCATTTTGTCTTTACCTTCCTGACGACAGGCTCTCCCCAATAGGTCTTTCCGCTGACCACTTTATAAGGCGTGACCTGAACATAATACAGTTTTTTCTTCTTCAGTTTCTTGATAGTATAGGTTATCTTTTTTGTCTTCACCGTCTTCGATGACGACAGATTCTTCTTCAGGCTGTACTTGATCCGGTATCCGGTCGCCGCCTTGATCTTCTTGACCGAAACAGCGATGGACTTTTTCTTTCCTTTCAGTTTCGGTGCTGTCTTCGAGATTATGCAGAAGGAGGATGCGCTGTATGTCCCTTGTCCGCCTGCATTGACGGCGCAGACCTTCACCTCATAGCTGCCGTTTGCCGCAAGACCCGTGATCTTACGGGATGTGCTCTTGGACGTCAGATACTTCCAGGCGCCGCCCGCCTTTCGGTAAGCGATGCGGTAGGAACTTGCCCTGGCTGCTTTCTTGTATTTGACTGTGATCGTCCTGGCAGACGCACTGACGGACGCAGTCTGGCCGGTGACCTTCGCCGGTTTCGCAGGTTTCGGCGGCTCCGGCTGCGGCTGCGGCATAGCGCAGACCTTCACCGGCAGCAGGAGTTCCATGCTCCTGCCCCGGGCGTCGATGCCATCCGGCAGGACCGCCTCGCCGCAGATCACAAACTGCTGCTCTTTCTGATCGACCGGATCATACGCATAGCCGCCTTCCGTTTCCCAGACGATTTCCGTCGTTATCTCAGCTTCGCCGGTTTCCTCTGCGTACGCCTCGTTCATTTTCAGATGTGCCTGCACGGACGACAGCATCTCCGTGACCGCATCGTATCCGGTTCCGTTCGGCAGCTCGCTGAAAGCGGCCTGGTCCTCCGGCGCGATATAGACGCTGTCCGGATCCAGACTGACGCCCGGTGAGGATGGTTCTTCTCCTGTCAGATCCACCGTGTAGATGAAGTCCTCCGGGAAGCTCTTTGCGTAGCCTTTTCCGCAGGCGATGGCGCGGATCTTCACGGTGACCACCTGGCCCTCTTCACCGATGGAGAGCGGCTGCTCATACAAGGTGCCGCCTGTGGAAGACGGTGCCGGAAGATCCTCGTCCTCCGTTCCGGTCACGTAGCGGACCTGCGCACCGCTGCCCAGCGCCTGCAGGGCGACCCGGATCGGTTCTGTGTAAGTTCCCGGAGCCAGACTTGCCACCGGCGGGCGCAGCGTCGGATCGGCTACCTCTACGTGCACCCGCGCGCGGCGGTTCTCCTGGGGATAGGTCACCCAGATCTCTGCCTCGCCCCGCGTAGCAGCGGTTATGACGCCATAGGAGTCGACTGCCGCAACCTGCGGATCCGAACTTTCGAAGGAGCAGTTCTCCGTCACGTCCACGCCCCCGAAGGATGCCGATACGGCAGCAGTCCTGCCCTGACCGCTGGTGTACAGCGTAACCGAAGACGGTGACAGGCGGAGCGGCGTATCACCTGTTTCGATGTATTTCTCACTGCGCTGCAGTGTGACATGATAGGTTCTGGTGACTTTGCCGCTTGGCGATGTCACTTCAACATCCACCTCGGCAGTAGTTCCTCCCTTGACCCAGTACACAGGATAATACGAGCTATTGGACGCCCTTTTGATCGTTCCGTCCTCGTTCAGACGGCTCTGTGTATTTCCAACATTATCTACAGGAATGACACGTATGGCAGCTTCCGGATCCGCCGTCTCCAGCCAGAGCCTGAGGAAGGCTTTCCCCGCATCGACCTCGCAGATCCTGCCAACATAGTCTTCGATTCCGGGATCAAATGTCGGATCATATCCGATGCCTTTGTTGGCGGAGACCCAGTCACCGCTGTCCGCAATCTGCGCCGGAGCCGTATTGGATGCGCTGATGTACAGTCCTGCCAGATTCGCGTTGTTGGACAGGGTCGTCGTATTCAGCGTATAAGTCCTGGTATAGGTTTTCTCACCAACGATCCTGGATACGGTGATCGGTATGGCCGCTGCGTCCTCTCCTACGGAAACGGAGATCTTCGATCCGGTGTACTCCTCACCGTCCACGCGGGCCGTCATGCCATCGGGCACCTGCAGCCGCACATCTACTGCAGCGGCATCGTTCGGCGCCTGCAGACTGTAGTTCAGGATCCCCGGTTCAAACGGATAATCCCATACCAGTTCCTGCTGCCCGTACTTCACGCTGATGTCATTCAGATAGGCTTTATTAAGAGCGACCGCCATCAGGTGACCGCTGTCGTTTTTGTAGTAGAAGGTTCCTTCCCGGTCGCAGCAGAGCGGGCTGATGCAGTACTGCTGCATGGATAATTCCGGGCGGAACAGGAGCTGCGGAGACGCATGACTTTCTGCGGTCGCCTCCGGGCTGTCCTCCAGACAGTAGATCCCGCCGGGAAATGCGTTGAATGTAAAGTACAGACGGACCTTGCCATCCGTTTTCTCTGTCGCCGTCGAAAGCAGCGGCGATGCCTGCGGATAACCGGAGATCGGGACCGTATAGATCAGCGAACGGTCGGAAAGTGTGTCGTCATCCCGGATCACCGCGAACATGTGGCCGCCGTCCGCACTGAACTGGCCGCCGGCGCCCGCCGCGCCGACGTAGATCCTGCCCTTATATACGACCGGCGTGGAGGTCATCATCGCGTCCACCTTGTCTGTGGTGCTTTTGCCTCTTACCTGTAATTGGATATAGGATGTATTGCGGAACTTTCCGTCCGTTCCGAAGTCCGCCTTATACAGCCGTCCGCCTTTGGATACGAAATAGATGTGTCCGTTGTCGTACACTACCGTGCTGCGGATGTCTCCCTTGACGCCCGTGATCCGGTCCACGACCTCACCGGTCCGGCGGTCGAAGCTGTAGACAATGGCAGTCTCTGTATATCCCCCGGCTTCCGAGAAGAGGTTGTCGGTACCGTCATCGGATCCGACAACGACGTAGTTCTCATCAACGTAACTTCCGGCCCAGTAGAAACCGTGCGGCGTTTCGCCGTGCTCCGACGGAACGTACTTCCATTTGGCTTCACCGGTCGCTGCGTCCAGACAGAAGAAAACGCCATCCTTTGTTTCGGTCTCCCAGATCCCGGTGTAGACGCAGCCGTCCTGATAGCTGATGGGCGACAGCGTCTGACTGTACCGGTATTCATCGGAGATCCACTTGGAGCGGAGCGTGTCCGCATCCAGGCACTGCACGCGGCCTTTCATGATCGGAACAAAGAGCTGGTCGTTGTCCGCATCGTAAGTGATCGGGTTCATGCCGTATCCTACGTTCAGTTTCAGTTCTTCACTTTCCTTCACGATCTCTCCGGTATTCTTGTTGATCCGGTACACGTGGGTGCTGGACGCAGTGTACAGATACCCGTCGATGATGAGCGGCGGTGTGAAAGAAGTGGTATATCCAGAAACCATCTTACGGCTCCACTTCAGCGCAGTCTCCTCATAGACCGACGGCGTTTCGATCTCACCGATGACGCCGTTGTTCGTCGGACTGTTCTGGTACTGTCCCCACTCCACATCGCGCTCTGTCGCATAACTGTCCGATGCAAAAGCAATCCAGGCCATGCCCAGAAACAGAAGCAGTACCACCCCTGCTTTGAAATAGAATCTGTTTTGTCTCGCGTGTTCCCTCATGTTGCTCATCTCCGCTTACATTCTTTGTCTTTATCAGTAGACCCCGTCCGCCAAGGAAAAAATCAGGTTCAGTTCGTCGCCGTCCTCCAGCTTATAGGATCCCAGTCCACGTTCCGGGAAGGTTCCGTTCACGCTGTAGATCCATCCGGAGGAGTCATAGAAATCATGTTCTTTCAACTTGTTCGGATCCTGGTCTGCCGGATCTTTCTCGGTCTTTCGCAGTTCCTCCATGGTCGTCCGGACCTCGTCGGTGATATAGGCCCCCTGTGCGATGCCGCTGCGGCTGATTCCTGACAGATATCCGCCGCGGAAAGTTGGATCGATCCCTGCCTGGGAAAGAGCCGTCTCCAGTACATCCTTGGCCGTATCCCCGCGGGTGATCTCAATGGTCCCCTCATAGAAGGCTCCCAGATTCAGAATCTCCGCACTGACAGAAACGTAGACTTCCCCGGTGACCTCCGCCGCGGCAGAAGTGTTTCCTGTGAAGTTCACTGTCTTTGTTTTATCATGGCCTTCCCGGTCCACTGCAGTGACGGCGATGGTGTTCTTTCCGTCTTTGAGGGCGGTCCTGAACCAGGTCTTCGACCCGTCCGCGCCTTCGCTGGAAAGGGGCTCGCCATTACAGCTGACCATAAAACTGCCGTCGCTTTCGGAGAACACGGGGATGTTCCTGCCTTTGTAATCTGTGACGGTCACCGAAAAGTCCAGCCGGGTCCCATTGACCACTTCCCCGCCGGCAACGCTGATTTTGATCGTGGGCTCCATCGCCCGCTCTTCCTCTGACTTTGTGGGGTCTGTGGGATCGGTGGGATCTTCTGTCTTTGAAGGTTTCGTCGGCTCTTCCTTTGTCGGGTCAGTAGGCTCCGTTCTTTTATCTGGTTTCTTTTTGCCGCTATCCGGTTTCTTCTTGTTGCCGGACCCCGGGTTCGCGGGCTTCACGCTGCCGGGACGGATCCGCTTTGGTGCAGTTTTCTGATCCTTCTGTGTTTCCTGCTTTTGCTTGAGTTTTTCTTCCCGCTGCTTTTCCTGCTGTTTGTGGATCTTCTCCTGCTGTTTGTCCAGCTTGTATCCTTTGCCATCCAGATAGACCTGCGAACGTTCCACATTCATCTGCGCCGCCTGGACCTGGGGCACATACTCTTCCTGACCATTGAGAATGACCGCCAGAGCGCACACGATAAGGAGGGTCATTGCTGCCGCAGCGACCAGAAAAATCCGTCTCCTGTTTGTGCGCCCTTTGTTCTTTCTCAAAACAGTTTCTCTCCCTGCGCCGCCAGCAGCGCACTGTCAATAGCACAGAGCGCCTGCTCTGTGGCCATCACATCCATTTCATCTCCATGCAGATGGGAGAACCCATCTGCGCATCTGTACAGCATCAACCCATCAAGAAGGGTGCTGCCCTTCGCAAAATCCTCCGCTTTCGCGGGATCCTCTCCGAGTGCCGCTACTGCCATGACCACCTGGGAGGTGGATTCGCTGTTGCCGTAGTCTCCGCCCGGATGCTGCTGGGTGGCAAGCCACCCCTTTGCGGCTGCCAGCGCATCTGCGATCTGCTGATTTTCCCCTGCAAAGGGCGCCAGGGCCTGCATGGCCATGGCTGTGATATCCACATCCGCAGTCTGTCCGTCATAAGTGATGCTGCCGTCCTCCAGCTGCATTCCGAGGATATCTTCGATATATGTTTCCCGGGCTTTCAGTTCTCTCCCGCAGCAGGCCGCTGCGTTCAGCGCCCAGATCTCGGCGTTGATTCCCTGCGCTTTTACAGTTTCCGTATCCTCCTGCTGCGCCAGAAGATCGAAGCCTTCCACATCCTGCGGATCGCCGCCGATCATCTGCAGGGCGATGGCTGCTTTTGCATTATCTGTAGGCCGATCCGGATCCAGCACGCCGTCTGCCCGCTTCACCGCGAGACGCAAGGATTCTTCGTACTGCATGAACAGAGACTGCGCCTCTGCTTCCTTCCCCATGGAAGACCCGGCGATGCCGATGATGCTCCATTCATTACCTGGTCCGACCTCTTCTCCTGAAAGCAGCCGGATCAGCTGGACTGCGGTTTCCTTTTCGACCTGCGCCAGATCTGCAGTCTGCGCTGCCGCAGCCTGCTCCGTATTCCCGGATGCAGGATCAGGACTGTCTGTACTGTCATTTCCTCCGCAGCCTGCCAAAAGCAGCAGCAATACGCTCAGGCAGAGTGCCGCGATCCAGTTTTTCGTTTGCTTTCTTTTCATACATCCCCCGTTCATATTCTTTCCAGATGGCGGTACGTTCGTCCTCCTCGACCGGAAGCTCACTGAACGCCGCCCGTTCACCGATCTCAACTGTCTCCGCAGACAATTGCAGGCCTTCATCCATCATGCTTCCATAGATGGCGCAGATCCCCTTTCGTATGTCCGGATCGGCGAACGATCTCATCCGCCTGCGATAGGCGATCCGGCGCCGGATCACTTTCTGCAGGATCCACACAAGTAGCAGGAGAAGCAGAATCAGTCCTGCTGTGAGCAGGAAGCGCAATAGCTTTTTCCCGTAATTAACGGCCGGTTCCTCCTCTTCTTCCATCGGAGGAATGTCCAGCTGCTGGTCGTTCTGTTTCTTATAATTCACCGACTCCAGGCCTCGTGTGAGATCTGCCTGCGGCATGACATCCTGCCATCCCGGCGTAAACTCCATCGGCACCCATCCGAAGCCGTCGACATAGATTTCCGTCCACGCGTGGGCGTGGCTGAAGCCGATATCGTAAGGCTGTCCTGCTTTTGCAGCTGCGGCATCGGCCGGCGTGAAGAGATAGCCTTCCACATAGCGGGCCGGAATGCCGTAGTACCGCATCAGCATTGTCGCCAGAGAAGCATAGTGCGCGTCGCAGCCTTTGCCTGAAATCAGGAAGCGCTCGATGGGATCCTCCCCCTTCTTCGGAGATTTGAACTTCTCCGTATAGATGAAGTTTCCATCCAGATAATCCCGGACTGCAGTAATGGCCCGCCTGTAATCCGCATGGTCGCGTGTCAGATCTCCGGGATCGCCCATGGCCATGTACAGCGTGCCCGCAAGCTCCTCGGGTACGTCGGTATAATGTTCATAACACCACACGTTGTAGTGGCTCTCACTTGTATAATAGTTCTGCAGCTGCGGACTGCTGTCCGTGCTGTAAAGTCTCCCTACCCAGTCCGTCCAGCTGCCTGTCATATCCGGCAGAGCCTGATAGACCGCAGTCTTTGTCCCGAACAGTTTGTCTGTTCTGAGAAATCCACCGGCGTAATTCTGCGCGCCCTGCGGAATCGCTTCACTCGTCCCCGTTATTTCGTAAGGTGTGTAGATGCAGGAACAGTCGGCTTTTTTCGTCTGTACGGTGCACGCGAACGGCTCACCCGCCTGCTGCGGGTCGGATAACTGCGCCGTCAGCGCGAGCTGCGACAGGCCGTCGAAGCCATTCCGGTTCAGCCAGTACTGGATATCCCGCCGGCTGTAATAGGTTTCATTGCCCAGGTCCGTCCACTGGTGACCGCGGTAGGTTTCGCCGACAAATCCGCGAAGCCAGCAGGACTGCAGCGCGCCGTTCTTCTGATCTATTGTCAAGGTCAACGCTGTCTTTGTCTTGTCTTTGCCTCCTGCACTGAGCAGCTGCAGTACCTGATCTGAACTTCCCCGCAGATCAGTCAGTGATTCTCCGGTAAGCCCTTCCAGATCTCCTTTACCCAGCGGATTCTTCCCGTAGCGCTTATCGAGCTGTTTCGTGATGGCCGTCTGGGTCTGCTTCTGCAGCGCGCTCTGGGAAAGCCCCGCCGTGTGATCGATCAGCATGCCTGCTGCAAATGTGATGATCAGCGCCGCCAGCGGGATCGCCAGCAGGAGAATGTGCCCTCCCTCTGTCTGCTGCATACAGGCAAACGCGCACACCAATGCAAATCCAAAAACCAATGCGGTCCATGCTCCGGGCGCGGCTCCGGTAAGAAGCAGCAGCCCCGTGCCGGGCAGTGCGAAAACCAGGAGCAGCCACTTGCATCCGCTGCGCAGGATCAGATACGACAGCACGCATAGCAAAAGCAACGCGATGGTCAGGAAGATTCCCTGGGGATGATAGCTTCCGTCTGCCGCTGCACCGCCTGCGAATTTACGCAGGATAATGTAGTCGGTGGTTCCCAACCGGTCTGCGATGCTGTTGCAGACACTGAGCAGTCCCTGCAGCGGTGCGCCGCTGAAAGCCCCGGCCGGACTCCACTGCAGCCCGAATGCGGAGCATCCTGCTGCGAAGGTGCTCCCGCCGAGCAGGCATGCGCACAGGACTGCCAGGACCTGCTGACTTCCACCCTTACTCGATTGTTCCGAATACGTTAACTGCACCGTAACGTTCCAGCCTTTCTGTATCTCGCTCTCCCTGGGCGCTCACCAGGAAGTGGTTCGTGAAGTTCACGCCTTCCGGACTCTCCAGATACCGGATCACTGTTGAGACATCGCTTACTGCGAACCCGCATCCCAGTACATCCGGCACGCTCGCCCAGAGTTCTTCTTCTGAACGCACCTGCCGCCGCATAAACATCTCCTCCCTGCTGTCATACCAGCCGATGCTGTGGGGAATGGATTTCTCCAGCAGCGCCGCAGACATGGAGTACATCAGTTCCACCAGTGCGCTTCGCTGTGCCGGCGGCACCTGTGCCTGCGGATCCAACAGATTATCCAGGATCACCAGTATGTTGTTCTCTATCGGAAAGGACGGGATCTTGACCGTCACTTCGCCCAGTTTCGCCGTCAGTTTCCAGTGGATCTGTTTCAGACTGTCGCCTTCCTGGTATTCCCGTACGCCGAACACTTCACCCGGATCGCTTCCCTTCTCATACTGGGAATACTGGTAGCTCTCCATATTGTAGGAATCCAGAAACTCCGCCGGAATCTGCGCCGGATGCAGCTGCGGCGCGAAGTAGCAGGCGGCCGTGGATGTATCCGGCCCATGCTCATCCTGCCCCGCAGTTCCGACTTCCGCCGGCGCTGCGAACAGACGCAGCGGGTCAAGGACTGTCATCTCCGGCATCTTCAGTTCGACTTTGCCGCAGTACTGATCCGTCAGGTCAAAGTTATAGCGCCGGTTTCCTCCCGGCGGCAGACTGAAGGACACCGGAATGCGTCTGCTTTCTCCAGTGAGAAGATTCACCGCTTCCGCCTCTCCTGTACCACAAAATACCGGTAGTTTCCCCCGGTTTTGCAATTCCATTTTGATTGTCATGGTCTCGCCTTTGCTGACCATGTCGCCGCCTGTGAATCCTGCTGTCAGTTTCCGTCCGCTCAGGCGTGTCAGCAAATACGCCGCAACGGCGTAGATTACTGTAAACAGCAGGAGCGCGCTCACCGCTGCCTGCCCTTTGAAAAAGAACAGGATCAGCAGAACGAGTGTCCACAGGGCAAACAGAATGCGGTTTCGCCTTATCTGTGTGTTCTGCATCCCTCCTGTTTCCTAACTGCGTTCTTTATTTCCTTACATCCGGCTGCGGTACGCTCTGCAGGATTTCCCCAATGATCGTTTCCGCATCCTTGCTTTGTACATTTGCCTTCGAACTGAGCATAAGCCGATGCCTTGCGATATCCGGAAATACGTCCTGCACGTCCTGCGGGGTGACGAATTCCCGACCGTGCAGATAAGTCCATGCCTGCGCCATGGCGGTCAGGGACAGCGCCCCGCGCGGGCTGATTCCCAGCCGGATCAGCGGATGCTGCCTTGTCCTGCGGCACAGCACCGTAACATACTGATAGATCCTGTCATGGACATAGATTTCCTTCGCCTGACTGCGCATAGCCAGAATAGCCTGGGCTCCCGCTACACGTTCGATGCTCTGCAGTGGATCCGTCCTCCTGCGGTCTTTCAGGATATCGATCTCTGCCTTCTCATCCGGATACCCGATAGACAGCTGCACCATGAACCGGTCCAGCTGCGCCTCCGGCAGCATCTGGGTTCCCGCCGTTCCGATCGGATTCTGGGTCGCAATGACAATGAATGGTTCCGGGACCTTCGTCGTCCGTCCGTCCACAGTAATGTTTCCTTCCTGCATGACTTCCAGCAGAGACGATTGGGTTTTGCTGGATGTCCGGTTGATCTCATCAGCCAGGAGAATGTTGCACATGGCTGCGCCCGGCCGGTACATGAGTTTACCGCTTTCCTTGTTATATACCGTAAAACCTGTGATGTCCGACGGCACGACGTCCGGCGTGAACTGCACCCGGTTGAACTTCAGATCCATGGCTTTGCTGAAGGCCAGCGCCAGGGTGGTCTTGCCCACTCCCGGAATGTCCTCCAACAGAATGTGTCCTCCGGCGATGATCACCGTAAGCACCTTGCGGATGATTTCTTCTTTTCCCAGAATGGCCTTGCCGACTTCTGTTTCAATTCTGTGTAGCGTTGGATTCATACTCTGTCTCCTATGTCAAACAAAAAGACGCAACGAAATCAATGCTCGTTACGTCCGATATTTTGCGCAAGCTGTGTGATGCGCAACCCAAGTCGCGCACCTGCTATTTCCCTATCATAGGTCTTCTGGCTCGCACGGTTGGTAAAACCTGCCGTCCATTCGCCTTCTCAAGGGATTTCCCTCAATGACTGACTTTCGTCCTGAATGGCGGCCTGCCGCGCTCACAGCACCGGTCAAATGCCCAGGATTTTCACCTGATTCCCTCATCCCTGCAGCCATACGCCGCAAGGTCATGACAGTTTTTTTGTCATGATTATTGTACCAAATTATTGCTTGATATACAACCATTCCAGGCACTTGGAAACCACAATACATCAGCGTGATCTCCGGTCCCGGGTACTATTTCACCACTACCTTCACGATGATATTCCTGGCTGCTGCTTTGTAGTTGGTGTTTGCAGCCGAAGTGACTTTCACTTTGATTTTATAGGTTCCTTTTTTGGTCTTTTTCTTGACCGTGATCTTACCGGTCTTACTGTTGATGGAGAGTCTGGAGGAGCCGCTGAGTTTCCTGTACTTCACTGCGCCGCCCCGTTTCTTGACAGTGATGGCGGAGACTGTCCGGGCCTTCTTCTTCAGTTTCGACGCCTTCAGCGTCTTCTTCGTCGCCTTTACTGTCATCTTCTGCCCGGCTCTGGCAATCTTATAGGTCGCCTTGGTAACACCGGTATAAGCGCCTTTGCCCGTGATGGTTACCGTGTAGGTGCCGGCGTTCTTTGAGGAGGAATTGGACCAGGTAGCGGTGTAATCGGTCCCCGCCTTCAGGGCCTTGCCACCAACGGTCTTGATTGATGGCCTCTGTACCTTGCCGTTGTAGGTGAAAGAAGCATCGGACAGAACGACCTTCGCGTCTTTGATGCTGCACTCCCACTTTGCTTTCAGGGTGATATCCTCTGTAACCGCCCATGCAAAATCATACAATTTCGTTTCGACCCCATTGAGAGTCCAGCCTAGGAAAGTGTAGCCTTCTCTTATCGGATCTGCCGGCTTTCGCACCTGCGCATAACGAGGAACGGTCATGACATTCGGCATCGTTCCGTTGTCCGGATCAAATGTCACTGTCGGGTCATCTGATGGAATCGCGTCTCCTGTCACATTGATGATCGAAATGGCGGGCGCGGCATTCGGATAATTCATGTGCTGCGGTCCGCTGGCGATGTAATATGTTCCCGGTGCTGTGAAACGGAACGTGCAGCCACCGTGTTCGTCTGTTACTGCAGCCAATTTAGACCAGGTGCTTCCCTGATCTGAAGAAACCCTGATCGCCTCACCGGCAAGGGGTGCCAGGGATGATGTGTTTCCAGACAATCCCGCATTCGTCGATGCACCTTTTAAATTGAATGTTGCTGTCTCCCCTATTCTCATGCTTTTGCTTTCCGGTTCGAAACAGCAGAAACCCCCTGAATTGTGGAATGTCCAGTCCTTGAACATTCCGATATCAATGGTGTCGCCTTCCTCCAGAACGATCTGGTCGCAGGTTGCGCCAATCCCCGGAGCCTTGACCGGATATGCGTGATTGACAAAGTACATGAGGTTCTCGTCATGGCCCCAGAAATGCTTCAGATACAGGCTGCCCGGATTATTCGTGATCTCCATGGCGCTGCCTGCAAAATCTTCCGGCGTCATCGTCCTACCGAGGTAATACTGCTCCGTGATCCGGATGAACATATGGAGCAACGTCGGGTACTTCCCTTCCGCCCCGCTGTACTCAAACCGCTCAAGGCCATACGCGGCCAGATCGAAATACTCTACCGTAACAGGTGTTTCCGCGAGCAGGGTCCCCTCTGTTCCCCGCACGAAATCACCGTCCTCGCTCACGGTCAGATAGACCGTCACAGCATCGCTCTCCGTCTGTGCATGCACCGACGGCGCATGAACAAGGAACAGCAAAAGCAACAATGCTGCGGTTATGATCACGTGTATCGTTTTCTTTGCATCTATACAGATCATGCTATTCCCTCATCAGATCACTCACTTAACCTTGATTTTTACGGTTACAGTCTTGCTGCCTGCTTTATATTTCGCATTTCCGGCAGCGGTTACCTTCACTTTGATCTTATATGTTCCTTTTTTCGTTTTCTTCTTGACTGTGATATTGCCATTCTTGGCATTGATCGTCAGCTTGCTTGAAGAACCCTTCAGTTTCTTATATGTGACTTTGCCCTGATTCTTCTTGACGACCAGAGCCTTCTTGGCGATCTGTTTTTTCTTTTTCAGTTTCTTGTAGGATACCTTCTTTGTGACCGCCTTGACTGTCATCGGCTGCGTCTTCTTGACGACAGTCGGCTTTTCACTCTTTACGATATTGAACGTCACTTCTTTGGTTCCATAATAATCACCGATGCCAGTTACCGTAACCGTCGCCTTGCCAAGTTTTATGTTGTTCTTATACTCAACTGTGTAATCAACATTCTTCTTAAGCACACCTTCTGAATTAGCTGATCTTCCATACTTCTCACCTACAACAGATATCTTTGGCGTTATTGGTTTGCCAGTATACTTTTGGTCTGCAATTGCTGATACAGAAGTTATTGGCAATTTCCCATAGTTGTCAGTAAAGTACTGCGGATAATTCTGCTGGTATTTTTCATGTGCAATCTCAAAGCATGACTTACCATTATATAAATCAACCAAAGCGCCTAAAGTCTGATATGTCGCCATACGGTTAGGACTGCCATATAGAACGCCACCATCGACTATCTCTCCACAAAGACAAGTCAGAAGACTCCCGTATTCTTCTTGAAAATCTCCTGTATTAAGATCTTCCGCAGACAATCCGGCCAGAACCAGTGTATTAACAGCAACGGCGCTACTGTCAGCATTATTACCTTTCCATATTTTACTGATATCTTCTGATTCTGAAGGATTCCATGTCATAGCGCCATTTATGCTAATATTATGGCCCGCTACCATCCTTACGTATTTTGACAATGCATCTTTACATTGCTTGCCATACATAATATCATTTTCAAAAAATCGAAGCGCCATAAGTGACATTGAAAAGCTATCGCTTATACCTTTATTTTCTGAACACCCACTGATCCAATCAACTTGTTTTTTGATTTGAGATCTTCTCATCTCACTGGTATATCCTTCTTCTGGCGTCGCTCCTGCGATTTCCAGTGCAAGAAAAAGATAACTTGTCCCAAGATCATCCCGTATGTTACACCAATCAGGAAATTGATATACACCATCTGCACTAATTGCACTTGTCCCATCTGAGTTATAGCCATATGCAACAAGATCCTCTACCAGGTTATATCCCCCAAAATTTCTGACATCTTTTCCACAGGCACAAATAGCAGCTACATCTTTAAATAATGTCTTTTGACCTGCTGGTTTTATTGTTTCACCTGAAGCCTTCCTCTCTGCCATCTCTTTATACCTATTCTCCCTTTGCTCTACCCAATTGAGCACTTTTTTATCAGGGTGCAGAAAATCATCATTGATATCGAATGAAATAGCTGTGCCATCTTCTGTAAGATAATCTTTCCCCAGAGCAGTAAATATCCACGCTTCCCATTCCTGTCCATAAAAATCAGTAAACTCATCAAGACCCACATATTCACCGTCTACGATATACCAGTTATTGATGTAACTGGTAATAATTTTATCGATACCGGCATGAATATATGCTTTCTCATCCGGATAGACGGTAAACGGGGTATAAGCATAATAATCCTTAGCATGGGTGGAAACCTGAGCTCCAATATAATATGTCCCTGGTGCTAAGTCTCTGGTTAAAAAACCGGAATCTAATTTTTCATCTCTATATTCTTTGTAGTATCTGGCTCCTGGAACATCGGATACTTTAACGGTATCTCCGATAAAAATCGCATCATTTAACGTGCCTTCCGGCTTGTCTGTAAGGAAAAACACAATATCATATGCATCTTCAACATCAGACTCTATAAAATCTGCCCCGCATTGCACCCACTGTATCGAGTTTGGACAAGTGCCATAATTAGAAGCAGAAATTTTTATAATCGGTGACACTTCCTCCCTGAAAAATGCAGTATACGATTCTTCATCATTGTCTACATAAATATCTACTGTGAGGCCATCCGCACTTTTATACTGATTCCCGCTGCTGTCTTCCACATAATTCAGCCTATACCCTGCAGCAGGCTGGGCTTTTAACTTCCACAAGGTTGAGTTCGCCAGATTCTTCTGAAATTCGCCGCTGATATCTCCTGAAGATTCATCTGATGTTTTTATCTCAGCTGGTGAATAATTTGGGGTCTTTCCTGCAAAAACAAGTCTGATATCAATATCACGCTCACTCTGAATATTATAAAACTCTATCGCGTAGTAAGAAGCATTGCGCTGCAAAACCGGTTCATTACTTATTGGTGAAGATACACCTTCAACGCTCATAGAATCTGTGTTAGTGGCGTAGTTTCCACTATTGACGTTCCTTCCCCAGGTATCCTTAATTATTTTATATTCCGTATCATTGATAAATAATCCTGTGATTTCATATTCCGGCTGTTTATATAACAATCCCGAATAACCCGGGCCCTGATCAGACTGTCCAAAGTAATTCTGAACCCTCAGGTAAAAAAAATTTTGATTATAATCAGATCCGATTATTGTTCCGTCTTGAATATTGCCGCTGACAATAGACTCGAACTCCTCTTGAGAAATATTCTCGTAAGAAACATGAAATTGCTGGTTCTCATCGCTTGCTGCATAGGTCAAACCAAACAAACTCAAAGCAAATATGATGCAAAGTATTGTAAGAACAGCAAGCCGTTTTCTTTCATTCAGTTTCATATTTTTTATGTGACCTCCTATGCTAATCATATCATATTTGCTGTCTGGGGGATGGCTCCGCACACTTCATCCCCCAGACAAATAAGTTCAGGCGATTTAACCTATAGAATTCAATATTTCTCTAAAACACTTACTTGATTTTGATCTTCAACGTAACCGTCTTCGTGATCGCCGCGTATTTCGCAGTCTTCGCAGACGTTACTTTAACTTTGACACTGTAAGTCTTATTCTTCTTCAGGCCCTTCTTGACGGTCACCTTGCCGTTCTTGGCAACAGTAATCTTCTTATTGCCCTTAACTTTCTTGAAGGTCAGCTTACCCTTTGCGTTCTTTACTGTAAATGCCTTAGCTTTCTTGATAACAGTATTCTTCTTGGCCTTTGCAGTCGGCTTCTTCACCTTCACTGTCATCTTGGCCGCCTTCACGACCACCTTAGCCTTCGCAATTTCATTTTTACCATTTTTATCGCTGAAGAACTTACCACATCCGTTGGTGCACTTGTAATATGCTATGTTACCGTCCTTCGTGTTAGTCGCTAGTGTCGCCTTCACTTTGATCGGGTTATGACCCTTTGCCGGGATAACCGTATCTGCCTGATTGATTTCAGTTGTGCCCGCTTCATCGCTGAAGACAGCGCCGCAGTCGGAGCATGTCCAATACGCACTGTTTCCTGCCTCCGTGCAAGTCGCATCCTTCGCAGCAGTCGGCGTCAGTGCGTGCTCATGTGCCTTTCCGGCAAAGACAACCTCAACATCGATGTCGGTGGTCGATAAAACATTATTGAATTCAAATTCGAAACTATCACCCCAGCGGGTTACACTTACTGGATAATCCGACCAGGTATTATCGGAGTCTGTTACTCCTTCCACTGCGATCTCGCATGGTTCCTCGTCCTCAGCGTCCATAAATGAGCCATAGCTTTTTCCATTGATAATGATATCTTTGATCTCGAGTTCCGGTACGAGTTTATATAATGCCTGTGATTCATCAAATCCGGATGAAGTATATTTTCCATAATAGCCTTCAATATATAAGCGGAAATAATTTCCATTGCCATCATCCGAAATGATATATCCGGTTTCCGTAGAACCATTTTGGGGGATTGATACTTCAAACCCGTACTGTTGTACAAGAGAATCATCGAGATTGGTGAATTTGTATTTAAATATATGCTGTTCGGCTCCCGTTTCAGTATTACCTTCACCAGCAAATGCAAATGCCGCACTCATGGCAATGCATGCCAGTAATGCAACAAAAACTATGACTAATCGTCTTTTCATAATATTTCTCCCTTCTTCTAACTATTGTTGCTTTTGCTCCAAGATCTATTTGGAGCGCGTTCTGGTCCCTGTATCGCTATCACTCCTCCCTGCTTTCGCTGTCCGCTTCTTTCAAACCAGACGGAGGAATCCGGGATTTCATGCTTTTGCACAAAGCATATAAAAAGATGGATCCACTCTGCCGGTCTGCCCACGGAAACACAAACCACGCTGCCGCGCGTTTCTGTTTCGCCTCCTTTTGCTGATCGGAAGCGGGCAACCGACAGGCACTCCACCTTGATGCCTGATCTGATCTGGGGCTGAGAGTCCCGGCTCGCGGCGGGTGCCGCATACGGTAGAGGTAAGACTGCGCCGGCCTCGCACCGGCTTCTCATTTGACATGGCCGACACCTGCTTCACAAGCTGCCGCTGCAAAGGCAGGTCCTCCATGACCACAGACCACACAATAACATATTCAGTTTTCGAACCAAAAAAGCCGCGGTCTGACCGCAGCCCGTTTTTGCTGTCGCTGCTGCTCTCCCTGCCGGTACATCCGCCGGCGGAGCAACCTCACACATGCAGGTCTCCTGACTTACGGATCGTCGCATTCATTCGCCTTCCCGGTTTACCAGTGGCTGGCCTGTGCCTGAATGAATGCTCACCGATTACAGTGGCGGGACCGCTCCGGAATTGCACCGGATTCCCTCTTAGCTTCCCACCTTGCTTACGCACCCAGGCGCCTACCCCGGCTGATGGTGGGAAGAACATGTGCGGCTCTTCTGTTCGAGTTTATTATACTCCCAGGGGGAGTTTTTCGTCAATATTTGTCATGTCGATTTCACCGGACTTTGGCTTTCCGTCCGGTGTTTTTCTTTGTGAAGATTTTCTTGTATTTCTTCACGTATTTTTTATTCTGGGCTTTGGTGCCGACTTTGACGCGGATGGTCTTGACTTTCGATCCTTTGAGCGCGCCTTTGACCGATGCTTTCTTCAGGCGCTTGGTCTTCAGGATGACAGTCTTTGCCTTGCTCCCTGCGAATGCTTTCGCGTAGAGTTTTGAAACGTTGGCGCCGATGGTGATCGTGCGGATTTTCTTGCCTGTGAAGGATTTTGCGCTGACCGCAGTCACCTTGTATGTTTTTTTATCTGCCAGCTTTATGGTCTTCGGGACCGAAACGCTCTTGACGTTCTTCGCCTTGACCAACCTGACCGTTCCTGCCTTTGCACCGGCAACTTTCGTGACACGGTAACGGCATTTGCTGACGGTATAGGTTTTTCCCTTGACGATCTTGACGGGTTTCTTGGCGGGTTTGGTCGGATCCGTCGGGTTCTCCAGATTCTTGATGGCCTGCTCCGCGTCGGTGAGATGCTTCAGGACCCCGGAATCTACAAGAGTCTTCTGCGCATCCGTCAGCGCGTCATATTTCGCCCGCGCGGTCTGTACCGCATCCTTGTCAGCCAGCGTGATTTTCCCTGCGGCAGGCAAAGCGTTGATCAAATCGATCACGATCTGTGCCTGGATCCTGTTTTCTTCCTCCTGATAGGGCTGCGCGGATTCTTCTTTCGTGTAGTCGTCGCTGTAGAAGAGGATGAGCTCGTCCCCGTCTTCGAGGAAGCAGCGGTCAACCCCGATGCCGGGTTCCTTGCCGTTCACCGCATACATCCAGCCCGCATTCAGTCCGTTGTCCTTCTCCTTTAAGTAGATAATCTGCGCCGGATCATCAAGCAGCGCGGGCGGGATCTGCACCCCGCTGATGTACATGCTATCGTACTGCGTGTTTTCGTTGCCCTTGAGCGCCAGATGATTCTCTGCCAGCGCCAGGCGGATCAGATCCCCGGCTGTAGCATTTATGCTTACTTCATACTCGCTCTGATGGATCCACTCCTGCAGATTCCCTGCAGCGCGGGTATGCACGCCGCAGTCCGCATCCGGTCCGTGGAGCCGGTCACCCAGCAGCGTGAAATAGACCGTATTCTTCTCCCCCGTATCCTGCTGCAAAATCCGGACAGTGAAGTTGGTGCGCACGGCGCCGTATGTTGCCGTCAATGTGAGTACGGCGCGTTTGCTGCTGTCAAATCCGGTGATGATCAGGTTCTCGTTGTCACCTGAGATGGTTTCTGTTGTTCCGTCACTGTATGTGAGGGTGAAGGACAGATCTTTGCGGTCCAGCTCATCGTTAATGAAATAGTCGGTCTGGTAGCCGTCGTTGATTGTCATCCGAATAGGGATATCTACATCTCCTATTATTGGAAGCCCCTCTCCTTGCGTCCAGTTATGGGAACTGCCTGCAGAATCATTCAGCCAAGCGGTAACCATCCCGTTCTGAAGCTGTGCTTCTGTCACAGACTTTGCGAGTGTCTCCGCATCGGCACCAAGAGGATCGTCAGTTCGGTTATGATTTTTCTTCAGGTTTCCTGAAAAGGGGGGGTCGTTGACTCCCTCAAAAGTAGGAACTACTTTACTGCTGTCGAAGTAATGAACGCCGAACTGGGTCTCGTGGGTCTCGCAGCTGGTGTCCAGATATTCCACGCTGCCGATGCCGCGGTTCGCACCGCAGCCTTCGGCATAGTAATTGTCGCGTACAATATTATACCGATCCATCCCTCTGTACGCACCGGTAATCCCACCAATACAAGATCCTTCTGTTGCGAAAACACTCCCGGCAAACAGATTGCTCTGCACATATCCAATCCCATTCTCCCATACCTGCAGCGATGTCTCATAACCAACGATGCCACCTGCTACGTTGGCAGCTTTCACTGATCCAGCGCAAAGACAGTTCATAACGGTCAGCATCGGTGCATTAGGAGCTGTTTCGATTCCCCATCTTGCACTGCCTCCATAGCTGCCCCCCGCAATGCCTCCCGCATATTGTCCACTGGCAATAACGTGACCGGTAAAAACACAGTTGCTGACATTGGTGATACTCATCGAATTGTCTCTGGCACCAATGATCCCACCAACATAATCAACGCCATAAACTGTCGCAGCACTGCGGCAGTCTGTTATCACACCATTATATCTTCCCCCGAAGGATCCAACCCAGGATTGATTTCTATTACAGCCAATTACAGCGCCGGCTTCAGCGACACATCCTGTGATATCTACTATATTGTGCAGTGAGGCATTTCCACTAACAATGCCTGATTCTTGAATGGAAGTTCCAGCTTTGATGACAACATTCTCAACAGTTGCTGTCTTCGGCGTTTCCGTTCCGGTCTTTCCTTTGTCACTGACATAGTTTCCAATCAGTCCGCTGCCTTTGATGTTCTCTCCGGCAATGCTGAGATTACATATGGTTGCCTCGCGCACATAGCCGAACAACGGTTTTCCACCAGTCGCAGCAGTTACGGTGAATCCGCCTCCGTCAAAGGTTCCGCTAAAGGGATTGATGTTCTTGCCATCACCTGTTCCTGACGCGCCTTCTTTCAGTGCACCAATTCCTTGCCAGGTTTCTGGAAGATCAATATCCGCTGTCATCTGCAATTGTTGATTTGCAAAATCATTTCCTTCTGCGACCATCTGCCGGACCTGTTCCAGTTCTTCTTCATTTGAAATCAGATACGGGGAATCTTCAGTTCCTTCTCCCGCAAAGGTTGGAGTGTCTGTTGCCGCTTCTGCCTGAACACCTTCTGCACACAAAGAAATCCCACCCACTACTAATACTATCAGCAATAGGATCCCCAAATATGCATCCTTCGTTCTCTTGATAATATAAGACATCATTACCAGCCTTTCGTTCAGCAATGCACTGGAAGGTCACCGGTTCATCCGGTGACCTTCTCTAAAAACAACAGACGTTAGCTTCGCCTTTACTACTCAAGGTTTAGTATCTGGTTAATACTATTTCACCTTGATTGTGATAGTTTTTGGAATCGTAATGGCTTTATAATTCTTAGTGCCCTTTGCCGTTACTTTCACAGTCATTTTGTAGGTGCCCTTCTTGGTTCCCTTCTTAACAGTCACTTTTCCCTTGCTGAAGGACAGTGCTTTCTTTGACTTACTGTTCTTATAAGTCACCTTGTAACTGACTTTGCCCTGGTTCTTCGTTGCCGTGATTGCTTTATATGTCTGCTTTTTGCTCTTGACTTTTTTAACTTTGAAAGTCTTGCCTTTAGCAGTGACCTTCAGCGGATTTTTTGCCTTGGCAATTGTAAATGTCGCTTTGGTAGAACCAGTGCAGTTTTCGAGTCCCTTAAGGGTTACTGTACCCTTGCCTGCATTTACGTTGCTTGAGTATACTGCGGAATAATCGATTCCTTTCTTCAATTTCACTCCGTTCATTGTTACCGTAACTGCAGGATTTAATTTCTTGCCGGTGTATGTGGCTTTTTTAACTGTAACCTTCGCATTTTTGATATCTCCATACGAGAATTTCACCGCATACAGAAGTTGCGAATCATAAGACGTTTTTGTTTCGTATGGGATCTGCATTTGAATGTAATCACAGATTCCGTCTTTGTTCGAATCCACTTCTTCCGTAAAGTTCGTATCGCCTACAGTCCAATCAGCAAAATATCCGGAAAGATAGTTTCCTGTTTTATCATAGTTGTAATGCAGGACAGGTCCACCTGTTTTGAAATCAACATTTTCTGTGCCTGCAGGAACAATCACAGTATAAAGACGTACAACCTGCGGTCCTTTAAACCAATCGTCATATGTGTAAGCGGCATCTTTATATGTGATATCTGTGATAGTTTCTCCATTCAATGACGCTTCAAATGGATATGTTACAAAGGAAATTGCGAACAGGAATGTGTTCGACCAAGTCTGTTCAGCACCTTCGCCTTCAACTGTATACGGAGTCTCGACATAAACATATGCCGGCATTGAACCGTCTTCCAGGGCTTTTACAACAGCTTTTTTCTGTCCTACCTTTGAATCTGGATAGGAACCATCTCCTTCTGCACCGCAAGATGTAATATATCCTCCATCCTTATCATAGGCGTATACCAAACGATCTTCTGTAAAGTCGAGTGCAATCTGTGAAGTTCCATCTGGAATTGCAACTGTATACAGATCCATTTGTTTTTTTACCGCTGTTCCGGTGCTCCAGTCATCGTATTCAACGGCATCTTCCTCGAATCCGACCTGCTGTCCAATATCAAACTGGAAAGCTGCTGACGGTCCTGCGATGATATAGTAATCCATCACATATTCTTCCATATCATAAATGGCTACTCCATAAATGTTTGAGAAATCCAGATCTTTCGCATCTTCATTCAGACTATCTCCATACGCATTTAGAAAATCTTTCTGCGAAAGCGCAAATCCTTCAGTCAAATCAACAACATTAGAATCTCCTTCACCAGTATACAACATCCCGGAAACCATCAGCTCATGATCATCAGGATAATCTGTAAACTTTACTGTAGTATTGGCTTCTCCAATGCTGATATAGTGGATCAAAGCCGGATCTTCCTCATCCCCATAATCCCCAATGACAGTACAATTCGTCTTTGCGATTTCTGTAGGCGCTGATCCGCTTTCTGCGAACGCGAAGGTCGGTATGAATACCACGACCATCATGAGCGTAAGCAAAACAGCCGTTACTTTAGATACGGCTTTTTGTTTCCCCTTACACATAACTATTTCCTCCTTTTGCAATGAATAATAATGATACTGAAATGTTTTATGCAGGGAATCCGCTAAGATAGATATGCTTGTAAAAAAATACATACCGCTTCCGGGTATGCAAAGAAAATAAAAACAGCCTTGTCATATCTCAGAAGACTCTCCGTAGGTTCTCGACAGGTCTACCGACTTGGCCCGCGTATAACAGTCTGCGCAGTATTACTGTTACACTCCTACAGAGCGTCTTCCCAGGATCTTCCGACCCCAGTGACTGCCTTTGCTTGAAAGGCGTGCTCCTTCGTTGGCGTCACGGTTGCTGAGACACAGTCCCGGATTTTCACCGGCTTCCGATATGTCAGAACCTTGCTTATAATTTGTAACTATATTTTATGCTTACTCGAGCTGAAAAGCAATACGTAATCTTAATATCCATTAAGGCTTCATTACTTGATTTTTACTGTCCTGCCGCAGTTTTTCTTTGTAAATATCTTCTTATATTTTTTGACGTAGTGCTTGTTCGTTTTCTTCGTTCCGACTGTGACTTTGATGGTTTTGACACTGGATCCCCGAAGTGATCCCTTCACGGCCTTCGAAGTCAGTTTCTTTGTCTTCAGTGTCACCGTTTTCAGTCCGCTGCATCCTTTAAAAGCCTTCGCTTGTATTGTTCCCACACTTGCGGGAACTGTCACGGCTGTGATTTTCTTCTTGCTTTTCAGTGCACAAGTCCCGATGGCTGTCACCGTATAGGTCTTTTTCTGATATTTCACAGACTTCGGTATAGCGACCTTGCCGCCTGCCGTCGTTTTGATCAGCCGGACTTCCCTGGTGCTTTTTACCTTGGTGACCTGATAGGTAAATTTACCTGAAGTGAACTTGGTGTTCACCTTTACCGCAGGCGTTGCCGGTTTCGCCTTGCCGATAATCGTGTAGGACACGATTTTGCTGCCGGTATAATTACCTTTGCCGTCCAGCCGGATTTTGTGCGTGCCGGCTGCAGTACCGTCGGACAAGGCAGTCGGTGTAAAGTCTTTTCCCCATTTGAGCTCATTGCCGTCCATCGTGACCGTGATCTCCGGGAAATGATACTGACCGTCATATTGGAAACTGTCCGGTTCCAGCACAACATCAGACTTCGAGATATCTGCTTTTGCAATCGTATATTCTGCGGAAATCGTTCCAATGAAATCAACGATACCTGTTGCTGTGACAGTTGCCTTGCCGGGATTCACACAATTTCGGTAACTCAGGATGTAATCCCTGCCTTCTGTGAGCTCCTTCCCGCCGCATGTGATGCTGACGGAAGGCTTCTTGTCTTTACCGTCGTATACGAAACCTTTTTCGTTTATGGTGATTGCGGCGTTGGAGAGATTATCCCTCGTCGTATCGAACTGTGCTCTTGCGTATTCGATCGCTGCTGCTGCATCGACAGCGCCTGCGCTTCCCGTCTCTCCTTTGTGATCATGCATGGCCGGATTAACCGGCACGGCTGTAGATATGATGGATTCATAGACTTGGTCAGCGGTAAGATGACTGTTGTCTGCCCACAAGAGCGCAGCGATTCCTGCCACAAGAGGAGACGCCATAGAAGTCCCGTCCAGATATTTATATCCTCCATCCGGCGTGTCCTTGCCGAGCTGTGCTTTCTCGTCGATCATGGTTGACAGGATCCCTGAACCCGGTGCGCTGATGTCCTTCTCCATACTGTAATCCGAGAAGGCGCTGTTCGTTCCGTCGATGTCCAGGGACGTCACGCAAAGGCATCCTTCGAAGTCACCCGGATAAGTGAATTTGTCCTTATATGCCACGCCGGTATTATCGTCTCCGTTCCCCCCTGCGCAAACGGTCAGGACATCTTTGCTTCGCATGCGGTTGATATAACTTTCAAGTGCGATGTCATGCTCATCCGGACCGTCGTATCCGCCAAGGCTCATGTTGATTACGTGAAGGTTCCGGACCTCGCCGGTATCCATGAGTCCTTCCAGATAGTTGAACGCCGTCACCATATCTGCTGTGTCCGCATACCGGCCGATGAACACATTGACCGGTATGACCTTCGCATGGTTGCCTGATGCTCCCGCGATTCCGCTTTCGTTGTTCGCGACGCCTGCCGCAATTCCGCATACATGGGTACCATGGCCGGAGGTGTCCTTCACATACTGCGCGCCTTGCTTTTTTGTGACCGCGTCATATGCATGGTCGGTATCGATATTGGCCGCCAGATCCCGGTGGGTCATCTGGCATCCGGAGTCCAGTACCGCGATCACCGGCTCGTCTTTTGTATTTTCTTTATCGATGCCGCCCAAAAGCTTCCACGCTTCTGCGACATTTGCGCCGCAGCTTTCCTGAAAGGTCGGATCCCAGCTGTCCAGATAATACTGGGCGTCTCTGTACTCATCATTCGTATCCCGTTGACCCTCACCTGCCGTGTCCATCATCCGGTACCGGAAATTAGGCTGGGCGTATGCGATGCCTTCCATCCCGTTCAGTTTTTCTATGACATCGCCGGCATCTTCTCCTTCCGGAATCGTTGCCAGGATTCCTGCGCCGTCATCCGCTACTGTGTCCACAACTTCTTCTGCTGATTCTACGGCAGTGTCTTTCACAAGGTTGTCGATTGCCGTATCAACATCCGCGCTGTTTTCCGGGCTTTCCTCCAAAACAATGAAGAGCTCTGTTTCCGAAGTCGCTGCCGCATCCTGTCCGGCAAAAACGGAATCTGTTCCAATATGCATATATGCAGTGCCGGCGATAAACGCCAGCACCGCACATATGGTTTGTCGGAAGATTTTGTTTGTCATTCTTATTTCACAGTAACTTTCTTGCCGCAGTTCTTCTTCGTGAAGATTTTCTTATACTTTTTCACGTAAGACTTGTTGACCTTCTTCGTTCCAACTTTTACCTTGACGGTCTTGACCGTCGAACCCTTCAGGGATCCCTTTACGCCCTTCTTGGTCAGTTTCTTCGACTTGACAGTCAGTGTTTTGACTTTTTTGGATCCAGCGAAGGTACTCTTGCCGATCTTCGTAACGCCTGTGCCGATGGTCACCGTCTTCAGTTTCGGACATTTGCTGAAGGCACTGGCACCAATGGTCCTGATATTCGCTCCCATGGTCACCTTTTTGATTTTCTTGTTCTTGAAGAATGCCTTGGCAGCAATAGACGTTACCTTATACTTAACACCTTTAACTTTTACTGTTGCAGGAATCGAAACTGTTCCGCCTGCTGTGGTGCTCTTATAAGAGACTGTTGGGTTCTTTGCACTCGCCGATGTAACAACATACTTCGCTTTTCCGCTCTTCAGAGCCGTTCCCTTCTTGGCAGGTTTTGCGGCTTCTGCGGCTTTCTTCGGAATTGTGACCTCATCCTTTGTCAGTTCTTTCGCGCCTTCTTCGTCTGCGAAGTATTTTCCGCAGCCTGCGCAGAACCAGTACTCAATATTTCCTTCAGCAGTGGTCGTTGCTGCCTTTGCATCGTAGTGAACGAGTTTGTGGATATGAGGAGCTATCACTGTAATGGTTGCAGATACTTCCTGCTTATAGAGCTGCTGCAGTTTCTCGTTGTCCGGATGATTCTTCGCTTCTGTTTTGTACTGTTCGCTTGTCAGCCAGGAAGTGATCGTGATCTGTGCATCTTTTTCCGGGTATTTCTGCAGGTTCAAGTTCTCGTGCGAGATAATTGATTTGTCAGATGATCTGAATTTGTTATATCCCGCTGCTTCCATTTCCGTGGAATCTTCAAAATAACCATCTGCGATGATTCCTGTTCCCGTCATGCTGTTAACGTCGTAGACCCAGCTGATTTCGCCTTCTTCATTCACATTTGCTTCCTGGAATGCGTGGAGGCAAGGCCATGCACCATCGCTATATGCATCGCCATAGTTCGTAACAGAATCTTTGTTTTCAAACCTTCCGTCGTTGATTCCATCGAAATAATGATCTTTGACCACCTTCATCTTAGCAATTTCAGCGTCCAGTTCGGAATCTGTAATAGCATCAACGGTGAATGTGAATTCTTCTGAAACAGTTATGCCGCTTCTGGTAAAGGTTACAGTCAGTTTGACCGGTTTATCTTCCGTCTGGAAACGATCAACAACAGCTCTGTAGCCATTGATCGTCATCACACTCTCGTCAGATGAAGTGAAACTGATTTCCTTGTTTTCAAATGCCAGCTGCGGGATCCCATTCTCATCCGTAATGACATTCCCCTCCTCATCAGTAAGCTTGATTTGGGTGTAACGCGGAAGCTGGATATCTCCTGTCACCTTATTTGGATCTACCGGAACTCCTTCCTCTTCAAATTTGGTAAAGGAATCCGCTGTAATGTATTTCTCTAATATGCCTTTAAGCTCTTCCTCTGTTGGTAAAGGAATCTCTGCTTTCTTGACTGTTACATTGAAAGTTACGGTCTTTGAGTCAAAGTCTTCCGCTTTTTCAACATTCTCGTTCAGGTTTCCATCATTTGCGTTAAACGTTGCCGTTAATGTGACTTCCGTATCTTCGCCCGGACGGTTCACTGTTCCTTTCTTAGGATCCGTAACACTGTCATATCCTGTCGGATCGATTTTTATGACATCCTCATTGGAGGAGGTCCAGGTGATCTTTGACCACGCAGTTCTGGAAGAATTCGTCATGATCTGCGGCAGAACAAGATCTGAAGTAATTTCCTCTTCGCTGGTGTTCTCCCCTTTGATCGTATCAAAGCTCAGTGAATTCGCTTCTTCCGCGATTTTTGCATTGTAATGTGTTTGATCCCAGCCAATAGTAGCATTTTTAGATTTAGTGTCTACAGACTCTCCTTCATAGGTGAACGTAAATACACAAGAAATGTTTTTGGAATTCAACCCGTAGGCATTCAAATTGCCATTGTTGTAGCTGATATTTCCCGATGCGTCTATTACATCTTCATCTCCGGAACTCTTCAGTGCAACCGTTACTGCATCAGCGCCCACATATCCATCTACTTTTTTCTGGACCATCTGAACAATGTTCTTGTCTTCTTTAAACGCAGGTCTTAAAGCATACTCATTATCGAACTTTTCTTTTGCTATTGCAGCCTTTGCCTGTGCGGCATCTTCTGAATATACCGTGCACTTAAAGGTTTTGCTGTCGCTCACGTCGCCGGATTTGATCGCAGCAGTCAGCGTGACCTCCTGTTTTCCTGTCTCGGGCAGTTTCACAATCTTTCCTTCATCCGTTATGTATTCATTCTGATTGGATGTCCATTCGATCGTGGAACCATTTTCCCCGGCGGTCGGAAGTCCGAGATCTCCCGTTTCCGTGATTCTGTCGATGCCATCCAGCGCCAGTGCCTCTTTATCAAGGCTGACTTTCAGAGTATCGGAAAGGTCCGTGATCTCAAAGGCATCGGAAGTTGCCATCGATTCGTTGTCGCCAGTAACTACAACCTTATATATCTTTCCCTTGCTTTCTTTTACATCCGGCACCTTGAAGGTTGGACCGTTTGCACCTTCGATATTTGCATCGTCTTCCAACCACTGATATTTAACATTGGTAGGTTCGGCATCCCCTTCGCCTTTTGCCACGGCATTGAGTGTCGCACCTGTCTTTGCCTCTCCGCTGATTTCAACAGAAACCACAGCCACCGGTTCTATTTCCTCTGTCTGCTGCCATTTAAGAATCGGATAGCCGTTGTTGATATTTGCGCTGTCAGCAATAAATGCATCGCCGGACCCGTTTAATGCGCTGACAAAGCCTGCAGCTTTCATCTCTTCTTCAGTCTTAGAAGTCACTCCTTCTGCTGTCGCTCCTCCAACTGCCGCTGAAGCGGAGGAATCCAGGAAATAACAGTTTGCGGTCGAACCGTTGTTGGACTTGTTTCCAACCATCGCACCGATGGAGGTGTTGGTCGACTGTGAAAAACTGCAGGTGCCCACATTATAGCAATTGATCAGGACATCCGTCGGACCAGATTTTGTCGTTTGTCCGATGATTCCGCCAAGCATGTTAGAGTACTGTCCGGTTCCGGTAATCGCTCCGGTGTTATAGGTATTTTCAATCGTGACTGTTCCGCCGGATACATTACCTACAATGCCGCCGATTTGATTATTGCTCCCACTAACAGAGCCGGCATTGGCACAGTTCTCAAGAGTAACATTCGAATTGCTTCCGGACACATAGGCAAGAATCCCTCCGACGCGGTTCCCGCTGGTTCCGATTACATCTCCGTAATTGGCGCAATTTCTAATTGCCACTCCATTGATCGCCCATCCAACGATACCTGCCAAATTAGCAGTTCCGTCGATTTTTGCATAATTAACGCATGCCTCTACTGTAACATCGTCACCGGTGGCTTTTCCCGCAATTGAGCCTGTATAATTGCCCGTTGCCTTTACACTTCCTTCTGTAATAACATTCTCTACTGTTGCACCAGATGTGAGATTCTTGAACAGGGCAGTATTTGTGGAACCTTCAATGCCTAATGTCACCACGTGATTATTTCCGTCAAACGTTCCTGAAAAGTCACTTGCATACGGTTCCGTTACGGTAATATCCGCATTCAACTTAAAAAACATACCCGTGTTTTCTGACGACATTGCCGCGAAATCTTCGGCACTGTTGATCAGAATTGGATCATCAGCCGTTCCCGCCTGCGCCTGCGTCTGCGAGGCGAAAGCGTGCGTTGGAATGAAGGTCACAGCCATCATCAACGTAAGCAAAACAGCCGTCATTTTAGACACGGCTTTTCGTTTCCCCTTACACATAACAATTCCTCCTTGTTGCTTTGAATAAAAATGATAATGAAATGTTTCATGCAGGGAATCTACTAAGTTAGATGTGCTCTTTAGATTTGCATAACAGATCTGCAGGTCCGCGACATAAAAAATACATGCCGCTTCCGGACATGCAAACAAAATCAAAATAGCCTTGTCATATCTCAGAAGACTTCCTGGAGGTCCATGACAGGTCTACCGACTTGGCCCGCGTATAACAGTCTGCGCAGTTTTACAGTTACACTCCTACAGAGCGCCTTCCCAGAGTCTTCCGACCCCAGTGACTGCCTTTGCGTAAAAGGCGTGCTCCTTCGTTGGCGTCACGGTTGCTGAGACACAGTCCCGGATTTTCACCGGCTTCCGATATGTCAGAACCTTGTTCATAATTTGTAACTATATTGTATGCTTCTGAAATTGCAAAATCAAGATGGAATCTAAATAATCATTAAGAATTGCTCTGCGGGTTCCGAGATGCTTCGCTACCTTTCTTCGAGGATCTTTTCTTCGAGGATCTTCCGCACCTGATCCTGCTCATAGTCCATGCACTCTGCTATCGTTTCGACAGGAATGCCGTTTTCGTGCAGTTTTCTGATGCGCTCCTTGTTTTCTTCTTCATTGCGTCTGCGCTCTTCTGCTCGACCTTCTTCGCGGCCTTCTGCTCGACCTTCTTCACGGCCTTCTGCTCGACCTTCTTCGCGGCCTTCTGCTCGACCTTCTTCACGACCTTCTTCACGGCCTTCTGCTCGACCTTCTTCCAATCCTTCCTCGCGGGCATCTCTCTTCATCAGTCGATAGATGTCTTCTTCATCATATTCTGTCAGAATCATATCTACAACCTCACTCTTGTGCTGTACCAATATATCTCGCAAGATTCCTTCTTTGACACACTGATCGACAGCCGCACCGACGGCAGCATCACGGTCACTGATTTCTCCTTGTACGAGAAGCTCTCTGACAGTGGCAACGAAAGCAGCATATTCCCGCAGCGGTTTGCATTCCGCCAGTATTTCATCGTCAGAATCACTGTTGATGTTGATCATCGTAACAGTGACATTCACATCGCTTTGACCAGGATAACGAAATGCATCCGTCAGCTGCAGCATTGTTCTTCCCGGCATGTCCCGATCCCCATTGCAGAAAACGACGCAGCGCGGGGTCGGCAGCGGAAGCAGTCTGCTTCCGTAAATGTTCATGTCATTCGCCTTGATGTATTTGTTGTATTGCTTTCCCAGGTACATCAGACTCCGCACCGGCATATTGGGATTCCAGGTGCTCTGCTGTTCATACAGATTGATCCAGCCGTCGATCAGAAACGACACATCGTTTTTCATCCCCAAGTATATGACATCCTCTATCGTTGTCAGTTCCAAAACGTCCGGATCGTCATAACTTGTGTGGTTCAGAGCATTGTATAATGCAAGCGTATATTCCTTTCGCTTCTCGTTCCCGAAAATGAATTTGAACAAACGGTCTTTGAATTCTCTGTTCGTTGTCTCTGTTGCCATGATATTATACCCCCTTCATGCAGAATGTTCAACGTCATCTAATGTTAATTATTAGTGATAATACCATTATATGTAAATATTGTCAACTATTGCTTGCATTCATTTTAACATAATATAAGCAAGAAATCCCCCATCCTCTACAGGTGGAGGGATGAATTGCATCCTGCAATATCAGACAAAAGATCGGAAGGGAGAACAAAA
>CADADV010000006.1:131324-132439 GCA_902786815.1 uncultured Eubacteriales bacterium
GGGCATATCACATGCGGGAATTGGATCATAATCAGCATTCAGTCTATCTTATGTATTACCACCTGATCATGGTGACCAAATACCGGAGAAAGGTCATCGATGACCGGATATCCGGGCGGGGGAAAGAGATCTTCGAGCACATCGCGCCGAACTACGGAATCACGCTGGAGGAATGGAACCACGATGAGGATCATGTGCATGTCATGTTCCGCGCGAAGCCGCAGAGCGAGATCAGCAAATTCATCAATGCGTATAAGAGCGCAAGCAGCCGGCTGCTGAAGAAGGAATTCCCGCAGATCAGAAAGAAACTCTGGAAGGAGGCGTTCTGGAGCCAGAGCTTCTGCCTTCTGACATCGGGCGGCGCGTCGACTGAAGTGATCAGGGAATACATCAGAACGCAGGGGGAAAAGGGAAATGAGAAGAGCGTACAGATACCGGATCTGTCCGGATCGTGAACAGAGATGGCTGTTTGCGAAGACGTTCGGCTGCTGCAGGTTCCTGTACAACAGGATGCTGTCGGACAAGATCAGCTGGTACGGGAAGCATAAGGAGATGCTCCGCACCACGCCTGCACAGTACAAGAACGAATACAAATGGCTGAAGGAAGTGGATTCGCTGGCCCTTGCGAACGTGCAGCTGCATCTTGAGAGAGCCTACCGGAACTTCTTCCAAAAACCGAAGACAGGATTTCCAAGATACAAGTCGAAGAGACAGCCCAGGCAGTCCTATACCACGAACGTGGTGAACGGGAACATCCGGATCGAAGGGAACAGACTCCGGCTGCCGAAGGCGGGGATGGTGAAGATCGTCCTGCACAGACAGATCCCAGGGAAAGCGAAACTGAAATCAGTCACCATCAGCAGAGAAGCCAGCGGGAAATACTATGCATCGATCCTGTGCGAGCTGCCCGAGCCCGAAAACCAAGGGAGAGGCGTCCGCGCAGAGGAAGCGAAGATCCTTGGGATCGACTATGCGATGCAGGGGATGGGTGTGTTCTCTGATGGGAGCAGAGCAGAATATCCCGGATACCTGAGAGCAGCGCAGGAGAAACTGGCCCGTGAGCAGAGGAAACTGTCCCACTGCAGGAAGGGCAGCAGGAACTACGAAAAGCAGAG
>CADADV010000007.1:0-16734 GCA_902786815.1 uncultured Eubacteriales bacterium
TCCCGTGATCGTGCAGGGCTGGATGCTGACGGCATTTCGGCAGTAGCGATGGTTTCGCTCGCCGGTCATTAGTGTTCCATACGCGATGATCTGGACTGTGTTCATACTCTTTTCCTCCTCGATGTAATACCCCCTCAATGGGTAGGCATTGAGAAAGTCCGTTTGTTAACCCTCGGATTAAATATTTTTAATTATTCAGTTGTCTTCTAGCGCATTATTGTCATTTGCGTCATTATCGTCATATTTGTCCCTCCACCTATCGGACATTTTTTTGGCAAAAATTAACCCATTTAGTGAAAAAAGTTTTGTATTTTTTTGCGTGCAATCTGTTACCGTTACCGTTGAGATAAAATACCCTCCCATATAACGGAGATTTTCACGGCAAAAATTGCGTTTTTTCACAAATGTTTTTATGTATTTTTTGGCGTACAATTCGTCATCTCTACTGCAGAGCAAAAATACCCTCCCATATAAACGGAGATTTTTAAGGCAAAAATTAACCCTCAACGGGAAAATATTTTTGCATTTTTTCGCATACAATCCATCCGCATGGAATTACCCTCTCACTTGCCTAAGGAAAGAAACGAGCAAAAATTAAATGGATTTCGTGTTTTTTTGTTGTTTTTATTCGCATATCATCGTCATTTGCGTCATTATCGTCATTTTGCCCTCCCATATAACGGAGATTTTTCGGGCCAAATGCAAGGTAAATCAGAAAAAAATTTGTTTTCCCACTAAAAAATCAGACTGGTAACAAACCAGTCCGATTATCTCTGTCTATCAGGTTATAATAGTATGCGTAACTCCCCTATCGAGTACCAGCAAGGATATGCAGTTTTGACATACGGCTGCATATCTTTTTCTAAGTCTATAAAAACGGACTTGCCGCTTTTGCAAGTCCGTCAATTTCACGTCTTATCTTTTGTAAATCTCTCTTCTATGCCCAACTTCCACAATGATAATGATTACTTCTGCGTCCCGTATTTCAGCAAGGATCCGATAATCGCCTACCCTGTAACGCCAATACTCACTTTTGTTCCCCATTAGCCCCTTTCCGTGCTGACGTGGGTTAGTCGTTCCTATGAGGTTCTTTTCGATCCAGGTTTTGATGAGCTTTTGTACACTGGGATCAAGTTTCTGAATCTGTCTGACAGCCTTCTTTTCATACTTAACATCGTATGTCATGGCCGGCTCCATACCTCGTCATGGTCATACAGTTCAAGCTCACCATCATTCTTTCTTCTCTCATAATCCTTGAGCGCATTCAAATCATATTCATCTTCGATGCGTTCAATGGCTGCTTTTCTCAGAAATTCTGACACAGTCATACCATAGAAACGGGCATATTCTCTGATAAGTCGTTCATCTTCTTTCTCCAGTCTTAATGAAAGCATTGTTCACCCCTCCTTTCGTATTACATTGTAATACGGTCGTGATGTAGTGTCAACACTACGTTGGAATAATTGCAGTATTGTTATTCGCTCTTGATCGCAATCATTGTCACCGCCGCCATGATCAGAACCGCTCCTATGACCTGCACTCCGGTCAGCATCTTTCCGAAAATGATAATCGATAGGATGACCGTAGTCACCGGAAGTACATTCTCAAAAGCAGATACGACAGTTGGCGAGAGATGTCCGATAGCAAACACGTACCCGAACTGACCAACGATGATACAGACGATGGCTGTTGCAATCGTAACAAAGATGCCCATCGGCGTAATCGTGATTGGCGCATGTGTGATCCCCTGACTGATGAGGGTCAGCGGAATCTGGACGATCACGCCGGCGACAAACAGCCCGGTCAGTAACGTCAGCAGATCATATTTGTCGAATAACGTTTTCGTATAAACGATATAGAATGCCCAGAGGATCGCGGCAGCAAACATGGCTGCAAGTCCAACCATGCAGATACACACCCAGGATCGATCCGACAACGCAGACCACCTTCAGCGGTGTGATTTTACTTCCGTAAACGATGCGATCGCCAACCATGCCGAAGATCGGAACGGTCGCCATGATCAAAGAGGAGAAGGATGCCGATGTCAGCCCTGTACCGAGATTCTCAACGGTGAAGTACAGCGACATGCCGATCCCTCCAGCAATCAGGACATGAAGCATGTCCTGCCTTTGGATGTGCAGTCCGCCCCGAAACAGAAAACATGCAAGAAGCAAAAGCACCGCACCTATGCCGAGTCTGCACAGGGTAAAGACTGCGGGCGACATGAACCGCATCATATATTCAATGGCGATAAAATCGATTCCCCACAGGAAATTGACGCCGATAATAACAAGCAAGGGCTTGAGGCTGGTATTTGTCATTGGTTGTCCTCCGGAAATCGCAGCGACGCCAGACGCGCTCTGCTGTGGATTCCTGTCTTTGCATAGATATGCTGCAAATGCTTCTTCAGCGTATTCGGCGCGATGGCGAGCGCTTCGGAAACGGCATCATTCGTCATCCCTGAAGTGATCATAGAAATGATCTCCGTTTCCCGTTCACTCAATCCATATCTGAGGGCGGCTTTCTGCAGCTGTCTTTCTCCAACCGGTTCCAGATCCTCTGCAACCTCCTGGTAAAACCTCGCATTAAGATGCTCTGCCAGAAGCTGGAGCATGAACATCTCGCGGTCATTGAAATCTCCCTGCGCTTTCTGCCGGTAGAGGGCGACCAGCCCGAGCAGTCTTCCTTTGTACATAATGGATATGTCTACTGAGTAATACAAATTATACGGCTCGAAGCAGCGTTTATAGATTGCCGTTTTCTCACGCTCCGCATCACTCATCAGATCCGTTGTACGCAGAATGCTGGACTGTGCAGTCTGCAGATGCCATCTGCTGTAATCGTAATCCTCCATCAGGCTGTACTTCTGTTCCACTTCCCTGTAGCGTTCCGGGATCGTGATCGCATCATCTGACAGCATACTCTTTTCATTATCTTCAGCCATGATGATGCTTCCGCATTCAAACATGATGAGCGTCCGAAGCGACTCAAGGAACTGGCGCTTCATGTGTTCGAAATCCTTCATATTATAGATTCCGTAAATCATATTGTTGAGGAAAAGCAAGGTGTTTTTATTCATCGAACCTTCTCCTTCCTTAGTCTCTTTCCATTCTTAGTCTAACATCCGTATGCGGTGAGTACAATCGTTAATTGGAGTATAATATAAGTATTGATAAGTATAAAAGAAGTATTCATGCGCCGAATATCATTCCAATGAGTATTCCCTGGGTTATATTTGAAATGTGAAGAGACTGGTATTCTTCAGACAACAAAACGAAGAAAAGATTTCACGACCAATCAGACGGAAAGGAGAATACCATGAGTACAGCAACCAGACAGTTCATTGAGAAGTTATCACAGGCGAAAAACAATGGCGTTTATGCAGAGGAATGTGCCAGCATGATTTCTGACTGGTACAGACAGGTCGAACCGGCGGCCGGCATCAGCCTGGCAGACATGGCCTACATTGTCGGAAGCGATGAAAAAGCTGCCGCGGCGTGGAACAAACACGAAGAAGGTCTGGCCGACTATTTTGCCGAAGCAGTGAGGCTGAGCAGGCTGACCACGACCATGCACTCACTCAGACAGATCTGACAATCCAATTGTATTATTACACTTTTTATTACACTCGTGCGCGGCGTGGCTGAAACCTCCTTCCTGCAAGGGTTTGCGTTCCGACTCCTCCGTGTTCGACTCCCCTATCGAGTACCAAAGAATTCCTATCCGAACCTATACTTCTATCGCGGTGGCTATGCCACACAGAGATGGTTCTAGGAAGACGGAAAAAACGGCACGATGGCCGTTTTTTTCTTGTTTTTTGATTGTATGGCACGGGAGTCTGTAAGGATCCTACTTTTCTTCTATCTCTATAATCACACATCCCTCTCCTGCATAGTAGGCAGCATTATAACCAAATGTTCCACCATCTTTTATTGATATAGTTACGTCTTCACTTTCCATCGATAGTACACCATCGGCTTCATTCATATTGGCATCATCTGTATCAATTCCATAGACTTGTGCTAAAGTGCTAGCTGCTTGCTCTCCTTGAGATGCCTGCATTTGCATTTCAATTTTCGTAACTATTTTATTATCTATGCTAGGGCTCCCTTCATCATAGATGACAACCAATTGAGGCTCTCCAGTCCCCAAGTAATCGAACCAGCCTTGGCATTCGTTAAAATAACGATCAAACAGCCAGGAATTATCATGATAGTATTCTCCATTCTCGTAGATATACTCTTGAGCCGCATCATATGAATCTCCTATCACAAAAGGAAGTGTGACTGTCTTTCCTCCACAGCCAACAGCGAGAGTCATGATAGCACCTATCAAAAGCGAAATGACTATTTTTTTCATAGCAAATATCTCCTTTCTACCCTGCGTTCTCAAGCTGCAGTTTACATAGTTATTCAAATATCATATATGCATTATCTTCCCAGGAAGATGTTTCAGATGTTGCTACCTTTAGCTGATTGTTGTTAATAAATTCAACTGTATGCCGTATATCATAATCGGAGTGTACCATGACCACAGTAACCGTTCCATTTTCGACAGTAAATTGAAACTCTGTGTCATGGTCTGAAGACCACTCGTTATACGTGTTAGGTTCACGTGTAATAGTTTGTGAAAGATAAAAACGTGATCCATCCATATAAGCGCTGTAGGAGTATTCCTCACCTTCATCTTCATCCCAAAAGCAATACAAAAGGTCTTTTTTCTTAACACACTTCCACTTTTTCTGGTCTATTCTTGATATCACTGATAGATATTCATTTTCATCAATAACCTTGTTCGCATTGTTGAATTCCCCAAGATCTTTTAGTTCACTATATATCCATCCTAAATCTGCTCCTTCCAGGTCACCTGACAACTCAGCCATTACAGAACAGTATTTTTCATATTCGCCACTGTCTTTATAATCGTCAAGGTTATTAAAAATATCCTGCGCCTCTTTATATCTTCCTTCATGAACGAGATCTACTGCGGACTTATATTTATTGCTCGGAATAATTACCTGTGTTAACAAAAGAACAGCAGCAACAGCTACAACTATAGCTGGTACTGTGATTGCTATAATTTTCTTGGTTCTTTTCTTGACTTCTTCCTTTTTCTTTGTTTTCTCTTCTCCTGCTACTCGTTCGGCATCAAGTCTCTTATTAGTCTTTTCTCTTAAATCGGCTGCGTTTAATGCCTCAGCTAATGTCTCAAATGATCTTCCGCACTTACAACAACGCGGGTTGGTATCATTATTGACTCCACCACATGTACACAAGAATAACCCTTCATATCTTTCAGGCACAAATTTATAATTATCTCCCACTTCGATTCCATATTGTTTTTCTATTTCAGGGTCTTTAAGAATTGTATTAAGTGGCTTAAATTGTGGAACTGGTTTCCATTCACTGAATCTGGTTGAACTGACTGAATTATCGGCAAATACAATTTCTTCCACGGTCACCGAGAAGCTTCTTGATGTTGCCTCAGGAAGAAATACTGGTGTTTTGCTGCCAAACTCATCTCCAGGCTTAACATTAAGATCCAAATAAGAAAAACCTTTGACCCCTTCGACTTCATGGCCATTATTCTCGGACGCCCTTAATGATATCTTACAAGAAGTAATATCCTTGTCCCCGATGTTTTTCATCTTAAGTTGAGCTAATATTTTTCCTGTTTCGGTATCTTTCTGTAATGCCCCTGCCACGATCAAAAGCGGGCAACCTTTAGCATATAGGTTTGGGGCAAGCGAAAACACTTTACTAAAACGTTCTGACATAGCAATGCTCCTTTTCCGCACAATTTAATTCATTTCTTAAGGCAATTGGTTTTAAATCTCCGGAAGCTGACTTGAAATAGTATTCACATTGGAATTGTTTGAGATATTTGTTACACCAGTATTACTGTCTGCAATCTTCCTTAAAAGGCTTCTGTTTTCATCAAGAATATTAACCATTTCAGCCAATCCAAGAATAATGAAGCCTGTAATCAAAGTGCTCACGAGGCCACCAAAAAACAGGCCAACATTGAACCCATAATACCCATAGGCTTTGCCCAAAACTATTGACCCAATGAATCCAAGAATTATCACTGCAATTGCAGCAATGAATAATAACCGAGCAAAAGTATTTTGTGTACTCATCTTGATTTCCTCCTTCTTCCTGCTCCATTTCAAGAATCAAAAGTGATTTTGTCTTACGGTTTTCTTTCAAATAAACAAAACCTGTTCATCACTTCTTATAGTAGTCACTTATTTTCCTGCTATCATTTATTAGTCGTCGCGTTAAATCGTTCCCTTTTTCCGCAATATTCTTCACTGTCACGTCATCATATGTATGATTGCAGGATCTATGAACTATTTCATTTCGTTCTTCTTTCCAATCAATAATCTCTGTTATGAGATCAATGCCCACTTTCTTTGATATAACAGGATGACCTTTCTCGATCTGATGCTTTATAGAACGTAGTTTGTTGGATAATAATTTGTTAGAATCATATGCGTTTTTACAAATACAGCAATGCTGTAAAATGGATGATGTTCTGTCCTCAATAATTGCATATTCAATCATACATGCTTCGAACCAAAACCCATTTGTTAAGGCCTTCCTTAAACGAGCTTTCAGGATTCTGTAGTTGTCTGCCTTTTGCTGATTATCTATCAGTGTGACCACCTCCCGTCCAGAAATACCGGTTTTTCTTTCGATCATATCTTCGCTATTAATAACCACTTACGGTTAATATGATTATATACCGTATACGGTTATCATTCAATTAGAAACAGTTAATTGGAGTGAATGATGATTGTATATGATCGACTGTGGGAAACCATGAAAAAACAAAATATTACACAGTATAAACTGATACATGAATACAATGTCAGCCCCGGACAGATTACCCGTCTCAAGAGAAATCAGAATGTAAACACCCACACTATTAATATGCTATGTGAAATACTTCAGTGCTCAGTTGAAGAAATCATGGAATACAAAATGAAATGAAAGGGCACAATCCATTATTTCAACCGAATTGTCTATCTCGCTTTCCCTTTACCTGTCTCTCTTTGTGTATTAATTTCATCCCTTGTTAATTTCTGCTTACAGAATTTCATGAAGTCGTCCTGCGCATCTCCCCATGCTTTCGCCCAAACTTGCGGGCCTTCGCGCTGTAGTTCCTTTAACATGACTGTCAGTATTTTTACACCGGCTGCCAGGATGGTTCGGAAGGTTACCGGCTCTCTTCTGCCGGCGGATTTCTGAACGGATTCTCCGACCGGTTTTACGATCAATTCCTGTTTGACGCGCATCAGACTGTCTCTGGGGACCCCTCTCGCCCTGGCCTTATTGATGCATTTGTTCCATTCATCCTTGAGCTGATTTGTCTTCCGGATCTCCCCTGCATGCGGATTGTTCTTACCGATTTTCTTTGTCGGAAGATATGGCCCGTTCTTTGGAAAGATCCTCATCTTCAGCTGCTCCGGCAACTGTTCATTAATCAGTTCTGTAAAGAATTCCTTGGCATTTTCCGTAAAATTCTTCTGTTTGAAGATCGGGTTTTTCTTCTCGAAAAGATGCTCTTCGTATGATTCTCCCTTTGGGACCATCCGGTATCCCGGAAGCAATCCATGCTCGTCTGTCGCCTCTTTTTTCGTCCGCACGCGCTTGCCGTCTGGATCGAAAAACATATTCCGCGAAGCGATTTTCCGGACCGGTTCATCCAGCTTTTGCCTCTCAGAATAGATCAGATGGATGTGATAATTGGTCCTGCTTTTGTTGTGATGCAGAGCTGCCGCACACTCCGCGCCGTACTTACGTTTGAATGATTCCGTGAAGTATCTCAGCAGTTCCTCCGGGTCATAACCAGTCATATATTTTGGCAGAGCGATGATAAATTCCCTCGCCTCGATGCATGTCCCGGCAGTCCCGCTGCGGGCAAAGTCTGCCCGGTTTTCTTTCGCCAGATCTCGCCAGTACTCCGCAGGCACTGTCTCATAGACCGCATACAGATTCTCCTGTTTTTCACGGCTGCTGATATATTGGATCCGGCCTCTGACGTTATGCAGCTTATTATGCTGCACGAAAGTGATTCCTTTGATCGTGATCATCTCCTTTTGCTCTTCTGGTCCTGCTACCACAGGCTTCCCCGCAGGGGCGAAATACACAGAGTACGAACCCGGCAGGGTTTGTGCGATGGGTGTATTTCGCTCTCATACGGCGAGGCCTTGGTTCTTCCGTAAATTTCTCTATTCAGTTGTTCGTTTTTCTCGTCTTCAATCATGGCGATACGCCTCCTCTCTTGCTCCGGGATATCAGTGGACCGTCCCTGTTATTTCGTTTCCAACTAACGCTTTCTGTACCTGTGCAAGGAACGCTTCCGTTTCCTGATCTCTGGTTTTCTCTGTGAGATTGCTATCGGTTTCGTTCGTTATTTCATCCGCTTTTTCGCCGCCTTTGCCAACGCTTTCGTTAGACCTTATATCTATACCATACCCGGGTGTTTCCCGGGCCAGCTGCTCCTTGGCCCGCTTTCTCCTGTCCAGTTCTTCCCGGAAGGATTCTTTCGCTTTCTTCAGCTCCTCCTCCGTCCGGATCTTCTTCCAGTCCCCGACGAGATGATAAACATTCGGTGTGTGCTCCAGCCCTCCATGATCGATCCTCACAAGCCCGAAGGTCTCCAGTTCCAGAAGTGCCCTTGATAAGGTGTTCGACCGCATGCCCTTCTTCTGGAAGGTGCTGTAAGGGCAGATGACCTTCGGTCCGGTGTAGGGGCCCTTATACTCCTGCATCAGGATGGTGTAGGCTTCCTTGGCATGGGCGCTGAGTGCGATATATGCCGGTGAGTTCAGCAGGTCATCGAAAAGTATTACATGATGCGTGTGCCAGCTGCCGTCTGTTGCAAAGGCTGGCGGCGGGCTCTGCTTTTTCTTGCGCCCCATGGGCTTTGTGCCTCCTTCATCCTGTCCTGATCCAATGGATCCCTTCCGTGTCACTGTAATCTTCCTCCGGCGGGCTTTCCTGCCTTTGCTTCTGGAAGTCCCAGAAGCTGTTCCGGAATCCCTGAATCCGGTAGAGCTCCGGCATGATCGCCCGCACAATGATGTTGATGTGTTTCTGATCTAACAATCCTATCCCTCCTCTCTTTGTTTTCTATTTGTTTTGGTGTATTGCATTATACTAAACATTATTGTTATAGTCAAGTTTTCTATAACAAATTCCGTTAATGTTATTGCATGCGCAATACTTGTCGTGTTATAATCTGGCCATGACACAGAGAAAGCGAGGTCTTCACTATGGCGATCGGTGAGAGAATACAGTTTTTCCGCAAGCGCAAAGGCATGACACAGCGTCAGCTTGGGCAGCTGATGGGATTCAGCGAACGAACGGCAGACATCCGTATCGCGCAGTATGAACAGGGGCAGCGTACGCCTAAGGCGGAAATGGTCAAAGTTCTGGCAGGCCATCTTGACGTGGTGCCGGAAGCGATATCCGTTCCGGATACGGATACTTATCTGGGACTGATGCATACTTTGTTTGCATTGGAGGACAATTACGGTCTGACGGTGACGGTCCTGGACGGGCAGGTCTGTCTGAAACAGGATCTGAACCACCCGAAATACAATACGACCCTCGCGGAGGATCTGGCATCCTGGAACGAGATCAAGACGAAGCTCACTACCGGAAGCATCACGCGAGAGACGTATGATCACTGGCGGTATCACTTCCCGAAGGATAGGGCGGCAGAGGAAAGGTCGAGACTTGACGCGCTGCGGGAAGAGAAGAGGGAAACAAAAGAGTAGCCATCGCGCTCTATTCCCCAAATTCTCAATTCTGTTGATTTTGGGGAATTCTGGACAAACCGGAGAGTGGTTAGCACAAATTGCTATACTGAAACACCACAAATCTCTTTACTAAATTAGCGCAAATCCCTTTATTGAAATTGCACAAATCTCTTTACTGTGATAGAATGGTTGCGGAGGTGCTGTCATGGATTATTTGAAAAGAGTACTGGATAAGCAGTTCGATTTACGAATGGAAGCAATGGGGGCAACGCTCATCGTTGGTCCGAAAGGTTGTGGAAAGACAACCACCGCAAAGCAGAAGGCTAAAACGATAGTCGAATTCCAAGACGAAGAGCTCAGAGAGAACTATCTTCTGACAGCACAAAACAGGCCTTCACAGTTATTGATCGGAGAAAAACCAATATTATTTGATGAATGGCAGGACGCGCCAAAGATCTGGGGTGCAATCCGAAAAGATGTAGATGATACCGGGAAAACCGGTCAATATATATTGACGGGATCCTCTGCCCAAACAGTTGATACACCGCATACGGGAACTCTTCGTATTTCTAGATTAAAGATGTATCCAATGAGTTTGTATGAATCTGGTGATTCAAACGGTAACATTTCTCTAATGGATCTGTTCAATACCAGTGAGCCTGATGACACCAACTGGGTTTCTGATTTGTCCATTGACGATCTTGTCTTTACTATTTGCCGCGGAGGCTGGCCAAGAGCTGTTACCAATTCCTCCCGCAACGCGAAACTATTCATTGCCAAAGAGTTATTTGAGCAAACAGTTGCAGTTGATATTTCAAAAATTGATAACGTGAAGCGCAATCCTGATTTCGCACGTCTGATCATGAAATCTTACGCCCGCAATATCTGCCAACTGACAGAAATGCAGAACATACTCAAAGATGCCAGGCGTGACAATAACATGAGTGAGAAGACTTTTTATGAATATATAGCAGCTTTACAAAAGTTGTTCATCATTGAGGACGTCGAAGCCTGGTGCCCTTCAATCCGCTCAAAGACAGCAATTCGTGCTTCAAAGAAGAAAAACTTTATTGATCCTTCTTTAGCTGTTGCGGCATTTGGGGTTAACCCTGACTATTTTGATAAGGATTATAAAACGCTCGGTTTCCTTTTTGAATCCCTCGTAATCAGGGATCTGAAGATTTATTCGTCTGAACATGGCGGGAAGGTGTCATATTATCGAGACAGATACGGTCTTGAGGCAGATGTTGTTTTGCATCTGCAGGATGGTCGCTATGCTTTGATTGAAGTTAAGCTCGGGCAAAGTGAAATTGAAGAAGGCGCGCAGCATCTTCTCGAAATCGAACGTCTCATAAAGGAATACAACAAAAAAGAAAAGCAGGTGCCGCTGCGCATGCCGGATCTGAAAATCGTTATCACCGGCGTAAAGTATGGTTATATCCGACCCGACGGGGTCTATGTAGTGCCAATCGGTTGCTTGAAGGATTAGAGTTATGAAAAATGCAGTCATCTACGCCAGATACAGTTCTGACAGGCAAAATGAAACCTCCATCGAAGGTCAAATCGAAGAATGCAGGCGTTATGCTATGGAGCATGACCTTCTTGTGGTGCAGGAATACATTGACCGGGCGCAGACCGCCACGACGGACAGACGGCCGAACTTCCTTCGCATGATCTCTGACAGCGAAAACGGCGGTTTTGAAGTTATCCTGGTCTATCAGCTCGACCGCTTCTCCAGGAACAAAGACGATTCCGGATACTACAAGAAGATCCTGGCTAAACGTGGCGTTAAAGTTGTTTCCGCCAAGGAAATGATATCTGAAGACAGTTCAGGGATCATAACAGAAGGCATGCTGGAAACACTGAATGCCTGGTTCAGCAAACAGCTTTCTGAGAAAGTGACCCGCGGCATGTATCAGCGCGCTCAGCAGTGCAAGTACAATGGCGGAAACATGACCTTCGGATACGCCGCGAATGAGGAGGGTTACTATATCCCGGACGAAGTCAAGGCCCCCGTCGTAAAAGAAATATTTGAACGGATCGCCGAAGGACAAACTGCCAAATCAATCATCGATGACCTTAATAAACGCGGCATTAAAACATCCCGCGGCAACACCTTTGGGAAAAGTTCCCTTCAGAAGATGCTGCGTAATGAACGCTATAAAGGCATCTATGTCTATGGAGATGTTCGCATTCCGGATGGGATGCCAAGGCTCATAAGCGACGAGCTGTTTGATGATGTCCAGGAGGTTCTTGGTGACAAGGCTCATCATGGACACCGTCCTGCAATCGAGGACTATATCCTGACAGGCAAACTCTATTGCGGTCACTGCAGGGATCTCATGAAGGGGACTTCCGGAACATCCCATACCGGGAAAACCCATCGTTACTACACCTGCAGCAATGCTCCTAAAAAATGTGATAAGAAAAACGTCCGGAAGGAAGATCTGGAGCCACTGGTCCTTGACACCTGCCGGGGTCTTCTTACCGATGAAGTCATCGACTCTGTCGTGGCAGCTGTTGAGGAACAGAACAGGTTGGATCAGGAAAGCCCTGCTATCATCCGGATCAAAGGCGATATCAAAGATATTGAGAAGAAAATCGAAAAACTGCTGGATCAGATCGAAGAAGGCACAGGTTCCGCAAGGATTTCAGAGCGGCTGAAAAAGCGCGAGGATGAATTGGAAATCCTGAAAAAGGAATTAAAGAAAGAGGAAGCACGTCAGCTGAAAATCGATCCCGCTCTTGTGCGATCCTTCCTCGAATCTCTTCGGAACTACTCTCGTGATAATCTGTCCTATCAGAAGATGCTGATCAAAGCATTTGTTGATCGAATATATCTATACGATGACCACTTCACCATACTGCTAAGCCATTCCGGCAGGAATGGAAAAGCCACGAAGAATGAGGTTCGGGAAATAGAAAAGTATTTTGATCGATCAAGTTCGACAACAGCAGAATACGGAGTACCAATACTTCAATAGTGTTAAACTGTTGAAAAATGGCTAAATCAAGGGGTTCTGAAGCCCCTTGATTTTTTATATTTGGGGCACATTTGGGGTATTGTAACAAAAGAGGACTGTCCTTATAATAAAAGAAAAAAGGAGGTTCTTCATGTATTATCAGTCCTCATGCGCAAGACAAATAAAAAGAAAAAAAGGAAAAGTTTGGCAAGCAAGAGTAAAGTATAAAGATGCACAAGGTGTGTGGCGAGAGACATCAAAAATATTGCCAGATTGTAATGGCAAAAAAGAAGCAAAGAAACTTGCGGAAGAATGGCGCAACGAATTGAATGAAGCATCTATCTTATCCCCTTCTTTTAACAAAGACAAAACAGTATCTGAAGTTATTAGAGACTATATGGATTATCAATTTCAGAGTGGCGAATTAGAACAATCAACTTACCACAATAGAATTTATATTTTTAACTCTTATATAGATCCTTACATTGGAGATATTTCATTTATCACTTTAGATAGAACCTCAATAATTGCTTGGTTGACTAAACTTAACGCAAGAGGTTTAGCACAAGGAACAATAGGATCTGCATTTTACACAGTTAAGAAAACATATACATACTATTATGAATTAGGTGAATTAACAAGAAACCCATTTATAGGTATAAAGCCACCAAAGCCAGGCAATGCAAGAGTTACCCATTTAACAAAAGAACAGATGGATTATTTCCTGTCTTGTTTAGAAAGCGAAAGACCAAAGTTTAAGATGGCTTGTTATCTTGCTTTCTACGCAGGATTAAGAAGGGGTGAAATATGTGGTTTGAGATGGAGAGACATAGATTTAGATTTAGGTATAATATCTATTAATTCCGCAATAGGAATTGGTGAAACAAAATATACTAAGCAACCAAAGAACAAATCATCAATAAGAACATTTCCAATAGTACCGCAGTTATTAGATGAGTTAAGGAAGAATATTGATAAGCCAAACTATTTTGTAATTGGTAATAAAACGGATTACTTATCACCTAATACATTATCTCTTAACTTTAGGACGTTTGTAAGAAAGAATAATATAGTTGATGCATATGGAAAACCAATTACACTCCATTCACTTAGGCATAACTTGGGCGCCGTTGGGATAACATCTGGTATGGATATAGCAAGTTTGTCTAAGATGATGGGGCATAGTAGCAGAGCCATGACATTAGATACTTATGGTGATGCTACTAAAGATGCAATGATTGTTGCTACTGATAAACTTGGAAAGGGGTTTGAAAAATGAGAGAAAAGATATTTGCTATAATAGAACCACATTTTGATTCAAAAGCAAGTAAAACATATGATATAATACTAAACAGTTATAATAAACAACCGCTTTATCATAAAGAAAGGAGTAATTAAAATGGCAAGGAAGAAGAAAGAAATAAAACACTATCAGTTAATTGATAATAAAGTTGTAATGGAAGAAAAAGACATTGTCAATTTAACTGAAAATGAACATATAGAAATTGCATTTTATGTTAAGACATTAGGATATGAGTTAGTATATATTGTTCCAGAACCAAAGAAGAAAAATTATTTTACTGTAGAAAAAGCAGAAAAGTATCTAAAGAAAGACAAAGCAGGATTAAAAAAGTTTAGAGACTTTAGGAAAAATGCGGATAAAGTAACCGCAGAATATAAAGATATTAAAAAGACAAGTAACGATGAATCCAAGATAAAAGAAGCGCGTAAAGCGATGATCACCGCACAGAGAGAAGCCTTTATAAAACAAAAGGAATGGTTCAAAGATACTTATGGTATTGAAGAATATGATAAGGTAAGAAAGGAATACTAATATTAAGAAAATTGGAGGTGAAAAATTATGAACGATAAATTGCTATTCTTTGGTGCTTCTGGATTTGTATTTGCAATAGGCGCACTTCTAATGAAGTTGTTTGATGACGAATATGGAATTTGTGAGCCTAATGATTTGCTTTGGCTTTTAGGATTAGCCATTGCTGTTTTTGGTATGATTATATTCGTCTTTGCTATAATCAACGCTTGTATGAAATGATTACTATATATAATAAATAGGTTTATTAATATCATGAACAAAAACTGCTTCTTATGAAGCGGTTTTTTATTGCTAACCATTTAATCCAATAGGTTATGATTCAACGGAGTACTATTAGAGCATATGAATTGCACTCCATTAAAATTGTTTTTCAATTTTGGAGAATACTCCATTGACAACGCGACCCTATTGGAGTACAATAATAACAGAAAGAAGTTATTATACTGTTTAACAAAGAGAGGTTATTGAGATGAACGTAATGTATATCCGTTGTTCTACAGAAGAACAGAATGAGGCAAGACAACTTGAAGCAGCCAGCGAATTAGGGATCAAGAAACTATTTATTGATAAAGCGAGTGGCAAAAACGCAGATCGCAAATTTCTAAAAGAAATGATGGCCTATGTAAGAGAAGGTGATACTGTTTATTGCAGTGATATATCCAGAATTGCAAGAAATACAAAAGATCTTTTGAACATTGTTGAGGAGCTTAATAATAAAGGTGTGTATTTTGTTTCACTAAAAGAACAGATTGATACCTCTACCCCACAAGGCAAATTTATGCTTACTGTATTTGGCGCGATGGCAGAACTTGAAAGAGAAAACATACTTGCGCGCCAAAGAGAAGGAATCGCGATTGCTAAGAAGGAAGGTAAGTACAAAGGTAGAAAGAGAATTTCATTAGATGAAAAAGAATTTTCATCTATGGTAAAGGAATGGCAAGAAGGTAAAAGAACCGCTTCATCAATTTATAAACACTTTGGTATTAGTAGTCAGACTTTCTACCGCAGAGTAAATGAGATTGCAAAGAATGAAACGGATAGAAATGATCCTAAACCAATGGTTAACTTAGGTGATGTAGAAGTTAGTACTGATGGTAAGAAGTTAATACTTGAATAGAAATAGATTTGTCATATAAGAGGAGTTACTACACTCCTCTTATTTTTTTATTTGAATATATTACGTTCTAAAATTTTGATTTTTTCTCAAAATTTAACTAAAATAATATAGTAGAAAGTCTAATTATCTACTTAAAAATAAAGATAAAGAACACTATTCATATTGTATATAGAACTACTAATAATAATATTATTAGTATAATTATATATTATTTGTTTAACTCATATGGCGTGCTTCGCACGCCAAACTGTTAAACGTATACATATATGTATACATATATACTTATAACATGAAATTGAAATTTAATATCATAGAACTAATGAAGCGGAGAATGGCACTTTTTTATTATTATATTGCGTCATTTCCCAATAACAACCCCATAGGAGATTGAGATATGAAGAACGAACAATTTATAAATGTATTAAGACAATTAAAAAAAGAAGGAGTATCGTTTAAGGAGATTGCTCAGGATTGTAATATTCCAGTTAAAAAGGTTTATTATTATATGAATTATAATTGCTTTCCATATGCGTTAAGAAAACAGATGGAATTCATTTTATTAGATAAATATAGGGAGATTATAGAGTTATGAGTAGTGTTACATATGCAGGATATTTATCAAGCCATTCTGATAATCCATACCATCTAAATCATATATACGAATTCAGAGAATTAGCAACCATGATTGCTAAAGAACAAATAGAATCATACTTACCGCGAATTGAATCAATGGTAAATAGTGCAGTAAATAGATCAATGAGTAGTGCCTTAGCAGGTGCTACTCGCGCAATGGATATTGATATAAAACGTATTGTTGATGTTACGTGTAAAGAACTAAATGCACAATTCCATTCTGAAGAACTATCTCATTGGGTAGCAGAGACATTGAAAGTTAAACTTGAAGATGCACTAAGAAATATAGACATAAAACTAATTGTCTAACTTAACAGTGTTAGCGTCAGGCGAAAATCGCCACTCAGAGTCAAATGAAATTAACCAATCGGAGTCAAAAGATAATAACCACAGGCTGTAGCACCAGTAGTCCTTT
>CADADV010000007.1:16744-104683 GCA_902786815.1 uncultured Eubacteriales bacterium
GAGAAATGGACATTTAATGGTCATTGGCTTTTTTTACTTGACTATTATTGGTCTTTTTCGCCTGACTCTAAGTGGTTAATATCGCCTGACTCTAACAACAGTTTTCCCCTACGTATACATAAACGTATACGTTTATATACTATTTGAGTTTATCTTTCTTCTTTTTCTATTAAGTAGTGTTTGATCGTAGTTGCTCTGCTGATAGCGCTCAGAGGCTCTAATTTTCGTTTTAAGAGCCTTTTTATTGTACGTGGCATAATTCTGTTGCTGACAGAACTATCTTCCAAAGATGGTTTTTCTTCATTTGAAACTTGTAAATTTGGGGTATGATTTGGGGCACACTAATATTAACACGTTGAAATTTCAACGATTATAAGGATATTCCCCTACTGAGTACCAAATAGCAATGGATGGGTAAAACCCATCCATTTGCTATTTATTATTCAAATAGTGGGGAGTCGAACCCGAAAGGGCCGGAGCGTGAAGCGAAACAGTCCAGCGGACTGTTTCGTAGCGACGGGGTCAAGGCCGCTGCGGAGAGCGGCCGCAGACCGGCGGATCGCGCAGCGATACGCGTAACTCCCCTATCGAGTACCAACTAAGATATGCAGTTTTAACATAAGGCTGCATATCTTTTTTCTTGAAAAGGATATCCGCAATTTCTTGACAATAATTATTCCATAATTATAATATAATTATGGAAGGGGTTTAATCTTAGAGATGGTTTTTGAATGGGATGAAAACAAAAACAGAAATAACAGGATGAAACATGGCATCAGTTTCAAAGAAGCAGCAACTGTGTTTTATGACAGCGATGCTATCATGTTTGATGATCCGGATCACTCTTATGGTGAAGAACGTTTTCTCATTCTGGGTGTATCCCTTTCAGAAAAGCTTTGCATTGTCAGCCATTGTTATCGTGGGAATGATGACGTAATCAGAATCATTTCCGCTAGAAAGGCGACGAAAACTGAAGCTATAATATATCGCGAAGGATTATAGGGGGCATATAACATGAGAGAGGAATATGATATCAAAAATCTGAATCCACGACGCAATCCGTATGCGGACAAGCTGAAAAAGCAAATCACGATCCGTCTGAATGTGGGCACGATCGAATACTTCAAGAAGCAAGCCGAGGAAACCGGCATATCCTATCAGAACCTGATCAACATGTATCTGACAGATTGTGCTGTCCATGAAAAGAAATTGGAATACACGATCAAATAGTGACAAAAGTGTTAGTACCCATGCCATCGGTATGGCTATATAATCAATTTATGAAGTATAAGATCCTGATCATTGAAGACGACAAGGGAATAGCGGAGGCCATCGCAGCAAGCCTCGCAGGCTGGAATATGGAGCCTTATATTGTCAGTGACTTTCACGACGTAATGGGGCAGTTCGCTGCGCAGCAGCCTCATCTGGTTCTGATCGATATCGGCCTTCCTTTCATGGACGGCTACCATTGGTGCAATGAGATCCGCCGTATCAGTTCCGTGCCTATCATTTTCATTTCCTCGGCGACGGACAACATGAACATCGTCATGGCGATGAATATGGGTGCAGATGATTTCATCGCGAAACCATTCGACCAGAATGTTTTGATCGCCAAGATCCAGGCGCTCCTTCGCCGCTCCTATGATTTTGCCGCGGCGATGCCGGTCATCGAGCATCGCGGGGCGTTTCTCAATACCGGGGACAACACCCTTTCCTATGAGGACAATACGCTGGAACTTTCCAAGAACGAATACCGCATCCTGCTGACGCTCATGCAGAGCAAAGGCAGCGTTGTCAGCAGAGAGAAACTGATGGAAGCGCTGTGGCAGACAGACTGTTACGTCGACGAGAACACACTGACCGTCAACATCGGCCGTCTGCGCAAAAAACTCAGCGGAATCGGCCTGGATCACTTCATCACTACGAAGTTTGGAGTCGGATATATTATCGAAACCTGAAGACAGAACCTAAGATCCGAAAATGACATTCATCCATTATTTGTACTACAAACGAATCACCCTTGCAGCGTTTCTCATCTTCGCTTTGATCGTCTTTGCCTGTCTGGCATTGTCCGACGTTCCGCCGCGGCTGCTTTTGTACCCACTTGCTCTATGCATCGCCGCAGGTCTCGTGTTCCTCATCATCGGTTACTGGCAATACCGCAAAACCTATAAAGAACTGGAACTGATCAGCGGTCTGCGCGCGGAACTGATCGATGCGCTTCCGGAACCCCGCGGTCCGCAGGATATGCAGTATCAGCAGATCATTCGGGCGCTTTGCACGGAGGAAATGCAAAGGCAGACCGAGTTCACCGGGAAGTACAATGATCTCCTCGACTACTACACCGCCTGGGCCCATCAGATCAAAACGCCGATCTCTGCCATGAAACTCAGTTTCCAGAATGAAGACAGCGCGCTGGCAAGGCAGTCACTGAATGATCTGAAGAGAATCGAGCAGTATGTGGACATGGCTCTGACCTATCTGAAACTGGACTCCGGCGGCATTGATTATGTGATCCGGGAACACCCGCTTGACGACATCATCCGTCAGGCGATCCGGAATTTTTCCGGTGAATTCATCAACCGGAAGATCGCTCTCGAATATGAGCAGGCTTCCTATCGTGTCCTGACCGATGATAAATGGCTTGCCTTTGTCATCGAACAGATCCTGTCCAATGCACTGAAATATACGAGCGAGGGAACGATTCGAATCTTCATGGACGGAAGCACGCTTTGCATCAGCGATACGGGCATCGGAATCGAGGAGGCGGATATCCCCAGAATCTTTGAGAAGGGATTCACCGGCTGCAACGGGCGCAAAGACAAGCGGGCCAGCGGCATCGGCCTGTATCTTTGCAAGCGAATCTGCGACAATCTCTCTCATGAAATCTCGGCCTGCTCGAAGGTCGGCGTTGGGACCACCATACGGATCGACCTGCAGCAGAGCACCCTCGGAATCGAATAATGGCATGAACGCAGTTCTTTCACAGATGTAAGAATTGAACAAGAATATGTAAGGCGATTCAATGGAATGGATCGCCTTTCGCACATATACTCATAGCGTAAAATCACAACGACTTGGAGGACAGCAATGAGTTTACTGGAAGCAAAAGGCATAAGAAAAGTATATCGTACACGCTTCGGCGGAGCATCGGTGGAGGCGCTGAAGAATGTCACCTTCATGGTGGACGAGGGTGAATATGTCGCCATCATGGGCGAGTCCGGCAGCGGCAAGACAACGCTGCTTAACATCCTGGCGGCGCTGGACAGACCAACAGAAGGGACGATCATTCTGGACGGGATGGATCTCAACCAGGTCAAAGACAATGACGTCGCGAAATTCCGCCGCGACAATCTGGGCTATGTATTTCAGGACTTCAATCTGTTAGATACATTTTCTCTCGAAGATAATATCTATCTGCCGCTGGTTCTGGCAGGCAGAAAACCGGAGGAAATGAAGCAGCGTCTGGACCAGATCGCCGCTCCGCTCGGGATCGAAACGCTTCTCAAGAAATATCCCTATGAGGTATCCGGCGGGCAAAAGCAACGCGCCGCGGTTGCAAGAGCCTTGATCACAGATCCCCGTATTATTCTTGCGGATGAACCGACCGGCGCTCTGGATTCCAAATCGTCTGACGAACTTCTGACCCTGTTCAAGAAAGTGAATGCAATGGGACAGACGATCCTCATGGTCACCCACTCCGTCAAGGCGGCGAGCAACGCTTCCCGTGTTCTTTTCATCAAGGACGGCACAGTCTATCACCAGATCTACCGCGGAGATGCAAGCGACCAGCAGCTCTACCAGAAAATCAGCGACACGCTGACGCTTCTCGCACAGGGAGGTGACAGAGTATGAGCTTTTATATCAGAATGGCAACCGACGGCATGCGAAAAAGCGGCCGTCTCTATGCCCCGTATCTCGTGACCTGCATCCTGATGGTCTGCGTTTATTACATCCTGCACTTCCTGGGCAATTCCGGCATCATGAACGGGATGCCCGGCGGACACACCGCGATGGATATGATGCAAATGGGTACATACATCATGACCATCTTCGGGCTGGTGTTTCTGTTCTACACACAAGGCGTGTTGATCAAAGGGAGGAAAAAAGAATTCGGGCTCTACAGCATTCTGGGTATGAACAAAGGCAACATCGGCAAGATCCTCTTTTTCGAGACGCTGATCACCTGGGCCATTGCCGTTGTCTTCGGTCTTGCTGCGGGTATCGGGCTGTCCAAACTTGCAGAGATGGGATTTACAAAGATGATCGAGATCCCGACCAGGTATACCTTCTCTGTTTCTGTGACTTCTGTCATCGTGACGGTGATTGTTTTCACGGTGATTTTTTTCCTGATCTATCTCAACTCTGTCCGACAGGTGCAATTCACGAACCCCATCGAACTTGTGCGCGCCGACAAGGCGGGCGAAAAACCGCCGAAGGCAAACTGGATCGTGGGGATCCTGGGTCTGCTGATTCTCGGCATCGGTTATTTCATCGCGCTCAGGATCCAGCAACCCATGTCGGCGCTCATGTGGTTCTTTGTGGCGGTCATCCTGATCATCATCGGCACCTACCTTGTTCTGATCGCGGGATCCGTCATTCTCTGCAGAGTCCTGCAGAAGAACCGGAACTACTATTACAAAACGAATCATTTCGTATCTGTTTCCTCCATGACATACAGAATGAAACGAAACGGAGCCGGACTGGCGTCGATCTGTATTCTTCTGACGATGATCCTGGTGATGCTTTCATCCACATCGGCTCTGTACGCCGGATCTGAGGAATGCCTCGACACTCGCTATCCAAACGAGATCGGTGCTTTTGCATGTAAATACGGATACGATGAGAATCTTGCAAACCTCGGTGACCGGCTGGACGCGGATCTGAAGACCGCTGCGGAAGAACACGGCGCATCGATCACGAATAACAAGACTTATTACGAATGGTCCATCAGCGGGTATTTCGACAACAGCAAACTTGATGTCACGCTCAACTCGAAGTCGGATCTGGCCTTTGTCAATTATGACAAAGTGGCGCAGATCCTGTTCATCGATGTGAATGTTTACAACAGAGTCTTTGCCTATCAGGAGGCCGTGGCTCCCGGCGAAGCCCTCGTCGGCACAGCGAAAAACATCGATATCGATGACATCCTGACGATCGGTGATGTGGCATTCAAGGTCACCGGACGCATCGATGACCGCATCGCGGAAATCGACCCCGCGGCTCAGGTCTCCGCTTCACCCGGTATCTTCGTGATTGTCAATGATGTCAATGAAGTAGTGACACATTACACCCAGTACAAAGACTTTGACGGGGAGCCGATGCTGGCCTGGTTCTGGAACTGCCGATTCGATACCGGTTTTGACGCGGAAGGCCAGATCGCGCTGGCTGAGGCACTGGACACAAAATTGCATTCGGAGCTCGATCCGCTCGCGTTTGACAATATGTACTGCGAGAGCCACGAAGCGGAACGGGGAGATTTCGTCAGCACCTTCGGCGGCCTGTTCTTCCTCGGCATCCTGCTCAGCATCATCTTTCTGGTGTCCTGCGTGATCATCATCTATTACAAACAGATTTCCGAGGGCTTCGAGGACCAGTCAAGATTCGAAATCATGCAGAAAGTCGGTATGACAAAAGAGGACATAAAAAAGAGCATCAATTCTCAGATGCTCACGGTGTTCCTCATTCCGATTCTATTCGCCTGTTTACACCTGGCAGTGGTACTCCCGATCGTCAACAAGCTGCTCATGCTGTTCGGCCTGTTCAATATTCCGCTTGTGCTGATGACTGCCGGCGCATGCGTACTGCTCTGCGGTCTGTTCTATGCACTGATCTACAAGCTGACTTCAAATGCATACTACAGAATCGTTGCGTGATGCATGCGGAGGGGTATATTACACTTTTATATTACACTCGTGCGCGGCGTGGCTAGGACCTCCTTCCTGCAAGGGTTTCGGGACCGACTGATCAGTGTTCGACTCCCCTATCGAGTATCAACTAAAGAATGCAGTTTTAACAAACTGCATTCTTTTTTATCTAACAAGAAGTTGCCCGCCAACCGTCGCAACAAGACATTATTGTTCAGACGTCATCAGCACAATTGCGATTCTGATTTCCCATGGGAGACATCATTCCCTTTTTTATTAGTATATTATTTTGTGCTTATGAATCCAATCCAGAATATCTTTCTGTTCCATGCTGCCATCCGCCACACCAAGACCAAGAGAAACAACGTCTTCATCTGCCGCTTCAATGTGTATCCCATTAAGTTCCAAAAAACTCAACATCACATAAACACCAATTCTCTTATTCCCATCCACAAAAGCGTGATTCGAGATCAGCGAGTATCCAAGCTTCGCAGCTTTTTCTTCCTTCGAAGGATACAGCTCAACCCCATCAAAAGTTGCAAAAGCACCCTCTATCGCTGAATCGAGCAATCCTTCATCCCTCACACCGACGCTTCCACCGGTAGCTTCAGCCATCAATTGATGGAGCAGTTTAACTTTTTCTCTGCTGAACCTGATCATTTCGCCAACTCCTTAAATGCCCCTATGTACTTATTCAGAATCCGTTTTGCAACGATATCGATTTTTTCATCTTCTGTTAAATCAAGTAACCTATCGCTGTTCTCCATGTTGATAACAAGATACTTCGGCTTGTTGTTCTTAAAAACAACAGCTTCTCCTTCACGATCAACTGCCCTTGCCACGACAGAGAAATTCTGATTCGCCTGTGTCATTGAGAAGATTGTTTCTGTATTGATGTACATCTTTAACTCCAATAAATATATACAATAAATTTATCCTATATTTATTATACGTCCTAGCTGCATTTTGTCAAGAAAGAGCGAAGTTTACCCTGCGTTGTTGTAGTTTACCCCTGTGTTGTTTCATAGACAAAGGCCTGAATAGCAGATATAATCTAGTGGAAGTTTGTCTTGAAAAGAACAACAGGAAAGGAAATCAATATATGAATTTCATATTTATTTCACCGAATTTTCCTCACACGTATTGGCAGTTCTGTGACCGGCTGAAGCAGAACGGCTGCAATGTGCTCGGAATCGGCGACTGCCCTTACGACGGGCTGGAACCTGAACTCAGGGCTTCGCTCACCGAATACTACAAGGTCGACAGCATGGAGAACTATGACAGTATGTTCAGAGCCGTAGCGTTCCTTGCGTTCAAGTACGGGAAGATCGACTGGCTGGAGTCGAACAATGAATACTGGCTGGAGCAGGATGCAAAGCTCAGAAAGGATTTCAATATCACTACCGGAGTGCAGCCGGATGAGCTTGCGCTCTGGAAGAGCAAGTCGGCAATGAAGCCGGTGTACAAGGAAGCGGGGATCCCTACTGCACGCAATCATAAGGTCTCGGATCTCGATGCGGCGAGAGAATTCCTGAAAGAGATCGGTGGCTATCCGGTTATCGTAAAGCCGGACATCGGAGTCGGAGCGGAAGATACGTGGAAGCTGGAAAGCGATGAAGAACTGGAGCGTTTCTTCGACCATAAGCCGGCCGTGCCTTATGTGATGGAAGAGTTCGTGTTCGGAAATATATATTCATACGACGCGATCTGCGATTCGAACGGAGATCCTCTTTTCGAGAACTCATGCTGGTTCCCGCCGTCGGTCGCCGACCTGGTGAATAAAGGCCTGGACCTGACATACTATGCTCTTAATGATGTCCCTGAGCAACTCAGAGAATATGGAAGAAAGGCTTTGAAAGCATTCAAGGTAAGAAGCAGATTCGTCCACTTCGAATTCTTCAGGCTGACACAGGCCAGGAAGAACCTTGGCGAAGTCGGGGATTTTGTTGGTCTGGAAGTCAACATGAGGCCTGCCGGCGGCTACACGCCGGACATGATAGACTTTGCTCATCAGACGGACGTGTACCGGATCTACGCGGATATGGTCACGGCTGATAAGCGTCTGCTGCCGCCTTCAGAGGAAGACCGCTTCTGTGTCTATGCCTCTAAGAGAGACATACATCAGTACGCGCACTCACACGACGACATAATGAGAAAATACGGCGGGCAGATTGTCATGGCTGAACGGATGCCGGATGTACTTTCGGGACCCATGGGGAATGAAATGTATACAGCTGTAATTGACACCGAGGAAGAAGTAAATGCTTTTGCTGAGTACGTACAAGAGCGGGCATAATAGGGAGGCAGAACAGGATGGAAGAAAGATACGAGAAAAGATACAGCGAGCAGCTTAGCCGCAATATGGGTCACGCGGTGTTCGGATACGCCGGAAAACTTTGCCTTGCGTTCGGTCCGCAAAACGGACATCTCTGGGATTTCAGGAATTTCGGCATGGTGAGCATAATGCAGCCGTGGATAGACGCCGGGAAGATCAGGCTTATATGCGTTGACAGTATCGATGAGGAGTCATGGTCTGACGAGGGGGGAGACGGCAGGCACAGAGCCGAGATGCAGGAGAAATGGTTCTGGTATGTCATAGAAGAGCTTTTGCCCGAATACCTCGACATTGAACATGGTGAAAAAGCTATGGTCACGGGTTGCAGCATGGGCGGGCTTCACTCGGCAAACTTCTTCTTCAGGAGACCGGACCTGTTCGATACAATGATATCGCTGAGCGGAGTATTTGACGCGACGTATTTCTTCGGGAGTTATATGGACGACATCGTCTACAACAATTCGCCGCTGAACTTCCTGCCGAATATGCCTGACGACCACCCGTGGCTCGACATGTATCGACAGAGCAACATAATATTCTGCTGCGGACAGGGAGCGTGGGAAGACAAGATGAGAGAAGATTCAACCGCGCTCGACCGCATTCTCACCGAAAAAAACGTCCCGCACTGGGCGGATTTCTGGGGGTACGATGTAAATCACGACTGGCCGTGGTGGCAGAAACAGCTGCCGTACTTCTTGGAGCACATAATGGGACCGGCGTGATTATGCACGCATACGTGCATTCATGTCCCCGTTCTTTTTCTATACTCCAGCGGCGTCATCCCCGTCTTTTCTTTAAAACGCCTGCCGAAATAGCTCTGCTGATTGAACCCGGTTCTTGAGGCAATTTCCCCAACGGACAGTCCTGTCTGGGCGAGAAGGTCCGCTGCTTTTGAAAGCCTCACCTCCATCACATAACTGTACGGGGTCGTCTGCAAAGTCTTATGAAAACACCTGAGCACTTCAGTTTTGCTGACGCCTGCGCTGGCGGCCATTTCTTCCAGCGAAATCTCCTGCTCAAGATTCTCCTCGATGTACTCCAGGAACTGCCGCATCCTGATACTCACCGGATCTTCGGGCTCAGATTCCCCGACATCAACGTGCCGAAGTATGATCTGCCAGATCTCCGCAAGGTTTGTCAGCACATTGTACTCATACTCCGGGGCCTTCCCCTTCATGCACGTGCTGACAAAGCTGCTGCAGAAGCCTTTGCGCGCGGCCGGGAAACTTGTGTTATTATGATTGACAGAAAGGATGTTTAATATGGATTACATCAATCACTACGACTCGCCCCTCGGCGGTATCACTCTGGCTTCAGACGGAACCGCTTTGACCGGGCTCTGGTTCGATGACCAGAAGTACTTCGGAGACACCCTGACAGAAGAATATGAAGAAAAGGATCTTCCTGTCTTTGCAAAGGCATCAGAATGGCTGGACATCTATTTTTCAGGAACAGATCCGGGCTTCACCCCGCCCCTCTCCATGCGGACGACAGCATTCCGCAGACGGGTCTGGGAAATCATGCTTGAAATTCCCTTCGGACAGACAATGACCTACGGACAGATCGCGGCACAGATTGCAAAAGAAAAAAGCCTTCCGCACATGTCCGCCCAGGCAGTCGGCGGCGCAGTCGGCCACAATTCCATATCTTTGATCATCCCCTGCCACCGTGTCGTGGGCACGGACGGAAGTCTGACCGGATACGCCGGCGGAATCGATAAAAAAATCGCCCTCCTTGAACTGGAGGGCGCGGATATGTCCAACCTGTATGCACCGAAAAAAGGGACCGCACTATAGTTATTCGGTTTTTCTCCTGTTTAGTATCATTCCAAGGACTATGCCAAGAAGTGAGGCAGTTATCAGCGCAATCCATAGGAAAATATTGCTGTCGTCGCCTGTTCTGACCCCCTTACCGTCATTGCCTTGATCTTTTCCTCCACCGGCCGACTTATCGGCAACAGTGAACCGGGCGGAGGCGCTGCCATCATTGAACTGCGCCTTCAGCGTATGATCACCAATGGCCAACGTCTCCAAATAGGTTGGCTTGAGTTTTATAACGACGCTGCCGGATTCCTTGGTATAATTCGCTTCATCTACCTTTTTGCCATCTACGCGTATGCCCGTGAAATGATCGATCGTTGATGCATCATCTGCCGATCTCTTGAACACAAAATCGGACGTAGCTCTGCTGCCTCTATACCACACGTTTCCGTCACCTGAGACATTCTGATAGGTTACGGTATCTGGTTTCTGTGCGTCTTTTGGTACGACTGTGATCGTAATCATTCCCCCATCTGGAACTGCATAATTCGGGTTCTCATCCTTCAGCTCGGCCCCAATCGTAATCGCAGCGGTACCTTTCGCAACACCCGTCACCGTTCCGTCTGCGCTCACCGTTGCAATATCCTCATTAGAGCTGGCAAAGAAGAATGTCGCTGCCAGTTTCGGATCGATCGCGGGCGTCAATTTGATCGTATCCCCCACCCTGACGATTCTGTCTTCATCGAAGACGAACGGTTGTAACGGCGCGATTACCGCAGGCTGCACGATTCGCTGCTGCCCCGAATCGTAATGATTCTCATCCCCGGCGGCCTTGTACCAGATGTAATAAGCTCCGGCATTTGTTGCCGTAGGAATAACAGAGCTGAATTCTTCTGTCGGACCATCTTTTGTTCCAATGGCATAGACCAAAGTGCCGTTTTTTGCTTCTCCCGGATTATCGCTATCGAGCAGTTTCTGCGGACTTCCGTCATATTCAATACCCCTGATACGGATCGGGGCTTTGGTTACCAGTGCAGTATTCACTTTGACAGTGTACTCGCATTTACCGCTGTACGCTCCTATACCCTCTATGGTAACGGTTGCTTCGTGTTTGGTTTCATCATAATCTATCGACACACTATAATCTGTGCCCTCTGTAAGCGGCGTTTTCTCTGGAACGACTTTGCCGTTTTTGAATGACGGGAAGTAATCAATAGAGGAGATGTCGCTGTTGATGGCTTCTTTAAGGGCCGCAGAAACTTCCGCATCGCTTTTCCCTTCTGTACTGCAATCATAGTTTTCCTCTATCGCGTCTATGATAAGCAGCTGCTCGTCAAACTTATTGCCCTCGATCTTTTCCTTTATCGTCACTGGTTCCTGATAGAAATCATTGAGGAACCAGATGTCTGTAATTCCTTTTTTCCGCGACACATACGGTTGTGCCGGATAGTTATCAAAATCCTTATATGAGGTATGCCTATAGCCTTCTTGCGTGCTTTTCTTGCCGCTTCCTTTTTCCTCATACTTATCACAAAAGACCTTCTCCGTGTGTTTGTGCAGGGCATATTCGTTATACCATTGTTCAAATGGTGCATATTCAAAAGGATCTCCACCCGTTTTCCCATTATAGAAATCTGTAATGTTTGCCGGCAACTTTGAATTATTATCGTCCTTATCCTTGTACTCAAAGGAACCATTGGAAGGTCTATCGCCATCGGATATACCCGAGAATGCCAAATCGATCGGTTCAAAAGACCACTCGTTGTCCGCCGACATAAAGAAACTGTTTTCCGTTATATCGATATAATAGGAATGGCCGTTGATATCGGGAATATGATTGATGGTATGATCCAGATACTTATCACATCTGACGAATTTGCACGGCAAATCGGCTGCATGACAAAGGACCGCGTAAGTGACTGCAATTCCTGCACATACTCCCAGGTGTTCTTCCAATACGCCATAAGCATCCCACTGGTGGCTGTAATGGTCAAAATCATAACCCCCCGGCCAGAAATCACTATCGTATTTGACACTATAGTTCTCCCACAAAGCGAGCATATAGTATTTTTCGAGATCGCTCATGTCATCATTTAACAGATCTGTACCTTCTAAACATTTTGCGATTGCAATTTCCTTCTGTGCCGGTGTCAAACTGAAGTTTTTTTCAAAGACGGTTGGATCCTGGTGTACACCGGTTCCGACATCATAAGCCGAAGAATAGTCCGACGATTTTCCCATTACCTTTTCTGCTGCCTCTTTCGCCTCTTCATATAACTTGAGTTTGGTATTCGGATCCTCTTTTCCCGCACCTTCAGGCTCCGATGAGGCCGCAAACACCGATGCCGCAGATAGAATAAGCAATAGAGCCAGACTTATCAGAATCGATAGGATCATGGAGTTTCTCTTTTGTCCCGTTTTAGTTGCCATTAGTATCTTCCTTTCTTTTTCCTCCTATCGTATATTGTGCCATTCAATCCGGACTATCGCAATACTTCTTGCATGGTTCTTTCTATCTTCTTTAACCAATAACAAAAGGATGGGCAGTGTGCCCATCCGTTTAGTTGTCTCTACAATTCCATATGAATATGCGGTATCTCATAGCAGCTCCTCCATGATCCCTTGCATGCCCTGCTCGTGGTACATTTCTTTGTACACGGCAAGTTCCTCGGACACGAGCTGGTCTATGGCGCGCATGCCGAGCAGTTCCACAGGTGCTTTATCGTCTGTCAGAATGTGCCTGCCGGCGCGGTAATCTGCCAGACCGGCATACGTTCCCATCAAGAATGTTTTTATTGTCGATTTCTTTACCGGATCGTCTGTCGACAGTGTATCGATTGCCTTTGCAAAAGCCTCCCGGCCCGCGAATTCCCTTCCGGCGACCAGGATCCTGTTTGTATTGCCCGGAACGTCGATCGTCTTCACCTGCGGGAATACGGAAGCGATGGTATCCGCAAGGCATGTGTTGATCCCGTCGTCCGCGTCCGAGCGCATATTCATGTTGACGACCATGACACCGTTGTCAGTGAGATGCCCCCTGACCATGCTGAAAAATTCCGCAGAGGACATCTGAAACGGTATCGTAATATCCTGATAGGCGTCCACCATGATCACATCATATTTCTCATGATCCGCTGCCAGATACGCTCTGCCGTCATAAGTCGTGACATTCGCGTCTTCCGGCAGCGCGAAGTACTGATGGGCTAGGTCTGTGATCTTCTCATCGATTTCCACGCCCTTGATGTCGAGATCACGAAAATAACTCCGGCACTGATGGTCGTAGGTGCCGCTGCCCATGCCGAGAATCAGAATGGAGACCGGCTGTCCTGCCTTTGCATCGTCCTGCGCTGCAGCCATTACCGGAGCGGCCATGGCGTAGTCGTAATACATCCCCGTCAGTCCGTCCTGTTTCTCCATCACGGACTGCACGCCGAAGAGCACATTTGTCGACAGGATGACGCGTCTGTCGTTCTCCCTGACCTGGAGATAGTTGTAAATGGATTCGCCCTCATAGGTCAGGTCATCCTCCCAGAAAGCGAAGGCGCCTAATGTGCCAACGGTAGTGCCGCTCTCTTCCAGACTGTCCACCGTATACTTGACCAGCGAGGGCGTTACCGTTCCCATAAGAAAGCAGGGATAGACGAAGATGATCATGCAGGCGAGAAAGGCTGCGATGACCAGCAGATGATGGCTGATCGTGATGATCAGGGCGCCGGAGATCAGAAGGATCACATATTTACCCAGGACAGGGATCGCAGCGATCCAGACTTCCGCGATCAGGAAACGCCGGTACAGAATGTCCGGGTCGGGATGCTTGTCGGCGCTTCTGCCGCCGTAAACATTGCCGGCGGCCATCGCGATCATGATGGTTGCGATGATGATGGTCCAAACGATCTGCGACGAAGAGAAATACGGCGCAAGCAGCCGGCTGGCGCCAAGTTCCACCGCCATGATCGCCATGCCGGAGAAGAACTCCGTCAGATACAGATAGATTTTGTTTTTCAGAATGTTGTATTTCATATCCAGCCAGTTCTCCGGCTTCTTAGGCTTCTCCGGCGTGATCCAAAAGTGTATTCTCTACCCCAGACTGCTGACGAACGGGTGCGAGAACTCCGCGTCTATGACCTCATATCCTCTGCCGATGCCAACCATCCGGAACGGCAGCACCGCCCTCCGTTCGGTATGGATGCAAAACCCTGTCAGCGCGAAAAGAAACTCATCTCCGTTCTCTTCCAGATAAATCATCCCTTCCCGCACATCGATATTGTCGAGGTAAGGTCTTTCTTCCTGCAGCTGTGTTCGGATGCTCTTAGCCAAGTGTTCACGCATCAGGTCTGAGGATACGTCCCCGTTCATTCTTGTCAGGCGTATCATCTCCTGTTCGGATTTGTCCTGCTCTTCTTTGTTTCCGTTGAGGTCGACCACCGGCCGGATCTCGTTTCTCGGGATCTTGAACTGCATCAGACGGCAGGTGTACTCATCTCCGGTTTTGTGGAAAATCATGATGATATCGATGTCCCACACGCGGTCCTCCTGGAAATCCAGCAGACCCCTGACCCTGATCACGTCATGGCTCTCCGCCTCAAGCAGCCTGAAATTCCAGGTGTCGATTTCCAGGTCGCCCCAATGCTCCCAGTCGTATGAGATCAGCCAGCGGATCCGCTCCATCGTATGGAACCACGGACCGTTGTCTGTCCCGATCACGATCGGCAGCCTGTTCCGGTCAAAGAACGTATCAAAAAACAAATCGAAATTTGCGGTATTCCGTTCCTGATAACACTTCTTCATGATCTCCAGTTTCCGGTGGATCATGTTTCTTTTTTCTCTGCGATTCATATCCGTTAATGTCCCTCAAAACAATACATCTGCTGTGTTTCATCGTTTCATCGGCATTAGTATATCATACTGCAGTCTGTTATAATTATACTAAATCATACGAATGATACAGGAGTCTGAAGATGGGACACAGCAAAATCACCAACGATAAGACAAAAGCAATAACAATCACGTTTCACGGCGTCACGTACCGGTTTTCCCAAACCGCGTTCGAGGGAACGAATGCAAGCCCTGCCTTTGCCGCCGTTTCGCTTCCGGATGGCCGTGAGCTGATTTATCCGATGTGGAATCAGGGCAAACTTGGCTTCCGGTATCTGCGGCGCAACGGTTGCTCCACTTGCGCGCTGGCCTGCCTCCTCAGTGCCTGCGCCGATCCCGCCCTCACCCCGCAGAAGGTTTTGTTCATGCGCCGGAAGCTGCTGGCGCCATCGCCGCTCGCCGTCTTCAAACCCATCAACATCGCGGCTATCATTCTGATGCTGCAGCAGTATATGCTGGTTGATTATATGGACGGAGGCAGCGACGATGAAGTCCGGGACTTTATCCTCACCAGAGCCAAACACGGTGTTCCCGTCATCGCCACCGGCAGAAACATTCCGTCCCTGCACGGCGCAGGACTGGCCGGCAAAGGAATCCACACGTTTGTGATCATCGGCATGAAAGATGAACGGACTCTGATCGTCATGGATTCCTCGTCATACAATGATCAGCGCGTCAAGTTCGTCGACATCGACGCATTGGTCGGCGGCATTCTGCGCAGCGGCGCGGAATACGGTCTGTCGCACCGCAAGCACTTCTTCACCCGCCTGGCCGGCGGCGGACTGGTCTCACCAGTGCAAAATCAGGAACGTCTGTAAAGCACTATGCAAACTGCTCCCGCGCAAACTCCGCGAACCGTTTGGAGGCAGGCGACATTTCCTTTTTCTTCGGCAGCGCGATCCCGATCTCTACGGTTTGCTTCGGCGACAGCGGCAGATAGCGGACGCCTTCTTTGAATGATTCCCCGATGATGGCGTTTGTGCAAGTGACACCCAGATCCGCAGCAACCATCACATAGGCGGCGTAGTTGTCTGACGTAGCATATGTGACGCGAGGCACAACGCCGTTTTTCTCCAGCATCCGGGAGTTGTCCGTCTCTTTGCCGGGATACAGTTCTATGAAATCTTCTGAAGCAAAAGCTTCCACAGGGAATTTTTTTCTCTTTGCCAAAGGATGCTTTTGCGGGAGGCATGCTAGAAGCTCATCTTTTTTCAACGGGATCCAGTCATACCTTCCCTGCCTGCGGCTGATAATGCACAGGTCCGCCCGATGCTCTTCCATGGCGCTGACCAGCTCCGTGCTGGTTCCCTCGACGATCTGCACTGTGATTCCCGGGTAACGCTTCCTGAATGCGGCGATCAGCCGGGCGAACCAGTCATAGTACGCGTAGTATGATGTTCCGATCCGGATCGTTCCTCGCGTCAGTCCTGCCAATTCGCCTGACAGCTGATTGTATCGCTCCGCCAATGCATGCATTTCCTGCATCAAAGGCAGTAGCTGCCGGCATTCTTCTGTGGGCACCACGCCGGTTCGGCTCCGCACCAGAAGCGGAAACCCGGTTTCTTCCTCGAGGGCTGCCATCATCCTGCTGACTCCCGATGTCGTATATCCCAGTTTTTCTGCAGCCGCCGTGAGACTTTTTTCTTCGATCGTACAAAGCAGCGCATTGATTCGTTCCGTGTCCATTCGTTTCCTCGTCCTTGACTGATTGTCAATAATATCTTGATTTTCTTTCGTTTTACTCAATATTAAAACGCGCATACAATATTGTCAAGAAATGATGAAAGTGAAGGTATCACCAATGCTGCACATCACCGATCAGAACCTTACAATCAGCTTTCGAACAGGCTGCCTGCTCATGGCCGCCTTGAGCATCGCCCGCGGTTCCTCCTTCCTGTTTTCAAAGTACCTCCTGGGAAGCTTGGAGCCCCTGAACCTTCTGGGAACTCGCTTCCTGCTGGCGTTTCTCATTCTCTTCGTGCTGTTCTCACGCAAAGTCATCGCAGACATCCGGAAAGATCCGCATGTGATCCACGCGTCTCTGCTTTTGGGCGGAGTATACTTTCTGTGCATGGCTGCCGAGCTGATCGGTCTGCAGTACACGACCGCTTCCACCTGCTCGTTCCTTGAAAACAGCGCTATCGTCATCGTCCCGATCATGGAAGCGTTCCTGCTGCGCAGATTCCCGAAACCGGTGATCATCGCAAGCACGGTCATTACATTCATTGGAATCGGTCTGATCGTGCTTCGCGGATCCGCAGATGGGACCGCCGCCGAGAGCAGTCACTTCTTCGGAAGCCTTGGCCTGGGTGAGATCCTCTGCATGGTCGCTGCCCTGCTGTACGCGGCAGCCATTATTATCACAGACCGCATCTCAAAAAAATATGACCCGCTGACACTCGGCATTCTGTATGTCGGAGTCATGGGTCTTTTGGGTCTGGCAGCATCGTTTATTTTTGAAACACCGCACCTTCCGCAGAGCGGATTCGAATGGATCATGCTTCTGGCGCTGGCGGTCCTGTGCACTGCATTCGGGTTCACGATACAGCCGGTGGCGCAGAAACCGCTCTCTTCCGAAAGCGCCGGGATCATCTGCGCGCTCAATCCGCTCAGCACCGCCGTTCTCGGCTGGATCCTGATGGGAGATGCCTTGGGCGTCTCCGGCGTGATCGGAGCGATCCTCATCCTGGCAGGCATCATACTTCCAAACTTATTATAGCGACTTCAAGCCTTCTGGTCTCGGTGTGTACCCCTTGTTGATCACGATCTGACCATCGTTGACCGGCTTCATCCTGGACTCCTCTTTGGGCATTTTGAAGTTTGTTTTCAACCGCAGGAAGTCCTGCAGCCAAACCGCCAGCCAAATCAGCATTCTCTTAAAACGCTTGAACCTTTTCTTCTTTTGAGGGGGCTCCCTTCCTACATCTGTTACGCCGTTGACATATCGGTCGGCGCCGGCCTGAACTATCTTTGTCTGATAGATGGTAAAGCCTTCCGGAAATGCTTTTGCTGCAAGATAGTAAGCCAGCTGTTTTGTGCCGTAATTGGTCAATTGCTCATAGCCGTGTTTATTGTAGTAACAGGACGCCTTACCACGGCTGGAATGAACTGTAATCGAACGGAACCCGACTTCAACACAACGCGTCTGAGTCGGCGATAAGGCGCTGAGCATATATTCCACAAACGGATTGTCGAACCGCTTGTTGATAAACTCGATTTCTTCTTCATTCGGAGTCCAATGCAATCTCTCTTCCGAAAGTCTCTCTGCTTCATCCCACCGGAACATCGCTTTGAAAAAGAAGAAAACACAGAGAATCAGCAAAGCAATGAATGCTCCGGAATATATGATGATTTCATGTGTCAGAATATCATCTGAAGCCAAATTTCCTTTCACCTTGCTCATCTTCGCAATCGTCTTCAGGATATTCCCGAGCAAATTGCCTGCTCCTGTTACGCATCCGATTCCGAGGAGCATATAAATCGTGCTTCTGATGTTGCATCTTTTGATTTTCTTTATTATTTTCTGATCTTCACTTTCGTGATAGTTTTCCCAATCCTGTTCTGTTTTCATTTCTCTTTCTCAAACGTTTTTGCGATTCTATTCTTCCGGCGACCAGGACGGCTGCACTTCATCGATCTGCAGAACCCCGTCTGTCTTCGCTGCGACCTGATACTGGTCTTCATAGACGATCTCTCCCGGCGTGTTCGTGTACACCACATAATAAGGATGGTTGTACCGCTCGAGCAGCCACAAAGCAGGCCGGATCATCTTCATCATCTCATGAGTGTTTTCTGTTTTGAACCAGCAAACCACAGGTTCTTGTCTTTTGCACGGCTCAGGCCACGGGAGTGTTTCCGCAAACCAGTCGTCGATTTCCCGGTACAGATCTGCATCCTCTTCCTCCATGACATCCTCCTGGATCAGCTGCCAGCACATGCTGAAGATGCCCTTGGCGTACATCGTGTTCTTCGCCAGTTCCTTGCCCTGGATCCTCACGTATTTGTATTTCGGTTTGCTCATACGGCACCTCCTGTTCACGCGCATAGTATACCATATTTCCGCACAAAAAAACCCGGCAAGGTCTTCAATGATGTGCCGGGTTTTTTTGCAAGTCGATTGTCCATGTATCAGTAAGGAGGATTCTAACACATATTTGATTTTCTATTCAGTGAACAGCGCTGTGGAGTAGTATCTGTCGCCGCTGTCAGGCAGCAGTACGACGATGGTCTTGCCTTTGTTCTCCGGTTTCTTCGCGTACTCAATTCCTGCGTGCAGCGCTGCGCCGGAGGAGATGCCTACGGAGATGCCTTCCTTCTTGGCCAGATACTTCGCCGCCGCAAAAGCATCCTCGCCGTCTGCGCGGAAGATCTCATCATATACCGCGGTGTTCAGCACATCCGGAATGAACCCTGCGCCGATGCCCTGGATCTTATGGGGGCCGGCCTTCCCTTCGGAGAGGACCGGTGAATCGTCCGGCTCAAGGGCAACGATCTTCACATCCGGTTTCTGACTCTTAAGGTATTCCCCTGTGCCGGTCAGTGTGCCGCCGGTGCCTACGCCGGCGATGAAGATGTCGACGGCGCCGTCTGTATCGTTCCAGATCTCCGGACCGGTAGTCGCCTTATGGACGGCCGGGTTGGCCGGATTGACGAACTGTCCCGGAATGAATCCACCCGGAATCTCATCCGCCAGTTCTTCTGCTTTTTCGATGGCGCCCTTCATGCCTTTGGCTCCTTCTGTGAGAACGATCTCCGCGCCGTACGCCTTCAGGATATTTCTTCTCTCTACGCTCATGGTTTCCGGCATGGTCAGGATCGCGCGGTACCCCTTGGCCGCCGCGATCGCCGCCAGACCGATTCCTGTGTTGCCCGAGGTCGGCTCGATGATCACGGAACCTTCCTTCAGGATCCCCTTCTCCTCTGCGTCCTCGATCATGGACTTGGCGATTCTGTCTTTGACGCTGCCCGCCGGATTGAAATACTCCAGCTTGACCAGGAGAGTCGCCTCCAGTCCCAGATCCTTTTCGATATTGACCACTTCTACGAGCGGTGTGTTTCCGATCAGTCCCAGTGTTCCTTTATAAATATTAGCCATTTGTATGTGCCTCCTTTTATTGTTCTACTATGTATTATACACCTATGTTGTATTGGTTTTGCAATGCTGTTATGCAGTTATTATTTGCAGCTACTGTTTGCAGTTATTTCGCCGCTTCAAACCCCTTTTCCAGATCTGCGATGATATCGTCGATATGCTCCGTTCCGATGGACAGCCGGATCGTTCCCGGGAAGATTCCCTGGTCAGCCAGTTCTTCTTCCGTAAGCTGGGAGTGGGTCGTTGTCGCCGGGTGGATGACCAGGCTCTTTACATCCGCTACATTCGCCAGCAGTGAGAAGATCTCCAGCCCGTCGATGAACTTCCAGGCTTCCTCCTGCCCGCCTTTGATCTCAAAGGTGAAGATGGATCCGCCGCCGTTCGGGAAGTACTTTTCATACAGCGCGTGCTGCGGGTGATCCGGCAGCGCCGGGTGATTGATCTTCGTGACCTGCGGATGCGCGCTCAGATACTCTATGACCTTCTTCGTATTTTCCACATGCCGTTCGACTCTGAGTGACAGGGTCTCCACTCCCTGCAAAATCAGGAAGGCGTTGAATGGTGAAATCGTAGCGCCCGTATCTCTGAGCAGGATCGCGCGGATGTATGTGACGAAGGCCGCCGGGCCGACTGCGTCATAGAAGGATACGCCGTGGTAGCTCGGGTTCGGATCAGCGATGTTGCAGAACTTGCCGCTGGCTTTCCAGTCGAACTTGCCGGATTCAACGATGATGCCGCCGATGGTCGTTCCGTGACCGCCCAGAAACTTGGTTGCAGAGTGGACGACGATGTCCGCGCCGTGTTCGATCGGCCGGATCAGGTACGGCGTTCCGAAGGTGTTGTCGATCACCAGCGGCAGTCCATTCTTATGCGCGATCTCCGCAATGGCGTCGATGTCGGGGATATCGCTGTTCGGATTGCCCAGCGTCTCCAGGAAAATCGCTCTGGTGTTCTCCTGAATGGCCCCCTCTACTTCTTCCAGATTATGCGCGTCCACAAATGTGGTTTCGACTCCGTACTGCGGGAGCGTATGCTCCAACAGATTGAAGGTGCCGCCGTAGATGGTCTTCTGGGCGACGATGTGGCCGCCGTTTGCCGCCAGCGCCTGGATCGTATAGGTGATGGCTGCTGCGCCGGATGCCAGCGCCAGACCTGCGCTGCCCCCTTCCAGAGCCGCCACTCTGTCTTCCAGAACGGCCTGCGTGGAATTGGTCAGCCTGCTGTAGATGTTACCCGGGTCAGCCAGTCCGAACCGGTCAGCCGCATGCTGCGCGTTATGGAATACATAGGCGGTGGTCGCGTAGATCGGTACTGCTCTCGCGTCCGTTGCCGGATCTGCCTGTTCCTGTCCTACATGTAACTGTAATGTTTCAAATTTATAATCACTCATTGTTCCTCATTCCTTTCCTCTGTGTTTGTTTTGATGGTGAGATATTAACACCACTTACCTACTGTGTCAATAGGTATTTTAGAAAAAAGTTGAAAAATCTATTTACCCTATAGTAAAATAGGCGATAGAAGCAAGCGACTAAATAGAACAGGCATCATGAAATGGGGAATATGACATGATTTCAACGAAAGGACGTTACGCGCTGCGCGTTATGATCGACCTGGCGCAGCATGAGGGTGAAGGAAACATTCCTTTGAAAGACATCGCGGAAAGGCAGGACATCTCCAAGAAATACCTGGAGATCATCGTCAAGGAACTTGTCAAAGGCGGAATGCTGCACGGCGTCAGCGGCAAAGGAGGCGGCTACAGCCTCATCAGAAAACCTGACGAATACACCGTCGGCGAGATCCTGGAACTCATGGAAGGCACTCTCGCACCAGTAGCCTGTCTGCTTGAAGGTGCGGACTCCTGCCCGCGGTCAGACACCTGCCTGACCCTGCCCATGTGGAAAGAATACTATGAGATGATCCACGGTTTCTTCTATGAAAAAAAACTCAGCGACCTTCTCGGGTCCAGAGATCCTGTCTATTATATTTAACTATCAGGGAATCCGTTCGTTTGGAATCAGAATCTAAGGAATCAGACGAAGAAGAAGGCTGTGCCGATCATGACGTACACTGTCACCAGCTGCAGCCCTTCCAGCCAGTTGGACTCGCCGTCGGCGGCGACTCTGTTGGCGATGAGAACCGAAGCAAAGACCGAAACGATCTCAAACGGCGTGAACACGATGCTCATGGGCTTGAAGCAGAGGCTCAGCAGCGTCAGCACAGGAACGACAAACAAGATGATCTGCAGACTGGATCCAAGGGCGATCTCAACTGCAGCGTTCATCTTGTTTTTGATTGCCATGATGACGGCGGAGGAGTGCTCTGCCGCATTGCCGATGATCGGAACGAGAATGATGCCGACAAAGACCTTTGACAGGCCGGCGCTTTCGGCCATCGGCTCGACCGTTCCCACGAAGATTTCAGAAAGGACCGCGATACAGATCGTCGACGCTACGAGCAATCCGATGGCAGCCGGCAGAGACATGGATGGTTTCTCACCATCATCAGAGATGATCGTCTCCTCATAGAGCTGCCGGTGCGTGACAAAGACGAACACGAACTGCATCACATAAACCAGAAGCATCAGGATCGCGATGATAACGCTGAGGCCTTCGTAGGTTGTTGTCAGGCTGCGCTCCGGAAATGCATGAGTGAAAATCGCAGGTATTGCCAGCGCGAGCGCGGAAAGAAGCAGCATGCTCGAAGTGATGTTGATGGAATTTCTATTGAATTTCTGCGTCTTGAACTTTATCCCGCCGCACAGCATGGACATGCCGAGCACCAGCAGGATATTGCCGATCACCGACCCGGCCAGGGACGCTTTGACTACGTCAAACATACCGGCTTTCATGGCAACGAACGCGATGATCAGTTCCGTCGCGTTTCCGAATGTCGCGTTCAAAAGCCCGCCGATCCTCTGGCCGCAATAGCACGCGATCACATCTGTGCTCTTGCCCATAATTCCCGCCAACGGAATGATTGCCAGCGAACTGCACGCAAACAGGAGCGGGTCCGAAAGCCCCATCAGTTTTCCGACTATTGTAGCCGGGAGGAATATCAGCAGTATGTACAGAAATTTCATCCTATGGTCCCTCGCGCGTTTATGAAAACGCCTACTTGATTGCTCCGTTGACGGAATCCTTGAGGATAACGTCGTGAGCGCCGCCTTCCACGATGCTGGTGGCGGACACGAGGGTCAGCTTCGCGTTTTCCTGGAGATCCTTGATTGTCAGTGTGCCGCAGTTGCACATGGTGGACTTGACTTTGAGGAGGGACTGGCGCACGTTGTCGCTGAGCGAGCCGGCGTACGGAACGTAGGAGTCGACGCCTTCTTCGAACTTCATACGGGCGTCGCCGCCAAGGTCGTAGCGCTGCCAGTTACGGGCGCGTGCAGAACCTTCGCCCCAGTACTCCTTGTAGTAATTTCCGTTGATCTGGATCTTGTTTGTCGGTGATTCATCGAACCGTGAGAAGTAACGGCCGAGCATGAGGAAGTCCGCCCCCATGGCCAGCGCCAGCGTCATATGATAGTCATAGACGATGCCGCCGTCTGAGCAGATCGGAACATAGATTCCGGTTTCTTCGAAATACTCGTTTCTTGCCTGCGCAACTTCAATTACAGCCGATGCCTGGCCGCGGCCTATACCCTTCTGTTCACGGGTGATGCAAATGCTTCCGCCGCCGATGCCGATTTTCACGAAGTCTGCACCTGCTTCTGCCAGGAAACGGAATCCCTCGCCGTCCACGACATTGCCGGCGCCGATCTTGACATCGTCGCCATACTTGTCTCTTACAAACTTGAGCGTTTCTGCCTGCCACTCGGAGAAGCCTTCACTGGAGTCGATGCAGAGCACATCCGCGCCCGCTTCCACGAGTGCAGGGATCCGCTCCTCAAAATCACGGGTGTTGACGCCTGCGCCGACAACGTATCTCTTATCTGCGTCCAGAAGCTCATCCGGATACTCTTTATGTGCAATGTAGTCTTTGCGGAAGACGAAGTAGACAAGGCGCTGTTTGTCGTCGACCACCGGCAGCGCGTTCAGCTTGTAATCCCAGAGCATGTTGTTGGCTTCGCTCAGGGTGATGCCTTCGCGGGCGTATACCAGCTTGTCGAACGGCGTCATGAATTCAGATACGAGCGTGTCCGGTGACATTCTGCTGACCCTGTAGTCACGGCTTGTGACCATACCTACCATTTTGCCTTCTGCAGTACCGTCCTCTGTGACCGCAGTTGTCGAATGACCTGTCCGCTCCTTGAGATCCAGCAGATCCGCCAGTGTCTGATCCGGGCGGATGTTGGTGTTGCTGCGGACGAAACCCGCCTTGTGGTTCTTGACCTTCTGCACCATTGCCGCCTGGCTTTCGATTGGCTGGGATCCGAAGATGAAGGAGATGCCGCCTTCTTTTGCCAGCGCGATGGCCAGTTCATCGCCCGATACGGCCTGCATGATCGCAGACGTCATCGGGATGTTCATGGAGATCTTAGGTTGTTCACCTTTTTTGAATTTCGTTACCGGTGTCTTCAGCGAAACGTTCTCGACCCGGCAGTCTGTCGATGAGTAACCCGGTACCAGCAGATATTCGTTAAAAGTTCTCGATGGTTCGTCACAATAAAAAGCCATTTTTTCTCCCTTCCTCTCAAACCAGATAATTATGCAAACTCTATCTTCTCAGTATTTGATCAGCTTTGATGCTTCACTGTTCAGTGACCCGTATTCTTCTCCGTCGGTAGCGATCAGCAACGCAGGCAAAAACCACGCTGCGTACTTGCCGGGATTTTTGAGCACATCCTGCATGACGTCCGCCACATCGACGAATTCCATGCGGGACGCTTCCTCCGGATTGGGCTGCGGTTCCTTGTCGAGCAGGTCCTTCCGGAGCCATCCGATCAGCACATGATCGAACTCATGCTCCGTCAGTCCATTGTCGAACTCCGCAGTGTAGACGAACGCGCCTTTTTCCTCCAGGGCATTCGCAGCGCCGGCTTCGCCGTCCTCCAGATCAGATACGGTGTATCCGGTCTCTTCAGGCAGTCTCCGCGCAGCTGCTTCAAGCAGTGCCTCTCCGCTTCTCGGGTGAGAGCAGCAGCTGTTGGCCCAAAGTCCGCCGGAGTGGTACTTGTTTTCCGCCCGCTGCTGGATCAGCAGCTGGATGTGGAAAGTCCTCGTCCCATCAGGTTCATCGACCAGAATCTTCCGGAATATGAATATAGAAAACGCGCGGTGAAGAAGCCCCTTTTCATGGGCCTCAAGCTTACCAACGCGTCCTGTTTCTCTATCCTGTTCATCCACAAGAATGATCTGGTCTTCCAATTTTCTCTCTCCGCTACGCAACGCAGTTATATTTCCCCAATTCTATCATATAAAAGACCTGTTGCAACCTCTTTTTTGGTCTTTTCGCCTTTAAGAAAACCAACGAGGGCAAGGGCGAATTCCATTGCAAGCGCCGGTCCCATCCCCGTAATTACGCCGCCGTCGATAGTCACAGTCTCTCCGGTCGGCTTCGCGCCTGCAAGGTAGTCTTCCATTCCCGGGTAGATCGTGGCGTTCTTTCCTTCCAGCGCACCATGGGCAGCCAATGCCAGTGGCGCCGCGCAGATCGCAGCCTGCGGTTTTCCTGCTTTTGCAAACTCTTTGATCCGGGATGTAAGTCCTGCGTGATCCCGCAGATTCGTTGCACCCGGAAGTCCGCCCGGCAGGACGATCATCTCGCAGGCGCCATAGTCCGCATCCTCAAAGAGCATGTCTGCTTCGATGTTGATTCCGTGGGCGCCTTTAACGAGCAGGTTTCCTGTGACTGAAACCATCTTCGCATCAACGCCGGCTCTCCGCAATACATCGACGCAGGTGAGGGCTTCCACCTCTTCGTATCCTTCTGCCAAATGTATAAATACCATCTCGTGCCTCCTTATTGCTTCGCACTATCTTACTTCATGAATGTATCGATCGCGGATTTGAGTTCTTCCAAAGCCTCCATGTCGTCCTGCTGCACGGCTTCGACGATGCAGGTGGACATGTGCTCCTTCAGCACGGCGCGACTGACCCCCTGCAGGGCTGAGTTCACCGCCGAAAGCTGTATGAGCACATCTGTGCAGTCCCGGTCGTTTTCAATCATCTTTTTAACGGACTCCATGTGACCGATAATACGCGACATCCTGTTGAGCACGGCCTTCTTATGCTCCGGTGAATGGGTATGGGTATGCTCCCCGTGAACATGCACATGTACATGCTCCCCCTCGCCATGGCTATGCGTGTGAGTGTGGCTATGCCCATCATGAGTATGCTTATGTTCTGTCATTTTCAATTCCTCCTAAGGGATGGCGATCCGTTTCTTCGTCCTGTATATTTTATCATCAATGCTGCCGATGGTGTTCATGAGAATCACGAGATATCCGTCATCGATCGTACAGCTCTCGATCTCGCCCAGGGAAACATCATAAGTCCCCAGATACGCGCCGTCGGATACCCTGTAAATGTCGATAAAGCTTTTGTTCTTTTTGATCCAGGTGCAGATCATGAACGCGCTGTTATAAGCGCCGATATCCTGCGGGTTGATGTACCGGATGCTCTTCTTCAAAGTCTTTTCCAGCCGGAATTTGCTGTCGCACACATACATTTCATCGCCAAGCGCCAGATAGAACTTGTTCGTGCTGACGTCAAACGCGATGCCTGTTGCCGCCACCGGCAGAGTGACCTTGCCCAAGCGTTTGTGCGTTTTCGGATCGTACACAAAACACTTCTTGGAAAACTCGCCCTTCTTTCCTGCCAGATTATACAGTTTGTTCGTATATGGGTTATAGGCACTCCCGTTTCCGTGACCCAGCCCATTCACTCTCGTGATTTTCTTGAGTTCTCCGTTCTTTTTCTTGTAGGACAGCAGGTAGCCGATGGTACTCTTGCGGTTCACATATGTCACAATGTACTTGTCCTTGGTCACGCTGATGCCCTGGGGGATCCTCGCTTTCGGACCTCCGTGGGGCGTGGCCACCAGTTCGAAATCCGCCTTCGTCAGTTTCCTGATGATCTTGAGTTTCGGGTATGCCGGGGATTCCTCCGTCGTGCCCCTGACTTCGATGACATCGGAGATCTTTCCGTCGATTCTCTGGCCATCCACTTCCGCGATGCCTTTGACCGCGTAGTCATAATCGTTTCTGACGACCTCGAGATAGTTGACATCGTAAGTGGTTTCTTTCAGTTCTTTGAATTCCCCCGTCGCAGGATTTTTCCGCAGCACCTTATAGCCCGTTGCATACTCGTCCTGATTCCAGCGGATCAGCGCCTTTGTCGGCGACAGGTTTTCCACCGCTGTGCCGGTGATCTGGGCAAGCACTGCCGGATAGACGAACACCGTAACGGTTCGTTCGGCATCTGTGAAATAGCCGTTTCCCTCGGCGGTGATGCTGATCTCCGCCTCCCCGTTCTGGCCGAGTGTCACATTGCCCTTGCCGTCAACGGCTGCGATTCTTTCGTCCGAGGAACTGTACTGCAGATCGCCGTTAGCGGATGCGTCAAGTTTGAAGTCATTTCCTGCAAAACCATAAAAAGCGGTTTTTTCGATTGCAATGACCTGCTTCACTTTGTCTGCCCGCAGGGTTGCCTTTGCCGCCAGGGAAGGCACTCCGAACCAGAGTTTTGCCCTTACGATCACCTCGCAAATGTCCCCGGGCTGCACACCCTTCATCGTGTACATATTGTCTTTGACCACATGCGACTCCGTGAGCCTGCCGTTAACAAAGCAGTTCACCATGTATCCGCTGCAGTCAACCTCATCCCAATTGGCATCGACCTCAGTCCCCTCCTGGGTCAGCCGCAGATGCTGAACCTGCGTCATGCCCTCCAGCGGGTCTCCCAAGAACGCCACATGCAGCAGATATCCTGCAAAAGCAAGAATCATGATCGTGATCAAAATAAATAACAGCTTACCTCTCATAATCCCAAATTCCTTTATACATTCTATATGTATTTGCCGGTGATGCGCTGTGCCATGGTATGAATCCCCCGTCAAGTCCCGCTTCATAGAGCGCATCCACCTGCTGTTTCAGTTTCTTCTTATCGTATTTGACCTGCGGCGCCCAAAACGGCGTGTTGTATCCTGTGATCCAGGTGCGCGCCGCCGCAGGTGTCGGGATCTTCTTCTGATCCCTTGCCGCACCCTTCGCCCATACCTTCATGATGGCCTTCGGATGTGACCAGGTATCCGCATTCCCGAAGTGATCCGTGTAGGGCATGCTGCTGATAGCGTCGACCACGTTGGATATGGCCGGCCAGTACTGTCCGTACGCTGTCACATAGCCGTTCGAACATTCGCCGAACACATCGACACTGAAATAGGCTCCCGCTTCATGGATCTGGTCCGCCGCATAAAAGCAGAAGTTCTGTATCGCCTGTGCTTTTGTTTCGCCGAATTTATTCCTGAAATCAGTTTTCTTCTCGAGGGACATTTCGTACGCCGCCTCCGGGAACCTGACATAGTCGAATTGGATCTCATCAAAACCCATCAGTTTCACAGCCTCGACTGCAAGGGCAACATTATAATACCACATATCCCGGCTGTACGCACTCGGCCAGCGGGAACCGGATACGTTGGTTTTGATGCAGTCCTCAGGATGATCTTTGGCGTAATTGAAATCATTAAAGCAGGTGATTCTCCCGATGGTATAAACACCTGCCTCCTTGAATTTCTGCACAGCTGCCTTGTATTCGTCCAGATCCGCATGCGCTTTCTTATAGGCTTTTGGTGACAATTTCTTCGCCACCGGAGATTTATACGAAAGGTCGCCGCTCTTAATATCGATGACCACTGCATTGCACTTCGTTTGTTTGATGATCTTGATGTATGGCTTGTAGTTGAGCGTTGCAGCATAGTTCAGGTACATCCCCCGCGCCTCACGGCAGAATGCATTGCCTTTGATTTTCGTCCGTTCGAACGGATAATAATCCAGCCCGGTCGCCTTGCCTCCGTGCAGATTCATGCCGAACTTCGCTTTTTTCGCCTTGTCGTATTCGCCGTTTTTGTTGTAGTTTTTGTCGGCCTCCTCCTGCGAGCGAACCAGATACTTGCTGTATGCATAGCCTTCCGGTGAGGCGGCGTCCTTTGTGCCATCCGCATCACCGTCTTTCTTGCCTGCAGCCTCGCCGTCTGCTCCGGAAACCGGCCGCACCTTGTACTTGGCGACCTTGCCGTTCTCATCCAGGCCGGCAAAGCCTGTCACCTCGAGCCGGGTCCCCTTCGGGGCGAATCCTGCGATTTCCGGTCCATTGCTGCTGCGGTAGAGCGTGACAGGCGTGCGGACGAACAGTTCCTTCTCCTGCACCACTTCATCTCTGCTGCTGACCAGATTCTCCGGCTTCGCATAACGCGGCGGCTCAGATGCGGTGATGTCTTTCAGCTCACTGCACATTTCTGCCGCAGTCGTTACATCTGTACTGAACACATCTGCTTCGGCTGCGTCTGCTTCGGCTGCGTCGGTTCCGGACTCTTCGCTGTCCATATCAATCCGCAGGAAGCTCCCTTCCGCCGTTTCCATCGGTTTCTCATCCGGCAATGTGACTTCCGTGCCGCGCGGGATTGCCTTTGCTTCCTGCAAGTTGCCATGTACATCCATCTCATAGGTTTTCACCATGGCATGATCGCCAGCAATAAAAGCCTTCTGTTCGAAGGCCGTCTGCTCGTTCGCTGACTGGGCTGACGCACACACCAGCCCCACCATCACGATCCCTATTATGATTTTCACCGGCAGCTTGCTCAAGACACTCATGGCGACATTATAGCACAAGATGTTCCTGATTCGCCTCCTCTTTCGGCACCCCTGGTGTAAAAATCGATCGTAGAATGTGGTTTTTTCATCACCGTATCGTCAATGACCTCTATTTTGAACAATTTAGTGTTAATATCTGCCAGTATTTGTATTTTATTGGAATTTAAATGTTATATTTTGTAAATTTATCCAAATTATAGAAGTTTCTGTGACAAGAAGAACGCTTGACCTCTGTAGATGATGAAAAACGGATTAGAACAATTCAAAAATTACACCGACTGACTCATCGATGACTGCCTCCCAACGATCAACTAATCGGCGGCCTGTTCTTCACTGACGCCAAATAAGAAAAACCCCTCAAGTCCGTCCCGTGTCAGGGCGGATTCTGAGGGGTCTGACTGTCTGCACACATGCCGCGCACGCGCTGTAGTCCCGATGACCTTAGTCGAGTGTGAGTGACGGAGCGGTGTATACTCTGGCCTTCATCTCTGCGTCCAGTTCGTAGAGGCTTCTGCTGTCGCTTCCGAAGAGTTTGAACTTGGTGACGTTGTCATCCGCGTTGTCTTCTTCTTCTGCCTGTTCCTTGACAAACCAGTCGAGGAACTGCATCGTTCTGAAATCGTGTTCTTCATAGGCCGCCGCATAAATCTTGTTGATCAGGTCTGTTACGACTCTTTCATGCTCGGCGCCCATCTCGAGCGGATCGATGAATTCCTTGTATTCTTTATCCGGCTTGTCGATCGCTTCCAGGACGACCGCTTCACCCTGCTGCTGCAGATACTGGATGAACAGCATTGCGTGATCGCGTTCTTCCTGGGCCTGGATCATGTACCAGTTCGCATATCCATCAAGGCCGGCGTCCTTGTAGTAGTTTGAAAAATCCAGATACAGATAAGCCGAATAAAATTCAGCATTGACCTGATTGTTGAGCAAATCTTTTACTTTCTTTGATACCATTTTATGGTCCTCCTTCTTTTTTCTTTTGCGATGTCGCATGACTCGCATAGTAATCTTGATATGATCCACATGGATTATATCATGCTTCCGGTCTGTGAAATAGATTGTTTTCACATGAAACTGATTATTTTCATATGTTATTATTTCCCATATTTCAGCAATCAGTGGTATAATAACAATATGTACGATAGATATTTTTCATCATTAGATATATGGGCGATTTCCTTCGGCTGCATGGTCGGCTGGGGTGTTTTTGTCATGCCCGGAACGACCTTCCTGCCGGTGGCAGGACCGATCGGAACGCTGATTGCGATGGCGATCAGTGTGGTCATCATCCTCATCGTCGCGGCGAACTACATCTATTTGATGCGGGAGCGCCCGACAACCGGCGGCGTCTACGCCTACACGAAGGAAGCCTTTGGCAGGGATCACGCATTCCTGTGTTCCTGGTTCCTCACCCTGTCTTATCTGACCATCGTCTTCTTGAACGGAACAGCGCTGTTCGTCGTTGTCAGGACCATGTTCGGAAACAAACTGCAGGGAGGCATCAGTTATGAGATCGCAGGAGTGGATATCTACCTCGGTGAAGTCGCTGTCTCAGTTCTGGCGCTGTTCATTGTCGGCATCATGTTCATTGTGGCCAAGCCGGTTCTGCAGTATGTCCACACGATACTGGCCGTCGTCCTCTTTTTGGGTATTCTGCTTGTGACCATCGTATGCGCGCCGCATGTGTCCCTCGGCCATGTGACGGCTGCCTTCGGTACAGGTCAGCTCAGTCCCGCCTACGGGATCTTCAGCATCGTGCTTCTGGCGCCCTGGGCCTTTGTCGGCTTCGATGTCGTCTCCCTGGAGAGCGCCCACTTCCGGTTCCCGATGAAACGGGCGAAATGGGTACTGATCATCTCGATCATCATGGCCGGTTTCGCATACAGCGCCATGGCCGTTGTCAGCATCGTCTCGGTCCCTGACGGATTCCATTCCTGGACGGGGTATTTCGATAATCTGAATGAAATGCGCGGCGTGATGTCTGTCCCGACCTTCCATTCCGCAGTGGAAATCATGGGAAGCAAAGCCCTCTTCATCGTCGGCATCGCGGCGCTGGCCGCCATCCTGACGGGCATCATCGGAGCGTACCGTGCAACCCTCAGAATGCTGTCGACCATGGCTGAGGACAAGATCCTCTCTGAGAAATTCAGCAACACGACGTACAGCATCATCTTCATCATGCTGATCTCGATTCTCATATCCTTCCTCGGCCGCAACGCCCTCAACTGGTTCGTAGAACTGACCTCTCTGGGCGCTGTCATCGGATTCGGCTACACCTCCGCGTCGGCGTTCAAGATGGCGAAACGATACGGGAACAAATGGATCATGGCCTCCGGTCTCATCGGGACCATCATCACGATTGCCTTTGCGGCGGTGCAGCTCATTCCGAAGCTCACCGCTCTGGAAGCCATGGGCGCGCCAGCGTTCCTGCTGCTGGCCCTCTGGTGCATGATGGGCTTCCTGTTCTACTGGCGTACCATCCGTAGCACGCCGCTCACGGAGTACACAGGCATCTCGACCTCCGGCATCGCGCTCTTCATTCTGCTGCTGTATTCCGTATTCATGTGGTTCGGCAAACGCATCCTGGAACTGGGCAGCGGCGCGCAGCTTGAGTCCTTTGTCCTCCGCAACGGGATCGTCGCCATGTGCATCATCTTCGTGGGTCTGGTGGTCATGCTGTACGTCCAGAATCTGACGCGCAAAAGACACGAGACCATTGCGATGGAGAAGATCCAGGTCGAGGAACGGAATATTGCAAAGAGCCAGTTCCTCTTCAACATGTCCCATGATATCCGCACGCCTATGAACGCCATCGTCGGCTACACGACTCTCGCCATGAAGGAAAACGACAATCCGCAGGTGGAGGATTATCTTTCGAAGATCACCCGGTCGAACGAGCAGATGCTCGGCATGATTGACGACCTTCTGGAGATGAGCCGCATCGAAAGCGGCATGGTCGAGCACATCAATGAGCCGGTCGATCTGAACACCATCGGTGAAAACCTGCAGCAGCTGTTCAGTGAACAGATGGCACAAAAGCAGATTCGCTTCACGGTAGACACCTCAGGCGTCCGGGATCCGTTTGTTATGTGCGATAAGCGGAACCTGACACGCGTGCTGATGAACATCGTCAGCAATGCTTATAAATTCACGCCGGAAGGCGGCTCGATCACAGTACGGATCGAAGAGATCACGGACGGCGTCTATGACTTCCATGTCAAAGACAGCGGCATCGGCATGTCGAAGGAATTCACCGAGAAAATGTTTACTGCCTTTGAGCGTGAGCGCTCGTCCACGGACAGCGGCATCCAGGGAACCGGTCTGGGCCTCGCCATCGTCAAAAACCTGACGGATGTTATGGAAGGTACGATCGATGTCATCACCGCGCCCGGCGAAGGAACGGAATTCATCATTCACCTGACCTTCGAGATGGCCGGCGAAGAGGATGTCGAAGCAGACGACGCCGATGCAAAGGCAGACGCCGAGTCTGTTCCGGATGTTGACTTCACCGATAAGCGTCTGCTCGTCGTCGAAGATAATGAGGTCAACCGTGAAATCGTGACCATGCTTTTGCGTGACGCAGGGTTCGGACTGGAGGCGGCCGAAAACGGGCAGATCGCCATCGATATGCTCATTGCCGGCGGACCCCACTACTACGACGCAATCCTCATGGATATCCAGATGCCGGTCATGGATGGCTATACTGCGACCCGAAACATCCGCGCTCTCGAAGACCAGGATCTGGCAACGGTTCCGATCATCGCCCTGACGGCCAATGCCTTCTCAGAGGATGAAGAGGCGGCGAAGCGGTCCGGCATGCAGGCGCACATCTCCAAGCCGATCGAAGTCGACGTGCTCATGCGCACGCTGGCGGAGATCCTGTCTGAATCAGAAGATCCGTCTTGATAAAGATTCTTTTGTGACGCTTTTTGTGACGCTTTTACAAGTATACTCCTTTCAAACATAGTTGAGTGCAGAAAGGAGTTTTTGAAATGTTAGAGAGTGAGACCTGGGCGCTGATCGATCTGCTGTGCATGACGGCAACCGTGGTCCTGTCTCTGGTCCTGCTTGCCGGATTAGGCTGCAGGAAGCACGGCATGAAAGATTCACGTGAGACAGCCCATGACATCCGCGTCATGAAGCAGTGTATGGCGGCGCGTCTGCTGAGCATCCTGCCCGCAGCCGGCGCGGTCACTGCATTTCTCTTGTTGGAAGATTTAAACAATAAAATGGTCCTGATCGACAGCAGGACCATCATGATGGCAGCGATTCTGATGGCGCAGATCGCCGCAGCGCTGCTCGCGAAGCGGCGGTGCACAGAATACAACTAGATGCGCAGAATATAACTACTCAAACGCGCGGAGCTTCTCAAGTTCCGAAAAGATCGTTTCAATGTAACCCGAATAGTCGATGTCTTTCCGTGCGCGGAGTTCCTCTGTCATCTCGGCAATCGGCTCATGCAGCTGGGTCAGCCCCACATTTCCCAGAACGCCCTTCAGCGCATGAGCAGCTTCAAATGCACCGTCCATATCTCCGCCGTCGATGGCGCTCCGGAGCTTTTCGAAATTGGCGTCCTGCAAAGACAGGTTCACCATCTTCAGATAAAACTCTTCATTGTTGATGCAGCGTGCGAGACCGCCTTCTGTATCAGCTCCCAGTTCTTTAAGGTTCTCAATCGTAAGCATATCTATCTTCCTTTCATTTTTTCAATTCGTTTTTTTCAATCATTTATTTTTTCTGTGCCTGCAGCACATGCTCAACAAATTCTTTTTCCGCAAGAGGTTTGGAGAAATAATATCCCTGGATGACATCACATCCCACGGACCGGAGGAAGTCGACCTGTTCCTTGTCTTCGACGCCTTCCGCCACCACTTCCATCTTCAAATACTTGGCGATGTCCATGATCAGCCGGATCATCGTCTCCTGTTTTTCGCTGGAGTTGAGATTCTGCACGAAGCGCATATCCATCTTCAGCACGTCGACCGGTACATCCGCCAGCATGTTCAGGGAAGAATAACCCGTTCCGAAGTCGTCCATCTCGATTTTGAATCCTTCTGCCCGCAGGCTGTTGATGATTTCGATCAGCTGCGCCGAATCGTCCATATAAGCGGATTCTGTGATTTCCAGATACAGATTCTTCTTGGAGATGTCGTAGTCGATCAGCTTCTCGATGATGAAATCGATCAGCGAGGAGTTATACAGGTCCATACGGGAAACATTCACAGAAAGCGGCAGTTCGATTCCGTGCTCCTTCCTCCATCTGCCCGCACATTCCAGCGCTCTGTCCCAAATGTAGAAGTCCAGTTTCTGGATCAGGCCGTTGTGTTCAAAGATCGGGATGAACTGTCCCGGGCTGATCCGTCCCAGTTCCGGATGATCCCACCGGACGAGCACTTCCGCGCTGGCCAGAACCGGCTCTTCGCCATGAACATTGTACTTCGGCTGGAAGTTCAAGTAGAACTGATGCGTCGCCATGGCCTCATCCATTTCGGTGATCAGCCGGTCTTCAAACATCTTCTTCTGGAATGTTTCGTTGTCGTAGCGGGCGATCGACTTGGAATAATTGCCTTTGATCGTGTTGGCAGCCTGAACTGCCCGGTCGAATCTCGTTTCGATATCGAAGCTCTTATCGACGTTCTGATAGATTCCGCAGCGGACCCGCACATGGATGTCGCGGAAATCGTCGAAGTGGCTGTTGATTTCCTCTGCCATAGTGGTGTAACTCACCTTCCCATGTTCAATATAGACAAAGAACTTGTCCGCCTCGACCCTGCCTGCGATGCACCTGGTCTTCTCCCGCAAGTCCTTCAGATAATCGGACAGATGGATCAGGACCTCATCGCCTGCCTTCCTGCCATAGAGTTCATTGATCAGATGGAAATGATTGATGTCGATAAACACCGCGTCCATGATCAATTCACTATGGAAGGTATCGAATTGCTCCGAGTAACGGTAGAAATATTCTTTATTAAACAGGCCTGTCAGATCCTCACGCTCTGTAGACTGAATGATGCTTCTGTCTTCATACAGTTCGATGGTCTTCTGCATTCTCGTCAGCACGACCTCCGGGACCAGCGGATCCTTGGTAAGAAAATCTGCCGCGCCCATCGTGAGGCTGTCGACCTCGGCATGCTTGTCGCCCGTGAGGACGATGACAGGAATATTCACGTAATCGTCGCTCGATTTCAACCACTGGATCACATCATAGCCTCCCATCTTCGGCATATTCAGATCCAGCAGGATCAAGGACAGCAGATCACCGTGTTCCTTGATTTTCTCCACCGCTTCCTCACCGTCTTCCGCCATGACAACATCGAAATCATTCTGGACGATGTTTCGCAGCATCTCCCGATTGACGATCTCATCATCGACAATGAGGACGAGCCGCTTGCCGGCGATGGAGTGGAATTTCACATGACTTTTTAACATAGCCTCCTCCTTTGTTCAGGAAGTAACTTCAGTGTCTTCTTTATCTTCATAGAACGCAAACCCGTCGCGTCCCCCTTCCTTGACTTTGTAGAGCGCCAGGTCGGCCGTCTTGAACAGCGCGTCCGGGCTGTCCGGATCCTTCGCGTTTCCGGAGCTGAACGCGACACCGATGCTAAGCGTCACATCAGGCAGGCCATCGTCTCTGCGATGCAGCATTTCGTTCACAGCTGCGATCTTGCTTTCGACAACGTGCTTCAGTTCCGGCCGCATCTGCACCATCAGCACCGCGAATTCATCACCGCCGATCCTGCAGACAAAGTCCTCAGAACGGAAACTGGAGGACAGGATCCTCGCGACTTTCTGCAGGACCTTGTCTCCCATCTCATGACCATAAGTATCATTGATGGATTTAAAGAAATCCACGTCGACGATCATCAGCGCCACCTCTTCACCAAACAGTTCCTCCCGTTTGTTATCGAAGAACTTCCGGTTGTACAGATCCGTCATTACATCATGGGTCGCCTCATAGGACAGGATCTCGTGATGTTTCTGGGTCGCCTGAAGCATTGTATTGTAGGCTTTGGCCAGATAAGTATACTCGGCGGCGCCTTTCACCGGAAGCACCCTTTGCGTCCGGATATACTCAGTACTGTTTCGCAAAGGCAGCAGCACCAGCTGCGCGATAGCGAACAGCAAGATCAGCGCAAACCCAAGCAACAGGGCCATCAGGATATTCTGAACGATGAGCCGGTGCTTCGCGCTCTCGTAGTACTCCAGCTCGAGGGCGCGGGTGTTCTCCATCAACTGCTCTGTGCTGTTGAGGACACTGTCCCAGATCTCACTTTTCTTGTCTTCATAGCTTTGGTCAAAGACCATATTGCGCGCCTTCTGGCGCTTCTGCTGCGCGGTAAGCTGACTGTCTTCCTTCGTCAGGGTCACCTCTGTCAGATCCTTCGAGACCTCCGCAGGTTCCAGACTGTATCCTTCCGCGGCGAGACACATGGCGTAACCCTCGACTTCCGCCAACTCGTTAGATGCCTTCAGCGCATTCGCCAAAGAAGTGTAAATGCCATCTTCCTTGCCGTACGGCTCAATTGCCGCCAGCGAAGCCTCCCTGCGTTTGTCCACATCGACTTCCTTGTAATACGCTTCGGCTTCTTCGACATTTCCGGTCGCTACGAAAGCCTGGCACTTCTCCGTGAGGTAATCGGAAACCTCGCGCATCTGGTTGATCGATTCCTCCTCAACAATATAAGCTTCCGTCGAATCCTGCATCTTCGTCAGCGACGTATCGATGCGGGACGAACCTACAACTAGCAGAAGTGAGATGACGATCAGCAGCGCAACGAAAACCGCGAAGAAATAGGTGATTTTAATTTCCTTCTTATTCTTCTGTTCCATTCTTGGCCCCTGAAAGCTTCCTGCTTTCTGATTTTCTTTCCTTTTTTATATCATACAACATTTTATCCGCTTCGTGAATCAATTCTTTTGGTGTCTGCCCTTCCATATATTTCGCGACACCGATGCTCATCCGCAGCTCGTACGGCGACACGTTATCAAAGCCAACAAGCTTCTCCTGGATCGATTCTGATAGGATCTCCACATCTTTCGGATCTGCAGTTTCGATCACGATGATAAATTCATCGCCGCCGTACCGGGCGATATAGGGGCGAGGGACATAACCGCCGCAGGCCTCCTTGATGCCTTTTGAAGCATTGACCAGGGCGTTATCTCCCTCCACATGCCCGTAAGTATCGTTGATCTGCTTGAAACTGTCCAGATCCATCATCATAAGGTATACGTCATGGTCATGGTTCCTCAGTTTGTAATCCATGAACCCCAGCAGATTCTGCCGGTTATTGACCTGTGTCAGTTTATCGATTGAGATCTGCTGCATGATCGTTCCCAGGAAGAGCAGCAGAAGCTCGACCATGACCGCAACGCAGATCACCGGAAACGCCTCGCCGGCAAAGGATAGGGCCCAGCTGGCCAGGATGCACAAGGGGAATGTCGCGGCGATGGCCAGATGCGACCGTGTAAGCGGCTCAGACTCTTTCTTGCACTGCAGCAGCAGCCGTACTGCAAACAGAACGGAGAATCCAAGCAAATAGAACATCTCAAACTGGAACCAGGATCCGCGGACGTATCCGCCCGCCGCATCGATCAGGAACAGTTGATGTGTTTTAAGATTGAGGAGCGCAAGCACGATTGGAACGACAGCCGGAACCATGATCAGACGGAACCGGAGTTTCTCTCCGGAATGGTGCTCCGTGATCTGCGCTTCTGCGTAGATGCACCAGGTGAAGACGCCGATGATCAGCGTGATGTGATACAGGGTCTTGAATATATAGGATACGACCATCGCATCATCCAAATCAAGGATCCGGTCAAACAGGGTAAACAGGAAGTTTGCCGAAAAATTAATCAAAAAACAAGCAAGCAGTCTGGAAAGACAAAGCTCAACAAAAGACTGCGTACCGCTTCTCCTCGTCCAGAAAAGCAGTATGCCTGTGATGATCATACAAATTGCGTAGACTTCTGCATATAGAATCGCATCCATGTGACGGTGGCCCCTATTTTCCCTATTATATAAAACCTTTAGATTCTTCTGCATTATAAGGGCAAAAGCGTCACAGAAAGCGTCACAAATCAGTCTAAAACGGGTAAGTCCTCTTTCTTGACCAGCAGGCTTTTGACAGCGTACGAAATGCCGGTGCGCTGCCTGCTCGTGAGGAAGTTTGCACTGATACGTTTTTCGATGATGTGGCAGTTCTCCTCGGTTGTGTTGATGAGGAGGATAAGATACTGGCCCTGCCCGTACTTGGTGACCGTATCCGTATTACGGATCGAACTGACGGCGGCTGTCTTCAGACGCTCGGACAAATCTGTGAGTTTCGGTCCCTCCCGCATCGGATTGCCTTTGCTGTCCACGATGGTGCAGAGCATAAGAAAGATTTTGTCGGCATTACGGCGCATGGTACGTTCGATGGTCTGATAGAGTTCCTGAAAGACCGGAAGAGAACAATAATATCCGCGGCCGCCTGTATCGTCCGCATTGGTCAGTTTCTCCTGGATCTCATCGATAGTCTCGTGATCGTGGAACAGATGCTCGCCGAGGCGGCGGATGAAATCGCGGACATGTTCGTTGGAACGGTCGCCGTATTCTTTGAGATAGAGGTTGACGGTATCTTCATAGTAACGCTCGGAATCCGCGAAGCGTCCCAGATTTGTCAGGGCTTCGACCACATAGATTTCCCATTCGGAGAAAGGATCAACACGAACCGCGTAGAGAGCCAGATCATACATGTCCTTGAATTTGTGCGTCTGTCTGTAATACTCCAGAAGCGCAGTAGTCGTCTGGTTAAACAGCGTGCGGTAGCGCTCGCCCTCCTGATAGATCCACGGAACGTTGTCCCTGCCCGCAAAGAAACGGCCTGCGTAACTGTAGCAGGCGCCGGACAGTTTGTCCTCCCTCTTTTTCGGATTTTCTTCGGCCAGCGCTTCCCCGGCCAGCCGTTCAAACTCGCGGGCGTCCTCGACGACCGGAACTTCATCCGTCCAGTAGTAGATACCTTTTCTCTGCTTGACGAACTTCGCCTCGGGAAGACCGTGGGATTTGAGGTTTTTGCGCATATTGTAGAGGACATTCCGGATGGCGTGGGACACGTCTTCGATGTCCCGGTCCTCAAAGAGCGTGTTCTTGATGAGGCTGCGGCTGGCGCCGTCCTTGCCGAAGTGAAACATCAGCAGCATGAGCAGGCCGATCTGGGATTCGTCTCTGGATCCGATGGCGATCTTGGCGCCGTTATAGTTGACGGAGTAAGAGCCCAGTGTCCTGACGTAGATCACATTTTTCTCTTCCTTTTTCCCGCTCATGCCGGCACCTCCTGCGGTATTTCTCACGGACCGTCAGACTTGCTTATCGTTAAACACGTTTGGAAACAAATTCGTAATTATTGCAGGTGTTCAGCAGCGTCTCCTTCGTGATCGTGCCCTGCTGATACAGTTCGAACAGACTGTTGTCCATGGTCATCATGCCTTCTGCTCTTGCCGCCTGCATGGCCGCTTCCAGCTGATGGAGTTTGTTTTCCCGGATCATGTTCTGGATGGCCGGGTTCGATTTCATCACTTCGAATACCGGCGTGATCGTGCCGCTCGTCGTCGGGATCAGCTGCTGGCAGACAACGCCGCGGATCAGCTGGGCAAGCTGCCCTCTGACCTGGACCTGCTGCGTGGCAGGGAACACATCGACGATACGATTGATGGTATTGGCAGCGCTGCTGGTGTGCAGGGTGCTGAACAGCAGGACGCCTGTTTCCGCTGCCGTGATCGCAGCGGAGATCGTTTCGAAATCACGCATCTCACCGAGCAGGATCACGTCCGGGCTCTCACGGAGCGCGGAACGCAGGGATTCCAGATACCCCGGTGTGTCGATAAACACCTCGCGCTGGCTGACGATGCTTTTGTTGTGGGAATGCAGATATTCGATGGGGTCTTCCATGGTGATGATGTGGGATTCCCTCTGATGGTTGATCCTGTCGATCATGCAGGCAAGCGTCGTGGATTTGCCTGATCCTGCCGCGCCCGCAACGAGCACAAGCCCCGTCATATTGTCCGCCAGAGAAAGAACGCTTTCGGGGATCCCCAGTTCACGGTAGTCCGGAATGCCGAATTTGATGACACGGATGACCGCGGAGAGAGAGCCGCGCTGACGGAACACATTCACACGGAATCTGCCCAGTTCCGGAACGGAAAATGAAAAGTCATCGTCCAATCCCTTGTCCAGAATCGTTTTCTCTCTTCTGGCCGCTGCATAGATTTCATCGATGACCGGCTCAATGGAGGCAGGCTTCATGATATCCCCGCCCATCCGGTCCTGGGTACCCTTGACCTTGCATGTCACGGGAAGGCCCGCGATGAGGAAGATGTCGGAAGCTCCTTTGAGTATGGCATTTTTGAGTATGTCCTGCAGCATCATTGATCAGCTCCTTTCCAGATATGCGTAAACGGATCGTCCGCATGCCAGTCCTTCCTGAGATCCCATTTCTCGATTTTATAATCACCATTCGCATCCGGTTCGGACACCCGGATCTCCAGAGTATAGCCGTCCCGTTCGATTTTTGTCTGTCTTTCCTTTTCTGTCACCGCGCCCGCAGCCGCCTTCGCATCGAAATCCCGAAGGAACTGCTGTCCCTCGGCTTCGAGTTCGTATCTGTTGGCGGTAACCGCAGCGAAGCGCTCCGCCATGACCTTGTCTGCGTTAGTGGTTGCCAGCGTCAGCGTCGCCAGCGTCGTGAGTATGATCGCGACAACAACGAGGAAGATCGCGATCGGCCCTAATCTGAGTTTGTGGTTCATCGCGCTCCCTCCTTGATATAACTTCCTGTATGCATCTGGTAAATCGCCGTGCCGTCTCCCGGATAAACATTGATCAGTTCATCCACATAGGTTCCGGTGTCCCCTTTTTCCGGCGTCAGCGTCACCTCGATGCGGTATCCGTTCTGTGTGGCTGTCACTGTATCCGCCGACACCTCCACCTTCGAGACATTCTCCATCTTCTCGAGGAGTGCTGCCGCTTCTTCCGCATTTGTTGCGTCCTTGGTGACCTCTGCTGCATTTTCAGCGCAGATGACGGCCTTCGTGAGGTCGCCCGCGTCAAGACTCTGCTCTCTTGCCGTCATACAGACCAAAGTGATCACCACGATGACGATCAGCAAGAGCAGGAACATCATGAACAGCTCCACAACGGAAGCGATATTGCTTTTTTTGTTGATCTTATCTCCGAACATTGACGTAAGATGCTCCTTTATCCGTCTTGATCTCAAGCAGATTATCCGAAATGTAACTTATTTCAAACTGCGAAGTCTCCCCGATTTTGCTTGCTGTTTTGGGATCGACCGGCAGGTCGCTTTTGCTGTATTCTTCCATGAGGGCTCCGTCCGAAAGGTAGATTTTATGAGCGAATCCCGTATCTCCGTCCGCGATGGAGATGCCCGGGCAGCCGTCGAAATCCATCGGTGTCACTTCCCCGCCGTCGTGGTCTTTGACCGCCGTCGCGACATAGGCGCAGACGATACGCTGCATGTCGTTCTCATGCTGACTGTCCGCCCCATGCTGGTAGGACTTCGCCGCGAAGACGACCAAAAGCAGTATGACAAGGAACAGCACCGCGATGGTCAGTGCCGAGAGGATCTCTCCTATGCTTTTGTTGCTTTTGCTTTGCTCCATCTCTATTTATCTCCCTGGTATATGACCTTGACCTGCGGGGGCTGATTCTCCGCGAAGAGGTCATAGACAATCAGATAATCATCTTTGTTGACGGTGAGGCCGTAATTTTCTTCAAGGTAAGCGAGACTCTCCGGATAGGCGTTCTCGATAACGTAGCATTGAAGCGCCCTCTCCTGAACAGTCTCCTTGATGGCGTTCTCCCGGTCCGCAATGTCTTCTTCCGTAACTGCAAAAGCAGCATAAAGGACGATACAGACAAGGAGTACAGCCAGTATCACGCAAATGGTTATGAACTTGTGATCACGAATGATCTGCATAAACGATATTCCTTTCGGTTCTCAGCCAATCGAATTCATGATGCCGATGAGCGGGACCATCAGCGAGATCAGCATCAGTCCCAGTGTGATCATGAGGAAGCCTGTCAGAAGCGGCTCGACTGTGTTGGCGATGCGCGCCACATAGGCTTCATTGTTGTCCTTCAGGTTGGTCAGTATTTTCTGCAGGATGGAATCCAGCATGCCGCTGCGCTCTGCCGGGATCAGCATCCTGTTGTTGATTGGATCGTAAAGTTTTTCTTCGCTTGCCGCCTGGGAGAAACTGAGTCCCGTGCGCATTTTTTCGATGCAGTTGTTCAGTTTTTTCTTCAGGCCGTCTGTCTCGGCTACGGGCAGGCTCTTGGCGATGGCTTCGTCCTGCATTTCGCCGCTTGAGATGAACATGTCGAAGCAGGAAGTGAACCGATACAGATCAAGGTTGTCAAAGAGCTGCCGGAAGGTGCTGATCTTTGAGAGCACGCCCCGCACTGTTGCTGACTTGCCGCCTCTCCACATGAAGACGCCGATGAGAAGCAGGATGACCAGGATGATCATGATCACCATCAGCACCTTGCACAGAGTGAAGGAAACATTGATGTAGTTCAAAGACGACGACGCCAGGCTTCCGGTCAGGTTGTTGTACACCCCGTAAAAGGCCGGGAAGACAATGGCCAGCATTGCGATCAGCACTGCGATGACCATGAACAGCAAAATGATCGGATAGCGCACGGCGGACACGAAAGTGTTCCGCATGGAGTGTTCCGTCCTGTAATATTCGGACAGGTGGAACAAGGTTCCCTCAAGCTTTCCTGTATATTCTGAGGCATCGACCATATCCACGGCGTAATCCGGGAAGGCTTCTGACCCTTTCATGGCGTCCGCCAGAGAAGACCCCTCGGACATCTTCCGGGCCATCGCATCATAGGCTGCGTTGCCTTTGCCTGTGTCTTCGGATTCTTCTTTCAGAAGTCCCACCGCTTCAGATGGCGTGATCCCTGCTTTGATCATCATGCCCATGTTTTCAAAGAATGAGCCCATCTCGTTTGCATTCATTGCAAAGCTCCTTTCCTGTTTCTAATATTGATAAACGTCCTGGTAGTTGCTGCCGTCTCCGATGAAATCGGCGTTCTGTCCATTGGCTGAGAAGGTCAGGTCCACGCGGCTCCAGTCACCCGGATCCACAGAGAATTCCACCGTCGTCCAGCCTTTCTCTTCTGTATAGAACATGTTCCATGCGTGGTACAAGTTGTTCGGCGCCACATATCCGAAGATGATCTTCGTCGGGATACCCTGGCTGCGCAGCATGGAGGCTGCCAGGCTGGCGTAATCAAAGCAGATGCCTTTGCCTGTTTCTATTACTTCGTCCGGATCGGGGACATATCCCGATTCGACCGTCTTCGCCTCCTCGTAGTCGTACTTGACTTTGTCGCAGATGTATTGGTAAACCTTGTCGACAAAGTCGCTCTCGCTATTGGACTCTGCAGCCATCTTCGCTGCCTTCTTCACGCAATCCGAGTCTTCCGAATAATCAGCGTAAGCGTTCGGCCTAAGGTATGGATCAAGAGGATCGTCCAGCTTGACATCCGCACTAGTCACATAAAGTTCATAATAGCTGGTGCCGCTGACGTTCTTCATCACCTTGATTGTGTAAGTGCCGTCCCCGCACTGCAACGGAAAAATCTGCTCAGTGCCCTGCTCGATGTCATAGGTGTATGTTTCGTCACCCTTGATCACTTGCAGTTTCAGTCTGCTGTCGCTTTTTGCCACAACGCCGAAATACCCGTCGGCTACGCATGACAAATCCACCTGTACTTCGCCGGCTCCCTCTGCGCTGTCCTCATGGAATTCAGCGTCATGGTATTCGGATTCGAACGTTCCGCCGCCGCTGTTTTCGCTGCCGCCGCCACCGCTGTCACTGGAAGCCGCCGTGCTTGAGCCGCCGCCGCAGGCGGTCAAAGTCAGGCAAATCACAATAATTGCAATAGTATATATTCTGTTTTTCGTCACGATTCGCTTCTTCATTGTGTGACACAATTATACCATAAAGTATCCCGTTGGGTATCCCTAATAAATCAAACCTTTAACTGAAAGCTATGTTTGTATTTTAGAGTATTATTTGTTATTCTAATAGACGGATGTGCAAAAGCATCACAATCGGCCTGGTCCCCATTCGGACCGGCATAGAGGAGGAGAGCAAATGGCTGAAGAAAAGCCTGCCGGCAGTGCACCGGCTGAAACGATTACAACCAAAAAGCAACGTGACTATATGTTCGACACGTTCCGCGGAATCCTGATGCTGTCGATCCCGATTTCCCACTTCACGAAGGCTTCGGGCAACTGGTACGCCGCCTTGTATGGCGGCGCCGGATGGGCGCAGACACACCCGACCGGATTCGTCTACATTACGATCAACGTTTTCGTCATGCAGGCGTTCATGTTTTTGTCCGGGTACTTTTCCAAGAAACCTGAGCGGGCGAGAGAAACCGCTTTCCGCGGCATACTTTGGCCGTACCTGGTGTTTACGACCATCACCATGATCGCTGCATGGGGCTTCGACTGTCCGATCGGAAAGTACTTCGGCTACCTGACCCCATCCTTCGCGTTGTGGTTCCTGGTCGCCCTGTTCCTGTACAGGTACTTCCTGGTGGAAATCGTTAAATTCAAGTGGGCGCTCCCCATGAGCATCTTCATGATGCTCGCCGCAGGCGTTCTGCCCTTCGGTCAGTTCATGGCGCTGGGACGTGTGTTCTCTTACTTCCCGTTCTTCATGATCGGATACTACTGCTCGAAGGAAACCCTGGACATGGTCAGGACACTTAAGAAAAAACCTGTCCTGGTAGCATTGCTCGGCGCGGTGCTTGTGGGCATGTCGATCTGGCTTATGTACAACGGTCCGACGCTTTCATGGTTCCTGCTGAAGGAAGACCTTACCCGATTCGGACATACCTGGTATACCGAATGTCTGTGGAGACTGCTGGTCTTCGGCCTGTCCGCCGGCTGGATCGCCTTCATGGTCAACATACTGCCGTCAAAGCAGAACTTCCTCTGCTACATCGGTACGAACACCATGCCGATCTACCTGTTCCACCTGGGACTGCGGCATGTGATCACCCAGTACAATGTCTACATGGGCGTCGTCGGATCACTGATCGTCGCATGGTTTGCCGGCATCTCCCTGCTCCACAAGAAGCATAATAACTGGGCCGTATCCATCGTCATCACAGTCCTGTCCATCGCAGGCGTCTTCATCCTGTGCATGTCAGGCGTGCTGGATCCGCTGGCAGGCGGATGCCCGAAGAATCTGGTGCTCTTCTATATCCTGGTCTGGGGCAGCGCGCTGCTGACCGGTGTTTCCCTGGCAGCTCCGTTCTGGGTCAAACTCTATGACCTGCTTACCGAAGGACCGCTGCGTGCGTCATTCATCACCGAATGGCTGGAAGGAAAATACCTGAAGAAAAACAATGAAGAAGCCAAGTAAGCGCACAGAGAAATATACGAACAAAACAGCTGCCGTACATGTTGCGGCAGCTCTTTGTCTATGCCTTTGTCTTGCTTTTGCACTAGGGGCGGCGCTGACCGGATGCACATCGTCGGAACCGGCTGCCGGTGATGAAAACGCTCTTGACCGCGGCCCGGAAAAGGTGATCACCGAAGATGTCTTCCTCCGGAATGAAGACGGCACTTACACGTACTGTGAAATCGTCGCGCCCGACATTGAAGGCCCCTATCCGCTCGTCTGCATTTCCCACGGGATCTACGGCAGCCTGAACAGCGGCGGCGCGCGGCTCTTGTCTGAACTGCTGGCGTCAAACGGAATTGCCGCAGTCCGCGCGGACTTCAACCGCTGCCTGACAGACGATCCGGACAAGGCTCTTGCCAAGGACAAGTCCGGACGCACCAACGATTACACACTCAAGGATATGCTTGAATCCAACATGCTCCTCATCGACTACACGATGGATCACTATAATGTTGATCCGGACCGCATCGGTGTTTACGGCAGATCCTTCGGGGGCCGCGTCGCCATGATCATGGGCAATGAAAGCTGGGGCGGCATCGACTACAAAGCCATGGCGCTCATCGCGCCTGCCGGCAATGAGTACGCCCTCATCCACTATGTGGGCGGCCAGGAAGAATGGGACCGCATCCGCGCCGTCGTGGAAAAGGACGGCAAATGCAAACGCGGCGTACTGACCTTTACCCCGGAGTGGTTTGAGGAATACTACGAGCTGAATCCTGCTCTCACCGGCGACAAGTTCGGTGACAAGCCCGTGATGGTCTATTACAATACAAAGGACACAGTCGTCGAACCGAAAACCAGTCTTGACTGTGCCCATGCTTATTCTAATGTGGCGATCTATGAAGTGACGACTGACGACGGTCACGGTTACGAAATGTCCTATGATGTGTCCCCGATCAAAGTCGAGATCATGAACCGGGTCGTCAAATTCTTCAAGGACAATCTGTAGCTCTGTCGTAACAGTCCTGTCGTTACAGTTCCGCGCCCAGTTTTTCCAGCTCCGCCAGCATCTGCTCATCCGCTGCCAGATCCTTTGGCTTGTTTGCGGATATGGATTTCGCGAAGACGATGTTCCATCCCAGATAATCGGAGATGCACTGGAACTGTTTCTGTATGATCTCGTACTCCGCATCATCGAGTTCTGCCTCGCCGATCACAACGGTTCCGATCTTCTTGCCGGTTCCCGAAAACTTCGACGCGCGGGCGTAGAACTTATCGATGACCAGTTTCAGTTGCGCCGTAATGCCCCACCAGTAGACCGGCGTTGCGAAGATGATCGCATCGGCTTCCTCGACTGCTGCGTTGATCTCCGGGGAATCATCCGCGAAGATGCACCTGCTCATGCATCCGCAGGCGTTGCAGGCTTTGCATGGGATAATTTCCTTTCCTGCCGCATCGATCTGCGTCACTTCGATATCTGCTGCATCCGGTCTTTCTTCAAGACCCTTCCGGATGGCTTTGATTGCTGTCAATGTATTGCCCTTCCGCGGGCTTCCGTTCAGAATCAGTACTTTCATATTGTTTCCCTCCTATACCATCGCATTTGCATTATCGCATTTGCTGCACCTATCATATCAAGGCCTCTGCTCTGAAGGCAATACCCCGTTGCTCTTTTATCTCCGTTGATTATTCCCATTTGATCGTTCTCATTGCAGAAGCAAAAGCTTACTATTGATTATGGGATTCGATTCGCCTATACTTCATGAGTGGAGGGAGAATCAATGGATATTCAGACAATCAAATTAAAAAAGACAATTCTTGAAGACAATAATAAAGATGCGGACCTGCTGCGAAGTCAGCTCGAGGATGCGGGCACATATTATGTGAACGTCATGTCCTCACCGGGTTCAGGCAAAACCACAACACTCATCAGCACGATCAGGCAACTGCAAAATCCGGACAGCGGCGCTGTACCTCTGAGAGTGGGCGTCATGGAGGCGGACATCGACAGCGATGTGGATGCGCAGACTATTGCTCGCGAAACCGGCGTTCCTTCCGTACAGCTGCACACCGGCGGCATGTGTCACCTGGATGCCGAGATGTCCCGACAGGGTCTGAAAGGGATCGGATACAAAGATCTGGACCTTGTTTTCCTGGAGAACGTAGGCAATCTGGTATGCCCCGCTGAGTTCGACACCGGCGCACACATGAAGGCAGTGATCCTCTCCGTGCCCGAAGGAGATGATAAGCCTTTGAAATATCCGCTGATGTTCGAGGAGGCGGATGTAGTGCTCGTCAGCAAAATCGACGCAATGGAAGCCTTCGATTTCGACCCGGAACGGTTCCGCGAAAATCTGGCCGGCTGCAATCCGGATGCACCTGTCTTTTTCCTGTCCGGCGCTACCGGCGAGGGCGTGCCGGAATGGGCCGCCTGGCTCGAACAGAATGTGCGGGACAGGAGCGGGAAATGATTCCGCAGTCACATGGGATTTTTTGCTGTTAACTAATGCACTAAAGCAACCTTTGTGTTAGAATGATTATTGGAGTATTCATTCCGAAACAATCGTAAAACAATCTGAAAGGAGAATAAATAAATGACTAAGAACATTGATTGGGGCAGCCTGAGTTTCAAGTATCAGCCGACCGACTACCGTGTTACCGCTTCCTATAAGGATGGTAAATGGAGCGAGCTGGAACTGATCACCGACCCAACAGTACACATTTCCGAATGCGCAGGCGTGCTTCAGTACGCACAGACTGTTTTTGAAGGGCTCAAAGCTTACAGAACAGAAGACGGCAAAATCGTAACATTCCGTCCTGACCTGAATGCGCAGAGAATGGTCGATTCCGCGAAAAGACTGGCGATTCCGGTCGTTCCTGAGGAAATGTTCATGGAAGCCCTGGACATGCTGGTCAAGGCAAACGCAGATTGGGTTCCGCCTTACGGCAGCGGCGCAACGCTTTATGTTCGTCCGTTCATTTATGGAAGCGGCCCGATGATCGGCGTAGCTCCTGCTCCGGAGTATGAATTCCGTATGATGTGCATGCCGGTTGGTCCTTACTTCAAAGAAGGCATCAAGCCGATCGTCATCAAGGTATCGGATTTCGACAGAGCAGCTCCGCACGGAACAGGAAACATCAAGGCAGGTCTGAACTACGCTATGAGCCTCTACGCAGGCGAACTGGCCCATGCAGAAGGCTTTGCCGAAAACATGTATCTGGATGCAGGCACGAGAACCTGTGTTGAGGAAACCGGCGGCGCCAACTTCATCTTCATCACGAAGGACGGCAAGGTTGTCACACCGAAGTCACACTCCGACTCCATCCTTCCTTCCGTCACAAGAAGAAGCCTGATGATCGTTGCTAAGGATATCCTGGGCATGGAGACAGAAACGCGCGAAGTCAAGTTCGAGGAAGTTCCTGAATTTGCAGAATGCGGACTCTGCGGAACAGCAGCTGTCATCTCACCGGTAGGAAAGATCAACGATCACGGCAAAGAGATCGCATTCCCAAGCGGCATGGATGAAATGGGACCAACCCTCAAGAAACTCTACGATACACTGACCGGAATCCAGATGGGCAGAATCGAAGGGCCGGAAGGCTGGATCCACGAGATCAAATAAAACATCCACCAATACGAAAACAAAATGTGTCAAAAGGGACGGTTCTTTTGACACATTTTTCATGCTTCAATCTCGTTTTCTGTTAAGGTAGCGGCGGATCTGTTCCTCATCTTTGATTTCCAGTCCCCGCTCTCCTGCGAGGGATTCGATGTGATGGGTGAACTCGTGGCGGAGAACTTCTCTGAGCTGCTCTGTCATCTGGTCTTCCGACATCCAGCCGTAGACGCTGTTGATGGAGCCGCCGTAGATCACGATGCCGCGGCCGAGATTGGATCTGACATACTCGCCCATGATCACCATATCATCGCCATATGGGCTTCTCTTGATTTCAGGCGTCAGAACAATGCCTGCATTGAGATCCTTATAAAATTCTTCCGGCAGTTCCTCGGCCAGCATGTCGAGGATCTCTCCCATTCTGTTCAGGTCCATACTTGTTCCCCTTGTCTGAATAATTTTTTAAAACACAAAAAAGTAATGGGTTGCGTCCTACTTATTAGTACTACGCAACCCATTACTTGTCAACTTGTAACACCCTCATTTCTGTTACCTCGCTTTCTGCGGCCTGATCTTCCGTGCTTCGGGCTTCCTGTTCCCCCGTGGATTCTACTTCGGATTCCTGCACCTCTACGTTTCTACGATTCCCGGATAAACTTCGCTAATTCTCCGATTCTACGTTAGTTCCGTATTGTGACTTTTGCTTCTGTGCGTCCCTAATTCTACGATTCTTCGCTAGTTCCGTACGTTGAGATTCATGCATCTGCGCTTCGCTAATTCTTCAATTCTACGTTAGTTCCGTACACGAGACTCCTTGCAATTGCGCTTCGCCAATTCTTCAATTCTACGTTGGTTCCGTACCTGAGATTTCAGATTTGTGCTTCGCCAATTCTTCAATTCTACGTTGGTTCCGTACCTGAGATTTCAGATTTGTGCTTCGCCAGTTCTTCAATTCTACGTTGGTTCCGTACCTGAGATTTCTGCAATTGTGCTTCGCCAATTCTTCGATTCTTCGTTGGTTCCGTACGATTGTACTATCTGTACTCTTCACGTACTGCATTGAGACTCTTGCATTCGCGCTTCGCCAATTCTCCAATTCTACGCTGGTTCGGTTCTCTAAGACTTCTCACATCTGCGCTTCGCCAATTCTTCGATTCTATGCTGGTTTCGCTCTCGAGATCGTTCCTGTCGCTTCGGTGTTCCGCCAATTCTTCGATTCTATGCTGGTTCGAATCTGTTTTGCGGGTTTCGCTAATTCTTCCATTCTTTCGCTAGTTCCGCTCGCCGAATCCTGCACTTGTTCTCTCTGTAGATCTTCACGCCGCTATTCAGTTTTCAAGGTGTATATTTTTCAGGCTCTCGGTCTTTCAACCTCCCTCCTGGTGACATTAAAATACACCCCCTCCCGGAACAAGTCAATAGGTTCGGCTCATGTCTTTTGTTGTTTTTATGTACTGAAAATACAACGCTGTACAATGCCTTCACGCGTAAAAGTATCCATAAAAAAATCTTTCACACCCCGGCAGAAAAAACGATCAAAAGTATAGATCAAAAGTATAATTATTACTTGTTGATGATACGTCATCGTTGTAACATTATCATAGGCAAGAATATAACTGTAAGTTGCCCGACCTTGGCTGGATATTCGAAGACTAAAATCAGGGAGGTGTATAGATGAAAGTAGTAATTGGTATCGTTCTGGTAGCTGTCGCAGCAGCGATCGTATATCTGTTTTACAGAAATGCTCTTGACAGAAGCAAAAGCAACAAGACGAGTCTTTTCGGATCATTCAATAACGAGTACGGAGAAAAGGACAACCTGTTCAAAGTGAGTTCCGGTACTCTTGAAGGTCTGGACGAGGCTGAACGACGGAAGAAAGAACAATCAAAAGAAGATATAAAGGGCGCCTGACAAGGCGCTTTTTTTCTCTCGCAAAAACAGGATCTCCTGCCTTTGCAAAAGCTTTGACGAAGGGCTTATGCAGGTGCTAATATTAGAGCATACAGGAGGAATTCTAAATGAGAATCGTAGTGAAAATCGGAACGTCGACGCTGGCCCATCCGGGCGGCAGACTGAACATCAGAAACGTTGAAGAACTTGTCAAGGTCCTGGCGGATCTGAAGAACGCAGGACATGAGATCATCCTTGTTTCTTCCGGCGCCATCGGCATGGGAATCGGTAAACTGAATATGGACCGCAGCCACATGGATGTGCCGGCGAAGCAGGCGGCGGCAGCGGTCGGTCAGTGCGAACTTATGCATACCTATGACACGTTGTTTTTGAAGTACAGCCACACAGTTGGTCAGATTCTCATTACCAGCGAGGACATTGAGGATCCGGAGCGCCGGGAGAATTTTGAGAACACGATGAAGACGCTGCTCGAGTTCGGCGCACTGCCGGTCGTCAACGAAAACGACACCGTCGCAACGACAGAAATCAACAGCGTCGGAGATAACGACACCCTGGGCGCCATCGTCGCGAAGACGATCGGCGCGGACATCCTGGTGCTGATGTCCGATATCGACGGACTGTTCACTGCAGATCCGAACAAAGACGCAGACGCCAGACTCATCGAAATCGTTGAGGAAATCACCAGCGAAATCGAGTCCTTCGCGGGAGGCGCGGGTTCGGAACTTGGGACCGGAGGCATGTCCACGAAGATCGGCGCTGCGCGCATGGTCACCCAATCCGGGTGCGACATGGTCATCATCAACGGGAACAACCCCGAAAAATTATACGATATCGTCGAAGGCAAAACAGCCGGAACATTATTCAAAGGAAACAAGAAATGAACACACAGGAACTGATGAGAAGCGCCCGCAGCGCGCGCACAGCGCTGGCAGCGGCGGATACAGAAACAAAGAACGGCGCGCTGCTCGCCATGGCAAATGCGCTTGAAGAAAACACCGCTCCGATCCTCGCGGCAAACGCAGAGGATATGGAATCTCAGCGGGGAATTATTTCCGATGTCATGCTGGACAGACTCGCACTGAGCGAGGAACGCATCCGCGGCATGGCCGACGGCATCCGCCAGGTAGCTGCCCTTCCCGACCCGGTGGGCAAGGTGCTGGCATCCCACGTGCGACCCAACGGCATCAAGATCAGTAAGGTACTCGTCCCCATGGGCGTGATCGCGATCATCTATGAGAGCAGGCCAAACGTAACTTCAGACGCAGCTGCCCTCGCCATCAAAGCCGGCTCTGCCTGCGTGCTCCGGTGCGGCAAGGAGGCCCACCGCTCTGCGGCAGAAATCGTGAAGGCTCTGAAGACAGGATTGACCGAGGCCGGCCTTCCGGCAAACGCCATCGAACTGATCGAGGACACCACCCGCGCATCCGCTTCCGAGATCATGGAAGCACGCGGCATCATCGACCTGCTCATCCCGCGTGGGGGCAAAGGTCTGATCAGCTCCTGCGTTGATAACGCCAAGGTCCCGGTCCTGGAAACGGGAACCGGCATCTGCCACATCTACGTGGACAAAGACGCGAACCAGGACATCGCGCTGGACATTCTGGAGAACGCCAAAACCAGCCGCCCTTCAGTCTGCAACGCAGCGGAGGTCTGCATCGTGCACAAAGACATCGCAGCAGAGTTTCTTCCCAAATACTACGCGCGTCTTGTCTCTGACCGTCAGGCTGCAGGACAGACGCCGGTCGAACTGCGGCTTGACGAAACCGCTGCCGGGATCATCGATGGAACGGCGGCAGGGCCTGCGGATTTCGACACGGAGTTTCTGAATTACATCATGGGCGTGAAAGTCGTCGACAATGTAGAAGAAGCCATCGCCCACATCGACGCCCACTCTACGGGTCACTCCGACTGCATCATCACGGAGAACGAAGAAGCCGCTGCGCTCTTCACTTCACTTGTGGATTCAGCAGCCGTCTACGTTAACGCGTCCACCCGCTTCACCGACGGGGGTGAATTCGGACAGGGATGCGAGATGGGCATCTCCACGCAAAAGCTCCACGCGCGCGGACCGCTGGGCCTGGAAGAGATCTGTACCTTCAAGTACATCATCAGAGGCGAAGGACAGGTCAGATAAGCAGATTAAAATCCGTTGAGATACGAAATCAATCGGGATACGAAAAAGCCGGCAAACGTCTGCCGGCTTTTGTTGATTGTTGATTGTTGAGTTGTTGTCTTGATGCTTCCGTTACCTGTTGTCCACCCGCTCCGGATACAGGTCGTGGGACGCCAGACGGTCCGCAGCGATCTGTTCCCACTTGGTGCCCGCCTTTCCGTAGTTGCAGTAGGGGTCGATGGACAGGCCGCCCCGCGGCAGGAACTTGCCCCACACCTCGATGTACTTCGGATCCAGCAGTTTGATCAGATCCTTCATGATGATGTTCACAACATCCTCGTGGAAGTCGCCGTGGTTCCGGAAGGAGAACAGATACAGTTTCAGGGATTTGCTCTCCACCAGATACTCATCCGGTACATAGGAAATGATCACTGTCGCAAAATCAGGTTGGCCCGTGATGGGACAAAGGCTTGTGAATTCCGGACAGTTGAACTTGACGAAATAATCGTTGTCCGGATGTTTGTTGCTGAACCGCTCCAGAACATCCGGCGCGTAGTTCATGCTGTATTCGGTGCTTTTGCTTCCGAGCTGTGTCAGGTTTTCTTTCTCTCTCATTACTCTGCGCTCCTTACAAATCTGTATTTGATATTGCTGTCATAGGTGTCGATGCCTTCTTTTCTCTTGACCCATCCGACGACGGCATACGTAAGCGGCGTGGCGACGATTTCGTAGCATACTTTGAACAGGTACTGGAACAGGATCATCTGCAGCAGGACCTTTGTTTCCATGGTTCCCGCAAATGAAATGGTGATGAATAGGACCGAATCGAATCCTTCGCCCACGATTGTCGACAGAATCGTTCTGACCCAAAGATGCTTGCCCTTCATTGCGACTTTGATCCTGGACAGAATCATGGAATTGGAGAACTCGCCGCAGAGGTACCCTGCGAAGGAAGCCAAAGCCACACGCGGCGTCGTGCCGAGAACGGTCGCGAAGCTTTCCTGCCCTTCCCAGAAGCCCGGGTGCGGCAGCGCGATGGTGATCAGGTAAATAAGCACCGCGAAAAAGCTGCATCCGAAGCCGAGCCAGATGATCCGGCGCGCCTTCTCGAATCCGTAAACTTCCGTGAAAACATCGCCCAGTATGTATGTCACCGGAAAGAGGATCACCGCCGCCGGCAGCGTGATGTTCTCCGTCACTGCCCACATCTTGCCTGCGATCAGATTCGAAAGCAGCAGGCATGTGACGAAGACGATCCCGATGACCATGAATAATTGTGATACGTTTTTTTGTTCTTGTGTTGTCTGCATCAACTAGTCTCCTTACTATAGTCTCCTCACTAAAACAGCTCCGGCCGATCCGGAGCTGCAGGATGCAAAAACAGCATTCAATAAAAATTGCGCGAACGGGACCCGACGCGCAAAATAAGCAGTCCCGGTTTTGTTTATCGACAGGAAGGTACAAATGAACTGTCGTATGATTTTGTGTCGCCACATGATTCTAACAGAGACCGGCCAAAAGTCAATCCCTTCCTTCACATTTGTCGATATACTTCTGCACGTATGCATCGATTTCTGCAAAGTCAATAAAGCAGTCCTCAAAGATACTGACGGGAACCTTGTCGCTGAACGTATAAAAATGTATTTGTGCGTTTCCTTCTGCATCTTCGAACAGAATGACTGTGATGCTTTTGTTGTCGTAATTCACCGCCCAGTATTCGGGCACGCCGGCGTCGCGGTATTTGAGCATCTTTTCATTCATCTTCGATTCGCTGTTCGACGGGGACAGGATCTCAACAACCAGATCCGGCGCGCCGGTCATCCGCTTCAGTCCCAAAACCTGCGGATCGCAGATGACGAACACATCCGGCTGCACCATGGTCTTATTGCTGTCCGGATCCAGTTTGAAATCCGTAGCGGCCATGCCGGCCATGCAGTCTCCGCCCTTTTTATCGATATGTGATTTCAGCCTCACAAAGATTTCACCCGCAATGACCTGATGTATGGGCGTCGGCGCCGCTAAATAATAGAGTTTCCCGTCGATCAGTTCCACCCGGACTTTCTCCGGGATCTTTTCCACATCCTCGATGGTGTATTCCCCCTGCTTTTTCTGACCGGCATAATACTCGAACGCCGCCTCGCGCATTTCAATGGCGCCCACCGAAAAGAACGCCTCCAGCGCAGCCATAGTGTCGTAGCGCGGCGTCTTCACATAGCCGCCGAATATCTTTTTGACCGTACCAAGAGATACCCCGGAGCCCTTCGCGATCATTTCATAGGAAAGTCCCATTTCTTCTTTGATAAACCTCATATCTTCGATTTTCATCTCAATACCTCCCTTTTTTTATCCATATATTATCCTTTTATTATCCTGATTATATCTCCTTTCCGTGCCGTAAGTCAAGCATCGATGCATTGTTTTGCAGTCCTTTGTATTGATTTGCATTCTTTGATGCAATATAATATAAGCATCAATTTTCTGATAATGAAAGGAGAATACACATGGGTTTACTTGACAATCTGAAAGACAAAGTTGATGAAGTTCTGGAAAAGACGGACATCGACGATAAAATCAAAGAAAAAGCTGACGAAGTTCTGGAAAAGACGGATATCGATGATAAGATCATCGCAGGCGCAAAGGGTCTGAAGGATAAGGCCGGCGATGCGCTGGACAAGACGGATCTCGACGATGACATCAAGGGCAAGGTAAAGGATCTGGTGGACAAAGCCGATGACGTCGTCGATACTGCGCTCGAGAAGACAAGCGTTGATGACAAGCTCAAAGAAAAGGTTGACGGTGTTCTGGAGAAGACAAACTTTGACGAAAAGATCAAAGAAAAAGCGGACGAAGTACTTGGCAAGAAAGACGTCGTCGAAAAAGCCGAAGAAATCGTTGAAGAAAAAGTCGAAGAGCCAAAAGAATAATCATACGCAACAGACACATCAAAAGACCCCTGCCGCGCGGCAGGGGTTTTGTATTGCACTGTTCATTCCTTGTCAAGGTTCTGCCGCGCAAGTCTTTCGCGGATCGAAGGGAAATCAATGCTGCATTTGCCCTCTGAAAGACGGACCGGAACTTTGTCATCAAAGGTATAATGGACCGCTGTTTCATCTCCGGCAAAATCATAGACCGTCACTGTCATCAGCTCCGGATCCACGATCCAGTACTCCTTGCATCCCGCATTCCAGTATTTGTTCAGCTTGATCAGCAGATCTCTCCTTCGCGTGGTCGGCGAGAGAACTTCCAATACGAAATCCGGCGCGCCGTAGATGCATCGTTTGATGGCCTTATCCATATCGCAGAGTACGACCACATCCGGTTCGACCATCGTCTTGTCATCCATATCAAGCTGAACATCCACCGGAGAAATATACACCTCACAACCCTCCTCCTCAAAGGCGTCCATGCAGAGCAGAAACTGATATGCAATTTGAAGCGCAACCGTCTGATGAGCCAAACCCGGAGACGTCATGTTGTAGAGCACGCCATCGATCAGTTCCGCTCTCGCATCATCCGGTAATTCGTAATAATCCTTCAGTGTGAACTGCCCCTGCCGTTTTTCATCGGCGCCTTCCGGAAGTTCCGGCCGGTATTTGTACGCCACCTCTCTAAGACGGGCATCCTCGTCACTGCCCAGGTCATCCGCAAACGCATAAGATACGCCTTTCTCTTTGTGCTCCGGCCTGCCCCAGCCGGCCTTGAGCACCGCTTCGAGCGCCAATATTGTCTCCCGCCTGGGCGCTTTCGTCACATTCCCGAAAATCTTCTGAACAGTGCCGAGCGGGACCCCTGATAAATCCGCCAGCTGCTTGTTGCTGAAGCCGAGCGCGCGTTTCCGCTCTTTCATCTCCTCAATCGTCATCTCTGATAATCTCCTTTCCAATACTTCTTATCTACTTCTTATTTACTTCTTGTGCGTAATCATACCATAATCATACCGTTATTTTACCATGTTTTAACCGTTTGGCAAACAAAACCTCCTTCGCTTGCGCAAAGCCTTACACAATACGAAGAAGGTTTTTCATTACTCAAGTCAGATTGTACTTCTACAGATTCTTCGCGAATTCACGAACCTCTGCCAGCTTGGTCTCGGACTTGTTCTCATCGCCGACTGCAGTGATCACGCCTGCGTCCTCGAGTCCTGTGAATGCCAGATATCCCCTGAACTGCCCCATCGGTCCGTCATAAACGCCCGGTGATGCAGAGCTGAGGAGCATTGCTGCCTTTGTAGCCTTTGGCGGCTGCCCGATGCAGTAGATTCTCTGGATCGCGGCCTGCATCTGTGCCGTCAGTGTGAAATAATAGATCGGTGATGCGAAGACTACCATATCGCAGTCTTTGTATGCAGGGAGCACTTTCTCCCAGTCGTCTTTCTGGACGCACTGACCCTCGCCCTTGGTGTGGCAGTATTCGCAGCCCATGCATCCCGAGATCTTCATCTTTCCTACCTGAAGTACTTCCACTTCATGGCCTGCCTCCTGCGCGCCTTCTACAAAAGCGTCGACCATAGCGGACGTGTTTTCCTTTCTTGGACTTCCATTCAAAACTGTGATTTTCATTATTGTTCCTCCTCTCTACTAACTTAAACGTAATTTTATCATATTTCTTTTGTTTGATTCAAAACCCGTTCCGAAGTTCATGCCGAACGCAAACTAGTTATTTTTAGTACCTTTTTCAGTTGCATTATCCCACGCAAAAAAGCAGTTATTCAACTACTTTGCGATTCTGTTTTCTGTAACCGTTTTCATTGTAACGAAGTTCTTGAAATACCATATAGCAATATGTATATTTACATTATTCAGTTAGTTAAAGCGTTAACTTTTTTCACATCTTATGTTTTGAAATGAGGTAAATACAGAATGAGCAGATTGGAATTCAAACAGAAAAGCCAGGCTCAGAAGGAAGTGGAAGCTCTGTACGGAGATATCCAGCGCAGAGTCATCGCCAGCCCTCCGAGCCAGTGCCAGGTAGACATGACTTGTTCGTTCCTGAAGCTGTGCCAGGCACAGTCCTGCGGCAAGTGTGTCCCCTGCAGAGTCGGCGTCTATCAGATGATCCAGATCCTGGAGAACATCCTGGACATCGACACAGACAGTTCAACCGATGATCTGGTGCTTTTGCAGAAGACGGCGGAAACGGTCCGTGATTCTTCGGACTGCGCCATTGGGTGGGAGACCGCGGAAATCGTTCTCAAATCCCTGCAGAGTTTCAGTGAGGACTACATGTCCCACATCGAGAGAAAGCGCTGTTCCGACAGCGTCACAGACCTGAGAAACACGGTTCCATGTGTTTCCAAGTGCCCTGCAGAAGTCGACATCCCGGGTTACATTTCCCTGATCAAGGCCGGAAGATATGACGACGCCGTCAAGCTGATCCGAAAGGACAACCCGTTCCCGACCGTGTGCGCGCTGATCTGCGAGCATCCGTGCGAGGGCCACTGCAGAAGAAACATTCTGGACGCCTCCATCAACATCAGAGGTCTCAAGATGTTTGCCGTGGACAACTGCTCAGACGTTGTTCCGATTCCTGAGATCAGAGAGAACACCGGCAAGAAGATCGCCATCATCGGCGGCGGCCCGAGCGGACTGACCGCGGCGTATTACCTGTCACTGATGGGACACAAGTGCAAGATTTTCGAGCGCAGAGCACAGCTGGGCGGCATGCTCCGTTACGGCATCCCGAGCTACCGTCTGCCGCGTCACAGACTGGACTGGGACATCAAGTCCATCCTGTCCGCCGGCATCGATGTTGAGCTCAACGCGGATATCAATACAGAAAAAGCAGTCAATAAACTGATGAACGAATACGACGCTGTCTACGTTGCCATCGGCGCCCACAACTACAAGATGATCGGCATCGAAGGCGAAGAGAGCAAAGGCGTCATCTCCGCGGTAGACATGCTCCGCGGCATCGGCGATGAGAAGATGCCGGACTTCAAAGGAAAGAGAGTCGTCGTAGTCGGCGGCGGAAACGTGGCCATGGACGTGGCTCGTACCGCAATGCGTCTGGGCGCGGCCCATGTGGACATCGCTTACAGAAGACGTAAGATCGACATGACTGCGCTGCCTGAGGAGATCGACGGCGCCATCGCAGAAGGCTGCCGTCTGCTGGAGCTGCGGACCCCTGTCAGAATCGAACATGACGATGACGGCAACGTCAAGGCGCTGGTCGTGCAGCCGCAGAAAGTCGGCCCGTACGATTCCTCCGGACGTCCGAAATCCTTCCCGGCGCAGAAGGACGAACAGGTTCTCGAATGCGACATCGTCGTCGGCGCCATCGGACAGGAAATCGACTCTGAAGTCTTCGAAAAAGCCGGCGTCTCCGTACTGTGGAAGAAACTGAATACCGACGAATCCATGGCCGTGGAAGGCATGGAAGGCGTCTTCGCCGGCGGCGACAGCGTAACCGGTCCTTCTACCGTCATCAACGCCATCGCCCAGGGCAGAGTCGCTGCAGCAAACATCGACAACTACCTCGGCTACAACCATGAAATCAAAGTCGAACTCGATATACCGGAACCGGATCTGAAGGACTACATCCAGTGCGGAAGATCCGAGCTCACAAGCCGTTATCCTGACGAGAGAAACCACGACTTCGACGGATTCGAAAACGGACTCCTGCTCGAAGAAGCGATCCAGGAAGCCGGCCGCTGCCTGCGGTGTGACTGCAACAATCTCGGCGCATTCAGAGGAGGGAGGCACACATCATGGTAAACATTACGATCAACGGAAGAAAAACTTCAGTGCAGCAAGGAACCACGATCCTGAACGCTGCGAAATCCGTCGGTGTGGAGATCCCCCACATCTGCTACTGGGAAGGTCTCAACGACATCGGCGCCTGCCGCATCTGTGTTGTAGAACTCGAAGGAAAGGACAAGCTCGTTTCCTCATGTAATACAGAAGTCGAAGAAGGCATGGTCATCTACACCAACAGCCCGCGCGTCAGACAGGCGAGAAAGATCAACATCCAGCTTGTGCTGGCAGAGCATGACTGCAAATGCGCATCCTGCCCGAGAAGCGGCAACTGCGCGCTGCAGAGCATCGCCAGAGACCTGGGCGTGGTCGGCACCTCCTACGTGGAGAACGCCGACGACTACCGCTGGGACGACTCCTTCCCACTCATCCGGAATGCCGCCAAGTGCGTGACCTGCCTGCGCTGCGTACAGGTCTGCGACAAGATCCAGAACATGAACGTATGGGAAAAACTCGGGTCCTCCTTCAGGACTACAGTCGGCGTGACTGACGGCGTGCCGATCCGGAACGCCAACTGCAGCCTTTGCGGTCAGTGCATCACCCACTGCCCGGTCGGCGCGCTCAGCGAAAGAAACGATACGGACAAAGTCCTCGACGCGCTGGCAGATCCGGAGACCATCACCATGGTCCAGTTCGCGCCGGCCGTCCGCGTCGCATGGGGCGAGAAGATCGGCATGAACCGCGTGGAGCAGACAACGGGCAAACTGGTTGCCGCTCTGAAGCAGATCGGCTTCGACTACGTCTTCGATACTGTCTACACTGCGGACATGACCATCATGGAGGAAGGCAGCGAACTGATCGACCGCATCGGACATAAGGACGATCACCCGTGGCCGATGTTCACCTCCTGCTGTCCGGGCTGGCTGCGGTTCGTGCAGCTCGAATATCCGGAACTCATTCCGAATCTTTCGACTGCAAAATCACCCCAGCAGATGTTCGGCGCCATCGCTAAGACATACATGGCCGAAAAACTCGGCGTGGATCCCGCGAAGATCTGCTGTGTATCCATCATGCCTTGTACAGCCAAGAAGTACGAGTGTGATGAGCACACTCTCCGCGATTCCGGATTCAAGGACGTGGATGTTGTCCTGACGACCCGCGAACTGGATAATCTGATTTCCATGGACGGCATCAAAGCAGCCCAGCTTCCGGAAGCGCCATTTGACGATTTCTTCGGCGAAGGAACCGGCGCGGGCGTCATCTTCGGCGCCACCGGCGGCGTTATGGAAGCGGCTCTGCGTTCCGCGTATTTCCTGATCACCGGAGAGAATCCTCCGGTCGACGCGTTCCAGAATGTCCGCGGCATGGACGGCTGGAAAGAAGCCACCTTCACAGTCGCAGGAATCAAACTGCGCGTGGCCATTGCCAACGGACTGGGCAACACTCGCAAACTGATCGAAGCGATCAAAGCCGGTGAGGCCAGCTACGACTTCGTCGAGATCATGGCCTGCCCGGGCGGATGCTCCGGCGGCGGCGGACAGCCGATCCATGACGGAACCGAAATGGCACAGCTCCGCGGAAGCGAGCTCTACAATATTGACAATACGTTGGACATCCGGTTCTCACATGAGAACCCGACCGTCGCCATGAGTTATGAAGAGTACTTCGGCGCGCCGAATTCAGAAAAGGCGCACCACCTGCTCCACACAGACGTATCACAGTGGAGGCTCTAATGGCTGAATACAACAGCACATCGAAAAAAGCAGAAGAATTCATCAACGACGAAAAGATCAAAGCCACGCTTGCTTTTGCGGAGGCTCACAAGGATGACCTGGAACTGATGCAGGTCATCCTTGATAAAGGCAGGGAGTACAAGGGCCTCTCGTACGCAGAGGCCGCGACCCTGCTCGAATGCGAAGACCCGGATATCATCCGGCAGATCTTCGACCTGGGCAAAGAGATCAAGGAGCATTTCTACGGCAACCGCATCGTTATGTTCGCGCCACTCTATCTCTCCAACTACTGCGTGAACGGCTGTGTCTACTGTCCTTACCACGGACAGAACAAAACCATCCCGCGCAAGAAGCTGACCCAGGAAGAGATCCGCGAAGAGGTCATCGCTCTGCAGGATATGGGACACAAGCGGCTCGCCATCGAAGCCGGTGAGCACCCTCGCGAAAATCCCATCGAGTACATCCTGGAGAGCATCAAGACCATCTACAGCATCAAGCACAAGAACGGCGCGATCCGCAGGGTCAATGTCAACATCGCAGCGACCACAGTGGAGAATTACAAGAAGCTCAAGGATGCCGGCATCGGCACCTACATCCTGTTCCAGGAAACCTACAACAAGGAGGCTTACGAACAGCTCCATCCGACCGGTCCGAAGAGCGACTACGCCTACCACACAGAGGCGATGGACCGTGCCATGCAGGCCGGCATCGATGATGTCGGCTGCGGCGTACTCTACGGGCTCAACAATTACAAATACGACTTCGTCGGCATGCTGATGCACGCCCATCACCTGGAGAAGACCTACGGCTGCGGGCCGCACACCATCAGCGTGCCCCGCGTACGTCCTGCTGACGATATCGATCCGGACACCTTTGATAACGGTGTGCCTGACGATATCTTCAAACGCATCGTCGCCGTGCTCCGCATCGCAGTTCCGTATACGGGCATGATCATGTCCACCCGGGAAAGCGCAAAGACCAGACGCGAATGTCTGGAGATCGGCATCACCCAGATCAGCGGCGGCAGCCGGACCAGCGTCGGCGGTTACGGAGATGAACTGGACGAACAGGGCGGATTCGAATCCGAAGGCACTGCGCAGTTCGATGTAGAAGACCGTCGCACCCTCGCCGAGGTCGTCGACTGGCTCATCGATCTTGGCTACGTGCCGAGTTTCTGCACCGCCTGCTACCGGGAAGGTCGCACCGGCGACCGCTTCATGAGCCTGCTCAAGTCGGGCCAGATCGCCAACTGCTGCCAGCCTAACGCCATGATGACACTCAAGGAGTTCCTCATGGACTACGCAGGCGAGGAGACCCGCGCCAAAGGCGACGCCCTGATCGAGGAGAAACTGTCACTGATCCCCAACGAGAAGGTTCGCGAGATCTGCCGGCAGCGCCTCGCAGCGATCGAAGCCGGCGAACGGGACTTCCGGTTCTAAGATAATCACACCAGTTGCTCGAGTAGTTTGTATAGTTGTTCAGGCTGGAAGGGTTTGGCGATGTGGGCGTTCATGCCGATGTCGAGGCATGTGCGGACGTCTTCTTCGTAAGCGTTGGCGCTCATCGCGATGATGGGAATGTTCCGGCAGTAGTCGCCCGGGAGGCTGCGGATCGCTTCGGTGGCCTCGTAACCGTTCATGACGGGCATCTGGATGTCCATGAGAACGGCGTCGTAATATCCTTCGCCCTTTGCGCGGATCTGATCGAATCCGACTTGCCCGTTCTCCGCGCGGTCGACTTCGGCGCCCTTCTGGGCGAGGACCATCTTGGCGATTTCAGCATTGATGTCGTTGTCTTCTACCAGCAGGATCTTCATACCGGTGAGGGCTTCGCCGGATTCTGCTTCCTGTGCGGGCTGATCCGGTTTCACTTCTTCGGCGGCTTCCAGGTCCAGATCGACCGTGAATTCCGAGCCCTCGCCCAGTTTGCTTTTGACCGAGATTGTTCCGCCCATCATTTCTACGACTTTGGCGGTGATAGCCAGGCCCAGACCGGTTCCCTGCGTACGGTTGACGAGGGTACTCTGTTCCCGTGTGAAACTGTCGAAGATGTGCGGGAGATACTCTTCGCTGATGCCGACGCCGGTGTCACGCACGATGAAGCGGTAATGGTTTTTGCCGGGATCTTCTGACGGCTCTTCCCCCGCGATCAGTGCAACACTTTTCCCGTTCGGAGTATACTTGATCGCATTGCTGACGATGTTGATCAGGATCTGCTCGATGCGCATCTCGTCCCCGCGGACCATGTAATGCTGCACGCTGGAATGGTCGTATGAAATGACAAGTGACTTGTTCTGCGCCTGCAGGTATGTGATGTCTTCGATCCTGTGAAGCACCGCTGCCAGGTCGCACTCGCCTTCATTGATCTGCATCCTGCCGCTTTCGATTTTCGAAATGTCCAGGACATCGTTGATCAGCGACAGCAGGAAGTGGCTGGAGGAGCCGATTTTCTCCAGCGAGTCTTCGACGACCGCCGGTTCATCCAAGCGGCTCTTCGCAATATTTGTGTATCCAATGATGGCGTTCATCGGCGTGCGGATATCATGGGACATGTTGGCGAGGAAGTCGTTCTTCGCGGTGGTTTTCGCCTCCGCCATCTTCTTCTGATAGTTCTCTTCCCGCTTCATCTGCGCGTCAATGTTGCTGGTTCCGATGATCAGATGCCTGCCGTCCTCGTCCTCCAGCAGTGTCGCCTTCATGCTGGTGTAGGTCGGTTCTCCTCCGATCATCAGCCGGTACTTCATGGTGAAACTGCCGTCCCGCTCCAGAATGGTCATAATCTTCTCTTTGGTGAAGATCCCCATGAAGCGGTCTTTATCTTCCGGATAGATGATCCTGTCCATGTTTTTTCGGCTCAGGTTGAAGAAGTCCCCGCCGGATGTCTCAACGCCGAGCTCATCAAACGCTCCGGCGGAACTGTACAGGACAAATTCATCTGTGTCCGGCTCGACAACGTAGATGCTGAAATAGTCTCCTGTCAGCGCCTGCGCAATGCGGCTGTGTCTGACTCTCGCATCATGCGCCTGCCGGAATGCCTGCTGCGTCCGTATCTGATCGTCGACACTGCTGATCCCGATCACGGCGTGCCGTCTCTCTTCTTCGATCATCCTGGTGACTTTGAGATGGACATAAGTGGATTTGCCCGCAAACATCATGCGGAAGGTGAGTGTATAGATTCCATGATCGTCCAGCGCTGCGATCACATTTGCTTTCGTGAAGCAATCCAGAAACATTTCTCTGTCATCCGGATCGATGAGCAGCTCAAACCGCTCCCGTGAAAAACCGATGAAATCGTCACCGCTCTTGGGCAGGCCCAATGCCCTGTACTCTTTCGAAGCGCTGTATTCAGTGAATTTGTTGTTCTCCACGTTCACGTAGTAGATGCAGAAATAGTCTGCTGCCAAGGCCTGCGCAATACTTTCCTGCGATACATTCTGTAATTCTTCCTTCATTTCCTGCTGCCTTTATCACTGCCTTCATTCATGTTCCGTCCAAAATTATACTCTCTTCTGCCGTATCTTACAAATCCCTCATCTCACTATCTTGCGCTTTTGCAATCCTCCGCCTTTTTCAAAAGCAATACTTCTTGAATTCTGTTGATTCTGTAGTATATTTACTTTAGCCGATTAAACAACTAACAAATCGTAAAGATCTCCTATGAAACTATCGAACGAAAAAATAATGCAGTTTCTGCACAAAACAGATGACGCAGAACTCTTCGCAGAAGCCGACCGCATCCGCCGGGAAGTGTACGGCGACGAGGTCTATTTGCGCGGGCTGATCGAGTTTACGAACTATTGCGCAAACAACTGCTATTACTGCGGCATCCGCGCAGGCAATACCAGACTCGACCGGTATCGTCTGGACAAGGACACGATCCTGGACTGCTGCCGGGCCGGATATGATGCCGGGTTCCGGACCTTCGTGCTGCAGGGCGGCGAGGATCCGTACTTTGCAGACAGCACCGCCGGTGATGACCGTCTTTGCGATATCGTTTCATCGATCCGCGGCGAATTCCCGGACTGCGCAGTTACATTGTCTGTCGGCGAACGTTCCCGCGAAAGCTACCGGCGCCTGTTCGATGCAGGCGCCCGCAGATATCTGCTGCGGCACGAGGCGGCATCACCCGACTTGTACCGGACGCTCCATCCTTCAGAAATGAGCCTTGAAAACCGTATGCGCTGCCTCTATGATTTAAAGGAAATCGGCTACCAGGTCGGCGCCGGGCTCATGGTCGGCGCACCGGGACAGACAACAGATCATCTGCTCGAAGACATCCGCTTCATGCAAAAGCTGCAGCCGGATATGATCGGCATCGGGCCGTACATTCCGCAGGCGGACACGCCTTTTGGGAGAAGTTCCGCCAAGTGCGCGCAAGGCCTCGATAAAGCACAGAAACTGCAGCTGACCCTCCGGCTTCTGGCCATTCTCCGCATCCTGTTTCCGTATGCGCTCATTCCATCTACGACAGCGCTGGGCACCATCGATCCGCAGGGACGCGTATTGGGACTGAAAGCCGGCGCGAACGTCATCATGCCGAACCTCACCCCGGAAGCCGCACGGGCAAATTACACGATCTATGACAACAAACTTTTTACCGGAGCCGAGTCCGCTGAAGGCATGGACTTGCTTAAGCGGCAGGTCGCAGAGGCCGGTTTCCGGATCGTAACAGATATAGGAGATGTGAAATGTCACTGAACAATACACCGCGAGCGGGCAGACTGCACATTGGAATATTCGGACGGCGCAATGCAGGGAAATCCTCTCTCATCAACGCCCTGACAGGTCAGAATCTGGCTATCGTTTCGGACACTCCGGGAACGACGGCTGACCCTGTCTATAAATCCATGGAGCTGCATCCCATCGGCCCGGTCGTGTTCATCGACACTGCCGGCTTCGACGACGAAGGCGAACTGGGTGAACTTCGCACGGCGAAAACAGCTTCCGTCATCGACCGTACCGATGTCGCGATTCTTGTCATCGATGGATCTAAGTTCTTGAACAATGACGGAGCGGAATCCCCGGCAGTTGGTGACAGCGTTCTGCCCGGGTACACAGCATGCTCCGCCCTGACCGATGCTCCGCAGGCAAAAGCTCCCGATCCTCGTGACATTGCCTGGCTGTCTCGTCTTGAGGATGCCGGCATTCCGGTCATCACGGTGCTGAATAAAATCGATGCGGCCAGTCAGGCTGATTTGTCCGGTGCTGATTTGCCCGGCAATGATGCTTTTGCATCCGCGATTCCGATGAGTGCGAAGACGGGCGAAGGCATCGACGCTCTGCGTACTGCGATCGTAGACGCAGTGCCGGAAGAATATATGGAAGAAAATCTGCTCGGTGACTTGCTGGAGGACGGCAGTCTGGTGTTGCTTGTGATGCCGCAGGATATCCAGGCGCCAAAAGGCCGTCTGATCCTGCCGCAGGTGCAGACGCTGCGCGCGCTCCTCGACAGGAAGTGCCAGGTCATGTCCTCGACAGCGGACGGACTCTCGCAGGCGCTGCAGTCGCTTAACCGCGCGCCGGATCTGATCATCACCGACTCACAGTGTTTCGATTTGGTCTATCAGAAAAAGCCAGAGCAGAGTGCTCTGACTTCTTTCTCGATTCTCATGGCAGCCGCCAAAGGCGACCTGGACGTATTTCTGGATGGCGTGAACGCGATCGATACGGCGCTGCAGAATTCCGGCATAGAATCATCCGGCACAGATTCAACGGACTCCTTCCGTGTTCTGATCGCCGAAGCCTGCACCCACGTGCCGCAGAATGAAGACATCGGGACCGTCAAGATCCCGCGCCTTCTGCAGAAGATGCTTGGCGCACGAGTCAATATCACAAACGTCCGCGGAAGTGATTTCCCCGATGTTGAAGAACTCCAGCAGTATGATCTCATCATTCACTGCGGCGCCTGCATGTTTAACCGCAGGCACGTCCTGAGCCGCATCGCATCCGCGCGTGAAGCAGGCGTTCCCATCACCAATTACGGCATCTTCCTGGCGAAGATGGCAGGGATCCTGGACAAGGTCAGCCTCTAGAGTTTCTTGATCTCCCCATCATAAGGACGCTTTGACCGCTCATCGAGGAAGATCCATTCCACCAAATCCAACGCATCCGGATGCGCCTGCACGAAATCATGCACGGTGCTGACGGCGATCTGCGCCGCCAGATCCAACGGGAAGTGATATATACCTGTGGATATGGATGGGAAAGCGATCCTTCTGACACCATTCTCCACCGCAACCTCCAGTGATCTGCGATAGCAGGACGCCAGTTTTTCAGGCTCGCCGCTGCCGCCGCCGCGCCAGATCGGACCGACGGTATGGATGACATATTTGCATGGCAGCTTATATGCGCCGGTGATTTTGGCGTCGCCTGTTTCGCACCCATGCAGAGTCCTGCATTCTTCCAGCAGTTCCCTTCCTGCCGCCCGATGGATAGCGCCGTCCACTCCGCCGCCTCCGAGCAGCGATGTGTTGGCCGCATTGACGATAGCGTCCACGTCAGAGATCTTCGTCAGATCACCGATCTGCGTTTCAATACGCGTTGTGTTGTCTTTGCTCATAAGTAATCCTTTCTGACCGGTGAAAACGCCACCACAAGCGTGCCCTCTTCCAGGCACTTGACGCAGTGGGGTTCGTCCGGTCCCATGTAAGCCGTGTCCCCTTCTTTCAGCACGAAAGTCTCATCGCCGGCCGTGAATTCGAACACGCCGCATTTGACATACGGAATCTGCACCGGCGTGTGCGTGTGCACCTTTGACTGCGCACCCTCTTCGAAGACCAGTTCCTCAACCATCAGGCTGTCGTCATAGGAGAGGATCCGCTTCGTGATTCCGTTGTTCATTACTTCCGGTTCCGCGTCTTCGTGACGCTTGAAATGTTTCATCTTGTTCACCTATAATATAGATATGGAAACACTGATAGTATTGATCATCATATTTGTCGCGGTCCTGTCGACGCCCCTTTCCCTGAAAAAGCTGATCGACCACGCCAACCGCCACAAACAATTAGAGCTGAATGCAAAACCTGACGAGCAGACGAACGCAAAGTCTGACGATTCGTCAGTCGATTCTCCGGATATAATACCATCCGACAAATCCAATAAATGGGACGACTGGGATGACCCGTGGAACGACTGATGCTATAACTGACTGATGCTATAGCTGATCGTATTTCGCCGCGCTTCCTCTCGCCTTCTCGACCGGATACTTAGCTTCGTTCTTGTCCATCTTGGAGTTTACGATCTCGTCCGCGTCCAGCCCCAGCTCGTCCAGCATGTTCTGGCAATAGACGAGCACATCCGCCAGTTCCTCTTTCACATGTTCTCTGTCAAAATCCGTATCGTTCCACTGAAAACACTCCAGCAGTTCTCCGGCCTCGATACTGATCGATTTCGCCAGATTCGATGGAGTGTGGAACTGCTCCCAGTCCCGGTCTTCTGTGAATTTACGGATGCGTTCGATGGTTTCCTGTTTCATCTCGAATACCTGATGTCCTCCTTTTTTCTTATCTTATCAATACGGCACGGATTATTCAACTTCTCGTCAGAATTTGTAAAGGCATGTGATCGTCGTGCGAGTTCGGAGTTGGCGGGGTGGGCACCGTCATTTGCCCCATGCAGCAAGGCCGTTAATGTCAAAGTACAAAAGCCAGGCATCTGAACCGTTGATACTTCGTAAATCGTTTGTGCTTCAATCCTTCAACCACTAGCAAAACGTAGTATCAAGGGTTTCAAGGGCCAGCCGTTGGTTTCAGGCGAGCTGTGTACTGTCCTCAACCAACGGCCTGACGTAGTATCAAGGGTTTTAGGGGTCAACCGTTGGTTTCAGGCGAGCTGTGTACTGTCCTCAACCAACGGCCTGACGTAGTATCAAGGGTTTTAGGGGCCAGCCGTTGGTTTCAGGCGAGCTGTGTACTGTCCTCAACCAACGGCCTAACGTAGTATCAAGGGTTTCCGGGGTCAACCGTTGGTTACAGGCGAGCTGCGAACTGTCCTCAACCAACGGCCTAACGTAGTATCAAGGGTTTCCGGGGTCAACCGTTGGTTACAGGCGAGCTGCGGACCGTCCTCCCCCGAGTCAAAATTGACCGCTGGCGAGGCATGTTCTATAATGAGTTAGCGGAACACAAGTTACAGGAACGGAGCACACAGATGGAGATACAGAACGCGGCAGACAAAGCAAAAGCAGTAGAAGCAGAAGCAGTAGAAGCAGAAGCAGCAGAAACGGCAGCCGAAACAACAACCGGATTCGGTCAATCCCCGATGCTGACTGATCCGGCGTCATTTGATTTCGAGAAGTGGGAGAAGTGCATGACCCAGGTCCTGCACGAGATGCCTCAGGAGCTTCTCACGGAGAGCGACAAGCAGGGCGAGCCTGTCCTGCGGGCGGAGATCGCGGATTACCTGTACCGGTCCAGAGGCGTGGTCTGCAATCAGAACCAGGTCATCATCAGCGCCGGCGCGCAGCAGCTGTTCAACCATCTTGCCAGGATCCTGAAGCTGATGGGGATCGAGCATGTATGCACGGAAGAACCCGGATACACGCCGGTCAGAAGCATCCTGAGAGACTGGGGATTCAGTATCAGCAACATCCCTGTGAAAGATGACGGACTTGCCATCGAAAAGCTACCGACAAACATCCGCACGGCGGCGTATGTGTGCCCGCAGAACCAGTTCCCGACGGGCGCTTTCATGCCGGTCAGCAACCGGTATCTGCTCCTCGACTGGGCGGAGGAAAACGACAGTCTCATCATCGAGGACGACTACAACAGCACGCTCAGCAATGCAGATGAAGCAGCACCGACACTTCAGGGACTCGACGGCGGGGAGCGCGTCGTCTATATGGGCACCTTCAGCCCTACCCTTTTCCCTGCCGTGCGCATCAGTTACATGGTGCTGCCTGAAGACATGGCAAAACTGTTCAGCAGAATCAAGGACGAATACGACCAGACCTGTTCCAAGACAGAGCAGCTGACGCTGGCTCGTTTCATGCACGAGGGCTTCTATCAGGATAACCTGAACCGTGTCAGAACACTCTATGCAGAGAAGCTGCAAATCGTTCTGGAGGCTATCAACGCATGCGATCCGAAGGGCAGTTTCATCACCATCGAAAACACCCAGTCCGGCGTCAATGTGATGCTGAAGATCGACACCCACGCGCGCACGATCTGCCTGGGCTCTTCCGGAGAAGAGCGTTCCGAAGAGATCCGTCTCGAAATGACGGACCGCATGATCGCGTCTGCTGCAGATCTGGGCGTCAAGGTCCGGGGCGTCAGCCAGCTGAACAGCAACGGCCAGATCTATCTCACCCTGTCCTACGACCAGATTCCTTCCGGACAGCTCAGCGAAACAGTCAAAGAGCTCATCCAGACCTTCAAATCGGTCATCATGATGGGCGGTCTCGACATCCCGTCCGTCTACGAAGTCATCCGGCTTATGAACGGCAGACCGCAGTTCCTGCCGGAACATTTTGCGCGTCTTGAAGGGTCGCTGGGCGCCATCGGAAAGACTGTTCCGTTCACCTATGAGACGCTGGAACAGAGCATCACGGATCTTGCCGAGGAAGGCCAGATCAAAGACCACAACCTCAAGCTTGAAGTCGACATCAGCGGCCACGGCGTGCTCTACATGAACCCGACCCACTACCCATCTCCAAAACAGTACGCAGAGGGCGTCCGCACCGGTCTCTTTGAGGGCGAAAGGAAGAACCCGAACATCAAGATGATGGACCAGGCGCTGCGCGACGCCACCAACGCGGCCATCCGGGAGCGCAGTCTGTACGAAGTGATCCTCGTCGACCGCAATGGTCAGATCACCGAAGGCAGCCGCTCGAATGTTTTCTTTATCAAAGACGGCGAAGTTTATACCTCACCGCTCCATCAGGTCCTCCCCGGCATCACGCGCGGCAAGATCATCGAAATCCTGAATGGCAAAGGCATCACAGTCCATGAGGAGCCGATTGCCGCATCGGATATCGCGTCCTTCGACGCGGCGTTCATCAGCGGCACATCGCCGAAAGTCCTGCCCATCGCGCAGATGGAAGACGCTTCTTATGATGTGAACGATCCGCTGCTGCGGGATCTGATGAACTGGTACGACCAGACTCTGGACTAATCTGTTATTTGAACCAGCATTTGAGGCTTTTGCAAAAGCAATAAATATACAATTTCCCCATTCATTTTTCCCACAAAAAGTGTTACATTATAAGATGTTCGTTTTATGAAAGGAGATTGTAAAATTATGATCAAGAAAAAAGAAAAGAAAAAACGTGGTTTTCTCTCTTCATTCTCGATCTGCTTCCTCGTAGTCCTTCTGGCGGCGATCCTGTCATGGGTCATCCCGGCCGGTAACTACGACACGTTAGTATATGATGAAGGCTCCGGCCAGTTCGTCGTATACTCGGCAGATTATGATGAAGAGGCGGGCACCGGCACTACAAAGGAATATCCGGCGACCCAGGAAACACTCGACAGCTTCGGCATCACTGCAGGGCTCGACAGTTTCACAAACGGCGACATCTACAAGCCAATGTCCATTCCGGGCACATACCAGAAGGTGGAAGCGCATCACCAGGGCATCAAAGAATTTCTGGCTTCTCCGGTACAGGGTACCGCTGACGGTTTCGACATCATCTTCTTTATCCTGATGCTTGGTGGTACGATCGGTGTCATCAACTATATCGGCGCCTTCAACGCCGGTATTGGCGCACTGGCCAGATCATGCAAGGGACGCGAGCAGATCATCCTGATCCTGGTCACTTGTCTGATCGCACTGGCAGGAACGATCGAAGGCTTCTGCGAAGAGACCATCGCTTTGTATCCTGTGCTTGTGCCTGTGTTCCTGGCAGCGGGCTATGACGCCATTACGGCTGTCGGCGCGATCTACATGGGATCCACCATCGGCTGCATGTTCTCAACGATCAACCCGTTCTCCGTAGGTATCGCATCCTACGCTGCAGGAACATCCATGAACGCAGGCATCGGCTTCAGACTGGTAGGACTGATCCTCGGTACAGCCATCACAGTTCTGTACCTGATGAGATATGCCAGCAAAATCAAGAAAGACCCTGAAAAGTCACTGGTATACGATCAGAGAGATCTCGTCCACGAGAAGTTCTCCGCCATCGATCTGGAGAACATTCCGGATTTCACAACCAGAAGAAAGCTGGCTCTGCTGGCATTCGTTCTGACATTCGCACTCATGATCCTCGGCATCATGAAGCTGGGCTGGTGGTTCGAAGAACTGTCGATCCTGTTCATGTGCTCTGGTGTTGCAATCGGCATCATCGGTGGTATCGGTGAGAAGAACATCGTTCGTGAATTCGTAAACGGCGCAGCTGACCTTGTCGGCGTTGCCCTGATCCTGGGCGTTGCCCGTGCGGTCACGATCCTGCTGGACAACGGAAACATTTCCGGAACGATCCTGCAGGGACTGTCCACCGCTGTTTCCGGCATGCCGCCTGCAGTATTCATCGTACTGCTCATGCTGGTATACGTCATCCTCGGATTCTTCATCAATTCGTCATCCGGACTGGCTGTACTGTCCATTCCTATCATGGCGCCGCTGGCTGACATCGTAGGAATTCCAAGAGAACTGATTGTATCCGCATACGTATATGGTCTGGGAATCATCACATTCATCACACCGACCGGTATCGTCATGCCGTCCCTGGAAGTTGTTGAAACGACCTACGACAGATGGCTGAAACTGTCGATTCCGCTCGTACTGATCCTGACCGTGTTCGGCGCGATCATGCTTATCGTTCAGCTGATGTTCTCATAACGGAGGAGACTTATGTCAGTATTAAATGGATATGAACCTGCAAAGGTTCTCGGATTCTTCGAGGAGATCTGTCAGATCCCCCATGGATCCGGCAACACCAAACAGCTCAGCGACTGGCTCGTGGATTTCGCAAAGGCAAGAAATCTGGAGCATTACCAGGACGAGCTGAACAACGTGATTATCATCAAAGAGGCTTCGGCAGGCTATGAGGGAAGCGAACCCGTGATACTGCAGGGACACATCGATATGGTCTGCAATCAGGAAGAATCCTGCACGAAGGACATGGCAACGGAAGGTCTGGACCTTGCTGTTGACGGCGATCTGCTCTATGCAGAAGGCACGACCCTCGGCGGCGACGACGGCATCGCGGCAGCATTCATGCTGGCGATGCTGGATGATGACAGCCTGGCCCACCCGCGCGTAGAAGCGGTCTTCACAACAGAAGAAGAAACCGGCCTGTACGGCGCGGAAGCCATCGACGTTTCCCCGCTCAAGGGCAAACGCTTCATCAACATCGATTCCGAAGACGAAGGAATCGTTACTGTCGGCTGCGCCGGCGGCGTGACCGGGATCGGTTCTGTTCCGTTCGGCAGAGAGGCTTTTGACGGACAGGCTTTCGAAGTGAAGATCTTCGGCCTGCGCGGCGGCCACTCCGGCACGGACATCATCTTCGGACAGGAAAACGCCGCAAAGGTTCTGGGCAGACTGCTTTATGAGCTGCAGGAAGAAGCGGGCGCGCGTATCGTCAGCCTGGAAGGCGGCGTTGCGGACAATGTCATCCCGACCTCTGCTTCCGCGCTCATCAAAGTTCCATCAGCTGCCGCTGCAAAAGCACACGAAGTTTTCGACGCATGCAAGGCGACTTTCGCGCACGAGTTCAAAGTCGATCCGGACTTTGACATGACTTTAAGTGAAACAGACTGCGCACTCGATCCGATGGACGCCGATTCCTGCCAGAGGGTTCTGGCTTATCTCATCGGCACGCCGAACGGCATCGAGAAGATGACCCACGGAATCGACAAGCTCCCGCAGACATCGCTCAGCCTGGGCGTTCTCAGAACCCTTGACGATGCAGTCGAATATGTTTTCTGCATCCGCAGCGCGGTAGATTCCGAATGTGAAATGCTGGCGCGCCGTCTGGAATGCCAGATCAAGCCGCTCGGCGGAACACTCAGAAGAGAAGGCCCGTACCCCGGCTGGGAATATCAGGCCGACTCCCCTCTGCGTGATCTGATCTGCGAAGTCTACAAGGAGCAGACCGGCAAGGACATGATCGTTGAAGCGATCCACGCCGGCCTCGAGTGCGGTTACTTCTCCGGCAAGATGCCGGGGCTGGACTGCGTCTCCATCGGACCGGACGTCAACGACGTGCATACACCGAACGAGACCTTGAGCATCAGCTCTACCCAGCGCACCTGGGAACTGGTCAAGGAAGTCGTCGCCAGAATGAAATAATCGCGGAATAATCGGCGAAACAAAGCGAAACAACGCAATACAAACAAGAGGAGCAGCGCGGGCTGCTCCTTTTTGTGTGCCGTCTTTTCTTTCCTGTTTGCATCTGCAGCGATTCTTCGATAGAATGAGAGTGTAAGCAGAAGTGAGTGGAAGCAGGGCTGATCGAAAGCAGGAACGGTAACCTATGATCAAGATCATTGCGAACGGATGCGGTGTATTATCCACCATCTGTTTCATCATTTCATTTCAGGTGAAATCGAATAAAGGTCTGTTTATCATTCAGTCGATTGCGAATGTATTTTACGGGCTGCAGTTTTTCCTGCTCGGAGCAACGGGCGGGCTGTTCAACATGTTCATGCAGATCGTGAGAAATATGCTGCTGCTGAAGATCAACGACTGGAAGTGGCTCCAGTGGAAAGGCTGCGCGCCTATCTTCTGCATTCCGAGCCTCATCTATATGATCATCGAATGGGGCGGACCGCTGGATATCCTGCCGTTTATCGCATTCACTGTCGGCACTCTCGCCTTCTGGACGAACGATGCGAAAATGCTGCGGCTCTGTGAGCTGGTCTGCGTTTCGCCGGCGTGGCTTCTCTATGATTTCATCACAGGCGCCTACGGCGGCATCCTCACTGAACTTGTGATACTCGGTTCCGTCGTCGTTTCGATCATCCGCTTTGGCTGGAAGGGTCTGGACGATCCGGAATTCACCAAATAGACATCTGGAATGCGTTGCAGGTCAATGCAGCCGAGGGGGAAGGCTATGGACAAACTCTTCAAACTAAAAGAAAACAACACCTCAGTCAGAAAGGAAATCGCCGCCGGGCTGACCACCTTTATGACCATGGCCTATATCATTGCGGTCAACCCAAGCATCCTGGGGGATGCGGGGATGAATCCGCACGCTGTGCTCATTGCTACGTGCCTCGCGTCCGTGATCGGATGCTTTTGCATGGGATTTATGGCGAACCTGCCCTTCGCGCTGTCGGCAGGCATGGGGCTGAATGCGTTCCTTGCCTATACCGTCGTACAGGGAATGGGGATTTCCTGGCACATTGCTCTGCTGGCTGTTTTCTTCGAAGGGCTGATCTTCATTTTCATGTCCCTGACGAGCATCCGGGAAGCGATCTTCAACGCTATCCCGCTGCCCCTGAAAAAGGGCGTTTCCGTGGGCATCGGTATTTTCATCGCGTTCATCGGCCTGCAGAATGCAGGTCTGGCTGTAGACGCATCCACGCTGGTGACCATCGTCAGCTTTCCGGAAAACTTCACCACCACCGGCATCTGCGCCCTTCTGGCCATGGTCGGTTTCTTCGTAACTGCGATCCTGTACATCAAGAACGTCAAGGGTTCCATCCTGTTTGGGATCATCATCACCTGGGGTCTCGGCATGCTTTGCCAGCTTGTGGGCCTGTACGTTCCGGATCCGGAAAATGGAGTGTACAGCCTGTTCCCGGAACATATCATCAGTCTGGATTTCTCCTCTCTCGGCGATACTTTCGGGGCGTGTTTCCATACAAACTTCCATGATGTAGGCATCTTTAACTTCATCATGGTCATGTTCTCGTTTCTCTTCGTGGACATGTTCGATACGATCGGCACGCTAATCGGTGTCAGCGCCAAAGCGAAGATGCTGGACGAGGAAGGCCGTCTTCCGGCGATCCGTCCTGCCCTTTTGTCCGACGCGATCGCCACTACCTGCGGTGCGATCCTGGGAACATCGACTACGAGTACTTATGTTGAATCCTCCGCCGGCATTGCTGTCGGGGGAAGGACAGGTCTGACTGCAGTCACGACCGGCTGCCTGTTCCTGCTGTCCTGCATGTTCTCACCGCTGTTCACAGCGATTCCTTCCTTCGCGACGGCGCCCGCCCTGCTCATGGTCGGCTTCCTCATGTTCGAAGGAATCAAAGAACTGGAATTCCACCAGAATAACATGACTGATACGATCCCGGCCTATCTGTGCATCATCTCGATGCCGCTGTTCTACAGTATTTCGGAAGGTATTTCGATCGGCGTCATCTCCTACGTACTGATCAACCTGGTCTGCGGAAAGCGCAGCAAAATCACACCGCTCATGTACATTCTGGCCGTGCTGTTCATTCTGAAGTATGTTTTCCTTTGAGATTAAGTAAGAGTAAACGACAGGGTCAAGCGACGCCGGCTTCCACCAGCTGTTCATGTTTCATACCCAGCTCCCTGAGCCGGCCGTTTTTTGCTGCCAAAGCGAGGCAGATGATGCCGAGAATCGCGTCCGCTGCAACAGCAGGGATCGCGCCCTCCACGCCAAAGGCAGCATCGTAGATCAGATTGGATTTGGCGGACGCAGCATCAAGAGTGAAGACCGAAGCCTCTGAAACCAGGCCGCTGTTTGGCAGCCCGAACAGGAAGTTCTGCGTGAAATTCCACGCCGTATGGATCCCCATCGGGAACCAGATGCTTTTCGTATACCACTTCGCAACAGAGAAAGCCAGACCGCAGACGGCGATATCGGCGATCGGAAGCACCGTTGCTCCCGGATTGCCCAGATGCAGTGCCGCGAAGAACAGACCGTTCACAATGATCGCCACCCAGAGCGGATAGCGGACCGTCACTCTCTCATAGATGAATCCTCTGCACCATAGTTCCTCCGATGTGCTCTGGATGAAAACGCACACCAACGCGAACAGCATCAGCGGAATCTGGCTCAACGCAAAATCATAATAGAGCTTGATGTCACCATGGACGAGGGCGCACACGATGCATCCGAAGTTCATAATGAATCCAACGAGCAGCCCCTGCAGCAGGGTTTTCATCCCGTTCCGCTGATACCCCGGAAGGAAGGACCGAAATACGAAGCGATTCCGTTTCGTAACTCCTGTATAGACCAGAATGCCTATAAACGGAACGATCGTGCCCAAATACAGGGAGATGATAAACTTCATCCCATCGGATGTCTGATCCAGACCCACCAGACTCAACACCTTATTCGATGTGGCGGCAGCTTCCAAAAAACCAAAAACAAAGAGATACCAGAGCACCGTCACCAAAAGGATCCAAATAATCAAGTCATTCTTAACAAAAGTCTTCATAAAAAATCACCTCGTGCGATCACTGATCAAGATTTATTACACGAGGTGATTATAACACTATGTCAGATAGTTTCTCAAGATATCGGCGTCAGATACGCTGCCTCATAGCTGCGGCGGAACTGCGCGTACATATCCCTTTCTGCTGCACGGCTTTCGTCGTCAGTGAGCACTGTATGGGTGCTGAGTTCCTGCCCGTTGATCCTCTGCCGCAGATGCTGGCAGACGTTCTCGCAGTGGTCGGAAATGCGCTCGATATCGGTAAGCATTTCAATGAAGCTGACACCGCGTTCGACTGTACAGAGTCCATCCTTGAGTCTTGCCGCATGATTGTTTTTCATCACGGTGACCATATCATCGATGACATCCTCCAGCGCTTCGACGCGCAGAGCCATCATGACGTCTTCCGTTTCATACGCCTTGGCTGTGCAATCCAGGATCTCATCGATAGCGCTCTTCAGATACCCGAATTCTTCCATGCTCTCGTCAGAATAGCGGATGCCGTCGTTGTGGACCATTTCCGCACCCTCTGCTATGTTGTCGATGTGGTCGCCGATACGCTCCATATCGCCAACTGTATGCAGCAGTTCCGTTGCGAAGAGGTTCTGCTTGGAGCTGAGTCCATGCTCTGTGATATGCACGATGTACTCTCCAAGAACCGTTTCTGTTTTGTCCAGGAACGCCTCATTGTCATTGACGATCTGGCGCTTCTGGTCGTCGTATTTGTCAACAAGCCCGCAGGCGACATTGAAGCTTTCCTTGCCGGTGTCGCACATGATGTTGATGACCTTGCGGCACTGTTCCAGTGCAACGTTCGGCGTCTCGAAGAATCTCGGATCCAGCATAGCCAGTTCCTGATCCATCTTGGTGAAGCCGCCCTTGTCCTTGACGACCTTCTTGGAAATCGCGATGAGTGTATTGACGAACGGCAGGAAGACGATGGCTACGACCACATTGAACAGGGTGTGGAAGTTAGCGACGCCTCCTCTGTTAACGGTATCTTCCCAGAAATCGAATCCGATCACAGCCTGATACAGATAGATAGCCGCCAGGAACAGCGCGGATCCGAGTACGCACATGGTCACGTCGATGGTGACGGCACGCTTGGCGTCCTTATTGACGCCGATGCTGGCCAACAGAACCGTGACGCATTTTCCCAGGTTGCATCCGATGGTGATCGGAGCCGCCATAGCGAAGGTGACAACGCCGGTGGACGCGGTTGCCTGCAGAACGCCGACCGCCGCGGAGGAGCTCTGCAGCAGGATCGTTACGGCCATACCGACCGCGACGCCCAGAGCCGGGTTCGTGAACAGCGTGAACACCTTGCCGAACTCTTCGGATTCAGCCATTGGCGCGAAGCTGGTCTCCATGAGGGTCATGCCCATAAACAGGATACCGAGGCCCATGAAGATGCCCATCTTGTCCTTCAGGGACTGGCGCTTCGACATGAGGATGACAAATGCGCTTATCACAATCAGGATCGGTGCGAAAGATGAGGGCTTGAGCAGGGTAAGAATGATATTGTCCCCGCTGATATCTCCCATCCGGAGAATCTGTGCTGTAATTGTCGTGCCGATGTTGGCTCCCATAATGACCGGAACGCCCTGTGCCAGTTTCAGGATCCCGGCATTGAGGAAACCGACGACCATAATGATCGTTGCGGCTGAACTCTGGATCACTGCCGTTACGCCGGCACCGAGTGCGACACCTTTGGCCTTGTTGCTCGTCAGCCGTTCCAGGATCTTCTCCATCCTGGCGCCTGCAGCGCTTTCCAGGGAGTTTCCCATCAGTTTCATGCCGTACAGGAACATTCCGATCCCGCCCAGCATCATGAGTACTGCTTCAAAAGTCAAATTATAGTCTCCTTCCTGCTCACGCTTTCATGCCTTTCGGAAATGTAATCGTGATCGTTGTTCCGTATTTCGGAACACTAACCAGGTGTATTTCCCCATTGTGGATCGCAGCCGCGTGCTTCACGATGGAAAGCCCCAGCCCGGTCCCGCCGACTTCTTTGGAGTGGCTCTTGTCCACCCGGTAAAACCGCTCAAAGACGCGTTCCTGCTGGTCCAAGGGAATTCCGATTCCATTATCGTTGACAGTCAGGACGGTTCTGTCCTCAAAGTCATTGATGTCCACCTTGACGCTTCCATGAGGATTGTTGTATTTGATTCCGTTTTCACAGAGGTTGTAAACGATCAGGCTGAGCATCTGCCCGTATCCATTGATAACGCTGTTCTCGCCAGTCAGCTGCAGCGATACGTCTGCGGCTTCTGCTTCTTCTTCCAGGGATTCAACAGCGCTGGCCGCTACCCTGTACAGATCCACATCTTCGCGGACCATATCCTCCATGCCCTCATCCAGATGGGACAGTTCCAGGATATCGTTTACCAATGTGATCATCCGCTGCGCCTCTGAGTAGATTCTCTCAGAGAATTGCTGTACATCTTCTTCCTTGACCATGCCGCTCTTGAGCAGCTCCGCGTATCCGGAAATGGACTGGAGCGGCGTCTTCAGTTCATGGGAAACGTTGGCCGTAAATTCCTGGCGCATCCGTTCCGCTTCACGCTGCGCTTTGCCCCGCTCTTCCGATGCGATTTTTCTGGACAGTCGGTCATATATGATATTCTTTTTAGTCATCCGACTTACCGTTCCTTCCCGGAGAACCGGTATCCCACGCCGCGGACGGTTTCAATATAGCTGCCGTATTCTCCTAGTTTTGTCCGCAATGTTCCTATGTGCACGTCCACTGTCCTCGTCTCTCCGGCATACTCAATGCCCCAAACGGAGGAAAGCAGTTTTTCTCTCGTAAACACGTGTCCTGGATTTTGCATAAAGAGCTGCAATAGTGCATACTCTTTGAGTGTCAGATTGATTTCCTCTTCTCCGGAAGTGACTTTGTGAGCGTCTTTGTCGACTGCCAGTTTCCCGACTCGAATGGTATCACTTCTTGAGGAGTGTTCTGTCCGGCGAAGCACCGCATTCACCCTGGCGATCATCTCCATCATGCCGAAGGGCTTTGTCAGAAAATCATCTGCGCCCGAATCCAGGCCTATGACTTTATCAAACTCTGTCCCTTTTGCAGTCGCTATGATTACCGGAATCCTCTCTGTTGCAGGATCAGCCTTGAGCTTGCGCAGGATCTCCATGCCGTCTTCCCCGGGCAGCATGATATCCAGCATAATGAGTTCCGGGTCTTCACCCGCTCTGCCCGCTTCCTCCAATGCCGCATACAGCTCCTCGCCGTCGTTGCACCCGCGCGCTTCGAACCCTGAGGTCCGCAGGGCGTAAATCATCAGATCCCTGATGGATGTGTCATCTTCAACACAGATAATCATTCGCTACTCCTGTATTTCTCTCCAAAATTCACCACATATATAATACAGGTACAAGGTAAAGCCAACGGCATCAAAATGTAAAATCGCTGTAAAGTTTAAAGTCTTGTGTCTTCAATTCAGCCGCGCTCATGTCGAACTACCTTTGTATTCCACGCAGAGCATGGTCAAATCGTCAAACTGCTCCGCGTCGCCAACAAACTCATCTACCGCGCTTCTGATCCCGGCGAGCGTCTCTTCCGGGGTGGCTGCGCGGAGTTTGTCCGCAGCTTCCATCATCCGGTCTGTGGTGAACATTTCCTTGTCAGCTGCCGTAGCCTCCGGTACGCCGTCCGTGTACAGGAACAGCTTCGCACCAGGCTCAAGCTGCAGCTCGTAGTCATGATACTTCATGTTCTCCATACCGCCGACCACGAACCCATGCTTATCCCTGATCATCTCAGCTTCCCTGTCCGGATGGATGATCACAGGCCGTTCATGACCTGCATTCGCCGCAGTGATCTTCCCGGTAGACAGTTCCAGCACGCCAAGCCATACCGTGACGAACATCTCCACTATGTTGCCTTTGCAAATGGCATTGTTGACTTGTTCAAGCGTCTTCGCCGGCGAAAGGTCTTCAACGAGTCTGTTGTCCAGCATGATCTTTGATACCATCATGAACAGCGCTGCCGGGATGCCTTTGCCTGAAACATCGGCTATCGTGAGAGCCAGATGGTCTTCGTCGATCAGGAAGAAACTGTAGAAATCGCCGCCGACTTCTCTTGCCGGGGTCATTGTCGCATAGATGTCGAAATCATCGCGATCCGGGAATGCCGGGAAGTCTGTCGGCAAAGTGGCTGACTGAATGCGCGCCGCCAGCTCAAGTTCTGTGAGGAGACGCTCTTTTTCTGCCGTTGCCCTTGTCAGGTTCTCTACATACTCTGACAGGCTGTCCTCCATATCGGCCATCGTCAGACTCAGTTCTTCGATTTCATTCCCTTTTCGTATCTTGAGCTTTCTGAAGTGATCCGTTGCCGGGTTTCCGCTCTTTTTATCTTCCGAATATCTGTGGGCAGCATCTGCCATGCGGTCGATCGGGTTGACCATGGCCCGCCTGATCAGGATGATCGCAATCACGCCGATAAGAATGAGAACACAAAGCAGAAGAACGACATACTGCATCAGGAACACCTTGCTGATTTCCTTCAGGTTATCCAGTTTCTCATCCAGACAGACCATGACTGTATAGCGTTCTGTTTCATAGAGAACTGCGCCGCCGGTGCATCTGGTTCCGAACCTTTCTGTATGCGTTATCGCTGCATTCGGATGTTTTTTCAATCCGTATTTGCCCTGCAGGGAGCTCTTCTGTTCGCCGTGCGCCAGTTCGCTCATTTCCTCGACAGGATAGACGTCCCAGGTTCCGGGCTGACAGAACGACTCCGGTTTGGGATCGGAGTCCACGAGATAAATCATTCTGCCGTCAGACTCACTGATCGCCGCGATAAACGCGTTTCGGAGTCCGACTTCTTCCTTCATGTGCAGCATCCTTCTCTGGATGTCCCGGAATTGTTCGTCCTGAACCGATGCATACTTCTCCAGATACTCCGTGGAAAAACCGTCGCCCTTCTCGCTGTCCGGAACACTGTCGTAGATCGACAGGATCTCGTCGGTCTTCACCCTCGTCTTCTCCGGATCCAGCATCACGGATTCGGCCTTCGCCATCTGCGACGTTTCCACCTTGTATTCATATATGATTCCCTTGTAATACAACATGAACCCCGCGAACAGGACTACAGCGCCTACCGCGAGAGCCAAGAGCTGCACACCGATTGTTGACCTGACAGTCAGGCTGTTGAGCCACCTTTCCAAGGGACCCATATCCCGGACTGATTTTCTGCCCATGCTGCTTCTCCTTCTCTACAACAAATATATTTTACCCTCATTCGGAGCAAAAGCATATTTGTTTTTTGCTCATTGTGGTATGATATTCCCTGCGAGGTGAAAAAAATGACAGAAGACAAGACAGACAACAAAGCAACCATTGATGCAGCTATCGACAAGCAAATCACTCCTGCCGAAGCGGCGGCAAGTGTCCGTTCGGGCGACCGGGTCTACGTGGGCACGAGCAGCAGTTTCGCGTACGCCATCATGGATGCGCTCTACGACAGGAAAGATGAACTGGAGGACGTCACCCTGCTGGGTTCCATGTCCCTGACCCCCTGCAGAATGTTCGATACAGACTGGCCTTCCGACATCCCTGCCGGGCGCAAAGGCAACCCATTCATATTCGACACATTCTTTCTGGGATCCGGCGAGCGCAGCGCCCATCGGAAGCACAACCTGGCGCTGGAGTATACATCCTTCCATCTGAGCCAGGTCGACCTGTGGATGCAGGAAATCGGGAAGCCGGATGTCAGCTTCCTGCAGGTTTCCTCTCCTGATGAGGACGGATGTTTTTCCTACAGTTGCTCCGGCATCTGCAATCACAAATACGTTGTGGAAGAGACGAAGCGGCAGGTGTTCCTGGAAAGCAATACGGGAAGCCCCTATGTCTTCGGACAGAACAATCTGATCCGTGCAGATCATCCTAAGGTCGCCGGCATCGTATATACAGAAGGTGATGCGCCGACGCTCGAGCCTGATGAGATCGACGATGTTTCCAAGCAGATCGCGGATGTGATACTCGAGGAGATCCCGGACGGAGCGACTCTCCAGCTGGGACTGGGCAAAGTTTCCACCGCCATCGGTTACGATCTGCGGCAGAGAAACGACCTGGGCATCTTCTCTGAGCTGTTCAGTCAGCCTATGATGATGCTCATGAAAAACGGCAACGTCACCAACAAATGCAAAGGATTCATGGACGGGATGAGCGTGTTCTCCTTCTCGGAAGGCACACAGGAAATGTATGATTTCATGGACCGCAATCCCGAAATTTACGGCGCACCCTTCCCCTTCGTCAATGACGCCCGCAACATCGCCAAAAACAAGAGGATGTTTTCCATCAACTCGGCAATGGGCGTCAACCTGTATGGCGAAGTGGCGGCAGACGCCATCGGATACCGGCAGCAGAGCGCTGTCGGCGGACAGCTCGATTTCGTGAAAGGCGCACAGTGGTCGGAAGGCGGTAAGTCCATCATCGTACTGTCTTCCTCCTTCATGAAGGACGGCGCGCGCAAAAGCAAGATCTCTCTGCAGTTCGCGCCGGGAACACCCGTAACGACGCCCCGCTCCGAAGTCCAGTACGTCGCCACAGAATATGGCTGCGTCAACTTGAAGATCCTGAATATGTCCGATAGGGTGCGGGCTTTGATCAGCCTGGCCCATCCGGATTTCAGAGATCAGTTAACACAGGAAGCAAAAGACTGCGGACTCATCTGAGCCGCAGTCTTTTCATCTTGCGCTGTATGGCTTTTGCCTGTTATTTCTTTGTCACCTTCGCATTGTCTTCGACATAGTCGAGCACCTTTTCGCGCAGAATCTGATCTTCCATGTTGTTCTGCTTGACATAGTCCTCGACCGTCATTCCCGTGTACTTTTCGAATTCTTTTTCGGTGACGTCGTTCTCTTTCAGAATCTTTTTATAGAAGGCCTTGCGGTCTTTCTTTGAAATCTTGAGATGCTCCTTCTTGGCAATGGCGTGGAGTGCGAGCTTCTCCTTCAGAGATTCCTTCGCAAATTCCTTATACTGGTCCTCTGTGATGCCCATCTGTTCCGGGGTTGAGCCGTACTGGGACGCCATCTGCTCGTACTGCTGTTTCATGATTTCGGTTTCCTCTGTCAGAAGTTCCTTCGGATACTTCTTGACCTTGGATTTCTCGAGCACCTTTGACCAGAGATCTTCTCTCAGCTGATTTTCAGCCTCTTCCTTTTTCTGCTTGGTCAGCTCTTTCCTGATGGATTTCTCATAGTCTTTCTTGTTTTTGTATTTGGAGTTCTTCTTGATGAATTTCTCATCATACTTAGGCGTAACGGTCTCTTTTTTGCTTTTGATCTTGATTTCGAACTCTGCGTCCTTGCCTGCTACTTCCGCGGCCTGATAATCCTCCGGGAATGTTACGTTGATCTTGCATGTCTTGCCGATTTTTTTACCGATGAGCCCATCCTCAAATCCCGGGATCATTGATCCGGAACCAATCTTGAGATCCTGGTCCTGCGCGGTTCCGCCGTCAAATTCCTTGCCGTCGATCCTGCCGGTGTAATCTATGACGATCGTGTCGCCTTTCTTGACCTTTCCCTTCTTGACGGTCTTCGTTGTAGCTGCTTCCGCAAGCCGATTATCGATTTCCGCCTGAACGTCCTCATCCGTTACCTTCACTGTGGTAAGCGTTCCTTTGACGCCTTCGTACTTGCCTACTTTGATGACCTTGTCATAGTCCATCTTGGTATAGGTATCCAACTGATCATAGATAATGATCCCTGCGCCTGCCAGAACGATTGCCGCGATGATCGCAGACATGATCCATGTGCTTTTTTTGACCTTCTGGTACCAGGGGATTTTCACTTCTTCAATTACTTTTCTCTTCTTTGACATTTGTCAGTCTCCATTTCATTTTTGTTTGTGTCGCAACGCTCTCATTATACTCGTCTCTGCGTGAAACTGCAATGCGTCTGAGGCAAATTCAATTCGAGTTGATTCCGGGTTTCAATTATGCTTTAATATAGCCAGATCATTTGTTTTAAACTGTTATCGCAGGAAAGCGCTGCAGCAATGAGGGATTTACGATGTTCAACAAACCGGATCTTCAGAAAAACGAATTCATGCTGACGGGGCCTTTGCGCCGGAAAGGGTACGACTGGTGGTGGCATTCCTTCACCGGCCGGAACGCGAAAACCGGCGAAGAGCGGGCTTTCTTCATTGAATTCTTCGTATGCAACCCGGCTCTCGGCTGGGAGAAACCTGTTCTGGGACAGCTCCCGGAAAACCGCAAACGCGGCAAACGGCCCTCCTATCTGATGGTCAAGGCCGGCACATGGGGCGAGGACGGCACCCAGCTGCACCGGTTCTTCCCGTGGAAGGACGTAAGGCTGCGGGGGAAAGCGCCTTACTCCGTCTCAGCAGGGGACTGCTACGCTTCCGACACTGTACTCAAAGGCCGTGTCGATATCACGCCGGAAGAAGCCAAAGCACACCCCGAATGGATGTGCGGCAGCGGCTCCCTGCGCTGGGAACTGCTGATTGAAAAGCAGACTGCCTTCAATGTTGGGTACGGCACCAGCCACCTGCTGCGTTTCCTGAAGGCCTTTGAAATGTACTGGCACGTGGAAGGCATGAAGACCGGCTACACAGGCAGCGTCTGGTACAACGATGAGGAATACATCATCACCCCGGACACCTGCTACGGCTACGCGGACAAAAACTGGGGCAGGAATTTCACCAGCCCGTGGGTATGGCTCTCTTCCAACGACCTAAAGAGCAACCTGACGGATGAGGTCCTCACAGACAGCGCTTTCGATATCGGCGGCGGCTGCCCGAAGATCTATTTTGTTCCGCTGAAACGCAAGCTGCTGTCCGCCTTCTGGTACGAAGGTATTCCTTACGAGTTCAACTTCTCCAAGTTCTGGACTCTCACCAGAACGCAGTTCGACTTCCACGAAACAGACGATGATGTCTTCTGGCATGTCCGTCAGGAGACCACCCGGGCCGTCATGGACGCGAACATCACCTGCCACAAGAAGGACATGCTGCTGATCAACTACGAGGCGCCGGACGGAACGAAACGGCACAACCGCCTCTGGAACGGCGGCACCGGCACCGGCACCATTTCTCTATATGAAAAATCCCGGGGCACACTCTTCCTGGTGGATGAGGTGTCCGCGGGACATATCGGATGCGAGTACGGAGAATACGATTGAGACATGCGGCGCAGCGAACATCCGCTGCGCCGTTTTTTTATCATAAAACAGCAGAGAAAACCCCCGCTTCTTAAGCGGCGGGATGAATCTGCAACAGTTGCATGAAGAAAAGATAAAGAAGAGCAGAAAAAACGAATCCGACTGTAGACGTTCCGCTGCTTCTGTGGTATGATACCCATAGAGATCAGAACACATGTTCTCAAAAGGGGTATCTATCATGGATCGAGCATACGAATTCCGGATCTATCCGGACCGGCTGCAGCGCCAGCTCATCGCAAAGACTTTCGGCTGC